>NZ_JAOCZL010000020.1:463363-464421 GCF_041414825.1 Pseudoalteromonas sp. 68 DY56-GL68
AGTGACCCTCGCCTTGTAAGGGCGATGCTCTCCCAACTGAGCTAACGACCCATATCTAAAACAACTCATTGCTGCGTTGTTGTGGGGCGCTATTATAGATAGAGTTGTAAATGTGTCAACACTTGAATGAGTAAAAATGTGTTAGATGCAGCTTTTATAAACAATGACATGGCATTTAAGCATTTTTTGGCGAACAAATATGCAATTTATATTCATAAGCTTATATTTAGCCTTGGATCTATAGCTTTATGACCTAGGTAAATCATTCCAAATGATATGAATACAGTAAATTTTTAAAACAGTTTTTTCATACCGATAAATTTGCATTAGTTAATTGCATTCTACTTAGCACTATTAAAACAAAGCAGGGAAGGGGAAAGTCGTTTTATTTAAAGCTTTAAATAACGAATTTTATTTTGCATATAAATGTATACCTTTTTTTAGAGAGTAAACTCAAAAGCAGAGAGTCATTGATAACAAACCAGCAATGCAATTAGCCCAAAATAGCTAATTTGATAGCACTTTGTATAAAATACCTCCGCAACGGATTGATATTTAGTCAGCTTGTTGAAATTTAAATCATTTAAATAAACATCGATAAAAAACTGTTGACTTTATTTGGGGGGCTGCATAGAATGCGCCCCGCACTCAGCGATACACAGCCAAGGTTAATTGGTAGTGTGTATGCAAGTCGGGGCTATAGCTCAGCTGGGAGAGCGCTTCGCTGGCAGCGAAGAGGTCTGCGGTTCGATCCCGCATAGCTCCACCAGATTTGCATAGTGTTTGTCCTAGGGTTGCAGTTTTCTGCGTCCCCATCGTCTAGAGGCCTAGGACACCGCCCTTTCACGGCGGTAACAGGGGTTCGAATCCCCTTGGGGACGCCATTTACTCTAAGTAAGTGAGCAATGCCAAGAAAATAAATATGTTAGTCTCGAGTACTTGCATGTTATTTTAGTAACCTTAACTCCGATATGAGTCAAACTATCATTTAATGTCCTAGTGACACATTTTGTGTCCCCATCGTCTAGAGGCCTAGGACACCGCCCTTTCACGGCGGT
>NZ_JAOCZL010000020.1:464471-544968 GCF_041414825.1 Pseudoalteromonas sp. 68 DY56-GL68
TGTGTAGTGGGGCGGTGAACACCGCGCAATCTATGCACGACGTTATCAAGAGTACAAATCTCTTGGGGACGCCACTTACTAAAAGTGTTGTGTTATTAAAAGCTCGTCTGAATCGAGTTTAACTATTCAGTTGTCCTAGTGACACAGAAACTTTCTGTCTAAGCTAAGGCCATTCGCCTCGCAGGCTCGGTCTCATCTTACGCAGAAATAGCAAATCAGTGATTTGCAAACCAATTTCTGCGTCCCCATCGTCTAGAGGCCTAGGACACCGCCCTTTCACGGCGGTAACAGGGGTTCGAATCCCCTTGGGGACGCCACTTACATTAAGTAAGTTAACGTGTTATCAAGATTATCTTTCATAATCTATCTTCAACGAGAAGATTACTTTTTCAAATTAAAACCTCTCATACTCTAATTTATATTCAGAGCATAACTTTTTACATTCCGAATTTTTTAATTCTTACAGATCACTTTTACAGATCATTTTAATACTTTATAGTATTTAGCAACTCATCAGCTAACCATAAGGAAATTAAAATGTTAGCTAAACGTGTTGTACTCATACTAATTTCTTTAGTCATTACTGCTTGCTCAGACTCAAATGAGGGAGTAGCGCTAGGAACGCTTGAGCGTGAGCGTGTGATCCATCCTGCAACGACTAACGAAATACTGATCGATTTACCCGTTTCAGCAGGGCAGTTGGTCGAAAAAGGGCAGGTGATTGCAAAGTTCGATGCCGAGCTACAACAAGCGATTGTTGCCAAAGCACAAGCTCAACTAGCTCAAGCCACTGCATTTCTTGATAAAACCTTGAATGGTGCTCGCCCCGAAGAAGTTGCTGCCGCATCAGCCAAAGTAGCAGCAGCTAATGCTGCATATACGCAAAGCGAAGCTAATTTTCGCCGTGCAAAAACCTTAGTTAAAGATAAACTCGCAAGCCAAGAAACCTTAGACAGTGCAACCGCTGCACGAGATGAGACTTTCGCTAATTTAGAATCAGCAAAGCAGAACTTAAATGAGTTAACAAATGGTTCTCGCGTTGAAGATATTAATAGTGCGAAAGCGCAAGTTCAGGCGGCAGAAGCAGAACTAAAAGTACAGCAAAAATACCTCTCAGATCTGACAATTAAAGCGATGCGTGCTGGCAGGGTCGATAATTTACCGTGGCACGTAGGTGAGCGAGTTACCAAAGGCAGCCCAGTCGTTATAATTCAAGCAAACAGCGCACCATACGCGCGCGTATATATCCCTGAACCATATCGTGCCAAGCTTAATCAGGGCATGACACTTACGGTTCGTGTCGATGGCATAGATAAAGATATTCAGGGTGAACTGACCTGGATTGCCACAGAGCCAGCGTTCACGCCTTTTTATGCCCTTAATCAGGAAGAGCGTGCGCGATTAATGTATCTTGCAGAGGTAACACTACCGACAAGTGAAAATAATTTACCGACAGGCGTACCTGCTCAAGTGATTATGCCATGACTGAATCGGTGATCCATGCCAAAGGTTTAGTAAAACAATTTGGCGATTTAAAAGCGATTGATAACCTTGATCTAGACATCAAACAAGGGCAAATTTATGGCTTTTTGGGCCCTAATGGCTGTGGTAAAACGACCGCAATCCGTATGCTTACGGGGCTATTGAAGCCAACCTCTGGTGATATCAATGTGCTTGGCTTAAGTCTCCCAAAAGATGCTGAAAAGCTCAGAACACAACTTGGTTATATGACGCAAAAGTTTTCACTTTATAGTGACTTGACCGTGCTTGAAAACCTAAAGTTCATGGCGGCACTTTACCCGTTTAAAAAGCAGCAAAAACAGCAAAGAATTGACGAATTACTCCATACCTATGGTCTTGATCAAAGAGTCGATCAAATGGCCGGAAGTATGAGTGGGGGCCAACGGCAGCGCTTAGCATTGGCTGCTGCAGTGATTAATAAACCGAAAATTTTATTTCTTGATGAACCAACATCGGCAGTTGATCCACAAAATCGCCGTGATTTTTGGGAAACACTGTTTGATTTAAGTAATGCCGGTACCACGATATTAGTCACCACTCATTACATGGATGAAGCTGAGCGTTGTCATCGTTTAGCCATTTTAGAATCTGGTATTAAACGCGCGGATGGCTCTCCAAAGCAATTAATGACAGACATGCACGCTCATGTTGTAGAAATCGCAGGGGCGCAAACCAGAGAATTAAAAAAACAACTCGCAACAATCGACCATGTTATCTCGGCAACTCAGCTAGGTGCACAGCTGCGAGTATTAGTAAAAAAAGATGTTCAAGACCCCGTTGAGTTCATAAAACAGCAATCATTCTGCCAGGATACATGGCAAGTAAATAGTGTGCGTCCAAGCCTTGAAGACGTGTTTGTTACCTGCACAGGGCAGGGCAGACAATGAGTATTGTGACTTCATTAAGCCGGATAAAAGCAATTGTAAGCAAAGAATTATTACAATTACGTCGCGATAGAATGACATTTGCGATGGTGGTGATGATCCCCCTTATCCAATTGATTCTATTTGGTTACGCTATTAACACCAACGTTAAAGATATCCCTGTTGCAGTGGTCGATCATAGTCAAACCGCCCTCAGTCGTATTTTAGTACAAACAGTATCGGCGACAAATGTAGTTAAAGTGACGGATTATTACGACAGTATTGAGCAGGCACAAACAGCAATCGCCAGTTCGAAAGTGCGTGCTGTGCTGTTTATACCCCACGATGTGGCAAACCGACTTGCTCAGCACCCAACTGTTGGTTTTGGTTTACCTGACGGCAGTAATGAGTCGTTGGTCAGGCCAATTGCACATTGGTTAGTGGATGGCTCAGATACAATGGTAGCGTCGAGCATAAAATCGCTGCGCAATATGCCGCTTGCAGAGCTTCTCGATAAGCCTGCGAATAGAACTTACCCAACCTTTGAGACGACCTTATTTTATAATCCAGAGCAACGCTCAGCGGTGAATATTGTGCCAGGTTTAGCTGCTGTCATTTTAACCATGACCATGATTATGTTTACCTCTGCTGCCATTGTTAAAGAACAAGAGCGAGGTAATATGGAGCTTTTAATCACCTTACCGTTAAGCTCACTTGAATTAATGATCGGTAAAGTGGTGCCTTATATCTTCATTGGTTTTATTCAGTTATTTATTATATTAGGTATGGGTAAGCTTTTGTTTCATATTCCTTTTGGAGGTGGTTTAGTCGCGTTGCTTGTCGCAACCTTTGCTTTTATATGTGCCAGTTTAGTGCTTTCAACCATCGCTAAAAACCAGCTTCAAGCAATGCAAATGACAATTTTCATTCTGTTACCCTCGATTTTATTGTCGGGCTTTGTATTTCCTTATGAAGGCATGCCAAAGGTGGCCCAGTGGCTTGCTGAGTGCTTACCTGCAACTCACTATTTAAGGTTAATAAGAGGAATAGTGTTAAAAGATGTCAATTTAATAAGTATGAGCAGCGATTTACTTTGGCTAACAGCTTTCACGTTTTTTGGTTTAGCGGTTGCTGCCTTCCGGTTTAAGAAAACCCTTGATTAAACTAGGCAATTTTTAACAATTGTGCTTAACTAAAGATAATTTTATCTTTTGTAAAGTAGATTTCAGCGTGCAGCAAGTAGTTTGGGGATTGTTATTATTTGCAGTATTTAATAGTCATGCAAAAACCATTAATTTAGCTCATACAATGAAGCATGAAAACTTTAGTCAGTTGTTCGGTAAGCTTGCAGAGCAAAGTGGTTTGACAATTCACTCAGTTTTAGTTGATCAAAAAGCGTTAAAAGTGCGCTTGGTGCAAAATGCACATACTTCTAACATGACAGATGTTATTATTGTACCCGCAGATCACCTAGGGCTTAGTGAGTATGCTAACTTTAGTGAGATCCCTACTTCTTTAATCGCTCAAACAACAGATAAACGAACTTTAGATACAGCAAGGGTGTCAGGAAAGCTAATCGGCATTCCTATAATACAAGGTAACCACCTGCTACTTTTTTATAACTCTAAATTTATAAAATCACCTGTTACCGATTGGCAAGATATTGAAAAATTGAAACCTACATTGCCAAGCCACGTAAAATTAATAACGTGGAGTTTCATGGAAATGTATTGGTTTATTCCATTTTTAAGTGCTTTTGAAGGTAATTTGATAGCTGACGGCCAAGCTCAACTTAACACACCTTCTATGCATGATGCGCTACGTTTTGTTTGGGGTTTAAATGCGCGAGACATTGTTGATAGTCAGTGTGACTATGCGTGTTCTCATCAAGCATTTCAGCAACAAAAAGCCGCGTTTATTGTTAACGGAGCATGGGCACTCAACACTTATCAGCAAGCACTTGGTGAAAATCTGTCAATGCAACCTTTGCCTTCTCTCAATGGGCGAGTGATGCAACCTTACTATTCAACCTTTGTTCTTGCCTTTCCAAACGATAGCCTTAATGGCCCAAATAAAGATAATTTACGTAAGTTTGCTAAGTTGGCTCAAGAAGCATCTTTTCAGCGCTTAATCTGGCAGGAAATTAGTGATATACCTGTAAATATGGAGGTGTTAGAGCATCTTAAAAACGAACAAGGGACTGTATTTGGCACTTTAGTTGATGCTTTAAAAGAAACAAAGCCTATGCCCTCAACGGCAACCATGATAATTGTTTGGGAGGTGCTTAATAAAGGTTTTTCACGTTTTGGCAGCGGAGCGTTAACAGCTGAACAAACGGGGCAATTTATGCAAGGCCTTGCTGAACGTTCAATTGCAAATGATGGGGTGCAATGAAAAACCCTCGTTTTAGTCGGGCACTGTTTTTTAGTGTGTTACTACTTGTTATCACCCCATTACTCATACTTGCTGCTTTGATGATAGGGCGTTTCTATTTAAATTCAATCGAGCAAGCAAACACCAGTTTGCAATGGCAAGCAAGAAATAACGCAGCAAGCTTAGAGCAATTATTTTTTAAACTTGAAAAGAATAGCCAGGTACTTAGCAATACAAAGGCAATTGCGGAACTACCTGACAAAGTAGTTTATTCACAGTTTGCACTCATGCAGTTACAGGAATTTGTGAATACTAACCCGCAAATAAGTGCTGCGATTGTGATAGATAATCAAGGCTTTATAGTCGAAGGTTACCCAATAACATCGCTAACACTTAATTATTCACTGACCAAACAAATTTTAGAAAACAGCCAAATTCTAGATAATCAAAACACGATTCAAGTTTTGGATAACGTACACCTTAATGAACTTTTTACTCAACAAGACACAAAGCATAGTGCCTTGTTAGCGATTACTTCAACACTGTTAAATGAGCAAGACTCACTTAGTGAGCCAATTAAAAAAACAGGTGTTTTAGTATCATTTATTCCTTTGTCAGAGGCCGTTAAGTGGCTTGCGAAACATAATGAACAACCTCTTTATCAAACGGGTAAGCAAGTTCAGTTGAAGGTGAAAGAGCAAGTCTTATACAGCCTAGGGGATGCTTTAGATAAAGCTCAATTGTCATCAGAAGCGACTATTAATCGTGTGATATTTGACAATGCCTTGAGCCCTTTACTTTTTAAGATAAATGAAACTGAATCAGCCTATACAACCGCGGTCAAACAAACCGCTGTGATGGCAGCAGGGTTGATTATCACGTTGTTTATAATCTCATTTCTTCTCGTTCGTTGGTTAACTCTGCGGCTGCATAATCCATTAAATCGCATTGCAGCAATAAGTCGGGAGTTTGCGTTAGGGAATTACAAACAAGTTCAAAATAACTTTCACTATCAAGAGTTTAAAGATATTGCAGATTCCCTCAATAGTATGGCCGAAACTATTGATATACAAATTACGTCATTACAATTAGAGAAAATTAGGGCAGAGCACTCAGAGCAAGTTAAAAGTCAGTTTTTGGCAAACATGAGCCATGAAATTAGAACGCCAATGAATGGGATTGTAGGGTTTTTGCAGTTACTAAATAAAAGTGAGTTAAGCCAAGAGCAAACTGACTTTGTTAGGCAAATTAATAATTGCAGTGATGTTTTACTAACCGTTATTAATGACATTCTTGACTTCTCGAAAATTGAAGCCAATAAAATTGAGCTTGAGCAGCGCCAATGTGATTTAGTCGCTCTGTGCAATGATCTTATTTTATTGTTTAAACCTAGTTGTGATGCCAAAGGGATCGTATGTCGGCTTGATATCGATAAACTTGAAATTTTAACCGTTGAGTGTGATGAGATACGTGTTAAACAAGTGCTGATCAACTTACTCTCCAATGCAGTAAAATTCACAAAGCAAGGAGAAATCACCTTATCACTTAATGTGGTTCATCAAAGCAATGAAAAAACAAGGGTTGAATTTGCTGTAAAAGATACCGGTATAGGTATTGCTGAAGATAAAATTAACGCGTTATTTAACCCCTTTGTTCAATCTCAGAGCAATATAACTAGAGAATATGGCGGTACAGGCCTTGGGCTTGCCATAAGCAAAGGTTTAATCGATTTAATGGAAGGGGAAATAAACATTAATAGTGAGCTTGGTAAGGGCACTATTTTTACAATTCAAGTCGATTTTGAAACAGTTTTAGAAGACCTTAATATACAGCAAGCTGAGCAAACGGCTGATAGGTCAAGGAATGATTTTTCTGTGGTAAAAAAACCACTCCTAATTGCAGAAGACAATCCTATTAACCAAATTGTGATTACAAAATATTTAGCACAATTAGGGCTTAAATATGAACTTGCGGATAACGGACAAGTAGCGTGCGAGAAAGCATCAAATAAAGAGTACGCTTTAATCCTAATGGATATTCAAATGCCTGTAATGGATGGTTTAACGGCAAGTAAGATTTTGCTAAATAAAAAGGGTTTTAATACACCTATTATTGCTGTCAGCGCGAACGCAATGAAAGAGGATATAAATAAAAGCATTGCGATGGGGATCAGTGACCATATTGCTAAACCAATTAACTTTGAGGAATTGGAGCTAGCATTAGCAAAATGGCTATTTCAGCAAAATTAACAGCAGAAATAGCCATTACAATTAAAACGCGTTATTGTCTTTTTTCTGAATAAGCTCAATTGCGTAGCCATCAGGGTCTTTAACAAAAGCAATTTCAGTTGTGCCACCTTTTACAGGGCCTGGCTCACGGCTAACATTACCGCCAGCAGCTTTAATGTCGTCGCATGCTTTATAAATGTCATCAAACTCGATAGCAATATGGCCATATGCATTACCTAGATCATAGCTGTCAGTATCCCAGTTATAAGTAAGCTCAAGCACAGTTGTATCTTTTTCGTCACCATAACCGACAAAAGCAAGGGTGTAGCGGTACTCTTCATTGTCTGCACGGCGCAGTTCTTTCATACCTAATACTTGCGTATAAAATTCAATTGATTTGTCTAAATCAGCAACGCGAAGCATTGTGTGTAATAAGCGCATTTTAAGCATCCTCTTTCTTGTCTTTAGATTCGCACAACTCTAATAACGCAGTAAGGCTGCGTATTAAAACTCTCAAAAATGGATTATAAGTTATTTCGATTGCTTGAACAGTAACATTGAGACAAAGCGTAAAGCGTTTGATATGAAAAGGGTGAAGTTATGCAGCAATGAATAGGTATTGCTGCATAATAATGAGGTATTCGCGGTATAAGCGAAAGCTTAGCTTTTCACTTTACCTTTAAGTACATAAATTTCGCCATCAAAGCTTCCTTGAATTGTCAGACCTTGCCCCGCTAATTCTTTAAGGTATTCGATATGTTCATTAGTGATATGCTGCCCTGGGACTAAAAGTGGGATACCGGGAGGGTAAGGCGTTACTAATCCAGCACAAATTCGGTTGTTACTTTTACTAATAGGCACAGATTCACGTTCGCCATAAAACGCATCACTTGGAATACAGGCTAAGTCTATAGCAGGCAGATTCTCTGGTAAGCGAGCGCGTCTCATTGAGGTGGCTAGCTTCACTTTACCGCTATCCAGTTTCTTAAGCGCGTTATAAAGACGAATGATCTTCGAGCGCGTGCCGCCAAGAGTTAGTAAAACTAAGATGGTGCTGTGCGTGTACTTTTCTATTTCAAGGCCTATTTCATCTAACAGGAATTTATGAATATCTTTTAGTGAATAAGGTAACTCACTAATATCAATAAGAATTTTCAGTGGGTCATGACCCATGTTATCGCCACTAAAATGTGGGAATATTTCCATGAAATCTTGCTTATCGAGCACTTTTATATGTTTTAGTGAAGCCATTTGCTGCTTAAATTCTGCAACGTGATTCAGCAGGGCATTCAGTAATTTATAACCTTCCATCTCTAATTGTTTTTGGCATACATCCAGCGAAGCAATGAGTTGATATTTTGGCGAGGTGCTGGCGTAAATACTGTAGATCTCACGGAAAAAATCGGCATCGAAATCAGGGTCGTTAACATGAATATAAGACGCCTGAGAGAACGCAGAAACCACTTTATGTGCCGAATGAGTAACATAATCAGCGCCAGCATTAATAGCAGAGTAGTGACGTAAACTCGGATGGAAAAGCGAATAAGCAAACCACGCTTCGTCGATAAACACTTTAATACCGTGCTGATGTGCAAACTCAACCACTTGTTTTAAATCGCTAAGCAGGCCATCGTAGGTACAGCCAGTTAAAACCAATAATTTAGCATCGGTGTTTTGTTCAATCGCTTGTTTGATGTCGGCCAGTGAAGGGGGCGCGAAAATACCATATTTAGGATTTAAAATACTAGACAAATAGATAGGTAAACTAGCCGACTGCAAAATTCCGTAATGTACTGATTTATGGCAGTTTCGGTCGATGATCACCTTGTCGCCTTTACGCAGTAAAGTTTGCAAAATAATCTTATTTGAAGTGGATGAGCCATTAGTAACAAAGTACGTATGTTTTACTTCAAAAGTCGCCGCCGCTGATTCTTGAGAGCGGCCTATGGTGTTGGTACTGTCTGATAATGAGCCAAGCGAGTCGACAGAAACCGACAGGTCGCCAACAAATACATTACGACCATAAAACTGATAAAAGTCTTTAATATACGGAGAGTTTCTAAAGCTAGCGCCGCCACTGTGACCAGGTGTGTGCCATGAATCGTTCGATTCACCGACATAACGACGGTAAGCGGTCCAAAATGGGGTTTCTGAACGGTCATCAAAGTCATTGATCATATAGCCCAAGATTGCTTCAGGGTCTGAAATGACCTCGTCTTTAAAAAAGAAAGATTCAATTTCTTCTGACTCGTTGACTATCTCCAAGCCTTTCGTATCGTCACCGATTACATAGACAGGCAGCTCAAGGCGTATGCCTTTTAATTGCTCGATAAAGCGGCTATAAGTACGCTCGCCATTGTTCAGTACATCCCAACTAAGTACCACAGCTTGAATATCGCCATCTTCCTCTACACATTTCAACGCTTGCTTGAGCTCACTGCATTCAATAATGTCGATATCTACATCATTACGCTCAAAATTAGGGATTGTTTTTTCTAGGTTCGTTGAAAGCTCTTGCAAGGTGGCAGGATCTTGCTCAATTAACAAGATACGAAGTAAAGGTAACATAGCAACTCTCATAAAAATTTCACATTACTCAACAGCATAACGAAAGGATTGGAGCTTGTGAAATTAATACTTTGATATTTTTGTTCCGATACAGGTTATGCTTTTTTGTTAGGGCATGTTTTACAAAGTGACCCTTTAAAAAAGCGTTATAAGAATCTACAACTATACTTATAGGCTTTTTCTGCGCGTTAGTCGCAGAGACAGTTGAAATTACATGTTCTTGCTGTAAAAGTAATTGCTTAAGTAAAAGATTAATAAAGCACTGAGTGAATAAAGGGCATTTACTCTGCTAAATAGTAGGATGACTTCCTACTTGAAAAAATGCTCATGTAAAGAGTGAGTGTAAAAGCCACTCAGCCATGTACAGATAAAAATAAAGATAAGCCTGCGAGGGAGAATAAAACATGGCGTATGTTGCCAATTTTAAAACCGTAGTCATCTCTATATTGTTTGCGTTTTGTACAAACGCGGTTATTGCAGATGAAATATCAAAATCAAACAACAGTCAGAAGTCGATAGCCAAAGCGACTGAATTCGTTACCCAGCATAAAGGCACCTTTAATGGTACAAAGCTGAAATACAAAGCTGTAGCCGGTGAAACTTATTTATTAAACAAAAACGAAGAGCCTACTGCAGCTATCTTTTCATTTGATTACATTGCCGCAGACGACAACAAGAACAGACCGATTACATTTATTTGGAATGGTGGCCCTGGCTCATCGTCTAATTGGTTACATATGGGCGCATATGGTCCTAAACGAGTCGTTGTACCAAGTGATGCAACGGATCCTCGGTTGGCTCCTTACGAATTAAAAGATGCGTCAGAGACGATTCTTGATGTGACTGATATGGTGTTTGTGGACCCTGTTGGTACAGGTTACTCGCGCGCATTAGGTGACACTGAAAGCAAAGCTTTTTGGGGCTTAAATCAAGATGCAGCCTCTATTGCTGATTTCATTGCCCAGTGGTTAACAAAAGAAAACCGCTGGAATGCGCCAATATTTTTATTGGGAGAGAGCTATGGTACAACTCGAGCAGCAGCGGTTTCTAAAGTACTGATGGATAAACACCTGATTAATGTAAATGGCATTATTTTTGTGTCACAAGCTTTAGACTATCAAGGTTCAAGCCCTTATGTTGATGACAACATCATTTCTTACATTACTTACATACCCACACTTGCTGCAACTGCTTGGTATCATAAAAAAGTAGACACATCTGGAGATTTTGAAGCTTTTATTGATGCGAGCCGACAATTTGCTGTTGATGAATTATTACCAGCCTTATTTAAGGGGAATGCGCTTAGTACCACTGACAGAACGCGAATAGTTGACGGTCTTCACCGTTATACAGGGTTAAGCAAACAATATATTGAGCAGGTTGATTTACGCATTAACGCCTTTAGATTCGCTAAAGAGTTATTACGTGATGAGGGAGTCGCCATCGGCTTTCTTGATGGACGTTATAAGCTTGATGAACGAGACGATTTAACCGCGGCTCCTAAGCAAGATGCGTCAAAAGTGATAGGGCCAGCATATAAAGCGGCACTGATGAAATACATGCGCACAGATTTAAACATACAGTGGAAAAGAAAATACTTAAACCCAGGCGATCCTGAGTTATCAGATAACTGGCGCTGGCGTACTGCTCCTGATGGACAAGGATGGGAGCCAAGATACGTCAATACAGCGCCAGATTTATCTTATGTGCTTCGCAGCAATCCACAAATGAAAGTGATGGTTGCCTCAGGGTATTACGATATTGTCACGCCATTTTTTGATGCAGAATACACCTTGAACAGACACGGTATATACGCTGATAAAATTGACTATCACTATTATCACGGCGGTCACATGATGTATGTTCACGAACCAGCAAGAGTATCGCTGTTAAATGATACGCGAGAGTTTATTAAAAAGCAGGTGAGCCAAAACCCACGATAATGGCTAGGCGCATTGTGCCAAACCCTGTGTTTGGCACAATGTGTAAAATGAGCTTATGGAGTGATCGAAAAGGTTAAGAATGTTACACATATAGCGCCTAAAAACGATTAACCATTGGTGCTCACCGACCATATTTGTTGTCAATGTTTGCCAATATCTGCCATAATTAATGACTGTAAATATATAGGAATTAACTATGGCAACTTTAAATATCTCTATTCCAGATGAAATGCGCTCATGGATTGATGCTCAAGTTGAGTCAGGTCGATTCTCAAATGCAAGTGATTATATCCGCGATTTGATCCGCCATAATCAGAGTGAAAAAGATGCTATTAAAATGGCATTAGTAGAGGGTGAACTAAGTGGTGAGAGTAAGTTGACGGTTTTAGATATTATATCCAAATCTAAAAACAAAACTTAAAGCGAATGGCTAAATATACCCTATCTAATAAATCTCAGCATGACTTGGAGCGTATTTTTCAGTACACCGAAATTGAATTTGGTGTTTCTCAAGCAGAAAACTATTTGCTCGGAATTCATGAAACGCTAATGGCTTTGTCTACTGAGCCGAGCCTTGCTCAAGATGTTAGCGATATCAAGCCCGGATATTCTCGGTATATATTTTGAAAGCACTACATCTTTTTTAAAAAAAGAGCCAACGATATTTTCATTGTGAGAATTCTGCATCATCAAATGAAGGTTCAACTACACCTAACTAGCTAATGCAGGTCCGCAATAATACTTAATTATTCCATTTTCTCTTTAAACTCACACAAGTCTTCAATAATACAGCTGCCACATTTAGGTTTACGAGCTGTACACACATAGCGGCCATGCAGGATTAACCAGTGGTGCACATCGACTTTAAATTCTTTAGGTACCACTTTTTCTAGCTTTTGTTCGACAGCAACTACATCTTTACCCATGGCGAATTTTGTGCGATTTGATACGCGAAAAATATGAGTGTCGACTGCAATTGTCGGCCAGCCAAAGGCCGTATTTAATACGACATTCGCTGTTTTTCTACCCACACCAGGGAGTGCTTCAAGGGCTTCACGGTTTTCGGGCACTTCTGAGTTATGCTTATTAACCAGAATCTCACACATTTTATAAACGTTGTTGGCTTTTGAGTTAAATAAACCAATCGTTTTAATGTAGTCACGTAGGGCTTCAAGGCCTAAATCTAAAATTGCTTGTGGCGTATTTGCAACAGGAAACAGTTTGCGTGTCGCTTTATTAACACCTACATCCGTTGCTTGTGCTGATAAGGTTACAGCAACTAATAACTCAAATGGGCTTGAGTATTCAAGCTCTGTTTCTGGGTGCGGATTTTGCTCACGAAGACGAGATAAGATCTCATAACGTTTTTCTTTATTCATGGTGAGTGTAAAGCACGCAGTGACGGTGCGTGCTCTCCTTTAGGTTAAACTCGTTACCCGGGCACGAGGGCCTTTTTCTATTTCTGGAGTAACTACTTGCTTTGATTTTATTTGGTTATCAATCACATTCTTTGCAGCAATTAACAAACCAAGACCTAAAAAGGCACCTGGGGGTAAAATTGCCAATAAAAATTGATTGTCGAAACTAAACACTTCAATACGCAGTGCTTGTGCCCATGGGCCGAGCAACAAATCAGCACCATCAAAAAGGGTGCCTTGGCCAATTAACTCTCTTATAGCGCCCAGCACAACAAGTACTAGCATAAAGCCTAAGCCCATCATTAAGCCGTCAAAGGCTGAAAGGGGGACTGTATTTTTTGACGCAAATGCTTCAGCGCGACCTATAATTGCGCAGTTGGTCACAATAAGGGGAATAAAAATACCAAGAGATTGATAAAGCCCAAATGTATAGGCATTCATCATCAGCTGCACAATTGTTACAAAGCCTGCGATGATCATTACAAAAACAGGAATACGAATATCTTTAGGTACCCAGTTACGCACAATCGATACAGTTACATTAGAACCAACAAGTACCAATAAAGTTGCTAAACCAAGACCTAAAGCGTTTGTTACTGTAGAAGTCACTGCTAGCAGAGGGCACAAGCCTAATAACTGCACAAGGGCGGGGTTATTAGCCCACATCCCATCTTTAAATAAGGTTTTTACTTGGCTCATTCCTGACCTCCTTGGCAAGCATTAGCTGCTGCAAATAGGTTATCAAATTCAGCTTGTGCAAATAGCACAGCTTCTTTCACTGAGCCGACTACAGCGCGTGGCGTAATCGTTGCTCCGGTGAATTGATCAAACTGGCCGCCATCTTTTTTAACAGCCCAACGATTGTCATCTTCACCTAACACAGTCTGACCTTTGAATAAGGTGATCCAGTCAGATTTTTTTACTTCGACCTTGTCGCCAAGCCCAGGTGTTTCTTCGTGTTTTGTAACACGAACTCCAGCAATTTCACCATTAGCAAAAACGGCTGTTAGCAAGTTAATATCGCCGCTATAACCGCTTGGCGTAACATGGCGCATTACAAGAGCGTATGGTTTATCGCTTTTATAAGCTCGATAAATAATTTGTTCGGGTCTAGGTCCTAAACGCTCATCTGTAATAATGACACAATCTTTATACAGCTGATTATCGTAATGGTGAGCGTCAAGCACTTGCTGTAGTTGCTCGGCGAGCTGCTTCTTTTCTTGGTCACTTATACGCTGGGCCGTTAGGCTATGAGTGAGCGCTACAGCTCCTGTAGTAAGTAGTGCAAAAGCGGTTAAGATACCACCGTTTTTAGTCATTGAGGAAAGGATCATTATTTCACTCCATGGCCGTAAGTGCGTGGCTGTGTATAGTAGTCAATTAATGGTACTGCCATGTTTAGCAGAAGCACACTAAAAGCGACAGCATCAGGGTAACCACCAAATGTGCGAATTAAGTAAACAAGTAGACCAATTAAGGCACCATAAATTAAGCGGCCTTTATTTGTGGTTGATGCTGACACAGGATCGGTCGCGATGAAAAACGCCCCTAGCATTGTGGCACCACTGAATAAGTGAAATACCACGCCAGGCTCTGTCCCAGGTGATGCTATATAGCCAATAGCACTACATATAGTTAAAGCACCCAGAAAGCTTACAGGAATATGCCAATTAATGATTTTAGCTTTTAATAAATAAAGACCACCGATTAAAAAGCCTAGGTTAACCCAGCCCCAACCAAGACCAAACCAGTCATTAAAAAGAGACTTACTCATGCTCTCAGCTACCGTTAGGTGATGGGCTACATCCGTTTTAACGGTATCAAGCGGCGTTGCCATCGTTGTGCCATCAATGGACACGCGAAGTTGATCTACGCTAAATCCAGCGCTAGTAAAACCATTGAAAATAACAGACAGCTGTTGTGAAAAGCTAATAGGCGATGCAAGTAAATTACTCACAGGTAACCAACTGGTCATTTGCACCGGAAACGATACAAGCAGTAATACATAAGCGGCCATTGCTGGGTTAAATAGGTTGAAGCCAAGTCCACCGTATAGTTGTTTAACAATAACAATAGCAAACAAACAACCTATAACAATAATCCACCAAGGTGCTAAAGGCGGAATGCTCAATGCTAGCAATACTGCAGTTAGCCATGCACTGCCATCGCTGAGAGTTGGCCACACCTTTCGCTTACGTAGCAATAAAACTGCCGCTTCACATACACTAACCGTGATTAAAGCGAGTGTAAGCTGAATTAAAACCGCGGTGCCAAAAAAGTAAACTTGGGCAATTAAGCCAGGAATACACGCAGCAATCACGGTGATCATTAATCGGTTTAATGATTTATGGCTATGATTATGCGGCGAACTCGCCATGGTTAGTTTCATGACTTATCGTTTCCTTCTTGTTGTAACTTTTTCGCTTTAGCTCTTGCAATGGCACGAGCGACCGCTGCTTTTTTCTTATCTTCGCTAGACTCAGGTTCATCAAATTCCGGCTTGGCATCAGCCTCATCATTTGAATCATTTATTTGCTCTGAAGAATCATCACTCTGCACTTGCTCTTTAGCGGCTTTTTTCGCTTTGGCACGTGCGATAGCTGCAGCAACGGCGGCTTTTTTCTTGTCTTCGTTAGATTCAGGAGCGTCAGCTTGTGGCTGGGCATCAATCTCAGCACTTGGATCATTAGTTTGCTCTGAAGAATCGTCACTCTGCGCTTGCTCTTTAGCGGCTTTTTTCGCTTTGGCTCGAGCTATGGCAGCTGCAACGGCGGCTTTTTTCTTATCTTCGTTAGATTCAGGAGCGTCAGCTTGTGGCTGGGCATCAATCTCAGCACTTGAATCATTAGTTTGCTGTGAAGAGTCGTCACTCTGCGCTTGCTCTTTAGCTGCTTTTTTCGCTTTAGCACGAGCAATGGCTGCAGCGACGGCCGCTTTTTTGTCATCTACAGGTGCGCTATTTTCTTCAGCATCGTCTTGATTTTCAGCAGCTTGCGCCGCTTTTTTCGCTTTAGCACGAGCAATGGCAGCAGCGACGGCCGCTTTTTTGTCATCTACAGGTGCGCTACCTTCTTCAGCATCGTCTTGATTTTTAGAAGCTTGCGCTGCTTTTTTCGCTTTAGCACGGGCAATGGCAGCAGCAACAGCCGCTTTTTTGTCATCTTTAGGAGCAGCGTCTGCCTCTATGTGATCTTCAGCAGCCTGTGCGGCTTTTTTCGCTTTAGCGCGGGCAATAGCGGCAGCAACAGCAGACTTTTTATCGTCTTTATCGACGCCTTCTTCACCTTGCTCTAGTGCTTTTTGCTCTTTGTACTTACGTGCTTGTTCTTTACGTGCTGTGCGTTCTTTAGCCACTTCAGAGTTATCAGGCTCAATCTCTGCACCTTGCTTTTTCGCTTTCGCACGGGCAATAGCTGCAGCGACAGCTGACTTACTGTCTTTATCATCAGATTTAGATTTAACACGCGCGAGTGCATCGGCCACTTTTTGTTTTTCGCCATCTGACTTAGCAGCCGGCTTACGTTTATGGCGGTTTTGACGCTCTTCTTGTTCGCGCTCTAAGCGCTCTTTACGTGCTTCAAAACGTTCTTTGGCACGTTCAGCCTTAATTTGCTCAGCTTGTTGCTCTTTAATTTCAGCCTTAGCAACACGGTAATATTGGACCAGTGGGATTTCGCTTGGGCAAACATAAGCACAGGCGCCACATTCAATACAATCGAATAAATTGTGCTCGTTGAGTTTGTCGTATTCTTTAGACTTAGCAAACCATTGTAATTGCTGAGGTAACAATGAAGCAGGGCAGGCGTCAGCACAGGCACTACAACGAATACAGGCTTTTTCATCGCCAGGTTCAGCCAACTCTTGGTGATCAGGCGCTAAAATACAGTTGGTGGTTTTCACTATACCAATACGCACGGTTGGCAAAGTAAAGCCCATCATCGGACCACCCATAACAACACGTTGTTGTGGGACAGCAGAGAAACCTTGGCAATCCAATAAGTGCTTAATTTCAGTGCCCAGTAAAGCCCACACATTACCTGGTTTATGGATTGTATTACCAGTGACTGTGACAACTCGCTCAATCAATGGTTTGCCTTCAAACACCGCTTGATTAATAGCAAAGAGAGTACCGACATTTTGTACCAGCATACCAATATCTGCTGGAATACTGCCATTTGGAACTTCTTTACCTGTCAGTAACTTTATTAGTTGCTTTTCGCCACCTGAAGGATAGACCGTTGGCACTGTTTGCACTATAATATTGTGATTGTGCTGAGCTGCCTTTTTCATAGCAGCAATGGCTTCTGGCTTATTATCTTCAATGCCAATAATTGTTAGCTTAGGGCTTAATAATTGCTGCATTAGCTCAATACCCGCAACAATACCATCCGCATGCTCTCGCATTAACATATCATCAGCCGTAATATAAGGCTCACATTCAACGGCATTAACAATTAAAAAATCGATGTCTTTGCGGCTGTCCGCTTTTACATAGGTTGGAAAGCCTGCTCCGCCCATACCGGCGATACCACTTTGATGAATAATATCGACGAGTTCATCATGAGAGAGGGCGGCAGCATCACTAATCGGTTTCAGTTCACACCAGTTATCCAGCCCATCAGGTTCAATAACTACGCTGAGTTCAGGTAAAGCTGAGGGATGCGCTGATGGCATAGGGGATATTTCACAAATGATACCTGAGGTAGGCGCATGCACAGGTACAGACCAGTTACCACTTGGTTTTGTTAATGCTTGGCCTTTAAGGACCTGCTGGCCTTTTTCGACAATCAGTTTACCGTTTGCGCCAATATGCTGTTTTAATGATACAACCAGCTTTTGTGGCAATGGCAAACGTTGTATTGACTGAGTTGTTGATACGTGTTTTTGACCAGGTGGATGAATCCCACCAGGAAATGGCCACACTTTACCTTGTTTAATTTGTTCGATTAACGTTTCCATTTGTGCTCCTAATCTACTTGAGTCACAGGAATTGCGTTTAATTGCCATTTCCATGTTTGCTTTGTTTCTTTAATTGGCAGCATATCTATACAATCTACAGGGCAAGGTTCTACACATAAATCACAGCCAGTACACTCATCAATAAGCACGGTATGCATTTGACGAGTTGCACCCACAATGGCGTCGACAGGGCAGGCTTGAATACACTTGGTACAGCCAATACACTCATCTTCACGAATATAGGCAACCGTTTTAATAGGGTCTGCTTGTTCGCCACCTGCGAGGGGCTTGGCTTCAACCCCCATTAAATCGGCAAGTTTTTTTACTGTGGCTTCGCCGCCTGGCGGGCATTTATTTATTTCATCCCCATTGGCAATTGCTTCAGCATAAGGGCGGCAACCAGGGTAACCACATTGACCACACTGGGTTTGCGGTAAAATAGTATCTATTTGATCGACAATAGGATTGCTTTCAACACGAAAACGTATCGCTGCAAAGCCTAAAATTAAACCAAAGACGAGCGCTAATGAACCAAGCGCTATTAAGGCATAAAACAAGGTCATATTAAAACTTCACTAATCCTGTAAAACCCATAAACGCCATTGACATAAGGCCTGCTGTTATCATTGCGATTGATGCGCCTTTAAATGGAGTAGGGACGTCAGCTGCCGCTAAACGTTCACGTAGTGCGGCAAAAAGAATTAACACCATAGAGAAACCAACTGCTGCGCCAAAGCCATATACCGCAGATTGCAAAAATGAGTGATCTTCTTTGATGTTGAGTAAGGCGACACCTAGTACAGCGCAGTTAGTGGTGATTAAAGGTAGAAATATACCTAGCAGGCGATACAAGGTTGGGCTTGTTTTTCGTACGACCATCTCTGTAAATTGCACCACTACAGCGATGACCAAAATAAAGCTCATAGTGCGTAAAAATTCAATATCAAGAGGAATCAAAATATATTGATTCACTAAATAGCTTGTTACAGAGGCAAGAGTAAGCACAAAGGTTGTCGCCAAGGACATACCAATTGCGGTATCCAATTTACCCGATACACCCATAAACGGGCATAAACCTAAAAATTGAACTAATACAAAGTTGTTGACTAGCACGGTGCCAATCAATAACAGGACATACTCTGTCATGCGTGCCTCACAAGAATAAAAACCCCTCCATTATCCTTTTTTCTTGGGGTCGACACAACACATGAGAGACGAATAGCTAAAATAAGCAGGGAAGTTGGGTATGAAAGTGTTAAATTGAGGTTAAAGACCTGATAAATAGTAGGTTTATTAGGTCTTTTAAGGTGAGTTAGATGTCTTTCGGCTTCTCTATATAGTAGCCTTGAACGCCATCTAAGCACAGTGTTTCGATAATATGTTTCTCTTCTTGGCTTTCTACACCTTCAGCAAACACACTCACCCCAATGCGGTGTGCAAGGTCAACCATTAAGCGCATGAAATACTGATTATTTTTATCTTCTTCTAAGCCTCGTGTGTAGCTTGCATCCATTTTAATAAAGTCAGGTTTGAGGTCCCTAAAGAATTTAAATGAGGTTAAACCCACACCAAAGCGTTCTACCGTTATACGTGCACCGACACGATGAACCATATCAATAAAGCGTTTACTTGCTTTGATATTTTGCTGTAAGCCGAACTCACTTACCTCAAAAATAAGTTTTGATGCGATATTACTGTCTTTTAACAGCCGACGTTCTAACCAGATCACAAATTGATCATTATGTGCGCTTGATGCTGTAACATTTATACCAAAGAACTTTTGCGAGAAGTTGCGAGTTTTCACTTTTTCTAAGGTGGTGTCGATGATTAACCGATCAATCTCCATTGCCATATCAAGCTTTTCTGCCATAGCAAGGAAAGAAGCGGTTGGGAGCATCTGATTTTCAGCTGTTTTAAAACGCACTTGAATCTCTGCATAGGCTTTCACGCTTTTGCCGATAGGCATAATATTTTGCATCACCAAATGAACGCGTTTCGATTCTATAACTTCGTTAATAACTTTTCGCCAGTTTTGATTTCCAAATCCTGCGCTCACGTTATTAACCAGGTCTGTTTCTCGTTGCACATGCCATGCATTTGTTTGTTTAGATTGAGCCATGCTCATCGCATTATCAACGATTGATAATAGCTCACCAAGCGGTTTACCTTTCTCATAACCGACAATGCCAGTATTGGCGACAGAACTAAGCTCTTGGTTTTGTTGGTATTGAGTAAACCGAGACTGTAGATTATCACCAAAACGTTCTGCTTCTTTAAGTGGTGTATTAGGTAACACAACGGCAAAGTCAGAGCTATTTAAACGAAACACTTGGCTATTCGTGTAAGTGCCGCTTATATGCTTAATAATATCGGCAACACCCTTAACGTACTCATCTCCTTTTTGATAACCACGAGATTGGTTTATTGCCTGTAGTTCACTACACCTGATCATGGCTAGAGAGCCAAATGTACTCTTTTCAGCATTTTCAATGTGTCTTTCATAGTATTCAACGAACATATTTCGGTTGCCTAAATTTGTCACTACATCTTTATAGGCTTCTTTTTTGATACTCATCGCATTTCTTTGAATATCATCATGTTTCGTTTGCAAAAAGTGCGAAAGGCGATTGAAAGAGGGGATTAAATCTTTACTCAGCTTCTTCAATCGCGATGTGTCCATTGCGTTTTCAAGGTCGCCGTCAACTTGGTTTTGATTGATATAGATATCAATAATATCGGCAATAGTGGTGCTTATCTTCCGGTTGAGGCGTTGGAACATGCTTTTCATATAGAAGATAGGGAGTATTGCAATTAAACCCGAAAATAAAATAATGATGAATAGGGACTGTTGAAGTAATTCAGCAAGGTGGTTTACATTTATAGTAAATTCAACTTTGATATCTGAGGTCGGGTTTACAGCAAATTGTGGACGAATAGAATTAAATGTGCTGTTTACAATACTGGCAAATAATGGCAAAGGCTCTGAGTTTCTCACTGCAAATACTTCATTACCATCTGTGTCACGTAAAACGAATTTTGAGAAGGTTGCGCCATCTGTTAGAGCGCGTTTAATTTTTTCAGGAGCTAGTTCTTCAGCAGTTAAACTATTTATATATGTATTTACTGTAAGTTGTGCTTTTTTTTGGGCATCACTTACTGCGTTGTCAAAGCTTAAGGCAATAAAAGAGCCACCCAGCAGTGTAAAAAGCAGCCAAGAGATCAATTGTACAAATATAAGTTTTTTAAAACCAGCCATGTTTTATTATCTTTTAAGAGCCTAAAGGAAGGAATCAATTCCCTGATTGATTTCTTTAAGTACAGTTTATTCTAATTTTATAAGAAATAAAGAGTTAAGCAAAGATAGAGTAGAATATAAGTATTGGAAAGTCTAATACATTTGTTGAGTAAGAATAGGGGAGATAAAGATATTTTTTAGAAATTTGGCTCCCCCTCCCCGACTCGAACGGGGGACCTGCGGATTAACAGTCCGTCGCTCTAACCAACTGAGCTAAGGGGGAACTAATAGAGTAGTGCTTATATGATTTGGCTCCCCCTCCCCGACTCGAACGGGGGACCTGCGGATTAACAGTCCGTCGCTCTAACCAACTGAGCTAAGGGGGAACAATCATATTCATAAACTTGGCTCCCCCTCCCCGACTCGAACGGGGGACCTGCGGATTAACAGTCCGTCGCTCTAACCAACTGAGCTAAGGGGGAAGCGTTTATGGCTGAAAAACTTGGCTCCCCCTCCCCGACTCGAACGGGGGACCTGCGGATTAACAGTCCGTCGCTCTAACCAACTGAGCTAAGGGGGAAGCGTCATGCCTTTCAACGGGGCGAAATATTAATGACAGCTTTGCAAAGTGTCAACATAAAAACTTCATAAATTCAAAAAAGAAGGCTATTCGATGTTTTTATGTTCGATCTGAGCAAAATCTGGCTGAAAATCGCGGCGTATTTACTATGAAATACCAACATTCATCTTTTAACAGTGAATTTTTTGCATGGTTTTTATACCCGACGCGATATTTCAAAATTGCGAAAAGTATTCGTTGTATAGATTTTCATCTTCTAAGAGAGAAAACTATCATTTATCTAAGATTTTTTTATCGTGTGGAAAATTCAATCTAATCGATGACGCAATCGGGCTAGAGTGTGCAGTTAAGGGAGTCATTTTTTCTGTCGCGTGGGAATATGATTTGAAAAATGTTAGTCTTTATGTAGCGAAACGCAAAGTAACAATATCGATTCTTTAATATTTTCTTATTGTTAATCAATTTGTTATGGGGGTTGTAAAAAAGAGATGAATATTCTAATCGCTTATTTAGCAAGCTAGGTAGGTGAGCTAATTATCGCTTTTATCAATTTCAAGACTGAAAGCGTCAAACACTAAACTTGTCTTGTTTTGTTATTTAACTCTGCAACTCTCCTTTAGAAGCCTTGATAAATGCGGCTTCCAGAGAGTTATCCACGGTTTCTGTGGATAACTCTGTTTATTAAACTTTAAGAACAGCTATAGTGCTAGGTTTCTAGGGCGCTACAGCAATTTCAAGTACTAAAATGATTTTTTTTATAGTATTTAAAATCAAATAGTTAGTCTTTTAAACTGAAGTAAGGCTGAATTAGCAGGTAATTTTTTTACAGGCTATTAAATGGTCTATTTTATTGTGTAAAAAAACAGCGTTTACTGCATTTTAAATGTAATAAAGCTATTAATAGTGTTTTTATATTGTTTTTTAATGGGGTTGGTGGTTAATTTTGCACCAAAGTGTCAAAAGTAGCACTTTAATAACCTTTAAGTGACATCCTGAAATAATCTTACTGAAATACTCTTTGCTAATACTAAGCGTATAGCTGTTTTAAAAACTAATTCATCAAATGGTATTTCTTTATAAACGTTGCAAGCGTCTAGCTTTACATTATATAGCAATGGCAGTGAAGCTTTCTTTGAATAAAGCATGGCTTGCAAGGGCAGGATGCTTTAAACTTACAGGTTCAGTAAAAGAGGCTAAAGTATTCCCATGAGCGTGACTTCGCAAAGCAAATCTAAACCTGATCTTTTAAACTCGCCAATCTTACCTACGTTAAAAAAAATGACCATTCCAATGATTTTTGGCATGATCACACTGATGATGTTCAACCTTGTTGATACCTTCTTTATCAGCTTGCTGGGTACAGAACCTCTTGCGGCCGTCAGTTTTACCTTTCCTGTAACATTTACTGTGATTAGCTTAGCAATTGGTTTGGGCATAGGTACTTCAGCCGTAATAGCTAAAGCGTTAGGTAGCGATAAGCTTGAGGAAGCACGCTTTGATGCGAGCATTGCATTATTGATCTCTGTCGTGATGGTGTTTTTTTTATCGCTGCTTGGTTACTTACTCATTGCGTCTATTTTCAAGCTACTCGGGGCAGGGCAGCAAGTATTGCCATTGATACATGACTACATGAGCGTGTGGTTTTTGGGAAGTGTCTTTTTGATCACACCGATGGTGGGAAACTCTGTTTTACGTGCAAGTGGTGATACAAAAACACCGAGTATCGTTATGGGGGGGGCTGGCTTAATCAATGCTATTTTAGACCCTATACTTATTTTTGGTTTCGGCCCCGTTCCGGCTCTTGGTATTCAAGGTGCAGCCATTGCAAGTGTCATTGCATGGTCTGTTGCTGTGGTGATTATTCTCTATATTTTAGCGGTTAAGAATGGCTTATTAAGTTTGCACGCAGGTCAACAAACTGTCATAGGCGCAGTGCGTAAAATTCTGAAAATTGGTTTACCCGCAGCAGGCGCAAATATGTTAACGCCAATTGCTATGGCGGTGATGACAGCCCTTGTGGCTAAGCATGGCCCAGAGGCTGTTGCAGCTTTTGGAGTAGGCAGTCGTATAGAGTCAATAGCGAGTCTTGTTGTATTGGCACTGTCGATGACATTGCCTCCCTTTGTCAGCCAGAACTTTGGCGCTAGAAAATTTGAACGTGTAAAAGAAGCTTACACCACAACGTTAAAGTTTGTGATGATTTGGCAGTTTGCTATTTATTTATTACTAATTGTGGCATCAGGATTTATTGCTGAGGTATTCGGTAAAGAGCAAGCTGTTATTGATGTTATTAAGCTATTTATTTACATTCTCCCTTTAAGTTACGGCTTGCAAGGGGTCATTATTTTATCTAATTCATCTTTTAATGCGTTACATAAACCTATGAATGCATTAATTTTAAGTGTTGTACGTTTATTTATTTTCTATGTTCCTTTTGCCTATGTAGGTAACCTTATGGCAGGACTGACAGGGTTATTTATTGGTGCTGCTGCTGGTAATTTATTTACAGCTGTTGTTGCTTACAAATGGTTTATAAAGGATGTGGATCTTTTAAGCTCTGCATCGATGAAGGAGTGTCATTCATGAGCGATCATTTTCAACTAGTCTCACAGTTTCAGCCCAGTGGCGATCAGCCAACTGCCATAGCGCAGCTAAAGGATGGGTTAGAAGCCGGCCTTGCACACCAGACCTTATTAGGTGCAACGGGAACAGGTAAAACCTTTACTATGGCTAATATTATCCATGATTTAAACCGCCCCACGATAATCATGGCACATAATAAAACGTTAGCAGCACAGCTTTATGGCGAAATGAAAGAGTTTTTCCCACATAATGCGGTTGAGTACTTTGTTTCCTATTATGATTATTATCAGCCCGAAGCCTATGTGGTAGCAAGTGACACCTTTATTGAAAAAGATGCATCTATTAACGAACATATTGAACAAATGCGTTTGAGTGCAACGAAAGCACTATTAGAACGTCGAGATACTATTATTGTTGCCTCAGTATCAGCTATTTATGGTTTGGGTGATCCCGACTCTTACATGAAAATGATGCTGTTACTAAAAGTGGGTGAGACCGTTGACCAGCGAGATATGCTGCGCCGTTTAGCTGAGCTGCAATATACACGCAATGATATAGAGTTTAGCCGTGGTACATACCGTGTGCGTGGTGAAGTGATTGATATTTTCCCCGCTGAGTCTGACACCTATGCAGTACGTGTTGAAATGTTTGATGATGAAATTGAACGTCTCAGTATTTTTGATCCCCTAACAGGGGCTGTAGAAAAGCATATTGTTCGCGCGACAATTTACCCAAAAACGCACTATGTAACACCTCGCGAAAAAATTCTGGACGCCATTGATAAAATTAAAGATGAGCTTAAAGATCGCCGCTCTCAATTGCTCAGTGCTAATAAACTAGTAGAGGAGCAGCGGATAGCCCAACGTACACAGTACGACATCGAAATGATGACTGAACTGGGTTATTGCTCTGGCATCGAAAACTACAGTCGTTATTTATCAGGCCGCACACCTGGCGATCCACCGCCAACATTATTAGATTATTTACCCGACGATGCATTAATGATCATTGATGAATCTCACGTTACTGTATCGCAAATTGGTGCGATGTATAAAGGTGATAGAAGCCGCAAAGAAAACCTTGTTGAATATGGCTTTCGTTTACCATCGGCATTAGACAACCGGCCATTACGGTTTGAAGAGTTTGAGGCTATTGCGCCGCAAACTATTTATGTATCAGCAACGCCGGGTGATTTTGAACTAGCACGTTCAGCAGGAGAAGTAGCGGAACAGGTGATTCGTCCGACAGGGCTTATAGACCCTGAAATTGAAGTGCGACCTGTAAGTACTCAGGTTGATGATTTATTGTCGGAAATTTACAAGCGTGTAGAGGTTAACGAGCGAGTATTGGTTACCACGTTAACTAAGCGTATGGCTGAGGATTTAACTGACTATCTAAATGATCATGATGTAAAAGTTCGCTATTTGCACTCAGATATCGACACCGTTGAACGGGTTGAAATTATCCGCGATTTACGTGCTGGTGTATTTGATGTGTTAGTAGGCATTAACTTATTGCGAGAAGGTCTTGATATGCCAGAAGTCTCTTTGGTGGCGATACTTGATGCAGATAAAGAGGGCTTTTTGCGATCTACACGTTCATTAATCCAAACCATAGGTCGTGCGGCTCGTCACTTAAATGGTAAAGCAATTTTATATGGTGACCGTATAACAAACTCTATGCGTCAAGCCATTGATGAAACAGACCGTCGTCGTGAAAAACAGCAGGCTTACAACCTTGAACACGGTATTGAGCCACAAGCTCTGGTTAAAAGTATCACCGATATTATGGATGTGGGTGAAGAAGCAACGCCAAAAGACAATCTTAAATTAGTACGAAAAGAGTCAAAACAGGTATTAAGCGCGAAACAAATAGCTGAGCAGATTAAAAACCTTGAGGCAAAAATGCATGCTTATGCAAGTGACCTTGAGTTTGAAAAGGCAGCCTCTGTGCGTGATGAAATACATGAGTTACAACAACAATTAATTAACTAAGTGCAATGACAAATAAATTTTCAGCCATTTTAACTGCGTTAGCAGATGCGCCGCTTGCGGCAAATGAGTTATGCCGAGTTTTTCATGGCCGTGGCCACTCAGTGACTGAGCTTAGCCATATTAATCTTGATTTTTATCCACCAGCACTGTTTTTAGTTTCTTATCAAGAAATTGAAAATGATGAACTAACGCAATTAACAGATACAATTTGGCAATGGGCACAAGAGCATGTTCCTGAGCTTGTAAACACGCTGGTTTATCAACAACGTAGTGGAATTAATACACGTAATACTTTGATCTGCGGTGAGTTACCGCAAGAACATGTCGTAACCGAAAACAGTATTAAGTTTAAAGTTGATTTATTAAGCAGACAAAATACTGGTATTTTTCCGGATATGCGTCGTGGTCGTGAGTTTGTTCAAGCCAATAGTAATAACGCAAAGGTGCTTAATCTGTTTTCATACACCTGTGGTTTTTCTGTCGCTGCAATGCAGGGTGGTGCAGATCAAGTTATTAATATGGACATGAACAAAGGTGTGCTGCGAACTGGCAAGCAAAACCATCAACTGAATGGCTTTACACAGGGGGTGAGTTTTTACCCTCATGATATTTTAAAATCGTTTGGTAAGTTGAAAAAGTCAGCACCGTATGAATTAATCATCGTTGATCCACCTAGCTTCCAAAAAGGGAGCTTCATATTGACCAAGGACTATCAAAAAATCCTGCGTCGATTACCTGAGCTGCTAAACGAAAACACCCAGCTTTTATTGTGCGCTAATAGTCCAGAGCTTTCTGAGCAGGCGTTTAAAGATTTAATTACTGAACATACTCAAGGCGCAATTAGTTTTGTTGAACGCTTGGCGCCTACTGATGGGTTTGTTGAAGTGGATAGTGATAGAAGTTTAAAAGCACTCGTTTATAAATCGGCATAAGAATGGCTCTGAGTAAACGTTTATCTGCTATTGCCTCGATGGTCACAACTGAGTACGACGAAATTTGGGACTGTTGTTGCGATCATGGCTTTTTAGGCATTGAATTACTAAAGCAAAATAAGGCGCCGAAGATTCACTTTGTGGATATTGTGCCAGAGCTAATGCAGTCATTGCGTAATATGCTTGAACGCTTTTCGACAGATAGTCAGCGAACAGCTTGGCAGGTTCATTGTCAAGATGTGGCTAGAATTGACCCCAGCCCTAATAAGCGTCATTTGGTCATAATTGCAGGGGTTGGGGGAGATTTACTCGTGCAGTTTTTATCGCAAATAGTATTGCGTAATCCACACTGTCAAATTGATTTTGTTGTTTGTCCCGTTCATCACAGTTATAAAGTGCGAAGCCATATGCAAACATTAAATATGGGCTTAGTCGATGAACAAATGGTTTGTGAAAATAAGCGCTTTTATGAGGTTATTGCTGTTAGTCCACTGTCATCAGAGCCGCTTTCACGGACAGGCAACAAGATGTGGCAATTGAATAGCAAAGAACACAAAGCATATCTACAGCAATTACGTGCTCACTACGGCCGCATGCTGAATCAAGATGCTGAGTATTATCAAGGTGTGCTCGATGAATATAAAGCGCTAGATTGTTAATTACAGCTTATTAATTTCTTGTTTTACGTTATAGCTTGAATCGGTAACAATCGCTTCAAGTGTTTGTACTCGTTGCTTTAATTCAAGTAATTCAGCGGTAACAGCAGCCACTTGTTCATTTGCTTCTTTGCTGTCTTTTAAGGTACGAGATTTAAACTCGAGGTGTTTTTTATACATATCGTAAATAACACCTGAACTGACTGAAATGAGTACAATTAATACCACCATGGTTGTACCTGACATAATTTATTCTCCTTTTATATTTGTACTTTATTCAATAGAGTATAGCTTGCATTATAAAAAGCAAAGGGGTTTCTGTTACAAGGTATTTCCTGTGTCATGCTATAACGGTGGAGATGATAATAAAAATGAGGAGATAAATACGGTTAAAGCAGCACAATAAATAAACTGCTTAGGTTAATCTGAAGCTTGTGTTAACTTTTTTTCAAAATCAGATTTTACAATTTCAAGGGCTGCGAGTACATCTTCTGCTGGCACATTGTTTTGTTCTAATAGCATGATTAAATCGACAGCAAGCTTAATATGATTTGGCGCAGCCTCCAATTCACGACTCATTATTGAGTTCCTTCTTCTTTGAAACTTGAGTGATGGCAACATCGATAGCGGTTTGTACTTGTTGTTCCATTAGCATTCGCTCTGATTGTGGCAGATAAAACTCCATATCTACATCGTAACGAATATAACGCGCAGGTAACTGATTAAGGACTGTACAACACAAGTCAGCCATGATGTCTTCATTGTACACTGATTCAAGATTGCGTTTTGCAATATCATCTACAACGAGCTTTTCAAAATAGTTGTGAATATCATCGTGTAACTTCATACATATCGACCCTGATTAATTAGTATTTTTAGTGTATACCAAGCTTTAGAATAAATCGACAGCGGCTTTAAAAAGCTGTTTATGTACATTAACTAAACGTTCGGTGTTACGTTGATAGCCGCCACCTAATGAAGCAAAAATAGGAATGTTATGTGCCTTGGCTTGGCTTAAAACAAAATGGTCGCGTTGATAAACACCCGATAAACTTACCGAAAAATGGCCTAATTCGTCATCACTAAAAATATCTGCACCTGCGTTGTATAAGATAATATCGGGTTGATGCAGTCTAGTTGTAAGCTCAAAGGCTTGTTGCACGGCTTTTAGGTAGTCACTATCTTTCGTGCCATGCTCAAGAGAGAAGTCGTAATTAGAGCACTGCTTAATGCGAGGGAAATTTTGTTCGCAATGAATAGAGCAACTAATAATCTGCTCGTGTTGATTAATAATCTCGGCAGTGCCGTCACCTTGATGTACATCACAATCAAAAATAACTACGGTGTCGGCTTGTTCAGTTTGTATAAGGTGTGCGGCGGCAATCGCTAAGTCATTAAAAATGCAAAAACCACTGCCATGATCACTAAATGCATGATGATAACCACCACTTAAGTTAAATGCTGCGCCATGCTTTAAAGCATATTCAGCGCCTTGAATCGCTGCTCCCACTGAATATAAACTACGCTCAACAAGTGATTCAGACCAAGGAAAGCCCATTTTTTTAATGGCTTTTGGTGCAAGCGTACCTGCGAGAAATGCATCTATGTAATGCTGATCGTGGCACAGGGCTAAGTGTTCTTTATTTGCTTGCTTGGGTGTTATAAAAAAATCGTCATCAATAAAGTGATTTAGCTGCTCTTTTAACAATTGGTATTTTTGAATCGGAAAGCGGTGTCGCTCTGGTAAATCAAGTGCAGAGTAGCTAGGGTGGTAGTAGTACATTATTTGAGTTGCTGTTTTTCGACTTGCTGTATTTTATCTTCAGTGGCCGAAATGGCTTTTCGGCACCGGCCAAGCCTCGCATGAAGAGCTAATATTTCTTTGTTTATTTCACTCGCTTGGGCAGTATTAGCAGCATCGAGTTTTAATTTTCTTTCTTCAATCATTAACACCAATCTGCGCTCGAACTCATGATTTTGTTTCAGTTCATCATACAGCTCATGCGATGATTGCATAATCTTTTTAACTGCTTGTTTAAAAATATGCTGTTTTGGTTTTGCTTTATAAGTAAATTTATTCTCTTTTGCCCACACAGGCGTTGATTTCATGACATTAAATACCGCCTGCACCTGTTGAGTTATGCGCTCTAGTGCATATTGATAGGCATGACGATGTTCAGCGGGTGGTAAAGTGGCAAGCTCTTCTTCTATCTCAATGACATAATCGACGAGTTTCATGCTCTTTGTCGAAAAGACCCCTTTATCAAACAAACTTGGTTGCGCTTGCATATAACGGTTTTTAGCAAAGAAGTGGCCGTTATCAAATTGTTCAGCTTGGTGCTTAAGCCTAGCAATTTGTTCATGTAGTTTGTTTAAAGCAGGTGAGTTCATTTATAGGTATGCCTCATAAATTAACTTTAAAGCTAAAATGATTACCACAGTATTAAAAACAGGGCGAATCATTTTACTGCCGAATTTTATTGCAGAATGAGCGCCAATCCACGCACCTAACATAAGAAAAAAGCCCATCGTGATACCAAGTAAAAAGTTAACATGGCCCAGTGCGACAAAGGTGATCAACGAGATAAAATTCGAAACAAAGTTCATTGATCGAGCAAGGCCACAGTTTAGCAGCAAGCTCATTTTATAAAGTAAGCTATTTGACGCGGTCCAAAAAGTACCTGTACCTGGGCCTGCTAGGCCATCAAAAAAGCCCAGTCCTAAGCCTTGTATCCATTGTTTAAGTTTTGTTTTTGCATCGAGTTTAGGCAGTTCATTATGCTCGGTCGTGCTTAAACTGCCAAAGAGGCTGTAGCATGCGACTAAGATAATAACGATAGGAAGTAACTTGTTTAAAAAGTCGATACTAAGGTAATCAACGATTAAGGTACCTAACAGCGCACCTATGGCTGTGGCCATAATGGAAGCGGCCCAAAACCTAGGGTTAAATAGCTTTTTGCGAAAGTAAGTGACACTTGCAGTTAATGAGCCAAAACTCGCAGCTAACTTATTGGTACCTAGGGTTAGATGAGGAGGAAGGCCTGCGGTCAAAAGTGCAGGTACTGTTAGCATACCGCCACCACCTGCAATTGCATCAATAAAGCCTGCGGCTAAGGCAACAGCGCAAAGTAGTGCCCATGTGGTTGGATCTAAAGCTAATTCAAACATTAATAATCAATTTGTCTTTTAAAGGGTGGCAAGGTATCAAGCATGGCTTTGCCATACCGCTTGGTCACTAAACGGCGATCAAGTATGGTAATGCGACCTTGATCATTTTCTTTGCGCAGAAGTCTACCACAGCTTTGTACTAATTTCTTCGCTGCATCAGGAACAGTGATCGATAAAAAAGGATTGCCTCCTTTACTTTGTATAAATTCCGCTTGGGCTTCTTCAATTGGTGACGTGGGCACTGCAAATGGGATTTTTGTGATTACTAAGTTTTCGAGGTACTTGCCAGGCAGATCAAGCCCCTCTGAGAGACTTTGTGTGCCAAATAAGTAACTAGCGCGACCAAGATCAACATTCGCTTTGTGTTTTTTGAGTAAGGCTTCACGTGACATCTCGCCTTGTACGAGCACATCAATACCTTTACTGCGTAGCACCTTTACAACGTGATCCATCTGCCAATATGAAGCAAACAGGACTAAGTTAGCTTTTTTATCATCTAGGAATTTGGGTAATTGCTCAGCGAGATGATCACTAAACGATTTATCTGTGGGTTCAATATGGCTGCTTGGAATATGCAACGTCGCCTGTTTTGGGTAGTCAAATGGTGAAGGCACTTTGATGTATTTTACGCCTTCTTCTTTTGCAAGCCCGCATTCGTAAGCAAAATGATCAAATGAACCAAGCGCCGTTAGTGTGGCTGAACAGAGCACTGCACCTGCACATTGGTTCCATAATTTATCTTTTAGGTAATAACCGACTTCAATAGGACAATCGCTGAGTAAATGATCATGATGGTTCTTATACTCTAGGCGTTTTATCCACCGTGCATGGGGAATACCTTCGCCTTTTGTGGCATAACTAAACCATAATTTGTTCAGTAACTCTAAGCGATTAATATACTGACCGCTTTCAGCTAAGATAGGATCGGCTACGTAAGGTTTTATATCACCATCACTGACATCTTGTACCAAGGTGTCATGCATTTTGTTAAGAGCGCGTAGAGCATCTAAAGTGGCATCGCTGATATCTTTTGCTTTGGCATGTAAAGAGGCTGGGATTTCACCGTGCTCAAAACGATAGGTATCGTCACTGTTGTAGTTAAAATCTGCATTATCAAGAATATCACGCACCACTTTTAAATTCTTTGCCGCATCATTGATACTGTCACTGAGCTTGAAGTTTTGTCCAATGGCTTTTTGACCTACCAATACATTTGCCATTTTCCCAGCGAATTTAACCAGCTTATCAAGCCAATCTATAGTGCCTTTAATCGTTGCAGCAGCAGATGAAAAGTCTCGGGTGATGTGGGCTAAGTGATGTGCTTCATCAATAACATAAATAGTGTCATCAGGCTCAGGGAGAATTTTACCGCCGCCAAGGTCTAAATCAGCGAGCAATAAAGAATGGTTAATGACGAGCACGTCCATTTGCATAAGGCGCTGACGTGCCATGTGAAAAGGGCATAATTGATGAGCACGCATCTGCCGTTGGCATGAGTGCTTATCACAAGCAATTAAGTTCCACACTTTATCAGGAATTGTATCAGCCCAGCTATCGCGGTCGCCTTGCCATTGTTTTTTAGAGTAAGCATCATAAAGTTGCTTTAAACACTTGGTTTCCATATCAGATAATGGAGATGACAGTGTCGGCATAAACTCCATTTGTGTCTGGCTATCACCATTGACTGCAGCACTAAGCTTTTGTGCACAAATATAGCGTTGACGACCTTTAACCAAGTCAAATTTTATATCTAGCCCTGAGTGTTCTTTAAAAAATGGCAGTTCTTTATTAATGAGCTGTTCTTGAAGGGCGACTGTTGCGGTTGAAATAACCAGCTTTTTCTTTTTTGCCATTGCCAGAGGGATGGCTCCCAAGCAATAGGCAAGTGATTTACCTGTGCCAGTACCCGCTTCTATAACGCAGATACGTTGCGATTTGTGGTATTCGCCAGCCAAGGTTTTAGCGATTTCTGCTACTAAATAATTTTGACTGCTACGAGGGCGATAATCAGTTAGGTTATCAGCAACATGCTTATGAATTTGCCTAATTGTTTTTTTTAAAGAGTCAGAAAGCATGTCCAGATAACCTAAAGTATGTATATAATTACAGTAATGAATTTTAGAGATTTAACGCGGTAACTACAAGCAACTTGTGGTTAATTTTGTCGCTCAGCGTTTGCTTTACTCTTTTAGGCTAAAAGGTTTTTACATGCAGCTTGCTTCTGGCTTTATTCTTTCTACGCAATGTTTTGATAATGTCAAAGGTATATCTATCGTAGTGTGGATCTTATCAGAGCAAGGGCCTGTTAAACTGATTAGTTCGCCGCAAAAGGCGGTATTTTTTGTTCGTGAGCAGGACCTGAATACTGTCACTCGCCTTTTTAATGAGTACCAAATTCACTGTGAAATTAAACATATATCGTTAAAAACATTTCAACAACACCCTGTTGTAGCCTGTCATTTTTCGTCCTTAAAACATTACTATAAAGCAGCGAAACAACTTAAAGCCCACTTTGTGAATGTCTATGAAGACGATATCAGGCCGGTAGACCGCTTTTTGATGGAGCGTTTTATAAAAGGTGCGGTGTGGGCAAAGGGGCGCGTCGTTCAATCTTCACCGCTTCGCGTGTTAAAGGATGTTCAGTTTAAACAAAATAATGATTTCATACCTCAGTTTACAAGTCTCTCATTAGATATTGAGTGCAGTGGGGACGGGGTCTTATTTTCTGTTGGTTTAGTGGGGAACAATGTCGATACTGTTTTAATGATTGGTGAGCCGCTTGATACATCAGAGCTTGATTTTAATATTCAATGGTGTGTTGATGAAATAGACCTGCTTACTAAGCTATGTGAACAAATTCAAACTGTTGACCCTGATGTTATTATTGGTTGGAATGTTATTGAGTTTGATTTCAGTGTGCTGCATGAGCGTGCTGAGGCGCTAGGTGTTGAACTTCCCCTAGGTCGTAATAATGAAAAAATGCAGTTAAGGGTCGGCAATTTCACGCGTGTCACAGTCCCAGGCAGAGTTGTTATTGATGGTATTGATACGCTCAAAAATGCCACGTATCACTATGATAGTTTTAGCTTAGCTAATGTAGCCAGTATTGAGCTTGGTGAAGAAAAGCTAATTAGTACGGATAACCGGTTAGATGAGATTGTTCGTCAATTTAACGAGGATAAACTTTCTCTTGCGGCATACAATCGACAAGATTGTATTTTAGTACAGCGTCTTTTCAAAAAATTAAAGTTACTCGAATTTGCTGCCGTTCGCAGTCAAATGACAGGTCTTGAACTCGAGAGGATGGGCGGCTCTGTCGCTGCCTTTACCAACCTTTACCTCCCTTTATTACACCGTAGTGGCTATGTGGCACCGAATTTGGGTGATCATGGCTTAAGCTTTGACAGCCCTGGTGGCTATGTTATGAACTCTGAACCAGGGTTATATAAAAATATTGTGGTGCTTGATTATAAAAGTCTTTACCCGTCAATAATGCGTACTTTTTGCATTGACCCTTTAGGTCTAGTCGAGGGACTAAAGCAACCAGAATTAGCGATTGAAGGGTTTAATCAAGCCTTGTTTTCAAGAACGAAGCACCACTTACCTAAATTAATTCGCCAATTAGCCACAACCCGACAAGTTGCTAAAGATAACAATCAACCGATGCTTTCGCAGGCCATTAAAATCATTATGAATAGTTTATATGGCGTATTAGGCTCTAAAGGTTGCCGATTTTACGATCCGCGTTTATCAAGTTCGATTACCTTACGCGGGCATGAGATCATGCAGACAACAAAGCAATGGATTGAGCAGTGGGGCTACCAAGTTATTTATGGTGATACAGATTCGACATTTGTTAAGCTAGATGATGAATTAAATCCTGCCAGTTGTCATGAAATAGGTATTGAACTTGCTACGAAAATTAATGCGCGATGGCACGCAGAGCTTGAAAAAAATTATAATATAACCAGCTACTTAGAAATTGAATATGAAACCCATTATAGCCCATTTTTTATGCCAACAATACGTGGTAAAGCAACGGGCTCAAAAAAGCGCTATGTAGGTAAGATAGATAAAAATGGCGCCACGCATTTAGTGTTCAAAGGAATGGAGACAGTGCGCAGTGATTGGACGGAGTTAGCTCATAAATTTCAAGTTGAGTTGTTTGAAATATTATTTAGCGACTCATACAGTCAAGAGTTAATCATACAAACATTTGATAAGTATGTAAAAAAGCTCTATAACGGCGAATACGATGAGCTGCTTATTTATCGTAAACGTTTAGGTCAACATTTAACTGATTACCAAAAAAATATCCCTCCTCATGTTAAAGCTGCAAAGCAATACCTAGCTGACAACCCTCACCGTGAAATTAAGCGCGGACAAACTATTGAATATGTGTACACCGCACAGGGGGCTGAATTTTATATCGGCAACCATCAATATGATTATTCTGTTTATGTAAATAAGCAATTGTTGCCAATTGCTGAAATGATTGTTGGTAATTTAGTTGCAAAATTTGCGTCAATTGAAGACAAGCAAATACAGCTTTTCTAGTTGTTTTTGGTGAGTGTTTGCTTGCAAGTACCGATTTTTCTGGTTGTTTGTTTTTTGAATGAAAAAGTAAGGTTGTTACAGTATAAATTCACTTTATTAAATAAATGTAAATAAAATGCTGGAAATTTATTTTTATTTGTTTATCATTCTCTGGCCAAACCAAGTTTTGGTAACAAAAAATAAACATAATTATACTAATTATAACCACTATTGGTGGTCCAGGGAGAATCAAATGTTAAATAATCAAGTTTCAAAAGCGGTGCGCCTTGCGCTTGCTTTTGGCGTTGCTTCTACTTCGACAGGTTTTTCTATGGCTGCAAATGCAGCCGATGACGGTGTTGAAAAAGTTGAGCGCATCCAAGTAACAGGTTCACGTATCAAACGTACAGACCTTGAGACGGTTAGTCCTGTTACTGTAATGACTGCTGAAGAGATTAAATTGAGCGGTTTCTCTCGTGTTGAGGATGTATTAAACCAATTACCACAAATTGAAGCTGCGCAAAGTTCATTTCTTGCGAATGGCGCAACGGGTACCGCAACCGTTGACCTTCGTGGCCTTGGCTCAAACAGAACATTGGTATTGATCAATGGTCGCCGTATGCAGGCTGGTAGTATTACATCTCAGGTTCCTGATATTAACCAAATTCCAGCATCATTAGTTAAGCGTGTTGACGTACTAACAGGTGGTGCGGCGGCAGTTTATGGTGCTGATGCTGTTGCGGGTGTTGTTAACTTTGTGATGAACGATGAGTTTGATGGTATCTCATTCAACATGGGAGCATCAGGCTATCAACATAATAATGATAATGGGTATATTCAAGGCCTGATGGATGATCAAGGCTATGATTATGAAACGGGCAATACGGGAATCGATGGTAAGTCATATAGCTTAGATTTAACGGTGGGTAGTGGCTTTGACTCAGGTAAAGGCCATGCAGTTGGTTACGTAACTTACAACCGTCAAACAGAGCTGTTGCAGGGTAGCCGCGACTATTCGTCATGTGCTTTAAATGGTGCGGGTAACGTGTGTGGTGGTTCAGCAAATACACCAAACCCACACTTTGATATCTTCCCTGTGGTTGATGGCGAAGTGGATTATACACAAGAGTTTTGGGGCTATCTAAACCCAAATGGTCAGGGTTTTATTGAAGATGATGGCTATCGTTATAACTATGCGCCTGTGAATCACTTCTTACGCCCAAATGAGCGCTTTACATTAGGTAGCTTCATTGATTATGAAATCAATGAGCACTTTAGACCATACCTAGAGTTCTCATTTATGCACAATAGAACAGCTGGTCAAATCGCTGAATCGGGGACGTTCTTCAACGAAGAGTTTTTAATGGATTATAACAACCCATTATTGTCGGACTTACAAAAACAGCAGTTGCAAGAGCTTTTCGGTCAAACAGGAAGTGACCAATTTGTTGCTTACATCGGTAAACGTAATGTTGAAGGTGGTCCGCGTGCAGATAACCTAGAGCATACTTCATATCGTATCCTAACGGGTATGGAAGGTGAGATTAATGATAACTGGACATATGATGTTAGCTATAACTACTCTGCAACAACATCGAGCTCAGTGTATAAAAATGATTTATTAGCACCAAAAATTGGTCCACGTGTTGGCGCTGTTGGTACATCATGTGAAGAAGCAGATGGTTGTCTTTACTATAATGTATTTGAACTAGATGGCGTAACACCTGAGCAAGCAGCACAGCTGGCAGGTGTTGGTACGCAAACTGGTTTAGTAACACAAACAATTTATAGTGGTTATGTATCAGGTGAGCTTGATTTGACTCTGCCAAGTGCATCTTTACCTATTGCAGCTGTATTTGGTGTGGAACGCCGTGAACAAGAATATGAGCGTACATCAGATACGGTTTATGAAGAAGGTCAGCTATTAGGTCAAGGTGGTCCATCACCAAGCTTATATGGCTCGATTGATGTAAATGAAGTGTACGGTGAGCTGCAAATTCCAGTGCTAGATGAGTTTAATATTTCAACGGCTGCACGTTGGTCTGATTACTCAACAACAGGTTCAGATACAACTTACTCAATTGGTGGTGATTATACACTAGCCGATGCGTATAAGTTCCGTGCAAGCTTTGCAAAAGCGGTTCGTGCTCCTAATGTTGGTGAGCTATTCGCAGCACAAAGCATCAGTCTTTGGAGTGGTAGTGACGGTTGTGCAAGTGACAGCCCTGCATATGATTCAGCGCAGTGTGCTAACACGGGCGTAACTGGTTCACAATATGGTGCCGTTACTGCATCACCTGCAGGTCAATACAATCAATTTGCCGGTGGTAATCCAAACCTAAAACCGGAAGAAGCTGAAACCATTACGATTGGTTTAGTTGCAAACCCATTTGATAACTTCAACTTCTCTGTTGACTATTTCCAAATTGAAATGGAAAAAGTAGTGGGTGTTGTGGGTGCTGAGCGCATCTTAAATAACTGTGCTACAACCGGTGATGCTTTCTTCTGTGATAATATTCAACGAAGTGCATCAGGTAGCCTATGGTTAGGCCAAGATGGTTATGTTGTAAACTTAAGTGACAACATTGGTGGTCGTACGTGGGAAGGTGTTGATTTAACAGCTGCTTACACAATGGAGCTTAACGAAGCAACATTGAAATTTGATATTAATGGTTATTACAGCATCAAAAAAGAAGTAGAGCCAATCCTAGGTGATGAGTCACTGGCTTATGATTGTTCTGGTAATGTAAGTACGGACTGTTTTGCATCACCAAAATGGCGTCACACTGCGAATGTAAATTATATTGCAGATGATTGGCGAGTAGGCCTTAAATGGCGTTACTACGGCGGCGTAGACTACGAAGGTGATGCAGATACATCATTAATTGAAAATGGTGGTATTGATTCTTACAACTTCATCGACCTTTCAGGTAATTACTCAGTCAATGAGCATGTAACGCTGACAGGTGGTATTAATAATATCTTTGATAAAGAGCCACCTATGGTTGGTAACACTATTTCGTCAAACGCGAATACAGTGGCCGGCTACTATGACACTTTAGGTCGTTTTGTACATATGAGTGTTAACCTTAAGTTCTAATGAACTATTAATATTTTTCCCTACTAAGGCCAAGACATTATGTTTTGGCCTTTTTCTTTGTTGCATTAATTGTTTGTTTCGAGCTATTTGACTGGTCTACTTGTGTAACTGCTTGGTTAAATCAATTTTTACACAACATCTAGCCAGTTGTGCGTAAAGTTATTGTTACCGTATTGCTTTTTGGCCTAATCGTTAAATGCAAGAAGTTAATACACAATAGGTCGTTTTATTGTAGGGGATAACTTATTCTCTTATACTTTAATATGTTGAGTGTTAACTCTGAAGGTTTTTTGTTGAAAAGCTATAAATTAATTATATCTCTAGCGCTTTTATTTTTTTGTACTTTTTTTACGCAAGCCGCACAAGAGGATAAACCAAAGCTCAAAGCGGGTATCGTCAATTACAACTTCTTCCCTTACCATACGCGTACAGAGGAGGGGCAATTCTCAGGAGTCATCGTTGGTTACAGTGATGAAATTGCTCGCCTAACCGATTCAAAGCTAGAGTATCAAGTGTTCGATAGTTTAGATCTTCTCCTCGATGCTCTACAAGCTGGAGAAATTGACTTTACGGTTGGTTTAAATAAAACTGAACAGCGTAAAAAGCATTTCTTATTTTCAGCTCCGTTCATGGAAGCACCTCAAGGTATTGTAGCCAACCAATCTATTGCCAATGATGCGTTAAAAAACTTGGCAAGTTTACGCTGGGTTTGTATAACGGGAAGCTCTCATTGTGAATACTTGGCACAAAATGGTGCGTTATTTATCAATCGTTTTATAAAACCCGAAGATGCCTTTGATAAAGTATCAGACGGTACCTTTGATGCTTTTTTGGGCGATTACTCAGTACTTTCCCATTATTTAAAAAAGCGCCCACAAAAGAATTTAAAAATAGTAAGCCCAATTTGGCTTGCCAGTGAAACACTTCATGTCATGTTTAACCAGCAGAAGGTCGTATTGAGAAACCAAGTTAATTCTTTACTTGCTTCTATCTCACCGACAACTAAACAGCTTTGGGAAAACTCGGCAAGTGAGGAATATTTAGCATCAAAAGCCTATAGTCAGTTTAAGCGAGACTTTAACCGAATAGGGGGGGATGAAGAAACAAACCTATTACTGACATTTTCGTTTGTAGATGACTTATTTCCAGTCAATTCGACGAATAATAATGGTGAAGCAACGGGTTATCTAAACGATACTATGATGTTACTGGCACAGCGAAGTGGTATTCAATTTAAATATATTCCTGCTGCCAATAGTGATGAGTTGGCAAAGTTGTTTCTTGCTAATAAAATTGATCTTATTCCTACCATGACACCTGATAAACTTGATCATGGTACTCTGATTGCTCTTCCTTCACATTATAGTTTCGAGATGATCTTGGTTTCTAAACAAAGAAACAATGGTTCTCGCATTGGTTATCTTGACGTATTTGCAGATCCTAAACAGAAATTAATCACAAATAAACCTATCGAAACTGTCTCGTTTAACTCAGTCAAAACACTTTTCTATGCCCTAAGAAACGATACCATTGATGGGGTGATGTTACCGCAAAGTATAGCGGCTTATCAGCTTAACCAATTTTATATTGGTGAGTTTTATATAAACCCCCGATATCAATACACACAGCCTATTTATTTTTTAATTAATCAAAATCTGCCTGATTTTGCTACATTGCTTGATAGCTTATTTAAAACATTAACAAGTAATGATTTCACTCATATTGTAAATCGGCATGGGATTTTTAGTATTGAGAGAGGTTATGACAGGCAAACGGTTAATACGACAGCTATTTTGGTTTTAATATTGATTTTTGTCTCTATTGTGTACTTTATTGGCTGGCGCTACACCATCAATCGCGAAATTGCCAAGCGACAAAAAGCAGAGCAAGTCGCGTTGGAGAAGTTAAATTTCACTCAAAGGTTAATTGATGATTTACCTACAATGGTGGTGATACAAGATAAAGATCAAAAACGCCTAATGTGGAATAAGGCTTACCGCGAGAACTTTGCGCATTTATGGGATGAGCAAAAGCAATTCTTGCGCGATGATTTACCTGTTGTTAAAGACTTGATTGCACAAAACAAATATAGTTTAGACTCAGGAAAAGCCATTAATCAGCAAATTAAATATACCAACCGACAAGGAAAGCAGCTTGATTTGCTCTATACAAAGAAGCCTTATTTCGGAACTGATGAGCAATTGGCTGGAATTTTGACAGTTATAACGGATGTAACAGAGCACCACAATTTACAACGAGAGACACAATCCGCGCAGCGTTTGTTACAAACGATAACAGATACGATTCCGGGCGGTGTATTTCAGTATGAGTATTATGATAATGGAGAGGGCTGCTATACCTATATAAGTAAAGGCGCACAAAGTTTACTCGGGATTACCTCCCGTACAGTTAATCAGCGTGGCATGACCGGTTGTATTTCACCGTATATTGATGATGTTGATCGTATCAAAATAGCCAAAGTATTTAAGTCAGCCAGCAAGTTAAATAAAATAATCGACATAGAATTTCGGGTAAATAACTTAGGTCAACAAATTTGGTGTCGTTACATTGCCAACGCTGAAAGTATGACTACTTCGACAAATGAAGGGATTCGTTGGAATGGAATTTTACTCGATATTAGCTTATTAAAAAGACAGCAAGCCGATTTAAGTAAAGCAAATCAATTAGCGCATCAGGCTGAGCTCGCAAAAAGCCGCTTTATAGCCACAATGAGCCATGAATTACGTACGCCAATATCAGGGGTTAATGGCTTTATTGAACTACTAAAGTCATCTACTTTAACAGACGAACAATTCTATTTATTAGAGCACATCGATAGCTCTATTTCTAAGCTACTAAGCTTAGTGAATGATATCTTGTATTTTGCCAATACCAACTCAGGTAACATTGAATTAAATTATCAAGATGTAGATCTTGAATCACACTTGTGTCGTGTTTTTCGTGCTCATGAATACTTAGCAAAAGAAAAAGGTTTAGACTTTACGCTTTCTTGGCGAACAGCAGCTTATACATCTGCACAAATTGATGTAACTCACTTAATGCAAGTGCTTTCAAATGTTCTTAATAATGCGGTTAAATTTACTGAATCAGGTAGCATTAATTGTGACGTATTATTCGATAAACATAAATTAAAAATTGAGGTGTCGGATACGGGCACAGGAATGACTGCACAGCAACTTGCAGATATTTATACCCCTTTCGAGCAAGCTGATGGCTCCACACAAAGGCGTTATGGCGGGGCAGGGCTTGGACTTACATTGGCTAAGCAATTAATTGAAGCAATGAAAGGGGAAATTACGATTTCCAGCACTTTCTCAAAAGGGACAAATGTATATATTTCGGTTCCATTAACTAATGTATTCAAAGATAAAAGCCCATTACCATCCCTGTATTGGTCAGTATATAGTAATAACCGTCAATTACTTGATAACTTATCGACTATGGGTATTAACTATAATCAGCTATCTTGGCCGATTGATAAAAATACATTTATCAATACGCAGAACATCCTCATTGATGAGCAGTATATGCAGCAGTTATGGGGGGATGATTGGCAACAAGCTATACCGCACTCAAGCAACAGTTATATTATTGTCGCTATCTCTGGTGAGACAAAACCACAGGTAAAATGCTGTTGTCATACTTTGGGGGTTAGCCCTATATACCCAGATCTATTACGTGAACTGTTCAATAATGTTCATGCCAATACTCAATTTATTTCCTCAAAAGGCACGGGTAGTTTACATGGAAAGATTCTGATAGCTGAGGATAATAAAACTAATCAATTACTATTAGAAAAACAGTGCCAGAAGCTGGGCATTAAAGCTGTGATGGTCGAAGATGGTATTGCAGCATTAAATACTCTGCGTAATGGTCATTTTGATTTGTTATTGACCGATTGCCATATGCCACACCTAGATGGCTTTAAATTAACTGAGCAGCTTCGTGGCATGCCTGAGTTTAAATCCTTACCAATTATAGGGTTTACTGCTGATGACTCTCAAGAGTGTCTTGATAAAGCTATGAAAGTAGGAATGAATTGTGTGTTATTTAAGCCATACAAACTTAACGAGTTATATAACAGGCTAGTAGAGTTTATTGATCTACAAAAAGGCAAAAACCAGGTACAAGAAACGAATATAGAGTCATCGTTAACAGGAATAAAAAGCAAACAGCATTGGTTAAATGTTTTTGGGAATGAGGCAGATGCAAAAATGTTGGCAGATGTCTTTGTAAATAGCCTGCACATTGATTTAAGTACGTTAAACGAACAACTCGAAAATAGCGAATATAGTAAGATTTCTTCAACTATTCATAAGCTTAAAGGAGCTATCGTAATGCTTCAGTATCCAGCACTCTCTGAGCTTATAGTGAATACAGAGCAAGAATTTAGCAAAAACCAAGACCCAGAAATTGTTCGAATGCTTATTGTACAGTTGAATGATATCGTGGATAAAATAAAAGAATGGTCTGAATAAAATAGATAAAGTTAGGGTATATAATAGATTATTTTATATTTTCCTCATATACTGGTTGAGGTTCTATATGTAACTTAACTTTTATAATAAAGAGAGCTTTCAATGAAAGAAATTCGATCTTTTGTAAAAACTGCGTCTTTAAGTGAGCTAGAAAAAGCAAAGCAACTTATTGATACAGCTATCGAGAAAAATACTCAACAGCAAGAAGCTAAAAAAGAAGTACTCGATCTTTTAAAAGAAAAAGGACTTACATTAGAAGATCTACAAGATGTGGTAGGCACTGATAAGCGCACAAAAGTAAAACCTAAATACCGCATTGAGTATAATGGTGAAATCGTTGAGTGGACTGGCCGTGGTAAACGACCTAAAGCATTCCAAGGTGTTGATTTAACTAAACACCTAGCATAATTTCACTTTAAAGATTGAAAAGGGAAGCGTATGCTTCCCTTTTTTGTCGCCATCATACTAGTATGAAATACACACTAAGACCTTATCAGCAAGAAGCTGTAGATAGAACCGTTGCGCATTTTCGAAAGACAAATGATGCCGCGTTGATTGTGTTGCCCACAGGAGCGGGTAAAAGCTTAGTCATTGCGGAACTTGCAAGAATAGCTAGGCAAAAAATTTTAGTGCTCGCCCATGTTAAAGAGCTGGTGGAGCAAAATGCGCAAAAATATGCCAGCTTTGGTTTTAAGGCGAGTATCTTCTCGGCAGGTTTAAAGCAAAAATCACTGAGCGAACAAGTGACCTTTGCCAGCGTCCAGTCACTTGCTAGAAATACTGCACAGCTTGATGAAGCCTACTCATTGTTAATTATTGATGAGTGTCACCGTGTAAGTGGCGATGATAAAAGCCAATATGGACAGGTGATCAGTGCCTTAAAAAAACAAAACCCAAAACTCAAAGTGTTAGGGTTGACTGCGACACCATTTAGAATGGGTATGGGTTGGGTTTATCATCATCATTACCATGGATTTGTTCGAGGGGAGCAAACAGCACCATTCAAAAAGTGTATTTTTGAATTACCACTGCGCTATATGATTAAACATGGCTATTTAACACCTCCTCATGAAATTGATGCTGCAATTAATCATTATGACTTTGCTTCATTACCCAGTGACTCTTTTGGTCGCTACAGTGTTGAAAACATGAATGCATTGCTCAAGGACAGTACCCGGGCAACCAAAGCCATTATTAAACAAGTGATTGATTACAGCGAAAATCGCCATGGAGTGATGATTTTTGCAGCCACTGTTATGCATGCAAAAGAAATTGTTGGCTATTTACCTGCTGAGCAAACTGCGTTGATTACAGGGGAGACCGATAACAACGAACGCGACCAAATTATTACTCAATTTAAACAAAAACAGTTAAAGTTTTTGGTCAATGTGTCGGTGTTAACTACAGGGTTTGATGCTCCTCATGTCGACTATATTGCTATTTTACGTCCTACAGAATCAGTGAGTCTATACCAGCAAATAGTGGGTCGTGGACTGCGTTTAAGTGAAGGGAAAAAAGATTGCTTAGTCATTGATTATGCAGGGAATGGTTTTGATCTCTTTTACCCAGAAGTAGGCAGTAAAAAGGGACAAAGTGATAATGAACCAGTGCAGGTACTGTGTCCTGGTTGCGGTTTTGCTAATATTTTTTGGGGCAAAACAGACGATAGCGGTAAAGTGATAGAACATTTTGGGCGACGCTGCCAAGGGTTACTTGACGATGGAGACACACAAGAACAATGTGATTATCGCTTTCGCTTCAAAGAGTGTGAGCAATGTGGTGAGCAAAATGATATTGCTGCTAGACAATGTCAGTCATGCGGCGCAATGATGGCTGACCCTGATGATAAACTACGAGAAGCCCTTAATTTAAAAGATGCCTTAGTGCTTCGTTGTAGCGGGCTGTTAGCGAAGGCACTGCCTAATGGGCTTTTAAAAATAAGTTACTTTGATGAAGATGGCGCCAGCTGCGATGAGGTTTTTAATCTAGCGAATGATACTGGGCGATTTATTTTTAATAAACAATTTAAGAGACATAAAGAGGGAGCAGGCAGCAAAAAGTGGCAAACTGCTGAACAAGTTGAATCAGCGCAGCATCTATTAGTTGCCCCCGATTTTGTTATAGCGCGTAAAAATAAGAAGTATGGTTGGAAGGTAGCTGAGAAATTGTTTGATTATGAAGGCAGCTTCAGAAAAGCAAATCAATTGTCACATTAGGGCTTTGCGCGATATTGCATCGCGCAACAAACTAAATTAATTAATCTTCAGCCATCAAACCCCAACCATCACCATAGCCATTATGACCGTTGGCAATGCTTTCAAGGTATTGTTCTGTCTGAGAAAGCAAGGTGTGATCTGGCACCATTTTAACGCGAGTAATCACTTCCCATACGCCAGTATCAGGGCATTTATTGAGTTCTGTACTCGGCGCTAACTCGTCACTTTCAATGGCCGTTGCAAACTTTTCTGCATCTGGCTTTTGCTCAAACAAAATATAAAAGTCGACTTCTTGTAAACAGTTTAAATCGACACCGGCAGCCGCAATTTCAGCTAATAATTGACCATTTTCATCGTCTGGGAAATGCATTTAATCGCTCATTCATTTTAAATCTAGTTATTGTTCGCTATTGTAGCGAAAATAATAGCGTTACGTGTACTAATTTTACTATTTCCATTATGTCAGTCATTATTTCACTGTGTTAAAATTAGTTTGTACTCATTTTCGCTTCAGGCATTTCAAAAAGGTAAGGATATTTTTTGTTCTCTCGGCATTTCTTTTTTGTCTTTTTACTTTTGTGCGCCGCTTTTAGCCACCCAGCTTTTAGTGCAGCAACAATCATAAAAGAATATAAAATTCAGGGACTCAGTGGTGAACTTGAAAAAAACGTTGAACTTTACGTTAACCAGTTAATCGATGAAAAAGCGTCAAAAGCACTTAAACGCCATGCAAAAAGTCAAGTTGAAACAAGTCTAAAAGCACTTGGCTACTATAAACCCGTCATTAAAATTAATTTCGACCAAGAAAAACAGCTTATTATTGTTGATGTGGAGCGAGGACCAGTCACTCGTATTGCAAATATCAATGTAACCGTTAGCGGTGCGGGAAAAAGCGACCCCGAGTTTATGGTGGCAGTTAATAGCATTAAATTAAAGCAAGGTGATTTTCTAAATCATGGTAACTACGAAGCGGCTAGAAAGCGAATTGAAGGCCAGCTCCTTGAACTTGGTTACTTTGATGCCAAGTGGCACCAACATACATTAGCAGTGTCTTTGAAAAAAAACAGTGCAGATATCACATTTAACGTAGACACAGGTCCTCGTTATCAATTTGGTGAAATTATTATTGGTAATGAGACTCCCGCTGAGAAATATATTCGCTCGCTAGCGAGTTTTAAAAATGGCCAACCTTATAAATCTACAGACGTGTCTGATTATAACCTAGCGTTATCGAGTACGCCGTATTTTGCCAGCGTTAGGGTTTATGCTGATATCGCCAATCGTAAAGATGAACATGTGCCTGTAAAAGTAGATGTTCTTCATAAACCAGCAAATAGCTATGAAGTGGGTGGTGGCTATAGTACTGACCTTGGGCCAAAAGTGCGTTTTAAATGGACAAAGCCTTGGATCACAAGTGATGGTCACTACTTAGAAAGTAATCTGAATGTGTCACAAAGACAACAGGATATTTCACTCGGTTATACCGTGCCTGTTGATGACCCTAATGACGACTTATGGCGCTTTTCTGTGGGTTATAAGTTAGAAGATGAGCTGACAAATGATGTTTACAGTAAAATTTTAACAGGCCAAATACAACGTCAATGGTTGACTGACGATGATTGGGTGCGTACCGCCTTTATTCGTCGTGATCGTGAAACTTATCGTATTGGTGATGAAGAGCAAAGCTCAAAAATGCTGATGCCAGGCATTAGTTACGCAAAAAAAGAAACCGAGGGTGGCACAACACCTTATGAAGGCTATCAATGGCTGATCTCCGCAGAGTTTGGTTTAAAGGATATGTTTTCGACCACCAATATTTTGCGTTTACAGTTGCAAAATGCATGGTTAACGACAGTGGCTGATCGCCATTTATTTTTCGTACGTGCTAATTTGGGGGCCATGTTAGTTGATGACATTGACGATGTGCCTTTTTCACTTCGGTTTTATGCGGGTGGTGATCAAAGCGTGCGCGGCTTTGCGTATCAGTCAATTTCACCTGAAGATGAAAATGGGCGTTTGATTGGCGGTAAATATTTAATGTCTGGGACCATGGAGTATAACTATCAGTTTGCCAAAAACTGGCGTGCAGCTTTGTTTGTTGATAGCGGTACAGCAACCAATGATTTTAGTGATCGAGTAGAAGTGGGGGCTGGTTTTGGTTTGCGGTATTTAACGCCAGTCGGACCGATTCGTATAGACCATGCATGGGGAGTAACAAAAGAGAGTAAAAGCACGCGTTTAAGTATTACCATAGGGCCTGAAATTTAATGACGAAGTTTAAAAAAATAACCTCAGTACTCACGGTAACGCTTTTAAGCATTGGCGTTTTACTTTTTTGTTTACTATTCACAGCACCTGGTAATCACTTTATTGCATACTCAGCCAATAAGTTGGTGGATGGCTTAGAGATTAAGTTACCTTCAGGCCGTTTTTTATATAATGACCCATTTGATGTGCGCTATGAAAACCAGGCTATAAAGCTAGATGCTAAACAGCTCAAAGTTGATCTTTTTTGGTGGGGATGTAATGGCATCTGCCTTGATAATATTAGTGCGCAGAACATTGATGTAAATGTTAAAAGTCAACAAGCGGTAGCAGATCAACAACCACAACCCGCTCAAGAGCAATTACAACAAGATACCGCCCCCAGCGGTGAGCAAATCACATTGCCGCTGAAAGTAACCGTTAAGCGTGTCGCAATTAATCAATTAACTTTAACGTATCCAAGTGCTGATGTTACTGTTGAAAAGCTAAACCTTTCTGCTGTTGCTGAGCTATCTGATATTCTCGTTGATGCGCTGAAAATTAATACTGTTACAGTGCAACTTCATGACGTTAAAGAACAGCCCAAAAGCCAGCCATTAACGGTACTGCCTGCATTACCAACTCTAGACTTAACTTTACCCCTTAATATACAGCTAAATACTTTAAATATCAGTAAAGTAGCGGTGACACCAGTAGCAGCCGAACGTGCTGAGGTTATTAACAATATTGCCCTTTCAGCGACCGCAAAAGGTCATGAAGTGAGAGTTGAAAAGCTTGACGCACAATACAATGATTGGCAGTTAAATACTGATTTATTTGCTGAACTTAATGCGCATAACTCAGTGCAAGGTCATGTTGCTCTCACTCACCCTAATCATCAGTTAAAACTTGATCTAACAGGGACGTTAGCTGATTTAAATGTGACGTTGCTAACACAAGGACAGTACCCTTTAAACGTGGATGCGCAAGTCAACCTGCAAAAAGATAACTTTCCATTTAGTTTAACGGGTCGTGTGGATAAGTGGTCACTGGACGCAGGCGCTGAACAACTAAATCTTTCAAAGCTTGATTTACATGGGCAAGGGCATGCAAACGATTATAAAGTTAAAGTTGATTTAATTAGCCAACTTGGCGCATATCCTCAGGTGTCAGTTAGTAGCCAATTGCAAGGAAGTTTAACAGGGGCAAAGCTTGAGCAACTAAAGTTAAATGCTAATGAAAGCCAAGCAATTATTCACGCATCGGTTGATTGGTCAAAAGGTGTAAATACTGAATTTAACGGCAAACTTGAACACTTAAAAGCACAGTATTTAACTGATGCTATGAGTAGTGATTTATCAGGTGGCTTCAAAGGATCATTTGGTTTAACAGGTACTGACTGGCAGTTGGCAGTCGAGAATACCACAATTAATGGTACCGTAAACGATGTACCTGTAAGTCTAGAATCAGACTTTAAACTTGATAGCAGCCTGCATGCGAGCTTCGATAAACTGCAACTAAAAAGTGGCAGTAATGAACTCGCTCTGTCTGGTCAAGTTGATGAAAGTTGGCGTGTTGATGGCAAGCTACGCTTAGATGTCGCCGAGCAAGAAATTTTACCCATGCAAGGCAAAGGGAATGCAGACCTTGTTATTCGTGGCGAGCGCTTAGCCCCTGTGGTTGATTTGAATTTAGCTCTTAATACCTTGAGCTATCAAGATCTTCAAATTGATGGATTAACACTTAAAGGTCAGTTCGACTATGCTGCCGACTGGCAAACAGATATATCGCTTATTCTAGATTCTGCAAACATCGCAGATAATAAGATTAATCAGGTAGAGCTTAATGTGACTGGTGATAAGGTTGATCATCATTTGAGGCTGCTTTTAGATGCGGACCAAGGAAAAGCATCTCTGGATATCAATGGGCAACTTAAAAAAGATAAATGGCAAGGTAGTTTAAGTAATATTTTAATTACCGATAATCATATACGTTTAACCACAGATAAAGCGATTAAAGCAAATGTCGATATAAATACGCTCGACTTTCATATTGCTGATCATTGTTGGCAAAGTGCAAGCTCAAAGCTTTGTATTAATACACTTCAGCAGACTAAGCAGCTTGGTCAGCTAAATGCGCAGTTAGCAGCGTTATCACTCCCAGAGTTTAACCGATTTATACCTGAGAATATTAAAGTCAGCGGTTCAGCAAACGGCGAGTTTGTGGCTAATTGGGCTGATGGCGCGCTTAAAACATTGCGTGCCAATATGAGTACTAGCGAACTTGCAGCTACACTGATAGATGACGCAAGTGTCTATAAACTGCCTATTGAAGAGCTTAACTTGTCGGCGATGAGTGATGCCAGTATTGGCAAATTAGAGGCCACGCTTGACTCTTCGGTACTTGGTAAAGTGACGTCACACATTAATATCGACGATATACAAGCTAATCAAAATTTATCTGGTGAGCTAGAAATTGAAAAGATCTTGCTGACAAATATTCAGCCGTTTATTGGTTCGCTAGAGCAACTAACCGGAGAAATTAAAGGTAAGTTGAACGTTGCAGGCACACTGAAAGAGCCTTTGCTAAATGGTGAGTTAAATATCGAGCAAGTTAACTTAGATGGTGCGACTTTACCCGTTTCATTGCAAGATTCGCACGTTGATATTGCATTTAATAACCAAAGCGCAGAGATCACAGGCAAGCTGAAAGACGCAGAAGGTGGCTCTCTCAATTTGTCGGGTGATATTGATTGGCAAGCTGAGTTGCCAGATGTGAATGTGAAACTAGAGGGGAATGAGTTTTTCGTTCGTGCGCAACAAGATGTCACATTTAAGGTCTCGCCAGAAATTACTATGTCATTAAAAAATCGTGCATTTAACTTAGATGGTCAGGTTGTCGTGCCATGGGGCAGAATTGAAATAGAAGAGCTTCCCGAAGGTGCTGTGCAAGTGAGTGATGATGAAGTCATCGTAGATATAGAGCAGCAACAAACTGAAAAAGCCCCGTTTGATTACGCTATTAATTTGAAGCTTTTAGTGGAGAATGATGTACGTATCGATTCATTTGGCCTCAAATCAAAAGTAGCAGGTGATATAAATATTAGTATGGATCAAACCACTCCTATGATCGCAACGGGTGAGTTAAATCTAATCGAAGGTACTTATCGTGCATTTGGTCAAGACTTGCAAATTCGTACAGGGCAGGTTGGTTTCAGTGGTTCGATTGATAAACCTTATCTCAATATTAAAGCAATTAGAAATCCAGAAAACACTTCAAATGGGGTTATTGCGGGGATCACTTTAACGGGGAATGTTGAGCAGCCCTCCTTGAAAGTTTATTCAGAGCCTGCCATGGACCAAGCACAAGCACTGGCGTATCTTTTGAATGGTCAACCGCTAGACGAAGGGGATAGTTCAACGGATGCAATGCTAACGCAACTTTTGCTAGCTCAAGGGGTGAACCGTAGTGAAGGGGTCGTTTCTAAAATAGGAGAAAGCTTTGGTTTATCTGATGTCAGCTTGAGCTCAAAAGGCAGTGGCGATGATACTAAAGTAGAAATTTCGGGCTATCTAACCCCAGGTATACAAGTAAAATACAGTGTGGGAATTTTTGACTCGTTAAGTGAAGTGGCTGTGCGTTACCAACTGTTGTCGCAACTGTACATCGAAGTAACCAGTGGGCTCTATCAAAACGTTGATATTCTCTATAAGTTTGACTGGGACTAGTCCCTCTTAGCATTTTCGTACACTTTTACTTGCGTAATAAAGCAGAAGTTAATAGGCTGAGTTGTCAACAACTTAAAAGATAATAACAATGAAGCTAACTCTATTAACGGTGTGTTTTAGCACACTTTTATCTGTCTCTTTACACGCTGCTGAGAAAATTGAAAAACGCTCGGCAGCAGATATCATTAAAACGGCTGATAAGTCACAGTGGCGAACGGTATCAGCAAACAACATTCTCAAACTCACCTTACCGACTGGGGCGGCGTATATAGAGTTAAATGAAATGCTCGCCCCGAAGCACGCAGAAAATATGAAGCTGCTCGCCAGAGAAGGTTTTTACAAAGGCTTGAATGTCTACCGCTTTGTTGAAGGTTTTGTCGCGCAAGGGGGGGATTCAAGTGAAACAAAAACACCCAAAACAGCAAAAACAGCTCTTCCCGCCGAATTTTATTACCAAACAAAAAAACCGTTATCCATTACTCAGCTTCAAGACCCTGACGGCTATGCCAAAAGAACAGGCTTTTTAAATGGTTTTGCTGTTGCTCAGAATGAAGCGCAAACACAAACTTGGCAGGCTCATTGTCCTGGTATTTTTGCGATGGCACGCGATAATGATATCAATAGCGGCGGAACCGAATTTTATGTGACGATAGGTAACGCGCAGCGTTATTTAGACCGAAACACAACGGTGTTTGGCCGTGTTCTGGAGGGGATGGAGCATTTTAACTTGTTGAGTCGAACGCCCACAAAAGGTGAAGTATTTAACCCAATCACTGACATGCAAGTGTTAGCTGATATTAGTGAGGAAGATACAAGCCAATTTAGAGTAATGAAAACTGACTCATCGTCATTTGTGGAACTAATTGAGGCGCGTAAAAACCGGATGGGCGAATGGTTTGTGCAAAGTGCTAATTATATTGATGTATGTGCTATGCCTATTCCTACAGAGCGAGTTAAATAACCCGCTATGCAAATTCTCTTGAGTGCGTTTAATTCTCGCGCACTCAAGTAGTTTGGCTATAAATTGTTTGTTACAATACTCAGTCTACAAGTAGATAAATATAAGGGTATCGGGTGGTTAACCTAGGTCCGCTGTTCGGCGAATTAAAAACATGCTTACGCAAAGATCAATTCATCCTCAAAAAACGCCTGCATGGCATCAAAAAAATCAACGATGAAACAAAGCAAGCGAACATAGCGCAAAAAATCGCAGAAGATATTGCCCGCTCGCAGCAATTACGTGTTCAGCGTGTAGCAGCCTTACCAACAGTAACTTACCCTGAACAGCTGCCTGTTAGCCAAAAGAAAGAGGATATTAAACAGGCAATTGCCAATAACCAAGTGGTGATCATTGCAGGTGAAACCGGTTCAGGTAAAACGACACAAATACCAAAAATGTGCTTAGAGCTAGGCCGTGGGGTTGAGGGTTATATTGGCCATACACAGCCACGGCGTTTGGCCGCTCGTAGCGTTGCAAACCGTATCGCAGAAGAGATGCAATGTGAGCTTGGTCAGCAGGTCGGTTTTAAAATTCGTTTTAGTGATCAGGTTTCAGACAACAGTTATATCAAGTTGATGACCGATGGTATTTTACTGGCTGAAATCCAACAAGATCGTTATTTAAATCAATATGACACGATTATTATCGATGAGGCGCACGAGCGTAGCCTTAATATTGATTTTATTTTGGGTTATTTAAAGAACTTATTACCAAAACGCCCCGACCTCAAAGTCATTATTACCTCGGCAACTATCGATCCTGAACGATTCTCGAAACATTTTGATGACGCGCCGATAATTGAAGTATCGGGACGTACTTTCCCTGTAGAAGTGCGTTATCGCCCAACCACAGATATTAATAAAGACGAGATGGAAGCCGATGGCGACCAGTTGCAAGGTATTTTTGATGCCGTTGATGAGCTGTGTGAAGAAGGCCCTGGTGACATCCTAATTTTTATGAATGGTGAGCGAGAAATTCGCGATACAGCTGATGCGTTATCAAAGCGTAACTTAAAGGGCACCGACGTATTGCCTTTATATTCGCGACTCTCGAACGCCGAGCAAAACCGTATATTTGCTCCTCATTCTCGCCGCCACATTATTTTAGCGACAAATGTAGCCGAAACATCACTGACTGTACCTGGTATTCGTTATGTTATTGACCCAGGTACTGCACGAATTAGTCGTTACAGCTACCGTACTAAAGTACAACGCTTACCAATAGAGGCAATCTCACAAGCCAGTGCCAACCAGCGTAAGGGCCGTTGTGGTCGTATTGAAGCGGGTATTTGTATTCGCTTATACAGCGAAGATGATTTTAATTCACGACCAGAATTCACTGACCCAGAAATTTTACGTACTAATCTAGCCTCAGTTATTTTGCAAATGCTTGGTCTTGGGCTAGGGGACATGCAGCAGTTTCCGTTTGTACAAGCGCCAGACAGTCGTAACATCAATGATGGTTTAACCTTACTTGAAGAACTTGAAGCAGTTAAACCCGCTAAGCGCCACAAACAAACAGAATTAACTAAATCAGGACGTAGTTTAAGTCGATTACCTGTTGATCCCCGTTTAGCAAAAATGGTGCTTACAGCGGATGGGCTTGGCGCTCTTCGCGAAGTAATTATTATTGTCGCGGCACTGTCAATTCAAGACCCGCGTGAGCGACCGCAAGAAAAGCGTGGCGCAGCCGATGAAAAACATGGCCGTTTTGATGATCCTGATTCAGACTTTATTGCGTTTTTAAATCTGTGGAATTACCTAGAAGAGCAGCAAAGTGAGTTAAGCAATAGTCAATTCAGAAAGCTGTGTCAAAAAGATTTTTTAGCTTATATGCGAATTCGTGAGTGGCAAGATATTGTTTATCAGCTTTCTACTGTGTGTAACGAAATGGGTATGAAAGCCACGACGAACGTAGCTGACAGCGATCGTATTCATCAGTCGCTTTTAAGCGGTATGCTAAGTCATATTGGCTTTAAAGACGAAAAACAAGTGTACAAAGGTGCACGTAATAGTCAGTTCCATATTTTTCCAGGTTCAGCGCTATTTAAAAAGAGTCCTAAATGGATCATGGCTGCAGAGCTGGTGGAAACAAGTAAGCTGTACGCTCGTATCAATGCCCGTATCGACCTGAAGTGGGTTGAGGGCTTTGCGCAGCATTTAGTCAAACGCAGCTACAGTGAGCCACATTGGGAGAAAAAACCAGGTGCTGTTATCGCCTTTGAGCAGCAAACATTATATGGTCTACTCATTGTTAATAAACGTCGTTGTGTATACAGCAATATTGATCCTAAAGTAAGCAGAGAGCTGTTTATTCGCAGCGCTTTGGTTGAACAAGAACTTGGTCAAAATGAAGGCTTTTTACAGTACAACCAAGAGCTTATTGACGATATTCAGGTACTAGAGAATAAGTCTCGTCGTCGCGATATCCTCGTTGATGAGCAAACACTGTATGAGTTTTACGACAAAAAGATTCCTGCGGATGTAAATAATCGTGCCGCGTTTAATAAATGGTGGAAGGGACAAAAGCAAAAAGATAAACGCTTTTTGCATATGTCACGCGATGAGCTAATGCAGCATGGCGCTGATCATGTCACCGAATTTGATTACCCTGATACATGGCAACAAGGTAATTTATTATTGCCGTTGACCTATCATTTTGATCCAGGGCAAGCGGTTGATGGTGTGGCGGTTCAAATTCCTGTTGCGTTACTTAACCAAGTTCAAGAAACCGGCTTTGATTGGCATATCCCTGCGTTTAGACATGAACTTATTTGCGCATTAATTAAGTCATTGCCAAAAACACTACGCCGTAATTTTGTACCAGCCCCAAACTATGCTGATGCTGTACTTGCGGCAATTGAGCCAATGCAGGGCAACTTACTTGATGCCATAAGTACGCGTTTATTACGTATGACAGGGGTACGCGTTGACCCTGATGCTTGGGACTTAACAACGCTCGCGCCACATTTACGTTTACAGTTTGAAGTACGTGATGAACACGATAAGTTACTTGCTCGTGGGCTAAATTTAGAGAAGCTGAAAGCGCAATTACAAGGTAAAGTAACCGATACCTTATCGAAAGTAGCTGATAAAGGCATAGAGAAGACGGACTTAACACAGTGGAGCTTTGGTGAATTACCTTCTTCCTATGTTAAAAAGCAAGGTCAATATGAAATCAAGGCGTTTCCTGCTTTGGTTGACAAAAAAGACTCCGCAGCCGTTGAGCTATTCGATAACGAACAAAAAGCGCAACAAGCCCATCAACAGGGCTTGCGTCGTTTAGTGCTTTTAAATGTGCCATCTCCGATTAAATACTTACAACAAAACTTACCAAATAAGTCGAAACTTGGTTTGTACTTTAATCCGTTTGGTAAGGTCAATGACTTAATTGATGACTGTATTGCGGCCGCTGTTGATAGCTTACTAATTAAGTACGGCAATATTCGTACTGAGCAGGCGTTTGAACAAGCCAAAGAGAAAATTCGTGGTGAGCTTGGCGATACGGTTGTAGAAATTGCCACGCAGGTTGAACAAGTGTTAAGTATTGCTCATGGACTTAATAAGCGCATGAAAGGGCGTGTTGATTTAACCATGATCACAGCTCATGGTGATATTAAAGCACAACTGCAAAGTTTAGTTTTTAAGGGATTTGTTAGTCAACATGGCGCAGCTAAAATGACTGACTTAATTCGATATTTGAAAGCAATAGAGCGACGTTTAGAGAAGTTGCCTGTTGATCCTAATCGTGATCGTTTATGTGTTCTTGAGCTTGAAAAAGTGGCTGAGCAATATCAAAAACTTGCTAATAAAATTCCAAAGGGGATGCCAATACCACAAGAGATTGTAACGCTTTTTTGGATGCAACAAGAATTACGCGTTTCTTTATTTGCACAAACATTAGGGACGCCTTATCCTGTATCTGCAAAGCGAGTTTTAAACGCAATTAAAGAATCTGAGTTATAATTCATTATAGGCGTGTATGTGCAATAAAGTTTGCGTTGTTGCGCATATAAACCACAGACATTAACTAAGGAGGTCATGTGGGCATTGAAAAGGAAAAACCGATTGCTGTTCCCGAGCGCTCACAAAGAAAGCAACAGCTTGAAATTTTAGTTGTGGATGATGAGTATTTTAATTTCGAAATGCTCAAAGCATCACTGGGCCTCGAGTTTTCTTTAAGCTATGCAAACTCAGGCACGACCTGTTTATCGTCTGCTATTGCTGATCCGCCAGATGCAATTCTACTAGATGTTTGTATGCCAGGGCTGGATGGCTATGATACATGTCGGCTATTAAAAAACACACCAGAAACTGAGCAAATTCCAGTGGTTATGGTGTCGGGTTTAGAGTCAGAGCTTGAGCAAAAAGCTGGCTTTGAGGCTGGTTGCGACGCTTATGTGGTAAAACCTTTCTCTGTGAAAACACTCATTGAGAAAATAAAAACAGTGGTTTAGGAAGGATTATTTATGTTTCATGATGAAAAACGCGATTTTAGACGTATGCAAATCCACACACCTGCAAAACTCATCCCTTTAGAAAGTGGGAATGAAATAGAGGCAACATGTACAGATTTAAGTGCCACAGGACTTGCAGTCAACCTTGATGACGTAGTGGAAGTAGGTAGCATGTTCCGCGTGCTTATTGCTTCAACGAGCACGTCAATCACATCATTTGATGCAACAGCAAAAGTTATTAGAGCAACGAAGGAGCCAGATGGCTCCTTAAGTGCAGGGCTTGAAATTATCAGTTTTAACTAGCGCCTAGTAAACTTTACATATCAAGCCTTTTAGATAAAAACCTTCTGGGTAGCTGCCAGCAATAGGGTGGTCAGCTGCTTGGTTTAATCGCTCCATGATGAGCAGCTCTTTTCCTGCATCGAGGGCTGCATCAGCTACGACTTTTTGAAATAAATTCTGTTCCATTAAACCAGAGCACGAGAAAGTGAGTAATGTTCCACCTGGCTTTAGAATTTGCATCGCAATCATATTGATATCTTTATAACCACGACATGCACCGGTGAGCTGTGCTTTATTATCGGCGAATTTAGGTGGATCCATTACAATGGTATCAAATAGTTTACCTTCATCACGGTATTGGCGTAGTAACTTAAATACATCTTGTTTAACAAAGTCGACTTTATTTAGGTCAAGGTTGTTATGCTCTACATTACGCTTAGCTGTATCAAGTGCAGGTTGTGATACATCAACATTGGTTACATGTTTACAACCGCCTCGTAAGGCATAGAGCGAAAATGTGCCCGTGTAGCTAAAGCAGTTGAGAACGGTTTTATCTTTAGAAAAGCGTTCAAGGGCTGCACGGCTATCACGTTGATCTAGGTAAAAGCCTGTTTTATGACCTTCTAAAATATCTACTTCAAGCTTTAGTCCATTCTCTTCAATAAGCACAGGCTCAGTAGGGGCATTACCCCAAAGTACGCCTTTTATTGGATCTAACCCTTCTTTAGTACGCACGTCTACATCAGAACGCTCGTAGATATCAGAACCTGGAAAAATAGCCATTAACGCCGCTACAATCTCGCCTTTATGACGCTCAGCACCTGCACTCAGTAATTGGCATACTAGGACGTTATCAAATTTGTCGATGGTGATACCAGGTAGATAATCAGACTCAGCAGCACATAAACGAAAGCCTGTTAGGCCACCTTCGCTGATCACTTGCTGGCGTGCATCATAAGCACGGCGAAGACGTTTTTCGAAGAAGGCTTGGTCTATAACTTCGTGTTGGTCAAAGCTCCATACACGTGCGCGTATTTGTGATTGTGGGCTATATGCCGCTATTGCGAGAAACTTACCGTCATTATCATAAATAGTAACCGTATCGCCTAGCCCTGGTTTACCTTTTACTTTTTTGATGGCTTTAGAGAACACCCAAGGGTGCTTTCTTTTTAATGATTTTTCTCGTCCAGCTTGTAGGTAAATAGCAGATGACATAGGGATTCTCGCGTCAAACAAAAGGGGGCATAGTTTAATGAAGCACCGGCAAACATACAATGAATGTTTTGAACAAATCCAGTAACCACGGTAAAGTAAGCATAATTTCAATCAGTTAATGGTAACAGCCGCTTTATGCAGCCAAAAATAGACTTTGCAGAACTGGAAACTCAATGTCGAGATTTTATTCTATCTTTACTCCATGCCGATGTGGCACACGATATTAGCCATATTGAGCGAGTGGTGCGAGTTGCAAAACAGTTATGCATTGCTGAAAAGGCCTGTATGGAGGTCGTTCTACCGGCTGCATGGTTACATGATTGTGTAGCGGTGGCAAAAAATCACCCTGATCGCTCAAAAGCATCGACCATGGCGGCGGATAAAGCGTTAAGCTTTCTCAGCTCGATAAATTACCCAAAGCAATATTTCAATGCGATTCACCATGCTATAGCGGCACATAGTTTTAGCGCAAATATTGCTGTTCAAAGTGTTGAGGCACAAATAGTACAAGATGCAGATCGAATGGATGCACTCGGTGCTATTGGCGTTAGCCGCTGTATGAAAGTGGGCGGCTCTATTGGCCGCTATCTTTACCATAAAGATGATCCATTTTGTTTAAATCGCGAGCCAGACGATGGCAAATATACCCTAGATCACTTTTTTATAAAGCTATTACACATCAGTGAGAGCATGAATACCCCCTCCGCGAAAGATGAAGCGAATAGACGAACAGAGTATATGCAGGCTTTTTTAGAGCAGCTTAAATCAGAGATTGGAGAATGACAATGGCAGTTCCTTTACTAAACGGGGTGGATCATTGCCACTTAAATGTTGATGATTTGGCGCAAGCTGTGACATGGTATCGAGATGTGTTAGGTTTTTCTGTGGTACCAGAGCTTGCGTTTTGGGATGAGGGTAAAGGCCCATTAACGCTTGAAGATCAAGCAAAAACGATTCGTCTAGCGTTATTTGAAGCATCAGGAAACAGTAAAGGCATTGCTTTTAGTGTAAACGCAGCGCAATTTCTAGCATGGCTTTCGCATCTATCAAAGTTCGATATTAAAACGGTGATCGCTGATCATGACGTGACTTACTCTATGTACTTTAAAGATTGTGCTGGCAACAGCCATGAAATCACCTCTCATGATTACGAGGGGATTAAAAAAGGTCTTGAATAAGACCTTTAAACCGTCTTTTAGCGAGAATAAGTATTTTTAATTTCGATGATAGAATCAATTTGACCAATAAATAAATCGATGAGTTGTGGGTCAAAGTGTTTGCCTGATTCCGTTTTTAGTAGCTCTACCGCTTTTTCAACTGGCCAAGCGTCTTTATAAGGGCGCACAGAGGTGAGTGCATCAAATACATCAGCAATACTCACTATTCGGCCTTCAATACTGATCTCTTCTCCTTTTAAACCATACGGATAACCTGTTCCATCCCATTTTTCGTGGTGCTCAAGAGCAAGCTTGTGCGCGAGTTGTAACAGGGGAGAGGTTGAGTTTTCAAGTATTTTTGCACCAATGATCGCATGTTGTTTCATATGCTCAAACTCTGTGGCATCTAAACGACCTGGCTTTAACAGTACCGAATCAGGGATGCCAATTTTTCCAACATCATGCATGGGAGCTGCTTGCCTTAACTGCTCTGCTTGGTATTCACTCATGCCATATGCTAATGCGAGGACTTTACTATAACGACTCATACGAGCAATGTGCTCACCCGTGTCGGTATCTTTATATTCAGCAGCACGACCCAGACGATTAATAAGATCAATATGCGCTAATTGAAGTTGTTCTGCTTGGATAAGTGATAAGTGTGTTTTAACTCGTGCACGCACAATTGCAGGGCTAATTGGCTTGGTGATGTAATCAACTGCGCCTAACGCAAATCCTTCAGATTCGTCTTGCTCGTGTGCAAGTGCAGTCACAAAAATAACAGGAATATGTGCAGTGTGTTGATTAGACTTTAAAACCTTACATACTTCAAAACCATTCATATCAGGCATCATGATATCGAGTAAAATAAGTTTGGGTGGTTCATTTTCAATGAGTTGTAAGGCTAATTCACCCGATTTAGCAAATGACAACCTGTAATCATTGCCAAGAACTTCACGCATCACTTTTAAATTTGCAGGTTCATCGTCCACGACGAGAATTCTTTCACGTTCAGAAATGTGGCTCATGATAACTCCTTATGTTCAGTGATACTCTGTTTTAAACTTGCTAATTCAGTGTTGGCTGCATCAAAGTCGAAATTATCGAAGTGTTTGCAAATGTCAGCAACGGTTTCTTTATACCTAGGCGGTGCTAAAGCGTACACTTGACTGAGTAGCTCATCATCTATTTCAGCATGCTCTGCTTGCGTTTGTAATGTATCAATTAAAGGTAAAAAATCATCGATAGCTAGTTCATCATCTAATTGATTATCAGTGTTATCATCCTTCGTTTGTTCAACCATTGCCAAAAGGGTATGCCATTCTGTTTCGCACGCTGCTAGTTGTGATTGAGCTTGGCTATGATCTATTGCTTTTTCTACTTGAGACAGTAAATATACTAGATTCGTTAATGTTAAGTTTCCTGCAACACCTTTTAAAGTGTGCAAAATCATTTGCCGCTCTTTTTTATCCAGTGTGGCTTCTTTTAAACGTAGAACACTGCTTTTATGATTAGCAAGGAATGCACTTATTTCAGTATTGAGTTTTTCCTTGCTGCCCCACATTTGAATGCCTTTCGCGTAATTAATATGCTGTTTTTCTAGTTGTGTACTTTGATTTGAAATTGCATTGATCTCAAGACCAAGCACCTTGGCTATTTCGTGATTTACTTGTTGAATATCGACAGGTTTATTTGCAAAACCGTTCATGCCTGCCTGTTTAGCCGTTAGCTTATCTTGCTGTAAAACACTGGCTGTGAGGGCGATTATCGGTGTCTTTTTATGCTGTTTTTGTTGTTCAATGTCGCGAATTCTTTTAGTGGCAGTGATGCCGTCACATTCAGGCATATGAATATCCATTAAAATGACATCAAAACTCTGCTGGGTAAATAGCTCAATAGCTGCTAAGCCATCACTGGCAGTGGTGACGGTATGTCCTGACTGAGAGAGCAAAATATTAAGTAACTCAACATTTTGTTCTATATCATCAACAACCAGTATACGTAGTGGCGGTAGCGTAAGTTGGTTGTTACTCAGTTTATCTACTTTATCAACTTCACCTTCGCTCAGTGCTAGCGTAAAGAAGAAACAACTACCTTTTCCTTCAGTGCTAACAGCACTAATCGTTCCGCCCATAAGCTCGACGAGCTGCTTACTGATTGTTGTGCCAAGGCCTGTCCCACCAAAACGACGGGTCATAGTGCCATCTGCTTGTTCAAATGGCTGAAATATTGCTTTTAGTCGGTTTTTTGCGATGCCGATACCGGTATCTTGAACCTCAAAAAATAGGTGATCATTTTGAGTTTTACTAACACTAATAGTAACAGAACCTGATTCTGTAAATTTGATAGCATTGCCTATAAGGTTGTTTAATACTTGGCGTAAACGAGCCTCATCACCTATGTATACTGGTGCAATATTGTCCGCAATTCTTAAATCAAGTAGCAGGTTTTTCCTTTTTGCCTCAAGCCAAAAGGTTGAAACAATATTGTCGAGTAGGGCTTGCAGATTGAAATGTTCGTAGTGTATGTCAAGTTTGCCTTTTTCTAGCTTGGCTGAATCGAGTACATCATTGAGTAAATGTAATAACGAACGTGCTGAGCTATTTACGGTCACAATATGTTTTTGCTGCTCTTTATTAAGTGGGCTGTCCATTAATATATCGCTAAAACCGATAATTGCGTTCATCGGTGTACGGATCTCATGGCTCATATTTGCCATGAAAGATTGCTTGGCTTGTGCAGCGGCTTCTGCTTCATGTTTCGCTTGCATAAGGGATTCTTCATACTCATGGCGATCTGTAATGTCTACAAGTACACCATCAATCCATTTTTCATCAGCACCGGCGGTTTCGTTGATAGAGCCTTGATCTAGAACCCATACTGTTTTACCACTGCGGTGACGAATACGATATTCAACAGCGTATTGATTATTTTTAGCAATAGCTTCGGCCATTACTTCTGAAATATGAGCTTCGTCGTCTTTATTGATGATGTCTGAAAAAGTGATGGCTTGAGATACAAACTCTTGGTGGCTATAACCTGTTAAGTCCATAACTCTTGGACTTATAAACAACATACTCCAATGATCGTCTAATAAACAGCGAAAAACAGCGCCAGGCGTGTTATTCATTAACGTGCGATATTGCTGTTCTTTTTCCTCTAAACTCTTTTGTAGCGCGCGCTGCTGTGTTAAGTCGGTTATGAAGCCTACAAATAATGTTTCTGCATCGGGTTGCTTAGCTTCGCCAAGGCCCAAGCGAATTGGAAATTGGTGGCCATCTTTATGTTTTGCGCATACCTCTCGATTCACACCGATGACTTTTTTCAATTCATGATTTGCGCTGTTAGATAAAAAGCCATCATGTTGATTGGCAATATCGTCATTCATGAGCATGTTAACATTTTTGCCTAGTACCTCTTCTTGTTTCCAACCAAAAATACTCTCTGCTGACTTATTAAAGCTCAAGATAATGCCTTTAATATCTATTGTTACAATACCATCTATAGCGGTACTTAATATGGCATCTAAGCGAGACTCCTCTGCTGATTTTTCAGCTAACAGCATGCGATAGCGGATCATTCCGTTAATAATTCCGACGATAGCGGTGAGTAATACGGTTGCAAATGAAACACTGACGGCAATGAAAATCAGGTGTGAGTTATCTTCATTTTCAGAAAGAAAGGGTGAGGTTGCGACAAAACGTGTGGCTGCCATTCCCATATAATGCATTCCCGCAACGGCCAAGCCTAAAATGGTGGCGCAGATGACACGGTTTTGTAATTGACTGAGACGCTTAAAATGATCTCTTAAATGAAAACGGGCATACAAACCAATAAAAGAGAGTAGCACAGCTACAACGATAGAGGCAGCAAACCATAGTGGATCGTAACGAAGCAAAGGGCTTAATTCCATTGCTGCCATACCAGTGTAATGCATCGTGCCAATGCCAGCACCTAACAGTACAGAACTTATCAGTAGCTTTACGGTATGAGGAATATGGCTGACATCTTTGTTACGTAAAAAAGACATACCAGTGTAACACGCTAAAAAGGCAGGTACAAATGAGAAGAAGGTGAGCCCCGGAGAGTAGCTTATTTTAGTACACAGCGAAAAAGCCAGCATACCAATAAAATGCATACTCCAGATACCACCTGAGAGTATTAATGCGCTGGTTGCATTACTTAACTTTTTATAAGAGTCGAAGCGGGTTCTGTCTGCTAGATCAATTAGGTGGAGTGAAAAATAAGCGGCAAATATAGCTGTTGCGATTGAGAGGATGACCAAGCTGGGATCATAAACACCACTAATAATTAAGTTTGGATTTTGGTCAGTAATAAAAAATTTCGCTAGCATAATAACTCTACATCGCCGCATGTAATTACAGTCTAATACAAATCTACATGAATTTAGAGAAAAACCTACTACACAGGTACGTAGGTTTTATTTCATTAGCTATATTTAATTAACAGTTGTGTAGTTATAGGTCCTTTATGCGTAGAACTGAGCAGACATTAGTAGAGCAAATGCACATAAACGATGTTGAAATTCAGCATCGAATGAGCCTTCTTGGTCTTACCTCGCAGAGTCTTAAATCTTTGAGTAATTATAAGGCAGTGATTGAGTCATCAATTGAGAATATGGTGAATGAGTTTTACCAAAAACAAACCGAAGTCGACGAAATATCTTTACTGATTGGTGACGCGGATACACTGACTAGGCTAAGAGATGCGCAGCGGCAGTACATCATTGATTTATTTTGTGGTCAGTATGAGAACGAGTATGTAAACAACCGACTGCGTATTGGTATGGTGCATAAACGAATTGGTGTTGAGCCCAAGCTATACCTTTCGGCGGTGTGTACGCTAAAAGAAATAATTTTTAAGGTTTTGCGAACAACAATAACTGATCAAGCTGAGCTTAGCCTAACATTGCAAACAGTTGATAAATTGATTTACTTTGATACCACGCTGGTTTTCGATACTTATATTGATAGCCTTGTCGGTGAAATAGAAAATGCAAAACGCCGCACAGAGGTTTATGCCAAAGGGCTTGAAGAAAAGGTGGCACAGCGCACACAAGAGCTTGAAAAGTTAGCGAAGTTAGATCCTCTAACCAATCTATATAATCGCAGAGTAATGCAAGAGCTGTTGCAGCGAGACCTCGCCAGAGCCAGACGACATAAATTGCCTTTAACCGTTGTGTATTTTGATTTAGATAACTTTAAAGCAGTAAATGATACGCAAGGCCATTTAAAAGGGGATGAAGTATTAAAATATATAGGACAATATCTTCATGAAAATATTAGAGAAATTGATATTCCATGTCGCTATGGCGGAGATGAGTTTTGTATGATTTTACCTGACTGTGAAATACAAAATGCAATTACCATTTGCGATAAGCTAATAGCATCATTCGAAGCCCGTTACCCAGAACTTCATTTAAGTTTTGGTTTGGTTGCTGCCCCTCTTGATAGCACGGTTGATGCCGAGGAGCTAATTAATCGTGCAGACAAAAAAATGTATGAGGCAAAAAAACATCAAGGCTCGTTTATCGTTCACTAGCGCGTCATTCTTTTTACAAATACCACCACAAACAGCGCAAGAGAGAAACTACCACAAAATGCTTCAATAGCCGCTATCAGTCTTGAAAGGCCAATAGGCGTGATGTCTCCATAGCCTAAGGTGGTAAAGGTAACGACACTAAAATAAATACTATTTAAAAGTGCTGATAAATTTTGTGAAAAGGAGTTATCAAAGTTTAGTTGCAAAACAGTATTGTCATAGCTCACGCCAAATAAAAAATAACAAATAGCACAACAGATTATCAGTGATAAGCTAAAGCGAATCACATTTTCAGGTTTTTCCCCATAACCACATAACATATCAATAAAGCTGGAGGTAATTTGCTTTGTAGAACCCTTAGGGTACTGTGCATGTCTCATGCGAAGTTCTTTATAAGTAAAGTTACCCGCGAGTTCAAAAAGACCCTGATGTTCCGATGCTTTACGAAGATTTCGATAAATCTCTTCGGATTGTTCAAATAGATCATGTGCTTGACTATGTTGTTTATTTTTTCGTGCTTTAATTGCTTGTGATTCTTGTAATAACTTTTCTCCCAAATCAATATTATCGATGCGGCTATCGTTGAGTTTAACGCCAAGTAAGTTTGTGTCCTTCAAATCACAGTAATGCAGGCTCGCGTTATGCAAATTTGCTTTCATGAGTGAGGCATTGGCAATTTTATTATTGAATAAATGTGCACCAGATAGGTTTGCTCGATAGAAATTGCAGTAAGAGAGCTCATAGCCTTCTTCATCATCTTGCTTAATTAAGTTAAGCCCAGATAAGTTAGCTCTTTGTAATTGTAAGCCTTGTAATAACCCACCTTTTTTAGCGTAACGCTCCAATTTCTGCGTTAGTTCAAGCCCAGACTTATCAAATTTATTGTCGTGCCAAAAACAAAAGCCAGATCCCATATCAGTTTCTTGGCACTTTTTTCCTGTGGGAGAGGTATAACTACAACAGGGTTTATCAGGCATAAGAATGAAAACTTATTTGTTAGTCATATTTATAGATTAGCAGGTATTTTACAGGGTAAAATGTAATACCAAGATTTTATGCATTGAATTGGTTTATTTTTTGTTGGATTACACATTAAAACGCAGTAAACGTAGGAAAACAGTAGCGATTAAAGTAGCTCAGCAGCAGCTAACAGTCTACGCGCCGCATTTTGTACCACTAGGTGATATAGAGTCCTGGCTCGTGTCTAAAAAAGACTGGGTACAAGCACAAATTGCTAAGCAAGCTTCACAAGCACAAATGCAGCAGTTTCCATTGGAAACGGGCGTAATAAACTTATTTAACCAACCGTTAGCAATTAAACTTAATAAAGGCAAAAGTAGTCACTGGCAACAAAATGAACGCTCAAGTGAGCTGAGCTTATCAGTGTCATCACGTGTAAAGAATACAGAGAGTAAGTATTTGTCATTACTGGAAGACTTTTTACATCACAAGCTAGAGAGCTACCTTGAAATGCGTATTCACGACTACTGCTTGAAAATGCAGGAGGCATTGCCAGAGCAGTTAAAAGTGCAACATTATAAGCGTCGCTGGGGGAGCTGTAATCAACGTCGAGAGTTAACTTTCAACCTACACTTAGCCTGTGCGCCAACGTGGGTAATCGACTATGTAATTGTCCATGAACTTGCGCATTTAAAATATATGAATCACAGTTCTGTATTTTGGCAGCGTGTGAGTCGCTTTTACCCTGATTATAAAAAAGCAAGTCAGTGGTTAAAAGTAAACGGTAGTCAGTTACGATGGCAATGAGATAATAACAAAATAGATATAAAGAGAAGTCGTTTAGAAAAGTGGTGGAGGGAGCTGGATTCGAACCAGCGAAGGCTGAGCCGTCAGATTTACAGTCTGATCCCTTTGGCCGCTCGGGAACCCCTCCACACTAATTGTTATTGCATTTGGCCCCACTTAACTGAGCGTAGAAAAGTGGTGGAGGGAGCTGGATTCGAACCAGCGAAGGCTGAGCCGTCAGATTTACAGTCTGATCCCTTTGGCCGCTCGGGAACCCCTCCAATGCAACGGCGCTGATAATAGCAAACTGATTATTTAAGTAAAGAAAAAAACTAAAGAAAAATGGATTAATGCCGATAACTGGTTAATCTTGAAACTATTCGGCTAAAGTCTATGCAAATTGATGGTTTGTTACTCAATGAGAGTCAACTTGATAATCGTCTTAATAAAAGTGTTCATGAGCAACGCAGTGGAGAATTTGCTTTACTATTGGCAATGCTCTCTCATGATGTGCTCGACTTTAGTCAGTTTCACCTACCAAAATCAGAGTTAGCTAACACCCAAATATCTGAGCAAGCGCTACGTAATGAGTTAGGGGCGGGACCAAAGCAAGTATTAGCACCAGAGCAATTTGACATGCTAATTGGCGAGCAAAATGCATTTCGTCTTCTAAGTGGTGGACTTACAGACATTCGTTTACGTCAATGTTTAAACCCAGAGCCACTGACAATTCGTGATGATAAATGCCATGTGCCATTAAATGTCATTGATAATTGCGAACCTGCTGTTAGAAAGCGTTATTACACTAATAATAGTGTTACAGAGCGACCACAAATGGACGCAGCGGCTTTTTATGATGGCTTAAAAGACGAATCAATTCATCAGCCTTTGTACTTAGCGACAGCTTAAATAATTAATTCCATTGTCATAACTTTCTTGTACGCTACAATAGGTAATATAGGTAAATTTCAGCGTATTATTAAAAACTACAGCTAATTTTAAATGTGCTTGTTATAATGCGACCTAGTGGCTTTATGCCATGACTATTGAATCAAGTTATTAGGACCATAATGAAAAAAACATTCACGCTTAACCATGAGAAAATCAAATATCCTCGTATGGTTGATGCAGCCAAACACGAAGTAAAAAAATACTTAAAACGTGAACGCAACAAAACACTTCCTGAAGGGGCTGATTATTGGGCGTTTGACTGTAAGTTTGGCGAATCTGCAGAAGATGCTCAGGTTGTGCATGTGGCAGAGATCAACAAATGCATTAGCGATATTGAAGCCAAAGGACTTATGACGTTTTATGTTGAAATCTTAGCGCGTCCTGCACAGCGACAATTACAAGAGTTTGACGAAGAGTAAACGTCAAACGAGCGAATCTAAGAGTGGGCCTTATGGCCCATTTTTATTGCCTAGCTATGGATTAGTATGCGCCGTTTTTTATTACTACTTGTTATTTGCGGATGCCAAGTCCAAGCAAATACTATTTATGATGAGCTTCCTAGTAGCTTCAATAGCAATGAGCATTATGTTTTTTATTCTCATGGTTACATCGTCGAAGGTGAGCATACTCGTCCACGCCATCCAAAATATGGCATTTATGATTTTCCTGCAATTAAAAAAGCACTAGCAGATCCAGCCTATAACTTAATTACATACCACCGAAAAAAAGGCACAGCCCCATTTTTATTTGCTAAAAAGTTAGCTGCTGATGTCGACATCTTATTAAAGGCAGGTGTTCCTGAGTCGCATATTAGTCTGGTCGGTTTTTCTCGAGGTGGGGCATTATCGGTACTGGCAGCCAATGAACTTAAACGCACAAATATTAACTTAATAATATTAGCAGGGTGTGCCGGTTTAATTAAAAAGCATCCATCAGTTAGGGCATTCGGTAAGGTTTACTCAATCTTTGAACGGTCTGATCAGGTTGGCTCTTGCCAATTTTTAATTGATAGGAGTGAAGTTACTAAGTTCGAAGAAATAAGCATTAATACAGGACTCTCTCATGGCGCATTTTATGAGCCAAAAGATGAGTGGGTGTTACCCATTAAGAAATGGCTAAAGGATTAACGATGCCTAATATACTTTTTATTTTGATGTTCTGTATTTTCGGAACAGGCTTTACCGCTTGGGCTGAACCCTTTACTCTGCCGCGCACTGATACAGTTTTGCTAAAAGATAAACATACAGAAAATGAATACCCCATTACTATCAAACTGCCACGTAGCTATCAAAAACAAAACCAGAAACGTTATCCAGTGGTTTATCTGTTAGACGCCAATTACAGTTTGCCCATAGCCTCAGGTGCTAGCCGTTTTATGATGAATTCAGGCTCCATTGAGGAAGTAATTCTTGTTGCCGTTGGTTATCAAAAGGGCATACCTGGGCTAAATAGCCGAATTCATGATTACACACCGTTTGTTGATAAGACATGGAAACGTGCTACAGGGGGCGCAAAGCAACATTTAAATTACTTAAAACAGACTGTTATCCCTTATATTAACACGCATTATCGCACTGACACGCAAAAGACGCTTGTCGGTAATTCGTTAGGGGGCCTGTTTGTTGCTTATACCTTATTTACCGAGCCGACGCTTTTTTCAAGCTATATAATTGGCAGTCCATCAGTGTGGTTTAAAGAAAACTCAATATTAGCTATGACTGTACAACCAGCTACCAACACAACAAAAGTTTACATCGCAGTGGGTGAGCTTGAAGAGAGTGAAGGTGAAAAAATGGTTTCTGGTACTAAACAATTAGTAGATAAAATTAATAAGCAAAGTGGCGAACACGTGATGACAAATTTATTTGTTATTCCACATGCCCACCACGCAACGGCTTTCCCTACAACGGCCAGTCAAGGTTTAGATTGGCTATATAAAAAGTGAATAGCCGTGATTTAAATTGCGTGACACTTTTTATATTTTTTGCCGCTACCGCAAGGGCATTCATCATTACGGCCAATTTTAATATCTGCAACGGGCGTTATATCACCATCTAGGTAACGCCATAGGCCATCTTCTTTAATAAAACGCGACTTTTCGTGTAACTCACAATACAAGTTTTGGTAAAAGTAATTTGCTTTAAATTCTACAAAACCTTCTTGCTCGTTATATTCAGTATCTAAAACGTTTAGCTTGGTAAAACGGCAGCTATTAGCAAAATCTTTAATTTCGCGAACCGGGTTCGCGGCTTGCTGGCTTTGTACATAAGTACTAAATACATATTTTGCATCTTTTAGCGCGTATGCACTAAAACGAGAACGCATAAGTTGCTCTGGGGTATCAGCTTGGTTTGCACCGGTATGAAAAGGCTGGCAGCAAAGCTCGTAAGTCGATTCGCTGCCACAAGGACAAAGGGGGTGTGTGAGTGATGTCATAACAACTTACCTAAAACTGTAAATTGTTATTTTAACAAGCCTATTGTGGCTGGGGTACTAAATTGTTTAACTGAGCGCTTTTTGTAAAGCAATAAAACTTAGCTGATGCCTGCTCAAGGTTTAAGTTCATCGAATCAAGTTGGTGATTGTTTACAATATCTGTCCATGTGATCACAGCAGCAAAATTACCGTTATGTAATGCTGAGCTAAGTACGTACTCAAGGTTAACTAAATGCTTTTGTCTGATCACAAGTAGTTTGCTGGTATCAATCGAACACGAATCTAATAATGCTTTGCTAGGTACATGGTCAGGGGCAATTAATAGTGTCCATGCATTTTGGCTATTGTAATGATGCAATACTTTTAATAACTCAAAGGTTGCTGATATTTCGTCTTCAATTTGAATTAAATTAACAGACGCTTTGTCGTTATCTTGTTGGTAGCTTTTAACTGTTCTTAATGTAATTGGCTGTAACATAACTTTCACTCACTGGTTGTTTATACAGTATGTGTATACAGTAGTTTATACAGTGTTTTTGCGCAAGTACTTTTTTGCTATTTTTTAACCAATAGTTCAGTTTTATTTTAATTAAAAATATTTAGTTGTTATTAAACATGTAGTTATGATTTTCTTTGAAGAGCTAAAAAGGTGAAAAATCTACCACTAAATTCATACAGTATTTCGTACAGTACTGTATGAAATACTAAATTTTGCTTGTATACAGGTATTTTGCATAAAAAAGCCGGTATAAAACCGGCCTTTAACCTTTACTGTTTTACTACTTATCTAAGTAGGTATTTAAAAACTCAAGGTATGCGTTTGAGGCTTTAATACGGTTTTCCTTTTTAGTAAAACCATGGCCTTCATCATCAAATAACACATAGTCGACAGGCACACCATTTGCCTTTACAGCGGCAACAAGTTCATCGCTTTCAACTTGTAAAACCCGTGGGTCGTTAGCACCTTGGATCACCATTAATGGCTTAGTGATGTTTTTAGCATGAAAGAGCGGCGAAATTGCACGGTGACGTTCGCCGTCTGTCGCGGGGTCGCCCATTTCATCATACAGCGCCTTTTTAAAACTCTCCCACCATGGTGGGATCGAGTTTAAGGTTCTAACCCAGTTTGTTACACCAAAGATATTAATACCTACTTTGAATTCTTCAGGCTCGAAGGCAAGTGCTGCGGCGGTCATAAAGCCACCGTAGCTGCCCCCCATAATGCCAATTTTGTCTGCATCAACCCAATCTAAGCTTTGCAGGTGTTTTTTACCATAAACGATATCTTGTAAATCGTCAGTGCCATGCTTTTTGTCATCTAAATGAAAGAAGGTTTTACCGTAACCTGAACTGCCACGGTTATTGACTGCAAAAATGGCATAACCATGATTGACTAGATGCTGCTGCATTGCACTATAACCTGTGCGGCTTTGTCCGCCTGGGCCGCCATGCACCCAAACTAAAGCTGGTACTTTGTTGTTGCTGTTAGCTTGCTTAGGCTTATATAAAACCCCAGGGATTTCTAAACCATCAAAACTTTTAAAGCGTACAATTGTGCTTTCAACTAAGTCATTTTGATCAATCGCATCACTTAATGTGTTGGTTAACTGTTTCGCTTTCGACTCACCGAGTTGCCACACAAATAAGTTGCTTGGCGAGGTATCTGAATTCAAGTAAAACGCCATGGTTTTTTCATCAGCAGAGAAGTTTACACCACGTAAATTACCAGCAGGCAGCGATGGCATAGCTATGCCTTTACCTGTGGTGGTATCGATTATCGACACCTTAGTGCTTGCGTCAGCATTAACACCACTTACTTGATAACGACCAGATTTAGAGAAGTAAATAAAGCTCACATCCCATTCATCTTTGAGGGCAGGGCTATGCTCGCCAGTCGTTAAATCATAGCGCCAAATTTCTGCAAACTCACCTTTGGCATCGGTTGAGTAATACAGTGATTTACTGTCTCTTGAGAAGGTTTCAGGAGAGTATTTGGCATCGTCGTCATGGCGAGTGATGAGTTCTGGTTTAAGCGTTTTTTTGCGAGTATCAAGAATGAATACATCGCTGTCTTTGTTCGAATTGTTTTTCGATAAAGCAATAAAACGGCCATCAGGGCTGATTGCACCGACATCAAGCCCCATAGTATTTTGATAAACAGGGGTCACTTCATAGCTGTTAGCATCAACGCGGTACAGATCCATAAATTTAGCGTCGCGTTGATTGCTGGTTATAAAGAAGTGTTTACCGTCTTCAGTAAAGCCAGCAAACCCTGCTCTAGTTTCTTCACCGGGGGTGAGATCTTTAACTGTGCCATCGGTTTCGCGCACATAGATGTGATAACGCTCGTTACCGCCTGAGTCTTTAGTAAATAATACGCGCTCATCGTTAGGGAAATAAGCGACTGCATAAGTACTGTCTTCAAAATCTGTTAAGCGGGTTTTCTTGGCGGTTTTAATATCGACTTCGTACAAGCTATAAATACCGCTTTCGTCGCTGCTTATTAGTACTTTGTCGCCCTTCGGTGAAAAACTGCTACCCATAATTGAGGTTGTATCAAAAAAGGTCTCAGCATCATATTGTTTAACTGTTTGGACTTGCTGTTGGTTATTAGTATTAGTTGTTGATTGGTTTGACTGTGAACATCCTGCTAATGCAAGGCTGAGCGCACAAGCAATGGCTGCTAATTGGAAACTCGGTTTCATTGTAATTATTCCTTTTTATTTTTCCGCAATAGAGTCTTACTTGTTCAATTTATAAACGCAAGCCTTCGAGCGTCGATATTTGTTACAAATCATGTAACTAAATGTGGACACCAGTGTGTTAGTATTTTTCCACAATTAAAGGAATAATCATGATAGAAATTAAAGATCTCAATAAGCGTTTCGCTTCAGCTCAAGTTTTTAAAAATTATAATAAGCAGTTCAACGGCAAAAAAACCTGCTTACAAGCAGCTAATGGCAAGGGAAAAACAACATTACTGATGATCATTGCAGGCCTCGAAAATCCACAATCAGGGTATGTTTTGTTCAACAGTGAAACAATTGAATCTGTTCAAAGTTATGTTTCGATTGCCAGTGACCGTATTGCGCTGCCCGATTTTTTAACCGCGCGACAAATTATTGAACTTAGTTGTAAGGCGGTAAAGAAAGAAATACCAGAGCAACTTATTACTGGATTTAGGTTTGATGAGCACCTCAATACCCGCTTTAGTGCTTTGTCGAGTGGTAATCAAAAGAAGTGCCAGCTTATTATTGCTTTTTTAAAGCAAACCCCATTTTTGTTGTTAGATGAACCGAGTGCAGCATTAGACCAAGAAAGCATTCGGTTTTTACTCAAATTGCTTAATAGCTACCTCAATGATAAACCTAATGGGCAGATCATCATAACAAGCCATGAACCGGAGGTATTTTTACAGCACGGTTTTGAGTGTTCATCATTATGATTGACTACTTTGCCAGATACATCTCATTCCTCTCTTTTCGATATCTAGCATATACGACTACCCTTAAAAGTATGCTGTCTCAGCTAAAGAGTTTTAGCTTGCTGTTCGCACTCGTACTGGGTCCTGCATTTCTTGGTTTGACTTTACTTTTGTTTTTAGGGCTTGGAAAAATAGTTGATAGCCATGCAGCACCTGCTTACGGTGCAAAATTAGCAGTGGTTTATCTTTTACTTGAATCTGTGATGTTATGGGCCATGGCCCCAGCCATTAAAAATGCGCAAAACAGGGTATTTCAGCGCAGTTTATTTAAACCTTCTTGGCGAGTGTGCGTTGACTGCAAATTACTATTTTTAAGTAATGCTTGGCTTATTGCGAGTTTATTAATAGCAATGGATCTATCGCTAAAACAATGGCTACAAGTGCCTCATTTTCTTTTGTTCATGTTGTTGCAATGGTTATGTGGGGTATTTGTTCTTTATAGGCCACTTGCGCTCTTTTATAGCTTCTTAATAAGTTTTGTACTGGTATTACTGCCTGTTAGTTTAACTTCGCTGCAATACTTTTTGGGTTTTGTAGCTATTTTCTGCTGTTCGACTTTGCTCCCACCTGTAAGAATTAGTCATAAACTGAAAGTACAATCGTTTGGTTTATTCTGGTTTAGCTACTTTATACAACACAGCTGGAGCTTAATTTGGCGTGGGGCAGGACTAGTTGCACTTTTGTTAGCTTTATTGCAGTTAATTACAATTCGTAACGACTTTAGTGACCTGATACAAGCTACTGCTTTTTCAGTATGCGTGTTGCTAGCGAGCTCACTGCAGTTTGATTGCATGGCTGTTTTTAATAAATATCGGTTATTTTTTCAAAGTGTTAACCAAGGCAAGCTGTTTTATATAAGTCATTTTTTACCGAGCCTTATATTTTTTGCTGTGTCTTTAATTGTCGTTATAAGCATGCTTGGCACTAACTTGATTTACATCCCCATTGGGGCAGTATGGTGTGTATTGCAGCAATATTTAGCGCAAAAAAAACCAGCGCATTATGCGCTGGTTTGGTTTGTTATAACAATTGGAATAATGTTTATTGCTTAAGCGGCATCCGCTTTTTTATTGCCTTCGCCACGAGCAACTTTACCAGCAACTAAGTCAGCAGGGTCAAAGTCGTCAACGTTAATAACGTCAAGACGGGCTTTTTCAACTGCGGCTAGTTTGTCGGCTTCTGCTTGGCTTAAAATGCCTGCTTCCAGACCCATTTGCGCTACTTTATCAAGTTGGAAGAAAGGCAGTTTTACACCTTTTTCACGACATACCTTATTAAACAGTGGTTCAACTTCGAGTACGTCTTTAAGCGTTTGCTCTTGACGACCAACAAGGTTAAGCGGCTCGTTTTTAAGGTAAATGTAGTTAGCTAAACGGTTACGAGTTTCGCTTGGTACTTGTAATAAGTGAGCAAGTTTGTGCTCAAGTTTATCAGTAGGCTTACGAACAGGACGACCGAATGGGAATAACATGATTTTTAGCATTGCACGAAGTGGTGCAGATGGCATGTTATTGATTAAGTCAGCAAGTGCACGTTGGCAGTGGTAAAGGTGATCTTGGCAGCTCCATTGAACAAGCGCAAAATCTTCTTTTTTACGGCCTTCATCGTTGTAGCGTTTAAGTGTTGCAGATACAAGGTATAAGTAGCTTAGTAAGTCACCTAAACGTGCAGAGATACGCTCTTTACGCTTTAATGAACCACCAAACACCGCCATGCTGATATCCGACATTAATGCTAACGACGCACTGAAACGAGATGCAATACGGTAGAATTCCGCTGTTTCGTCTTTGTATGGCGTGCTTGTGAAGCGAGCATTAGTAAAGGCTAACCACTTAGTACGAACTAGGTTTGAAATTGTAAAGCCAATGTGGCCCATTAACGCTTTATCGAATACTGACAATGCTTCTTCACGGTCTTCAATCGCACATGCACCAAGCTCAGTTAACACGAATGGATGGCAGCGAATCGCACCTTGACCATAGATGATCATGTTACGCGTTAAGATGTTTGCACCTTCTACGGTAATTGCAATTGGCGCACCTTGGTAACCACGACCTAAGTAGTTATTTGGACCAAGCATAATGCCTTTACCACCATGAACATCCATGCCGTGAATCGTTGCTTCACGCATTTGCTCAGTTAAGTGATATTTGATAATCGCAGATACAACCGATGGCTTTTCACCAAGGTCAACAGCACCTGTAGACATGCTTACAGCTGCATCAGAGCTGTATGCGAAACCTGCCAGTTTTGCTAATGACTCTTCAACACCTTCCATTTGACCAATAGGTAAACGGAATTGACGACGAATACGGCTGTAAGAACCTGTTGCAAGCGCAATTGTTTTAATGCCACCTGTTGAGTTAGACGGCAATGTGATTGCACGACCAACAGATAAACATTCAACAAGCATACGCCAGCCTTGACCCGCCATTTTCGGGCCACCAATGATGTAATCAAGTGGTACGAAGATGTCTTTACCGCGAGTAGGACCATTTTGGAATGGAACATTTAGCGGGAAGTGACGACGGCCAATTTCTACTCCTGGAGTATCTGTTGGGATAAGCGCACAAGTAATACCAGGTTCTTTGTCTTCACCAAGTAAACCGTCTGGATCTTGTAGTTTAAATGCAAGACCAAGTACAGTAGCAACAGGGGCAAGCGTAATATAACGCTTGTTCCACGTTAAGCTAATACCAACAACTTCTTCACCGTTCCATTGACCTTTACATACAACACCGTAATCAGGAATTGCACTTGCGTCCGAACCTGCTTCTGGTGATGTTAAAGCAAAACATGGAATTTCTTGACCACTTGCAAGGCGCGGTAAGTAATGATCTTTTTGCTCTTTAGTACCATAGTGCTGAAGTAGCTCACCTGGGCCTAACGAGTTAGGGACACCTACGATAGAAGATAGTAACGTTGATTTACTGGTTAGCTTTTGCAGTACACATGATTGTGCATAAGCAGAAAACTCTAAACCGCCGTATTCTTTTTTGATGATCATGGCAAAGAATTTGTTGTCTTTTAGGTATTGCCAAACATCTTGCGGTAAATCAGTTAGTTCGTGTGTTGCGTGCCAGTCATCTAGCATGCTACATACTTCTTCAACTGGACCATCAATAAACGCTTGCTCTTCGATTGTTAATTTCGGAGCAGGGTACTGATGTAATTTGTTCCAGTCAGGACGGCCACAAAATAGATCCGCTTCCCACCATGTAGTACCAGCATCAATGGCTGATTTTTCAGTATCCGACATAGTCGGTGTTACTTTTTTAAACGCAGCAAAGATTGGTTTAATGATGTATTGTTGACGAATGCTAGTCACAGAAAGTGGCACAGCAATAAGTAAGAATAGTAGCCAACTAATTGCGCCAAACGCGCCAGCAAATGTGCCAACAAGTAAAGTCGCAATGGCAATACCTAAACAGGTATTCCAGCTTGATCTGTGGTAACTCGCAACGCTAAGCAGCACGAGTAAACCTAGTAAAAATATGAGAGTCATTGATTATTCCTTAATAGAGGTCAGACCACCTCTTTTAGAGTAGCGCTAGAACAAGCAATTATCAAGAGGGGAACAAGGATAAAACAGTAATTACTGCTGTGTTTGTTTGAACAAGTTTGTACATTAGATCAAAGTAAGCTGATTTAATCGGTTATTTTTGAAATTACCATCATATATTTAATAGTTTACCTATCGAGTTTATAAAAAATTAGGGAGCTAGTTGCTAACAGTGCCACTATGTTTAACAATAGCTGCGAGCAACGCTGCATTGCGATGCAATTCTTTCATTATGTATATAGGTATAGAGTTTTATGTGTGAGTTGCTTGGCATGTCCGTTTTTTAGGTTTTATTTAGTATTAAATTGTCGTAACCCATCATAAGTCCCCGTATTTACTAGTCTAAAGCTGTTTATTCTATCTGATTCTGTTATTGTTATCGCATACTAAACTGTGACCAAAACTGTGACCAATGTGGTGGTCACAGTTTCAAACGGCATCATATGAACTTTACAGACAAATTGATTAAAGCGCTTAAAGCAAAAAATAAACGTTACGTATTAACTGAATCAGGTAACTACGGGGAAGGGCGTTTACAAATAAGGGTTAGCGAATCAGGCACTAAAACGTTTCGCGTGCAATATCATTTAAACGATAAACGCAAAGTAATTGGCCTTGGCAATTACCCCGTAGTTGACCTCAAAACAGCGCGTAGTAAACATGCTGAAATATCAGTATTGTTAAGCAACAATATCGACCCGCAAGAACATAAACAAGAGCAACAAAAAGCGGAGTTCGCATCATCAGCAATGCGTACTATGTTAGAAATGCTTGATGACTTTAATGTATTTATAAGTACTCGCTGGGCTGAGTCAACAATAGGCCGAACTGAAAAACTAATAAAAAGAAACATCACCCCTTTTATTGCAAAAGACTTAATGCCTGACGAGTTCACAATAGATATGGCTCGCGACATTATTTACCGCGTATATAATCGTGGAGCAAAAGAACAAGCGCGCTTGGTTCGTAGTACATTAATGAGCATCTTAAAATTTGCGATAGATTTTGATAACTCACCAGAGCAATACAAAAAACCTAACCTTTACGATATTAAAACCAATTTCATTAGAGACATTAATTTTGAAACACCAAAAAACAAAGGCGAGCGCTGGTTAAGTGAAGTCGAACTTAAAAAAGTGTGGAATGCTGATGACCTACCTTATTATACCCAACAATATATAAAGCTAGCATTGTTACTCGGTGGTCAACGGGTGAACGAGGTTTATGGCTCTTACGTAAGTGACTTTGATCTTGAAAATAAAACTTTCACCATCCCCGCAAATCGTATCAAAGTAAAACAGCGGGGCGATCACATAGTGCCACTCTGCGAAACCGCAATACCAATCATCAAAGAGCTAATGCAACAAGCTGGTAAGGCAGGGCAAATGTTCCCGCATCGCGACGACCCAACAGCAACCGCACATGTATCTACAATAAGAATGGCAATATTGCGTTGGTGCGAAAAACATGAAATGGAACCATTTAACCCACGTGACCTGCGGCGAACTTGTAAAACACTTATGGGCAAAGCGGGCATTGATAAAATAAACCGTGACATACTCCAACAGCATAACAAGTTTGACGTATCAAGTGTGCATTATGATAGGTACGACTATATGAAAGAGAAACGTCAAAGCATAGAGGTTTGGGAAGACTTTATATATTGTGCCATTAAGTAAACTTTGTATTGTTAAAGGTCTGCAAAGAGCGAAGAGCGGACGGTCGGATAAACTCGTTTTTGGACATAAATGAGTTAGAGCCGAAGGTCGGCTCTGTATAAAAGAAAGGCATTGGTAACACCCTCATTTGTAGTGGATTGTTTTGCGGTAGCGTAGCGAAAACCGCAAAACAAGGAATGGAAAATATTCCCGTTTGATTGCGATTGTTAAGTTTTAGATTCATCGGAATTGAATTTTTCCAACACCTTCTCTAGCTGAGCTTCTTTTCCTTGCACAGCAAATAGCAACATAGCAAAAGTTAGAAACATTCCTTTCGCTGTTTCTATTACATCGGAAATTTGTTCGCGAGAAAAATTAATCTTTCCATGCTTGTAGAAAAATTTTATATACTCTCCACTACCGTGACTAAAAAACGAGAACTTTTCGTAACTAGCCAATTGGCTTTTGGTAAATTGAGAGAAGAAGTTACCGAAAGTATCTCCTGAAGTAGACTTGAACTCACCTAACTCTTCAACCATGGCAAAAAAACTCGGGTACTTTATTTTACCATCAAGATAATCCATTACTTCTTCGTTTTTGTTCTTTGCAATAAACTCTAAGTAATAGCTTTTTACATATAACTCCAGCATGCTCCTCATAAGTAAGATGCCAGAGCTAAAGTGATTAGATCTTAGTAGAATGTAGAACGACTCATAATGAGTGCAAAATATTTGGAAATAAGTAAGGTTAATCTTTTCGTAGTCTGTCGTTGGGTTTACTTTCGCTTCTTCAAGAAGAGCATGTATGAAGCAAAAGTCCTCATAAATTTCATTCATTTTTTGTTCTACAGATGTACTCATACTTCCTCGATTCTAGATTTACAACATAACAATTTTATAGTGCGCCCGTCGCGCATATATTAATAAATCTATTTTTAACAAATAACGTAATGCATTGCCAACTATAATATTTTTATTCACACTAAAGACACTCAGAAAAAGAAAATGCGCTCGTCGCTCATTTTCTTGAATATATGCGCAAGCTATATTGTTTGGAAATCAATTAGCTCTTACCCTAAGCCAACCTCAATGTCTGGTTATCGTTCAAAACCGAGCTTTAGAGTATTTACTTGAACACAAAATGGGGCATAAATAATTTATAGCGGAACGGTCGCTTTCTGAGCAAATCGGCTGTTCACTGTAAAATTTGATTCAACTATAAAGTTCGAGTTTGGCAGATTAAATTAAGACTTATTCGGTTAAGGTAATCACTACTTTGCCTCAACCTCTGTAAATTCTAACCCTGTTAAGTTATTTTCTTTCACTAATCGATAGAAGCTATTTTCAGCGTCAGTAGTAAAGTACCTAAGCGTTGTCTCTTTGGTTCTAAAGATAGCTGAGTTATTGATTTTCTTTTTGTCCATCACTAAGCGCTTAAAGCGCCTTGTTCTACTAATTTGGCCGCGCCTATTATAGTTAAATTCAGTAAGTTCGTGGTCTATTGTATCCTCAAATCCTAAAACATTCATAGCAAACCAAAGCTCACCATTTAAATTGCATTCTAAATATTCAACGTTGTCGCCTAAATGGGGCTCTAAAATTGTTTTAGCTTTTTGTGATAGAACAAAAGAGGTTGCTCCCAAAC
>NZ_JAOCZL010000020.1:545065-550694 GCF_041414825.1 Pseudoalteromonas sp. 68 DY56-GL68
GTATTTATCTGGGTCGATAACGAAACGATAAACTTTATCTATATTTGGCATTTATGTACTTTGCTACGGTTTACTCCATGATTAACAGTTATTATAGAATGAGTAAACTAATAGAATAAATCTATAAATAATAAGATGATTACGAGCCTGCTAAATAGCCGATATTTTTATACCTGTACAAATCACCAGCTTGTTAAAATATGAACGGTGGCTTAACCTCTTCGTTTAAGAAATGGAGTTCTTTTGGCTTTATCAACTTTTAAATTGCCCATAAATAAAGTAATTCAATAAGCTATCTTTATCTCCTGCCTAGTTGTTAATAAAATTAAAGGATTGAAAGTGGAAATCAAACTTGCATTAACAGTCGATAGTGAAACTCATGACCTAGATATGCATTATGGACTGGAAACATTAAAAGGTACTTCTGATGTTACAAGCAAAATTGCTGAATCGATTTTAAGAAAACGAGCGCCCAGCAAAATAACTCACAGGAACACTGTAAGAACAAGACTAAAATACAGCGCAAAAGGCTCTTTTAAGCAAAACTTTACAATTGAAATCAAGGACCCTTTTTTAATAAAAAGAGCCCGAAGAATAGGTAAACCGGCTATTGCGGAAGTAATTCGCTACTTTATTTATGAGGCATTACACATCCATAAAGATGCAGATAACTTATCTGTTATGGCTCAAGAGGTCATTGCTGACATGGAACCTTTTTATGAGCTTTTGATGGAAAAACTACGTGAGCATTTAAAAGATATGCACCAAGTTTCAAAATACTATGGTCATGAGATGACTTTAAGCTACTGCAAGCCAAATGAGCCTATGATTATTGCCAAATTAGATAAAAACACTTCCATTCATCTAACTGAAACGGTAGTTGAAAATAAAGAGCTTGAAATTGAAGCGATAATAAATCGATATAATACTTTCACAGGAACAGGCCGATTGCTTTTAAAAGGCGAGGAGGAAACTGTGCCATTCAGCTTTGCTTCTGATATGCATGCTGTTCGTTTAGAAATAAAAAAAGAAATATCAAAAAATTTAGATACAAATAATGCTAAAAATAATGATGATTTTCAATATGCGAAACTTAGGGTTGCAAGGGCGGTTCGCCCTGCTACGGGGGAAATTGTAAAATATTTAATTAAAGGTGTTTATTATTAATGATAGCTAAAATAGTAATTACATTTTCTATTGCCGTTATTGTTATAGCATGGGTAGTGTATTACTGGTTTTTTGGATTTAACCTAGGCTATAAAATCTCAGAGAATCCAAATGATTGGGCTATTTTTGCAAACTATTTATCAGGTACTTTAACGCCAGTTTTAACTTTTTTTTCTATAGTTTTGCTTATTAGGTCACTTAGAATTCAATTAGCAGCAAACAATACATTAGAAGATGAAGTTAAAAGACAAAAAAAAGCTGAGCAACTTTCAAAATTTGAGTCAAGGCTATTTAAGGCTATAGATTCTCAAAATTTATTGTTCAAAGATTTGGTGCTGGTATTTAATAGCAATAGAGATAAAGCTACTCAGGTTGGGGGAAATGCAGTTGATACTCTAGAAGAGTATCTTCTGGATTTAAAATCTAAAAGTAGTATTACACCTAAAGTTATCGAGTACGCAATTACTGAAGATATTGATGCTTATGGCCATATGTTTTCTATTTTAAGAAAGTTCTATGTAGGGGTTAAATTAATAGATGTTCAACTAACAACAGATAGAGGCTTCTCTGAGTCAGATAAAAATGAGTATTTAGAGCTCTTAATCAACTTCTCTGATTTTGACTTATTAAGGTTAATCATGATTGGAATGAAGTACTGTAAATATTCGATGGCAAAAAGCTTAGCAGAGAATATTCAGCTAAGAAGCACATTAAAAGAATTGGGTTATTTAGATTATTTGAACGAGATATAAAAAGCCCGCTAAATGCGGGCTTTTTAATAACTTATTCAGTCACCCAGCCCTGCTCAATAGCATACAACTTTGTTTTTTCAGTTAATTGGTAAATAGACACAGTACTACCCATTACTAGATGATACTGTCTACTAATAAACTCATCTTTTAATAAATCAGATATATAGATTTCAGCAAATATTTTTGAGCAATTAAGGAGACGCTGGAGATCATTAAAGTCGAAAGCTTCCCGCCCCTGATTATAAAAATCTACCAATTCTTTTAGTAGTTCAGTTTTCTTATCAGCTATGCTTTCTACAGGTTTTTCAGTTACTGATTCAAATGGATTATTACCGACGGGAGGTTCTGCGAATAAGGGGGCTTGATGAATTTCACGTAAGAGGTTATCAAATTGTAATTCAAATTCGTCATCACGAGAAAAGTTAATATGTAAACGAGTCTGCAGAAATGTAGGTACATTGTGAGTACCATTCTGACGAATTAAAGGGATAACTTTGTTGCTATCAATATTCTGCATGTATTCAGAGGTAATAATCATTTTTTCAAACCCTACCCCGCCGAGTCCACTGTTAGCCTTAGTTACATAGTTATCAGTACATACCATAATAATGCGGTCAGACTCAGCAACGCTTCTTTCCATAAAACTACCTAGTTCATCACCAAGGCCTAAACGGAATTGATCTAAAATTGCCTCTACACCTGAATTACGTAAACGTTGAGTTAACTCTAATACCCATTTTTTATGAGCTTGGGTGTCATGGGAGTATGAAATAAATACTTTTGGGACATTAACACTCATTAAAACTTCCTTATTTTTATATATTTAAAGTTTGTTTGTAAGCTCTACCTAAAGAGACTTACCCGTAAAAATCACTTTACCAACCAACGTACAGTTACCATTAATTGGGATGAGTTGCTCAGGCCAGTTGGGGTTGGCGGCTTTGAGGAACTTTTGATTGCCCTCGATGATCAGCTGTTTGAAAGTGGCTTGGTTGTTATCATCTAAGCGGGCAACAACATACGAACCGTGAATGCATTCTGCTTCAGGGTCCACAAAGATTAAATCACCATCATTAAATTTCGGCTCCATGCTGATGCCTTGCACTCGAAGTACAAATGAACGTTCACTGCAATTTACCGGACATAAAAACCTTTCTGCATCGAGTGGGTTCACCTCTGAAATATCCGACCAAGCGCCAGCTTGAACCCAACTAATTAGTGGTAATTGGTGCTTAGCTACAGATGTAGAAGTAGCGTTATCTATTTCACCAATACCAAATTGTAGATATTCAGGTGTGCATTTTAACGCTCGTGCTAGGGATTCAATATTACGTGGGTTCTTGGTCTCACCCTTTTCCAGTTTTTGAATTGAGTTTTGTGCGACACCAACCAATTCTGCTAATTGATATTGTGTAAGATTTAAAGCTTTCCTTAGCTTTTTCACGCGGTTTGCAATATCCATATAATCTCCGAAAGTTGTTATTTTTGAACACATAATCTGTGTGATGAGAAGATTATCACAACTTTTAGTTGTTTTGGTCAAATCTCTATTTTTGGTTTTATTTCCATTCAAACAACCAAAAGTGGTTTACAAACCAATAAAAGAGATCTTATTATATAGAAAAGTGGTTAGCAGCTATTGGAGATTAAAATGTCAGCCATAAAAAAAGCAGTTGAAATAATTGGTGGGCAAACCAAGCTCGCTAATATTTTAGGAACAAAACAATCCGTTGTATTTCACTGGATTAGCCGTCATGGGCAAGCGCCAGCTAAATACATTCCACGCATTTCAGAACTAACGCATGGCCAAGTATCGGTAGACGATTTACTGGCCGATCATCAAAAAACCAACAAGGAGAGTGCTGCATGAATAATGAAATTGAAGTAGCCCCAATTGATGTGATGGACATTAGCGTTCGTACAGAAGCATTAATGGATGACGAGCGTTTTACCATGTCAGAAAAAGTGGCGTTGGCTGCATCAGAGTATAAACATGCGCTAAGCCACGATTACTTTGCTGCTGCGCATGGTGGAGTAGATAAGTTTAAAAACCAGCTTTTTACACTGGTAGATAAATGGTTAGAAGATTTTAACCCTGGTGAGATTGAATGATTTTATCAGCAGTGGTTTCACCCCAGCTTATTGGGCGAACAATTTTAACGGGGCGCCCATCGTTAATGCGCTGTGCTATGTCGGCAAGTTTTTTGGCGTGTTTTTCAGGCCAATTATTTTCGATAGCCAGCGCGAGTACTTCATCTTCACTTAAGGCAATGCCTTTTTTGTGGAGTGCTTTAAATAAGCATTTTGCTTTTGAGTCGTCAACAGGATGGGTGAGGCCATTTGCTGGTGTAAGGCTGCTTGAAAGTGCTTTTATGCAGTCGCTCAAGATTGGGTTTGACATGAGTTTTTCCTTTTTGTTTTGGTTGGTGGTTTTTCGCACTTACAACTTACCAGAACAAAAAGGGATTTTATAGAAATAGGAAAGGAAGATACAGCATGAGTCAATCAAACGTAGCCGATCACTACCGCCGCAATTTACGTGGCGAAGTTATTACCATTAACGACCGTTACTTACGCCCAGCCGATGTAGCAGAAAAGTGCGGTATTCACCGCTCGTCTATTTACCGTTTAATGGAGCGTGGCCAGTTTCCTAAATCGCACAAAGCATCAAGCGGTCGTGTGGTATGGATTGAAGAAGATATAGAGGAATGGATGCGCTTAGGCGCTGAAAAGTTTCACGAGTTTTACGGCCAACATCAAGAAAACTAGGAGCAAACCATGGCAAATGCACTTGTTAAATCAACTGACACTGAAAAACCTGCCCCCCTCAAAGCCGTTGAAGGGCGCAAAGTACCAAAAGGCCTTACTGAAATTAAAGCGCTAATGAGCGATAGAACACGCACGCCTGGATATGTGTTTAATGTGTTGCTAACTGAGCCGCAACGCAGAGCGCTTTGCTCAATAGCAGGGCTTAAGCAACGACACATAAATATGAGCTTTTATCATTTCAACTTACAAGAGCGTGATGCAGTACGTAACGGGATTTTAGCCTTACAAGCGACAGTTGCTGCTTTTACTGATGCCAATGTATTAGGGCGAGAAAACTTTGAAAGAACACCACCTAAATTTGATGCTGTTCCGCATTTGATTGCTGAGCAAAACACTAATACTCAGAAACATTAAGGACTGATTATGAGCTCAACAAATCGCGGAACTGTGCGCAATGCGGATGATTACTATGTAACACCACATTGGCTAATTGAAGATTTTCTAGCGGCCTTTGCTGAAAATAATATTTTGCTTTGTTCACCAGATGAATACCCAAGAGTATTAGATCCAAGTGCAGGCGGTTGTGAACAATACCCAATGAGTTACCCAACGGTATTAGAACAGCACGGCTTTAGTGTTGAAAGCTGGGACATTCGTGAAGATTCACGCGCAGAGATTAGAGGCCGTGATTTTTTAACAACACCAAGTGCATTTTTGCCAACATTCAACATGATCATCACCAACCCACCATTTAAGTTAGCGCAAGAATTTACAGAAAAAGCCCTTGATATGGTTGATGATCACGGCTTAGTAATTATGCTGCAACGCTTAAATTGGCTTGGTAGCCAAAAGCGTAAACCCATGTGGCAACGCTTACCGCTTGCGGCCGTTTATGTTCATAGTAAACGACCAGGTTTCAATCCTGAAAAACCAAGTCAAAC
>NZ_JAOCZL010000021.1:0-137590 GCF_041414825.1 Pseudoalteromonas sp. 68 DY56-GL68
TGGACTTTTAATCCATTGGTCGATGGTTCAAGTCCATCATGACCCACCATTCTTTATTTATCTTTTCTATCTAAGTTATCCTTTATTTATCTTAACAGCTTACAGCAATACTGTTCTTTAGCGTAAGATTCTCGTATAATTCGCGCCATGAATGCACTGTGGACTAAGTGGTCGAGAAATGAGTCTAGCTGAACAAATTATGCCTGAAGATTATATCTTCCCTCCAAAGCCTGCGCCGTTATCAAAAGACGAGCAAGCTGAGTATAAGGCACGTATCAAACAATTATTAAAAGATAAGAACGCCGTTCTTGTTGCCCATTATTACACTGATCCTGAAATTCAAGCGCTTGCTGAAGAAACCGGTGGTTGTGTTGCTGACTCACTAGAGATGGCACGTTTTGGTGCAAAGCATGACGCTGATGTAATTGTGGTGGCAGGTGTTCGTTTCATGGGTGAAACGGCTAAAATCCTAACGCCTAATAAAACAGTAGTGATGCCTACATTGGCTGCAACCTGTTCGTTAGACGTAGGCTGCCCAATTGATGAGTTCTCAGCGTTTTGTGATCAGCACCCCGATCGCAAAGTCGTTGTATACGCGAATACGTCAACTGCTGTTAAAGCGCGTGCAGATTGGATTGTTACCTCATCATGTGCTCTTGAAATTGTTGAGCACCTTGATGAGCAAGGCGAAAAAATCATTTGGGGCCCTGATAAACACCTAGGTTCTTACATTCAAAAGAACACAGGTGCCGATATGATCATGTGGAATGGCGCCTGTATCGTTCATGATGAGTTTAAAACCAAAGCACTTATGGATATGAAAGCCTTACACCCAGATGCGGCTGTATTGGTTCACCCAGAGTCTCCTGCGGAGATTGTTGACCTTGCTGATGCGGTTGGCTCAACAAGTCAGCTTATTAAAGCTGCGCAAACCATGGATAATAAAAAGTTTATCGTAGCGACTGACCGTGGCATTTTCTACAAAATGCAGCAGTTATGCCCAGAGAAAGAATTCTTTGAAGCACCAACAGCCGGTGAAGGCGCAACATGTAAAAGCTGTGCACATTGCCCGTGGATGGCAATGAATGGTTTAAAAGCAATTGAAGAAGCACTAACAGACCCAGAGGGTAAAGAAGTATTTGTTGATATGGATTTACGCGAAGGCGCATTAAAGTCGCTTAACCGTATGTTGGACTTCTCTGCATCATTACAGCGTTAATAACACGTGCAGTGAATATGAAAGGCAAGGTATTTTATTTACCTTGCCTTTTTTGTTTAATTACTAATCGCTTAATCACAGTATTTTAAAAAGCCCTTGCGTCTGTAGGGTTGTTTTCATACTATAACGCCGCGCTTAACTCAAAGCGCCTTAGGTGACGTGTCCGAGTGGCTGAAGGAGCACGCCTGGAAAGTGTGTATACGGCAACGTATCGAGAGTTCGAATCTCTCCGTCACCGCCATTTCTTAAATTTACCCCAGCATAGCAAAGTGCTTTTCGAGATTACATTTAGCACGCATGGCAATATTGCTACTGACCTTTCTAGCAAGTTCTATCACTAACAATTCAAGTTGTTCACGGTTATAACCAAGTAATACACAGCGCTTTAGTTGCTCGCTTACTAAACTGCTGGCATCGTCCAGCGCAAATAGTGCGCCTAAAGAAGCAAGCTCAAATACGGTGTTGTTTTGCTGCTCGTTGCCAAAAGGTAGCTGACCAAATGTGAGTGCGGTTTTTAGTTGCTGCTCTGTGCGCTTGATAAGTAACGTATTTGAACCTTGAATATCATCAAGCGACTTTAAAATCTCTAGCGCCATCAGTGATTTTGGCACCCCAGAATACACACTAATATGCGGTAAAATATCACACAACTCTTGCATTGATACGCCATCATTCAATGCGTGCTGACATGCTCGTTTTAACAAAGGCTTGTCATGAACGGTGACCAAAGCAGCGATCGCGACAAACACAAATAAATCTGTGTTGTTTAGGCTCATAATTTCTCTTTAGATTTTTAGATATTGAATGTATTGAGGTTTTGTAGCTGTGGTTGATTGCAAAGACTAAGCAATCGAAAATGTGAAAATATATTATGGTCGATAACAGATGTTTATGCTTGCTATAAATGATTTAATTTTTGCCTAAAATAACGAACCATCATCATAAATACTCCCAAGCTTAAATTACGGTGATACACTTAAATGAGTAATTAAAAGAGGTAGGCTAGATGCGTCAGGCATTAATTGAAGCAGTAAAAGCGATTGCACTTGAAGATGGTAATTTTGAAACAACGATTCCTGAGTTACTCGTTTACAGACGAAGTGAAGTGTCGTTACCTATGGCCTGCGTATATCAATTAGGTTTGGGCATTAGCTTACAAGGCTCAAAACGTGTTGTGCTTAGCGAGCACAGTTATGATTATACGGATGGCCAATCATTGGTGACATCGGTCGATGTGCCTGTTACGTCACACATTACTCGTGCCAGTAAAGAGCAGCCATTTTATGGCTTGTATCTACGCTTAGATGCACATGAAATAAGTCACATTGTTGCTGAAATGGAATTTGCAGGGCAAGACAAGTTCCCTAAACACCAAGCCATGTCGGTAGTTGATACTGATAACGGTTTGCTTGATGCTTTGCTGAGACTTATCAAACTCGACAATGAGCCATTGCTAAAAGCTAATTTAGCGCCACTGATCAAAAAAGAAATTATATTGCGCTTGTTAAATAGCCCGCATAGCCCTTATTTAAGGCAAATTGTGATGTCTGGTTCAGCTCATCAAAAAATAGCCAAGACCTTATGTTGGTTGAAAGAAAACTTCAGTAGCCAATTTTCGATTGATGATTTAGCCCGTGATGCTCACATGAGTCCTTCAACATTTAGGCTGCACTTTCGGGATGTTGTTAAAATGAGCCCGTTACAGTATGTAAAAAACTTACGACTGCAGGCGGCAAGGCAAATTATGCTCAATGAACGCATTGATGTAGGTTCTGCGGCGCTTAAAGTAGGTTACGAAAGCGCATCGCAATTTAGTCGCGAGTACACACGCTTTTTTGGCAAACCACCCATAAAAGATATTTCAGCACTACGTTTACAGCAAACTGCATAAATAAGGGAGCTTAAAGCTCCCATAATTTAAAATCGTCTTTTTGGCATTCTCAGTTGTGAGTCAAACTCATCGGGGAATAAAATTGTGCCGTCATCTTCATCAGTTGGAAACACGGCAATTAATAAGTCGTCTTGTTCAAGGCCAGGTGTCCAGCGGCTTAACCAGTCTTTTATTGGTATGGCTTTTGGCGTGCAATCTTGCCATTCACCGGTTGCCCAGCTTTGTGCAAATTCGCGGCTAGGCCATACAGGTACGCAGTCGTCGTCTTCATTTGAGAGCATGACGCAGCCATGTTCATCATTGAGGATCCACACTTGTTTGAACTCTTGAACCGTTTCAAACATATAAGCGAGTCGTTTTTTAGCGCCTAAAGCGAGAATAGTATCAAACTCAGTTTCAACACGTTTAGCAGTTGCATTATTCATGACAGGCTCACTCTTTTAGTTATACACAGCTACACCTTAATCATAAGGTGATAAATAAATATGACAAGTAAAGTTATTAGGTAAATTAATTTATTAATGCAACGAATAGATCATCAGCAAGTTGCTGCAGAGCCTTAGAATCTTGATTTGTTAGCGCATAGGTACGAATGCCGTATATGCCCATTACTAAAAAGCGCGCTAGTTGCTGTGGCGTTTTACTCGTTGTAAATTCGTTATTATCCAGCGCCTTTTGCAGTTGCTCGGCAAGAGTATTTTCGTAAGCGTTTAAGTTACCACGCAGTACACTGCAAATTTGTGGATCGTTGCCTTCAACTTCAGAAATACTCTTGGTAAGCAAACACACTTTAGCAACTTCACCTTCAATACATTCATCGACAATCACAGTTAAGTAATGTTTGAGGGTCGATAAAATAGATTGTTGGTTATTGAAAAGCGCTGTAAATTGTTGGTTTCTGTCTTTTTGATATTGCTCAGTGGCTGCTAAAAACAAGCCTTTTTTATTGCCATAAGCCGCGTAAATAGAACCCGGATGAAGATGAGTCACTTCCTTTAACTTTTGCATACTTGTCTTGGCATAGCCATATTGCATAAAGGCATGCATGGCTTGGCGTAGGACAAATTCAGTATCAAATTCAGCAGTTCTCATTAAGGCTCCTCACGGTTTATAAACGAAGTTTACGTAATCTTGAACGATTATTCAAAATAAACCTTGAAGTATGTTTGATTCGCCCTTATCTTGAATGTATGTTCAAGATAAGGATAAAACCATGACAACCGATTTACTTTCTCCATTTAAACTAAATGACAGCATTGAGCTTAAAAACCGTGTACTAATGGCACCACTTACACGTTGTATGAGCGACGATAATCTAGTACCTACCCAAGCGATGGTTGATTATTATGCCCGCCGTGCCGATGCGGGCTTAATTATTAGCGAAGCAACCATTATTCGCCCAGATGCGCAAGGTTACCCAAATACACCAGGTCTGTTTACCAGTGAACAGATTCAGGGCTGGAAAAAAGTCACCGATGCGGTGCACGCGAAAGGCGGCAAGATGTTTGCTCAGCTTTGGCATGTAGGCCGTGTTGCTCATCCACACTTTTTTGGTGGGGATGTACTGGCACCATCAGCAATCGGTGTTGAAGGGACTGTTCCTCGTATGCGCGAACTTACTTATGTTACGCCAAAGGCTGCAACCATTGAAGATATCCAAGGTTTAATTACTGATTACGCAAAAGCGGCCGAAAACGCAATTGAAGCAGGTTTTGATGGGGTGGAAATTCATGGTGCAAATGGTTACTTGATTGATCAATTTTTACATTTTGCTGCCAACCAACGTGAAGACCAATACGGTCAAACACCAGAAAACATGTCACGTTTTGCTCTTGAAGTCGTCGATGCTGTAATTGCTGCAATTGGTGCAGATAAAACAGCGTTACGCTTATCACCTGGTGCATACTTTAATATGGATGAAGACAACCGTGATAAAGCCGTGTTCGATTATTTATTAGCGGCTCTTGAAAGTCGCCATCTAGCTTATCTTCATGGCGGTATTTTTGACGACAGCATGCGTTTTGCAAGCTTAGAAGACAAAACGACGTCTGAATACTTACGTAGTGCGTACAAAGGCACCTTAGTGGGAGTGGGTAGTTACACGTTTGAATCAGCAAAAGAGTCAATTGAGAATGATCAATTTGATTTAATTGCGATTGGTCGCCCATTCATTGCGAACCCAGATTACATGAGTAAAGTTAAAAATGGTGAAGCGTTAACACCATACAGCGACGAAATGCTGGCAGAACTAATTTAATTTCATAGGCAGCTTAAATTGTCACCTAAGTATTCGCTTAGGTGACGCTTATACCTATCCCATCTAATTAAAATATCTTACACTGTGTCAATTAGTTAGTTTCAGGCAAGGACAGTGTAAAGTGCTGAATATAATTCAATCAAATCGCATGGAAGCACTGCAAGCGCGGTTTCACGCGCTGCTTAAAGTTAATCCGTTAACAAGTCCCTTTAAAAAAGAAATTGTGCTTGTGCAGTCACCGGGTATGTCGCAGTGGCTAAAAATAGGTTTAAGTGAACACTTAGGGATTGCCGCTCAGGTCGATTTTCCGCTGCCTTCGAGTTTTATTTGGCAGCTTTACCAACAATTATTGCCTGATGTACCCAGTGAATCTCCGTATAACAAAGCTAACCTTGCTTGGAAGCTGTTTGCGATTTTACCAAACTGCATTGATGAGCCGCTGTATTTACCACTCAAAACCTATTTAGAGGGTGACAGTGAAGGGCAAAAAACGTTTGCCTTGTGCGAGAAAATTGCCGACGTTTATGACCAATACTTAATGTATCGCCCCAATTGGATTGCCACTTGGGAGCAGGGCATCGATGAGCTTGATGATGTTGATGTAGGCATTGCGCCATGGCAACCAGATCTTTGGCGTAAGCTGGTGGCGCACAGTAAAGAGCTTGGGCAAAGCCAATATCACCGCGCCAATATGCAAGACAAACTCCTTGCAGCCCTTGAAAAAATGGACGCAAGCCAATTACCTGAGCGTATTAGCTTATTTGGTATTTCTGCAATTGCGAGCAGCCAGCTTGAAGTATTTCAAGCCATTGCGAAAAAAACGCAGGTATTTTTGTTTTTCTTCAACCCTAGTGAACATTACTGGGGCGACACACTCGATGAAAAAACAGCAGCCAAGATTGCTGCTAAATATGCCAAACGCCCGCAGTTGCAAGCGCTTGAAGACAGCGTTAAAAACCCTGATCACGAATACTTTTTTATTGGTAACCCGTTACTCTCGTCATGGGGTAAATTAGGCCGTGACTATTTTGAGCAGTTACTACAACTCGATGCGCAGTGGCTTGACGGATTCGATAACGAGTTTGATCAAAGCTTGCTATCGCAAATTCAGTCTGAAATTTACCAATTAGCATTTAAGGGTGAATCACTAACGCCTGATAAAGAATGGTTTATTAATGACGAAGGCAAATTGCCGATTCAGACTGATGACACCAGTATTGTGCTGAGCGATTGTCACACGCCACTTCGTGAAGTAGAACGACTACATGATTACTTGCTTAACTTATTCAATGAAAATAAAGCGCTAACACCTAAAGATATTATTGTAATGATGCCAGATGTTGGCACATACAGCCCGTATATTGAGGCGGTGTTTGGTGGTGCCGAAGGGCGACGTTTTATTCCTTATGCGTTAGCCGATTTAGCGATAGAGCAAGAAAAACCAGTACTTAGCTCGTTTGCTAGTTTAGCCGATTTACCTTACTCACGCTTTGGTGTGTCTGACATTCTTGATTTACTGCAAGTCACGCAAATTGCCGAAAAATTTAATCTCGAAGTTCATGAGTATGAGCAAATAGGTTTTTGGCTTGAACGCGTTGGCGTTAAATGGGGCTTAGATGCCGCTCACAAAGACAGTTTTGGCTTACCCGCAATAGATTTAAATACCTGGCAACATGGCTTAAATCGCTTGTTATTAGGTGTTGCACAACGGGATGAACAATTGCCGTTTTCGGGGATTTACAGTGCCGATGAAGTTGAGGGCATGGCATTAAATACCTTAAATAAACTCATTGAGTTTATTGATGTACTGGCCCGTTATAAAGCCAAGCTGCAAGCTGATGCACCACTTAACGAAAAAGCAGAAATTCTAAAAGAATTATTAAACGATGTGTACAGCGATGAAGGCGAACAAAGCTGGGATTTATTAGTGCTGCAAAAAGTGCTCGATACACTGATTAAGCATTATGACAATGGCGATTACCAACAAGCTGTTTCGCAGCGCATTGTTAGTTACCTTGTAAAACAAGGTATTCAAGAAAAAGGCGTAGGACAGCGCTTTTTAGTGGGGCAAGTTAACTTTTGTACATTGATGCCAATGCGTGCAGTGCCATTTAAAGTGGTGTGCATGCTAGGTTTAAATGATGCAGATTATCCACGCACAGTTCAGCCAATTGGTTTTGACTTAGTCCCTTTCTCAAAACGCCAAAAAGGCGACCGCTCTCGTAAGCTCGACGACCGTTACCTGTTTTTAGAAGCGATTTTAAGTGCCCGTGAGAATCTATACATCAGTTATATTGGTCGTTCTTGCTTTGATAACCAACCAAGAATGCCCTCAACTCTAGTGAGTGAGCTTTTGGAATACATAGCCCGTAGTTTTGAGTTTGCTGATCAATACCCTCACTTAAAGCTACCAGAGGCGCTGATTAATTATCAGCATTTACAGCCATTTAACCCAGCTTATTATCTGACCACTAACAAAGAAGGTAATAAAAGCCAAACTGATGGCGAGCAAAAAGAAAATAAACTGTTAGTCACACAATTACACAGCTATAACCCAGTGTGGATGCCAACTCAACCTGTTAACCCTGAGCCTCAGCAAGCACTTAGTGTTCAGCCAGAAAGCAGTGTTGAGTTAACTCAGTTTATTCGCAGTATTTGCCAGCCGCACGAGAGCTTTTATCAGCAAAGTTTGGGGTTACGCTTACCGCAATTTAACGATATTGCTAAAGATGAAGAGCCATTTAGTTTAGATGCATTACGCCGCTACTTTTACCTCGATGAAATTCTCGAAGCGAGTATTCAAGAAACTCCTCTTAATCAAGCGCAAATTATGCAGCGCGGTGAGTTACCCCAAGCCCATGTTGGCTACCTTGTGTTTGAAAGTATGCAGCACCGAGTTGATGCGCTTGCTGGGCAAGTGAAAGCGCATATTAAAGGTGATGAAGCATTACCCGTTGAAGTAAATATTAAAATTGCCAACACCACTTTAGAAGGTTGGCTAAATCATATTTATGGTCAAAAACAGGTGTTTTATCGCACCGCCAGTATTAAAGCTAAAGATGTAATTCGTGGCTTTGTGCATCATTTAGCGGCGCAAATAATGGGGCAACCTGTTGAAACCCTCATTCTTGGTTTAGACAAGCAAATTAGTTTTTCACCCTTGTCAGAAGACGATGCCCGCAGCTATTTAAACGATTGGTTCTCGCTTTATGAAACGCTTTTAACTCGCCCAGTGGCGTTCTTTCCAGTCAGTGGTTACGAGTACATAAAAACAGATAAAGACATGGTCAAAGCAAACAATAAATTCGCGCCGCAATACATAGGCATAGGTGAAGGTGAGAACCCATACATTCGCTTAACCATAAAGAGTCTTAAAGACTGTGAAGAAGAGTTTATAAAATGGAGCGAGCTGCTGTTATCGCCAATTGTTGAATTAGCACAGGAGGCAGATCATGCAAACGCTTAATCCAATGAGTATGGCGCTGTGTGGGCAAAGCCTTATTGAAGCCAGTGCCGGTACAGGTAAAACCTATACAATCACAGGTTTGTATTTACGGTATTTGTTGGGCTTACAAAAAGCGACCGGTGAAGATGAACCATTAAATACACCGCTGACTGTTGAGCAAATACTGGTGGTGACTTTCACTGAGGCTGCAACTCAAGAAATTAAAGACCGTGTGCGGGCGCGTATAATCAATGCCAGAGATGCACTGCTTGGTAAAAAGCCAGATGATGAGCTGATTGAGCAAGTGATTAACGAGGTGACTGACAAACACGCCGCATTTGATTTGCTAGACGCTGCAGCAAAGTCGATGGATGAAGCCGCTATATTCACCATTCATGGCTTTTGTCAGCGAATGCTGAAACAACATGCTTTTGAATCCGGCGTGGCGTTTAACTTAGAGTTTATTTTAGATGAGCGAGAGCTTATTCAAGAAACCCTTAATGACTTTTGGCGTGCCTTTGTTTATCCACAATCAAAAGAGCGCACGCAAGCAATTACCGATATTTTCCCTGTGCCGGCGTCACTGTATTCACAGGTGGTGAGTTTACTTAATAAACAAGGGGCAACAATCACCCCTGAGTATGACCTTGACGAAATATGGCAAGCGCGCGATAACTTTGTGGCAAAAGTACCGGCATTTAAAAAAGCGTGCCGTGAGAGTGAGTTTATTAATGCAGTAAAAGCATCTGATTTAAGTGGTTCAAAAACCCCAGGTCGAAAAAACAGCCTTGCAGCGCTTGAGGAATACTTAAACAATGACGAATTGTTTTTTGTATTTGGTACCAGTAAATACTCGTTTGAAGTGTGGAGCACAGAGAATTTAAGCGACCCTGCAAATTATAAGAAAAACGGTAGCTTACTCAGTCACGAAATGCTGGCTCAGTTTGATGAAATGGCCACACTCAGTAGCCTTATCAATAATGGATTGAAAATTGCGATAGTGCAATACGCAGCTAAATGGGTGGCAAATGCATTAGTTAAACGTAAGCAAGAACAAGGCGTTATTACTCCAGATGATTTACTGAGTAACTTGCATCATGCACTTTTAAGTGAGCAAGGCCACGCATTAAGTGAAAAAATTGCCGCTTTGTTTCCAGTTGCCATGATTGACGAATTCCAAGATACCGACCCAGTTCAATATGGCATTTTTAGTCGCATTTATGGCATTAAAAACACCACGCTTGCCATGATAGGTGACCCAAAACAGGCTATTTATGGTTTCCGTGGTGCAGATATTTTTACTTATATTGGCGCAAAACAAGCCGTTGAAAAAGACAAGCAATACACCCTAGATACCAACTACCGCTCAAGCGAAGGGGTTGTTGATAGCGTAAACCGTTTATTTGCTAAAAATGCTAATAGCTTTATTTACAACGATGCAATCCCATTTCAAAAGGTTAATGCTAAGGGAAAATCACAAGAAAAAGCGTTTTTAATAAACGGTGAAATGCCCAGTGCGTTTGAATTTTCGGTGTTTGTTGATGAATACGCCGAAGCCAACAACAAGCCAACCAGCAAAGGGGTGGCTCAACAGGCATTGGCTTTGCAGTATACGAAAAAAATTACTGGGCTACTCAAGCAAGCGGATGCAGGCCATGCGACTATTGCAGGAAAACCTCTCACGGCCGCTGATATCTGTGTGTTAGTGCGTGACCGAAACGAAGCACAGCTTATGAAAACAGCACTGGCAGAAGCCGCCATTGCCAGTGTGTATTTATCCCGTGATAGTGTTTTTAACCAAGAGCTTAGTCATCATTTACTGAACTTTTTAACGGCATTGCATGGACAGTATGATGAATCATTACTGCGTGGTGTGCTTGCTGGGCCATTGTTTTGCTTAAGCTACAACCGCATTTATGAGCTTCACGAAAATGAAAGTGCATGGCAAGAGCATTTAAACTTTTTTGCTCAGCTTGCTCATATTTGGCATAAACAAGGCGCTATGGCGATGCTAGAGCGTTTATTAAGCCATAATCAGCTCGCAGCGCGTTGGCAAGGTTTAGGTTACAACGTTGAACGCTGGCTCACCGATTTCCGTCATTTAGGGGAAATCTTACAGCAAAAGCAAATTGAGCTTGAGGGAACCCATCGATTGCTGCGTTGGTTTGCACAAAAAGTGAGTCAACAAGATGGTGAAGCGGTGCAAGTACGCCTAGAAAGCGATGCTAATTTGGTGAAAATTGTCACCATGCACGCCTCAAAAGGCTTAGAGTACCCGATAGTATTCATGCCGTTTGCCTGTGGCTATCGCGAAAGCAAAGAAGCCCTTTACCATAAAGACGGTAAGTTGATTTATGACCTTGCTAAAAGTGACGACGCAATGCAAAAAGCAGAGCAAGAGCGCTTGGCTGAAGATTTGCGCTTACTTTATGTGGCATTGACTCGTGCCGTGTATTTTTGTTCTGTGGGTATGTATAACATTTCGCAAGGTCGCAGTGCTCGCCCTGGTATTCAAAGTACCAGTATTGGCCATGTATTATTTGCAGGTTTAGAGATTAAATCGGGCGATGAATGGCGCGCGTTGTTACAACAATTTTGTGAAGGCTCTTCGCACATGCACTATGAGGCGTTTAGCCAAGCGGATGAGCTTGAGAAGTTAATATTTGCTGGTGCTGACAGTGAGCAAGCCTATCAAGTTAATACTGTTAAAGCAGACATTCAGCGTGATTGGCGCTCAACCAGCTTTAGTAGCTTAACGCTGAAAAAGCATACTGATCATATTGAACTTGGCCGCAGTGATGAAGACCACGAAAAAGATGAGTTTTTAGCCCAAAATGCCAATGCTTTAACTCCTTACAGCTTCCCTAAAGGGGCAAAGCCGGGTAGTTGTTTGCATGAAATATTTGAGCAATTAGACTTTACCGACCCTTATGCGCTAAAGCGTCCAGCGAGTGAACAAGACGACCACGCCCTTGATAAAGTGATCAAAACATTATTTGAAAAATACCATATTGATGATAGCTGGCAGGAAATGACCGTGCAGTGGATCCTTGCTGCACTGAATTGCCCACTAAACGATAAAGGACTTAGTTTATCGGTACTTGAGCCTGATACCTGTTTGGTCGAAATGGAATTTAACTTACCCTTGTTATCGCTCTCAAGCGATAAGCTTAATCAAGTGTTAGTAAAACACTTTAACTTACCTGGGCAGCTTGATTTTAGTGAGGTGCAAGGCTTACTAAAAGGCTTTATAGATTTAATATTTTGCTGGCAGGGTAAGTATTATATTCTTGATTATAAATCGAACTTTTTAGGCAATAGTGCGGCTGACTACCAACATGAGCAACTAGAGCAAGCCATGACCAGTCACCAGTATCATTTGCAGTATTTAATTTATACCGTAGCACTGCACCGTTTATTAAAACAACGTATTCAAGATTACGATAGCGACACGCATTTAGGCGGTGTTTACTACACCTTCTTACGTGGTATGAGCGAAGGGCAAGGGGTGTATTTTAATCAGCTTACGAAACAGCAAATAACTGAGCTTGATAGCTTATTCGCACAAGGAGCCATGCTATGAGTCAACTGACATTCGGCTTTGATGACCATGAGCCAATCGAGCCAATGAATAAGCAGCCAGAACAACCAGCACAACATGCCCAAAGTGATTCAGTGTTGCCTGCCACAGAGATTAAAACGCAGCCATTACTGAGTTATTTACTTGAGGCAAAACGTATTCGCTTAGTTGATGTGAAACTCGCCGAGCTATTGACTGGTACAGAAACAATAACCGGTTCACAAACACTGATAGAAAATAACAAAGCAGCGCATAGTGAGGTTTTTTACCTGATTTTATTACTTGCGGCTGCGCAGCAAAGTCAGCACAGTTGTTTAGAGCTCGTAAATATAAATTGGCAAAACCCGTTTGAAATTAAACAGCAAAGTTTAGCTGATGCCAGCATTGCAGCCCCTGATGTTTTAACCCCGTTTGATGTGGAATTTGGCCTTGCTGAAGCCGTTGATACGCTAATGAATGCTGAGTGTGTAGGGGACGACAAACCACTGCTATTGTTTGCGAATAAACTTTATTTTGCCCGTTTGGCTGAATACGAAACCACACTGGCTTCGCGTTTACATCATTTAGCAACGAAAGAACTCACCCTTGATGAAGCCGCATTAACAGCACTACTTGAGGTGTATTTTCCTAGCAGTGAACATACACCCAACCCAAGCGATCCTATTAAAACATTAAACTGGCAAAAAGTAGCCTGTGCAATTGCTGCAACAAAAGGCTTTAGTGTGATCACTGGCGGCCCAGGTACCGGTAAAACCACCACGGTAACTAAGCTACTAGCCATATTACAATCTTTGTATGCCAGTGCACCGCTAACAATAAAGCTGGTTGCACCGACAGGTAAAGCGGCAGCACGTTTAACTGAGTCGATTTTAGGGGCAAAGCAAAAGCTCAGTATGATCCCTGATAATATCGCGCCACTTATTCCCCAGAGCGCGCAAACGATTCACCGTTTACTTGGTGTTATTCCGCATACCAATAAGTTTCGCCATAACAAGCGTAACCCGCTGCACTTAGATGTACTGATCATTGATGAAGCATCGATGGTTGATTTATCGCTTATGGCAAAACTCATTGAGGCACTACCGAGCCATGCAAGGCTTATTTTACTGGGTGATAAAGACCAATTAGCCTCGGTTGATACGGGCAGTATTCTTAGCGACCTATGCCAAGGGTTAGAGCTTGACAAAATGCCTGATTACAGCAGTGAGAGAGCAGCGCAGCTTAATCGCGTTTGTTTTAATAATCAGAGCGAGATACCCGCGGCCAGCAGTCATTTTGTACTTAACGATTGTATTGCGTTTTTACAGCAAAGTTATCGTTTTGATGGCAGCAGCGGCATTGGTCAATTAGCACAAGCTGTAAATACCAATAACAGTGGCTTACTGGGCTACGTTGAGCAAACGATTAATCAAGGTGGCTTTAAAGACCTTAAACTTAATTACAGCGTAATCAGTAAACCGATTGAGCAATTTGTGCAACAAGCGGCGTTGCAATATCACGATTATTTGCATCTTATCCAGCAAGGGGCAAGTATTGCCAGTGTGCATAAAGCATTTGCGCATTATCAGTTACTGGCTGCCGTTAGAGAGGGAGATTATGGTGTAAATAGCCTTAATCAGCGTATTGAAAAAGCACTGGCTCAACAAGGTTTAATTTCGCCATATCAAAGGCATTACGTGGGTATGCCAATTATGATCAGCCAAAACGACTATCAGTTAAAACTGTTTAATGGCGACATAGGTATTTTAATGAATGATGAGCAAGGTCAGTTAAAAGCCATGTTTGTTGATGAACAAGAAAATATTCGTGCTTTTTCGCCTGCACGTTTACCTGCTCACGATAAAGTGTATGCCATGACAATTCATAAGTCGCAAGGCTCAGAATTTGCTTATACCGCAATGATTTTACCGCCAATAAAACAGGCTAATCAGGGCATTAATAGGCAATTGGTTTACACGGGGATCACCCGCGCGAAAACCACATTTGAGCTGGTGGCCGATAAAAATGTATTGCTTATGGCAATGAATAAATCTGTTACTCGTGCATCGGGTTTATACGATAGGTTAAAACATGAAGCTAGTTAAATGTAGGGTAGATTATGGACAATGAAGAGTTGGAAATGTTAGAAAACTTAGGTGAATTTAAGACGCTTGTTGAAGGGTGTGAATTCACAAGAGATAAAAGGTTTATTCATATCGATTATAGAGATCATAAAGAATACTACACTTTAGATTCTAGTGGTCGTATCAATGGCTTGGTATATTCAAGGAGGAAAGTTAGTGAGATAGATTGGAATTTAATATCAAGGTGCTCGACGATAAAATCTTTTTGCCTAAGAGATTGTAACTTGACATCTATGCCAGATGAGCTTTCTTTAATGCCGGGGCTTGTTTATTTGTCTCTACCCTACAATGATATAAGTTCAATTGATTTTGACTTTTCAATATTTAAGGAAATGGAAGGCTTAGATTTTACCTCTAATAATCTATCATCTTTACCTGAGAGTATAATTCATCTTAAACGTTTAGAAGATTTAACGATTAATGAAAATAATTTTGATACTATTCCAACTTCTATCTTTAAACTGAAATCATTAGTGTTGTTGTCGATGTCATTTAACAATCTAATGGATATTAATGCAGAGATTTCAAATTTATCAAATTTGTTTTTTTTAAACTTCAATGATAACAAAATAGAGAGCTTGCCGGATGAGATAGGTGCTTTATCTAACCTGAACTTTCTTTTAATTGAGAATAATAAAATTAAAAGTATCCCTAATAATATGTCAATGTTAGATGAAAGTTTAGATATCCTTGGTTTGGTTAATAATCCACTACCAATACCTGATGATTCATTTCATGAATTGACCCCAAAAGAGCAGATTCAAACATTAATATCTATCCAAAAAAGTAAATTAAAAGCACTTAAAGAAGCTAAAATATTAGTTGTTGGTGATGAAAGGGTTGGGAAAACCTCAATTATAAATCGGCTATTGGGGAATCTCCACAATGAAAATGAGGCTAGTACCCAAGGGATTGATATTTCGAAACTAAACTTTAATGGATATGAAGCCCATATTTGGGATTTCGCTGGGCAAGAGTTAACACATCAAACTCATCAATTCTTTCTCACTGAAAGGAGCTTATATCTATATGTTGTGGATGCACAAAAAGAAGATAATCAAGCAAGGGATATACACTGGTTCAATACAATTAAAAGTTATAGTAAAAACTCACCAATTATTGTTGTAGTAAACCATAGTGATAAGAATGTAAATTACCAGTTTGATATTCAACGTTACCATGATGATTTCGAAATAGTTGACGTGATAAAGACTTCTGCTTGTAATTTAAACTCATTGCCAGAGCAAATTAGATATAATCTTGGTGACTCAATCAGTACATTACATGCTTCAATAGAAAGGCAACTCCCTAACTTACCTGGAATTAATAAAAAGTTACCAGAAAACTGGCATGAAGTAAAAAATGCAATGAGCAAATATAAAGAAACACAAAATGTGATCGATAAAAGTGTTTTTGAAAATCTTTGTAATAAAGAAAAAGTATTAGGTGCACCACTGCAAAGTGCATTATTGAAAATTCTCAATAGTATCGGAACTGTTATTGCTTACCCTAATGACTTCAGGCTTAAACTAAATCAAATATTAAAGCCTGAATGGGTTACAAATGCGGTTTATAAAATTGTTAGAACTCCTAGTGAAACTCCAGGTTTATATTCGGAAGAGAAAATATCAGATATTTTAAAAGATGGTTATAGTCATGCCCATCAGCAGTGGCTTATAGATTTGTTAATAAAATTTGAACTTGGGTTTCGCTTGGCTGAGACTTCGGATTTGTTGATTCCTATGCGTTTGCCCTCTGTAATGCCAGAATTCGATCGTCGTCAATACAATCAAGGTTTAAATCTTAGGTTTAACTATCATCGGATTGGGTTACTAAAGCAGAATGTGTTGCCTCAATTAATAGTTAGAATGCATACATATGTAGATGAAAATACGAGCAAATATTGGAGGCATGGCTTATTTCTTAAACATGAAGATTGCTTGGGAGTCGTAATAGCTGATGAACCAAATCAATCAATAGAAGTATTTTTATCGGAAAGGAATGAAAATGCGAGAGTATTACTACAGTGGGTAAGGTCAAATTTAGAAAAAATTGAGCATGCTCAAATAAAATCTAAAGAAAATGAAGCTTTACCCTATTTAGAGGAAGTTGCAATTTTTGATGATGATTGTGAAGTAACCACCGGTTATGTTAGTTATCAAAAACTTATTAGAGCAAATAAAAGAGGTAAAGAAACCGTTGATGTAGAAATAGAGTGTACTGAAACTGGCGAAATTTTGGACATAGAAGCCAGTGTTTCTAAGCTGTTGGGCTTATATAATAAAAAGGTTAATAATTTTACCATTTCGGAAGTTACCGCAGTAATTTCAAAAATACTACTTAGACTTACTGATTTTAAATCAAAAATATTAAATGAAACAGAAGATGAAATAAGTGATAGATTAAGAGAGTCGTTAATTGCTACTGGGTACTATGTTAAGGATCAATCAAGAGGTGGGCTAAGTGGTAGTGGTAGAGGTGTTGGTGAAAGGGATTTGATACTTACTAATGAATATGGGCAGCAAGGGGCTTTAATAGAAGCTTTAACTCTAACAAGCTTGGTAAAGAAAACACTAGTGAGTCATTATAAAAAGTTAATACACAACTATAATACTCAAGGAAATGCTTTCGATTTTTTAATTACTTATGCCAAAGTAAAAAACTTCGGTTACTTTTGGAATAAATATATGACAAATTTTACTAATTTTGATGATGTTTCTGATGATTTTACAAATAAGCATGCTCTTAAAGTTGGTCATTCTCATATTGACGTTGAAGGAATAGATGAGAAAAGAATAATCGTACATATTGTAATTAACTTTGGTATTGCTCATGGAGATGAATAAATCTGTTACTCGTGCATCGGGTTTATACGATAGGTTAAAACATGAAGCTAGTTAAAGTAACGAGTGATCAACTCAACGAGTTAATGGGTTGGTTTAACACAGAGGCTGAGCTGCGTATTTGGTCAGGGCCATTTTTTAATTACCCATTTGATACGCAAAGCTTTAAAAAAGATTTAAACCTAGATGAGTTGAATTCGTTCGCGTTGGTTAATGACGAAGGCCAGATGTTAGGGTTTGGCCAATATTATTTACGTGAAGGTCGTTGTCATTTGGGGCGGCTAGTTATCGCGCCAAGCGAGCGAGGCAAAGGTCTTGCGAAAGTGTTGATAAATCTATTAGGAGAGCAGGGCAAACAGCAATTGAACTGCGATAGCTTGTCGTTGTTTGTATACACCCACAATAACCTCGCTAAAACGGCCTATGAGAAACTGGGGTTTATTCAAACTCAGTACCCAGCTGACATGCCCCTCGATGGCTGTATTTATATGACCTGCTAAGAGCGTTTAAAGCTGCTTTTACGAAATAGATTAGGTTGCCAGCCAAAATGAAGAGCGCCTAATCTTAAAAAAACGGTGACAACTAAACCACCAACAATACACCAGATATAGTCCACCTCTAAAGTAAATAATGCAGCATAAGTAAGCCCGCCAGATAGGCAAGCGGTTGAATAAAGCTCTTCCCCCATTACCAGTGGGACTTCTCGACAGATTACATCGCGCATCAATCCACCAAAAATACCTGTTGTCATACCCATGGTGATGGCAACAACCATATCAGCCCCTTCAATAAGTGCTTTTTCAATACCGATAATATTGAAAATTGCCATTCCTACAGCATCCATTAATAGCATGGTGGTGTTACTTAAATCGGGGAGGTGACGAATTGATAAAATAGACGCGAATATGGCTATGTAAGTTGCGTATAAATAATCTGGTTGGGCTATCCAAAATACCGGTTTGTTAAGCAATATGTCTCGAAGTGTCCCACCACCTATGGCTGTTACCGTGGCAACCACCACTACACCAAAACCACCGACACTTTTTTCATGACCTAGCAAGGTGCCAGAAATAGCAAAAAATGCCACCCCAATAATGCTTAAAAAGTGAAAGTATTCTGATGTCATGCGGCCTCCTTACCTGTTAGTGAGTTAACCCTAGCAAAATGAACTTTATTGGCGCTGAACAGATAAGAAAGTAGGGCGGGTAATGATGTCACCCGCCGATATGGAAATGTTTATTATTTAAGGTAATCAACCACTAATTGCGTCATTGCATTTACGCCAAGCTGTAAGGCTTTTTCGTCTGCAAAAAAGTGTGGTGAATGGTTACTTGGTGCTGTAACTGCATCTTGACCTTTTGGTGTGACACCTAAGAAAAAGAACATGCCTGGTGTTTCTAAGGCGTAGTAACTAAAGTCTTCGGCGCCTGTGATAAGTGGCGTTGTGATCAGGTTTTCTTTACCAACCACACCAGCAAGTGTTGGTGTCATTTTTTTGGTTAATTCAACATCGTTTACGGTTACTGGGTAACCATGGTCAATGTGAACATGCGCTTCTGCGCCACCTGATTCAGCTACCATCTCAGCAGTTTTAGCTAAACGTTTTTTAATGTCAGCACGCATTTCTTGGTCAAAGGTACGAATTGTGCCCACCATTTCAACTTGATCTGGGATGATGTTGTTACGCACACCGCCATTAATGGCACCAAATGAAACCACCGAAGGTGCTTTGGTTACATCAACTTGGCGAGAAGCGATGGTTTGTGTTGCCATAATAATTTGTGATGACGCCACAATTGGGTCAACCCCATTCCAAGGGCGAGAGCCGTGAGTTTGGCGACCTTTTACTGTGATAGTAAATTTATCGGCGCTGGCCATTAGCGGCCCTTCACGAAAACCAATTTGTCCGGTATTTAGCGAGCTGGTTACGTGTAAACCAAATACAGCTTCTGGCTTTTCTTTAAATAAGCCTTCTTTAAGCATAAGCTCCGCACCGCCTTCTTCACCATCTGGTGCACCTTCTTCAGCAGGTTGGAAAATAAACAGAATATCCCCCGCGAGCTCTTCTTTTATTTTGACTAAAGACTCAGCGGCCGCCATTAAAATAGCCACATGATTATCATGACCACAGGCATGCATTACGCCAACGGTATTGCCTTTGTACTCAGTTGTTTGGGTTGACGCGAAGGGTAAGTCTACTTGCTCTTTAACAGGTAGTGCATCCATATCAGCGCGCAGCGCAATAAGCGGACCTTTTTTGCCCCCTTTCAGTTTGGCAACCACACCGGTATGAGCCACACCTGTTTGAACCTCAAGGCCTAACGAACGTAAATGCTTCGCTACATATTTGGCTGTTTCAAACTCACGGTTACTAAGCTCTGGATATTGGTGTAAATGACGGCGCCATTTAATGACTTTTTCACTGACGCTTTTATTTGCAGATTTAAGCTCAGTATTAATATCACTAGCTAATGCAGGGGTCGAAATCGCACTGAGTAGTAGGCTGGTAGAAAGTAATTTGTTTAACATCCCGTATCCTTTTATTATTTGGATATCCAAACAACCTCAAAATACTAGTTTCAGTTGGAATTAAAAGCGATTTAGGTAAGGCATTGATTGGAAGTAATAAATGTTCTATTGTTAAAACCATTAACGCAGTATAAATCGCTTTTAAACCAACCCTTTGGGCGCTTCACAGGCACTTACTCTCATCGTTGTTACTTCCTAAAAGGGACTGCCATTCTTGCAAAGTAACGCCTTGATATTAAGCACCTGTGAAACGCTGAATTCTGCATTTTGAGATGGCTTGGATATATGCACTACATCAATGTAAAGTATAAAGCTTTGAATGAACAGGAACAGGCGCTAATAAATCAAGATAATTGGTTTGGGCAGCGCACACAGAACTTTAAAGATAGCCTACTTAAAAATGCTAAATTAATCACCTTAAATGCAGGTGATGCATTGTTTTTGCGTGGCGATGAAAATACCGGTCTGTATTGTGTTATTAATGGCGTGCTTAGAGTTTCTGGGGTTAATAGCCAAGGCAAAGAAGCGGTGCTCAGTTTCGTAAGCAGTGCTATGTGGTTTGGTGAGGTTGCTTTGTTTGATGGGGGTAGACGCACTCACGATGTGTATGCGCAAACTGCGGTACGGCTTTTACACGTTCCTGAGCGGGCATTAAGCCAGTTATTGCAAGAGCATCCCGCTTATTGGCATGATTTTGGGCTGCTGCTTACCAATAAAGTGCGCAACTTGTTTGACTCATTAGAAGATCACGCACTCCTCACGGCAAAGCAAAAGGTGAGTAAGCGGTTATATATGCTTTATCAGTCATCAATGCAAAACTCTTTGCCGCTCACCCAGCAACAACTTGCCGATATGACCTATTTAACACGGCAAACTATTAATCAAATTTTAAAATCTCTACAAGCTGATTCAGTTATTAATCTTAAATATCAATCGATTGAAATAATTAATATAGATAAATTGCAATCACAGTGCTGATTTGGAACTAAAATTGCAACAAAGCAGCAATCAAGCTTAAACGGAAGACAGCGTGTGGCAATTACATTTCATAATCAGTACAACCCTTATCATTACTCTGGCACTAAAAATAGTGAGACGTCGCTCACTTCATTACAAGCAAAACCCATGGCGCAATCTTCTTCAGATGCACAACAGTTGTTAAGAAAACATACAGAGCCAAGCTCATTTTTGGACACAGCAAAGGAAGCGCTTGTTTATCAGCGTTTAGGTGTGGACAAAGAGAAAATTGATGAAATTAAAGCGCAAATAGAAAAACTTGCTGAACAAATGCAACAACAAGGCGCAGATATGAAAGCCCTGCAAGAAAAAATAGAAGAGTTACAATCTATGCTAGAAGAGGAGTATCAAAAAGGACGCGATCGAATGGACATGCAATCAGACGCTGAAAAGGGCAAGGTTATCGATGCACTGGTTTGATGTGTAAGTTAATGCCGGTTCGTCAAATGTCGGCTAGTTGACATTCTTTGCGGTGAATTATCTGCTAATCTGAACTTTGAACACAGTTTTGGCAGGAAAAATAATGAAAACATTAAAACAACAATTAACAAATTACGCCCTCTACCACCGCTCAAAACGCAATATTTACACTCACTTTATTGGTATCCCATTAATTGTGTTTGCAATTATTTGTTTATTGCAACGCGTCACGCTTACCTCTGAACCTGCTGTTATCTCCTTGGCAACCGTGGTGATTGCACTCACTTGTCTTTATTACTTATTACTTAGCTTATCTATGGGGTTAATTATGGCTGTATGCTTGAGTTTGTTGAGCATTGCTGCTGATCCTGTGGTGTCGCTTTCAACAGAGTTATGGCTAGCTGTGAGTATTGGTAGTTTCGTTGTTGGTTGGGTATTTCAGTTTATTGGTCATTATTTTGAAGGTAAAAAACCAGCTTTTGTTGACGATTTAATTGGTTTGGTAATAGGGCCTTTATTTGTATTAGCAGAGTTCTTGATTATGCTTGGCTTTTATAAAGACATTGCTGATCATATCGAACAACATGCTGGGCCTAACAAAGCATAACAACAATAATAAGGAACACACATGCAATTAAATGGTAAAACAGTTTGGGTAACAGGGGCATCTTCTGGAATTGGTGAGGCACTTTGTGAGCAACTGGCAGCAAAAGGGGCTACGCTAATACTGTCTGCCCGTAATGAGGAAAAACTCAACGCTCTTAATACTAGACTTGGCGGTAATCATCATGTGGTCGCCCTTGATTTGGCGAAACCTGAAGCTTTACTTGAGGATATGCCGGCGGTGATTGAGCAAATTGGCCGAATTGATGTACTTATCAATAACGGTGGAGTGTCGCAGCGTAGCTTATTTTTAGAAAACGAATTTACGGTTTATCGCCAACTAATGGAAGTGAATTACTTTGGTTTAATTGCCTTAACCAAAGCCGTTGTACCACAGATGGTGAAGCAAGGTATGGGTATGGTGGTCTCAATTAGCAGTGTGGCGGGTAAAGTCGGTTCAAAGTTCAGAACTGGTTATTCGGGTTCTAAATATGCGGTCGTGGGTTTTATGGATTGCTTAAGAGCAGAATTAGCCGATAAAAATGTGAATTGCCTGACAATTTGCCCTGGATCAATTAAAACAGCCATTGCGCATAATTCGTTAGATGGCCAAGGTAAGCCGCAAAATAAGCCAGAGCAATCAATCGAAAATGGCATGGATGTCGCAAAAGCCGCTGCAAAAATGATTAAAGCCATTGAAGCCGAGAAAGATGAGGTTGTGATTGGTGAAGGAATAAGTGGTCTAGCACCGACCATCAAGCGTTTTTTCCCAAGCTTTTTTAATCGCCTCACAGCAAAAATGAATTATCGATAATTTATAGTCATTAGTTAGTGAATGATTCTTAGTAAACAATGTGCAGCTTAGGTTGCACGTTTTTTGTACCAAACGGTCGAATTATTATCACTTTAATCGATAAAAGGCACTAGTTTGCTATGGTTAAACAGGGATGGATTAGCATACAATGGGGTAAAAGTAGTCCAAACAAGAGAGAACAACAATGGCCGCATTTGGTACTGTATTTATGCCACAAATGATCCAAGCACGTTTTGCTGATAACTCATGGAGTGAAAGCGCGCTGGTCCCATCTGATAAAATCGAATTACATGCGGGTGCTCACGTATTACATTACTCAAGCACCTGTTTTGAAGGATTAAAAGCATTTCGTCATGAAGATGGCACGGTCTATATCTTTCGTATGGATGCTAACATCGCGCGTATGAAACAAAGCTCTAAGTTACTAAACTTACCTGACTTTGACGAAAGCATGCTTGAGCAAATGATTAAAGACATTGTAAAAGAGTATGCAGACGAAACACCGACCCCTCCGGGGTCTATGTATATTCGCCCTACGCACATTGGTACAGAAGCAGCGATTGGTAAAGCGGCTGCGCCGTCAATGAGTTCACTACTGTATGTATTACTTTCGCCAGTGGGTGATTACTTTGCTGGTGGTGCAACGGCACTACGTGTATTACTTGAAGAAGATGGCATGCGCTGTGCGCCACATATGGGTATGGTGAAAAGTGGTGGTAACTACGCAAGTGCATTAGGTCCAATCTTACAGGCTCGCTCTGAGCACCAAGCAGACCAAATTTTATTCTGCCCAGGTGGCGATGTACAAGAAACCGGTGCTGCAAACTTCATTCTAATTGATGGGGATGAAATCATCACAAAAGCACTTGATAGCACATTTTTACACGGTGTAACGCGTAATAGTATTTTAACAATTGCGAAAGATTTAGGTATGACCGTATCTGAGCGTAATTTTACTGTGTCTGAGTTGCTTGAAAGAGCCGCTAAACCAGGCACTGAAGCTGCATTATCGGGTACCGCTGCGGTACTGACGTCGGTTGGCACGCTTATTCATAATGACCAAGAGTTTAAAGTGGGTTCGGGCGAACCTGGCGAAAAAGTCGCAAAATTACGCCAAGCATTGAATGATATTCAATGGGGTAAATCAGCGGATAAACACGGCTGGTTAACAAAAGTATAATTGAGCAGTAAATATGGAAAGCCACGTAAATTGCGTGGCTTTTTTGTTTTTACATTGGTTTACAGCTCTACCCGTGTTTAGGCGCAAATTACTAGACATTAATGGGTATTAACTTTATTTTCATTTTGTTAATAATGACTAACAAGTAAACCTATTATGATCAAGAAAACGCTTGCATGTGCGATTGTTGTTGCACTGGCGGGGTGTGGTGAATCAACCCCAAAAAATACAGAACAAACTGTAAAAACTGCAGAGGTAAAAGCTGCTGTGAATTATCCAGAAACTAAAAAAGGCACTGTTGTCGATGAGTACTTCGGTGAAAAAGTGGCTGATCCGTATCGTTGGTTAGAAGACGATATGAGTGACGAAACAGCCCAGTGGGTGAAAGCCGAAAATGACGTCACGTTTTCTTATTTAAAAAATATCCCTTATCGTGATGAGCTTAAAACCACGCTTGAAAAGCTGATGAACTATGAAAAAGTCACAGCACCATTTGAAGAGGGTGAGTATACCTACTTTTATAAAAACGATGGTCTGCAAAATCAATATGTGGTGTATCGCAAAAAAGGCGACTCAGAAGCTGAGGTGTTCTTAGACCCAAATACTTTTAGTAGCGACGGCACAACCTCAATGTCGGGCTTAACCTTCACAGAAGACGGTACGTTAGCAGCTTATCAAATCTCTGAAGGCGGCAGTGATTGGCGTAAAATTATCATTATTGATACAGCGACAAAACAGCCAATTGAAGAAGCATTAGTCGATGTGAAATTTAGTGGTATTGCTTGGCTTGGTAACGAAGGTTTCTATTACTCGAGCTACGATAAGCCAAAAGGAAGTGAGCTGTCTGCGAAAACAGATCAACATAAAGTTTATTATCACAAATTAGGCACAGCGCAAGCTGATGACCAATTAATTTATGGTGGCACAGAGGCACAAAAGCACCGTTATATTGGCGCAGAGGTAACTCGTGATAATCGTTATTTAATTATCGCTGCTAGTACTTCAACTTCAGGTAATAAACTGTTTATCAAAGATTTAACTAAGCCTGACAGCAAGCTAGTGACGATTTTAGATAACACAGACTCAGATACTTCTATAATTGATAATGAGGGCTCGAAACTCTATTTAGTTACTAACTTAAACGCACCAAATATGCGTGTAGTGACAGTCGATGCCGCTGATCCAAGCCCTGAAAATTGGCAAGATTTAATCCCTGAAACTGACAATGTGCTTAGTATTTCAAAAGGCGGTGACTACTTCTTTGCTAAGTATATGGTTGATGCGATTTCGCAAGTAAAACAATACGATAAATCAGGTAAACTGGTGCGCGATATCAGCCTACCAGGTGTGGGCACTGCATATGGCTTTAGCGGTAAGCACGATGCAGAAACTCTGTATTACTCATTCACAAATTACACCACGCCAGGTAATACCTATTCGTTTGATGTTGAATCAGGCAAGTCTGATGTGTATCGCAAGTCGGGCGCTAAATTTAATAGCGAAGACTATATTTCTGAACAAGTATTCTATAAATCAAAAGATGGCACTAAAGTGCCGATGATTATCTCATACAAAAAAGGCACGGAACTAAACGGTAAAAACCCAACTATTTTATATGGTTATGGTGGCTTTAACGTGAGCCTAACACCAAGCTACAGCCCTACGGTTGCAGCATGGCTTGAGCACGGTGGTGTGTATGCGGTAGCGAATATTCGTGGTGGTGGTGAATATGGCAAAGAATGGCATGTGAATGGTACACAGCTTAAAAAGCAAAATGTATTTGATGACTTTATTGCTGCTGCTGAGTACTTAAACGAAAAGCAATACAGCTCACCTGATTACTTAGCGGTACGTGGTGGTTCTAATGGTGGCTTATTAGTCGGTGCGGTTATGACACAGCGTCCTGAGCTATTTAAAGTTGCGCTTCCTGCTGTGGGCGTATTAGATATGCTGCGTTACCACACATTTACAGCGGGTGCTGGTTGGGCGTATGACTACGGCACCAGTGAGCAAAGTAAAGAAATGTTCGATTACTTAAAAGGCTACTCACCTGTGCATAATGTTAAAGCGGGTGTAAGTTATCCTGCGACTTTAGTGACAACAGGGGATCATGATGACCGTGTGGTGCCTGCGCATTCATTTAAGTTTGCTGCTGAATTACAAGAAAAAGGTGCAAAACAAAACCCGTACCTGATTCGCATTGAGACAAATGCAGGGCATGGAGCGGGTACTCCTACTAGCAAGGTTATTGATATGTACGCTGATATTTATGGTTTTACACTTTATAATATGGGTGTAAAAAGCCTTTAGTAAACAGGTAATGTGGCTAAACAATCACACCGAGCAATTGCTCGGTGTGATTGTTTGAGTTAAGACACTTACAAATCGATACCCAACGCGAATATCATTTTATAATCTTCTTTTTCTGGCACGAGTCCGTTTTCATCAGCAATTGGCTCAGCTAGATAGTCCCATACGAGTGACACATCAAAATCGATATCTTCGGTGATTTCAGTTTCAAAGCTGGCCATAGCATACTGAGAATCTCCGCCTGAATCGGCATCAGCGAATAAGTAACGATAGTTAAATGTAAAATCTATTTTTTTCGTTATTTCATGCTCAAAATTAGTGCCAAGAAAATACGACATAGATGAATTACTTTCGTCTTCATCAACCGCCACAGTATCAAATTGAGTTTTCTGAAATGCTGGACCTGTAGAAAAGTCCCACTCAGTTTTATCTGTATCCATGACATAATAACCAACACCCGCACCTATAGTGTATTTATTGGCAATATTTTGAAATGGGTCACGGTAATACTCAAAGAAAATAGGGCGAAAATACATTTTTTGTGTGTAAAACCAGTCGAATGTCCCATTGGCCCGAATGTTATTTTTAGTGACTTCATTGTCATTGGTTGTGCGATAACCTAAAAACTCAGCGAGGAAACGACTCGAAGCAGTGCGGCGTTTTATATCAGCTTGCGCAGAGTATTCTGTTTGGTCAGTATTACCGCGTGATAAATTAGCGCCGAGCGATATTTTAACTGTCCATGCACTTAACTCACTGTCAATCGATGGAGCAATCGACACAAGGTCGTTATAGCGGTATTTGGCAGGAGAATCACCAACACGTACATAACCACCTGAAATATTTAAACTACCGCTAAGTTCATGACCATCATTAAAACGTACCGTGTGGTGGCGTTCAGATATAATCATGTAGACATCTTCGCGGTCTATAATTTGTGTATCGAGTATGTCACTGTCAAACTCAAGTTCTTTGTCATACATTGATATGAGTTCACCCTTGAGCCACTCGCCTGAATTTAAGCGGATCCAATCAAACTTTGAGGCATCTTTAATAATAATCTCGCGCTCTTTAAGTAATGGGTCGGGAAGGGGGTCAGTGCTATAGCTCATTGGGGAGTGAGCTAATATGGCACTAAGTAGTAAGTATCGTTGAAGCATTATTGCAATCCATGTTCATTTAATGCGTGAAAAGTTTGTTATTTAGTTCTAATTACTTAAGACTAGACCAACTTTTAGGCACACACAAAAAATGATTAACTAACAGGAAGAAATAATCGTTGATAGGTCTTATATGCGTATTCATCACTCATTCCTGATAAATAATCACAAATAATGCGCATTGAGTTTTCTTGCTTATCATGAGCATTCAACCACATTTCTTGGGTTGTTTCGGGTAGCAAACGCATAGGGTCACTAGCAAAAGCACTGAACAGTTCAATCAATAGATTTTGTCCTTTAAATTCAACTTGCTGCATTTTGGGTTCACGAATTAAGCGTTTAAACACAAAATGCTTTAAAACATTGAGAATTGCTGCAAACTCATCAGGTAAGCTGACTGTGTATTGCAATATTTCAGATTCAAAATCAGCGTTTTGAACTACTAACTGAGCATTAATAATAAAGGTGTTAACCAGCTCTCCGATGGCATCTTTGCGCTCATACTCGTATTCTGAAAATAGCCGATTGGTTATTGAACTTAAGTGCTCGTTTAACCAAGGTGAATTTAGGGCTTCTAATTGTAGTTGAGCGTGATTAAGCCAATCTGAAAGGGTAAGCACTTCTGTCGCTATGGCATCTTCGAGATCGTGCACGGCATAGGCAATGTCATCAGCCAACTCCATAATGGCAGCGTCGAGTGATTTATAATGGGTTCTAGCTCTAAATTCATCGGCTTGGTAATGACTAGACAAAAGCTTTTTATCATCGTCTGACAGGGGGGCGATTATCCAGTTAAATATATCTTGATCATCTTTATATAACCCTTTAGCAGGGCGCCAATGATCTGCTTTTATAAAGCTTTTTTTTTCACTTAAAGGTGGAACTGTATGCCATAAATCATCAATAAACGCAGGGTATTTGATAAACCCAAGTAAAGTGCGGCGTGTTAAGTTCATACCAAAACCATTACTATATGGTTCCAGTTTAGAGACTATTCTTAATGTTTGCGCATTGCCTTCAAATCCACCATTTTCACGCATCATAAAGTTAAGGGCTATTTCCCCACCATGTCCAAAAGGGGGATGGCCTATATCATGAGCTAAACATAGAGTTTCAAGTAAACTTGCACTGGGAAAATGTTTAAAATTAGCGTGTTGCGTTTTTAAATGTCGAAGTAGGCCGCTGCCAATTTGCGCAACTTCAAGAGAATGTGTAAGGCGAGTTCGGTAAAAATCATTAAGGCCAATGCCCATTATTTGCGTTTTTGCCTGTAAACGCCTAAATGCGGCTGCGTGTATGATACGCGATCTGTCTACTTGCCACGCAGAACGGTTATCATTTGGGCGATATTTTTGTTGATCAATAATACGGGCTTGCCAATATTGGCACATAAAAAGAACCTTGTAATTACTCGCTCAGGTGCCTTTTAGTATACGCAAGCACTTGAAAAATGCGAGCTAATTACTTGAAGCTCTAAATAAATTGTAAAGCTAATAAGTAACCTTTTTAGTGAAATTCGCCAAAAAAAATACCCTTTGATATAATTCGCTTTTATGTGTGCGTGACGTTGCCGCACAGAGTTGTTGTTTACTTGAGAGAATACATGCTTAAATACCTTTTTCGAGGCTTACTTACCGCTTTCTTTACCTGGGCATTACTTTATCCATTTATAAATACAGACCATGTTGTTGAAGGCGTAGAACAATCAGACAGCACAAAAAAAGGAACACAACGTGTACAAAAAAAAGAGAAACCTTTACATAATGTAAAGCTGCCTGACTTTTCGAGCTTTACAGATGTAAAAGAAAAAAAGCATGCTTTTTTTGATTTTATTCGTCCACACATTGAAGCTGAAAATAAAAAGATCTTACAGCAACGTGCAACGTTAGAAATTGCCCGCATGATGCTTGAGTTTAATGAGCCTTTATCTAACAAGCAAAAACAAGATATTAAAAAAATCTTAGCTAGCTACAAGTTATCTAACTCACTGGATGTTTTATCACTTACACGAGCATTACGGCGTGTAGATATCATACCAAAAGAACTTGCACTTATGCAGGCTGCAAATGAGTCAGCTTGGGGAACATCTCGCTTTGCAAGAATTGGCTTAAACTTTTTTGGCCAGTGGTGCTACAAAAAGGGCTGTGGCATGGTTCCTCGACGCCGTGCAAATGAAGCCGCACACGAAGTTACTGCATTTAAGTCTGTGCGTGCAGCAGTCAGTTCTTATTTTAAAAATATTAATACCCACGCAGCATATTCAGATTTACGCTCAATTCGCGAAGACTTGCGACGTCAGCAAAAACCTATTGAAGCGACGAAGCTAACACACGGGTTGATGTCATACTCTGAGCGTGGTGAAGCGTACATAGAAGAATTAAACACAATGATTAATCAAAACAGAGCATACTTTGATGAATAAAACGTTTTCATGGTTGAAAGTAATTGGCACTGTTGCGGCTTTAAGCTTTTCAAGCTTCAAGGTCGCGGCGAGTGAGTTTGTTGTAGCTTATGATGGTTTTTATGACCGCTTAAAAGTGGTCAATAAAGGTGAATTTCAATATGCACAAGTGAATTTCTATTTAACTGATATTGCTAGCAATGAAGTATGTACAATTAAATCAGGAAAAATCATAACTGAACAGCAGGAGTTTGATCTAACTTATACTGAGCAAGCGCAGCTTTTACTGCCTTTTGATAAACAGTTAGATACTGACAAAGCTGTGATTGTGGTACAGCCTATGAATCCTAAACATGATTGTCAGCTTAAGTTACAGATTGAGGCAACACAACTGGATGAGTTTATATTAACAAAAGCGAATCTATTTGCTCTTGACCAAGAATTTGATGAACTACTCTCCGACCTTTCAGGTTTTTTTGTGAGCAAACTAATGTGGTTCCTGTTACCTGAACAAAAAGGCGTTGTGTTGAAGTTTGATAGCACAGATGCAATGTCGGCAGAAGGAGTAAGCTGTAAAGAAAATCGCTGTTTTATTAATGTTACTGACGACTGGGAAGGGGATGAAACTCGTCTAAGTAATAATGGAGCGTTATTAAGTGCAACTCCTTGGATTGCGAAATAATATTTGGCAGTGCACATTTGCCAGCATAGTTAACTTTTCAAAAAAGGATCTTAACAGGTCCTTTTTTATTGATTTTAAACCACTATTTAAGTATTTAATATGGCAGTTGTTAATAGCTAACATGCTCAAATAAATACAATAAAGCGTGTTATATAAATTGATTTGATGAATAAGGAAGTTCGAATGTATATCAATGAGGCGTCAAAACTCACAGGGGCAACACAAAGAGCTATAAGACTCTATGAATCAGTCGGGCTACTAACTGTTTCTCGCCGAGGGAAGTATCGAGTTTATAGCCAAGAAAATATTCATCTAATCAAACTAATAAAAGAGGCTCAAACTCTGGGTGTTGCCTTGTCAGATATGGTTGCTTTAAAGGGAGAAAATGAGGATTTTGATTGGCAGGCAGTCAGCCATTACCTCATTCAAAAGCAAGCTCTAGTTGAAGAAAATATAAAGCAGCTTGAACTCCAAAGACAGCGTATTAAAAATTACCGAATTTCAATTGATAAGTGTATTCAAGAACTTGACTCTCACCCTTAGGTGAGAGTTTACACTGTATCCTTACTGTAAATGGATATATAAGTGTATGAAAAGAATATTAGTAATTAATGCAAACCCTAAATCAACGAGCTTGTGTAAATCTTTAGCAGAGCAATATGCCGCTGTTGCCATAAAAAAACACGATGTGAAACAAGTTCATATCGGGGATTTGAATTTTGCAATAAATTTAGCAGAAGGCTACGATGAAGTGATAGAGTTAGAGCCTTGTTTAGCTGATCTGCAAAAGAAAATCCTTTGGGCCGAGCATATTGTGATAGTTAGCCCTGTTTGGTGGGGGACCATGCCTGCTAAGTTTAAAGGGGCGATTGACCGAGTTTTTTTACCAGGCTTTTCGTTTAAATATGTTGAGGGTAAATCAATACCGCAAAAGTTATTAAAAGGCCGTACATCAGAGTTGTTAGTAACCTTGGATACCCCCGTTTTTTGGTACAAATACATACAAGGGAATGTCATCTATAAAAACTTTAAACATTGTATTTTGGACTTTTCAGGAATTAAAAATAAAGCCACCACATACTTTGGGCCCGTTATAAACTCCAGTAGTGATAAAAGAAAAGCGTGGCTTAACAAAGCAGCTCAATTAGGAGCGAAAGTGAATTAGACGATTTGTGTTTTCTAAAATTAAAAAGGAGAGCGAATGGCTCTCCTTTTTAGCATAATGAATAGAGTTGCTTAGCTTAAGTTAATTGTTACTACGTTATTTTCCTGTTCTTGTTCAAGTGCAGGCTGTTTTGGGATATCAGGCTTATCTAGAGCGATATCACCGCCATCAATTACTTCACCGGTTTGAAGGTCTTTAAAGTTAAATAACGCATTGTCAGCTAGGTGTGACGGTACAACGTTTTGCATTGCTGTAAAAATACTTTCAATGCGGCCTGGGTGTTGTTTATTCCACTCTGCAAGCATTGCTTTAGTGTGTTTACGTTGTAAATTTTCTTGTGAACCACACAGGTTACAAGGAATGATAGGAAACGCCATACGGTCTGCATATTTTTCAATATCAGTTTCTTTACAATAAGCAAGTGGGCGAATAACCATGTGCTCGCCATTATCACTCATTAATTTAGCAGGCATACTCTTTAATTTACCGCCATAGAACATGTTTAAGAAAAGCGTTTCAATCATGTCATCACGATGATGCCCAAGGGCTATTTTGGTTGCACCCATCTCTTTTGCTGTACGGTATAAAATACCACGACGAAGGCGCGAGCAAAGCGAGCAGGTTGTTTTACCTTCAGGAATAATATCGGTGACAATACTGTAGGTGTCTTCTTCAACTATTTTGTATTCAATACCAAGCTTGTCTAGGTATTCGGGTAACACATGTTCAGGAAAGCCTGGTTGCTTCTGATCAAGATTGACTGCAAATAAGTCAAACTTAATTGGCGCAACGCGTTGCAAATGTTGCAGCGTATCCAATAGAGTGTAGCTGTCTTTACCACCGGATAAACATACCATGATACGATCGCCTTCTTCGATCATGTTAAAGTCCATCACGGCTTGGCCGGTTAATCGACGTAAGCGTTTTTGTAACTTATTAAAGTTATATTGCGCTTTAGCTTCTACTGAGTGAGACACTACGCCCCCTTAAAAATACATGGGTAAAATAAAGGGGCGTATTATATTGGAAGCGCGGGAAAACAACAATTGTTAGTTACCCTTTGCACGGTTAATTATTTTGCAAGAGGGCTAATGTAGCCATCAGGTTTAAGTGCTAATACATCGCAATCAAGACTATCAATTACATGCTCAGCTGTGTTGCCAACGAGGGCGGCGCTCAAACCTGTGCGTCCTACCGTGCCAATAACAACTAATTCGCTGTTTAGCTTAGCGGCAACATCAGGAATAACATCTTCAGGTAAACCTTCTTCAATATGACAGTGTTCTTCACTAATTGAAAAGCTCTTTGCAAGCGATAAGGTTGATTCAAAATGATGTTTCTTTACTGATTCGTTATAAACGCCTGGGTTGAACTCGGGGATTTCAATGGCAATGTTTACCGGCGTTGCTGGGTAAGCATTAACAAGATTGAGCTGCGCATTTGCGAGTTCACAAATAAAGCGGGCGTCATTTATGATACGTTTATTTAGCTCTAGATGTTGTTCATTTTCAGTTACGGCATTAACGGCAGCTAAAATATTGCCCTGAGCCGGCCACTCTTTTTCTTTAACGAGTAATACAGGGGCAGGGCACTTACGAATAAGATGCCAATCAGTGGGAGTGAAAATAACCGATTTTAGAGTGTCGTGTTCATGTGTGCCTTTGACGACAAGATCAAATCCATCATTAATAACAGTATTAATAATCGCTTCGTAAGGGCGATTATGCCAAACAACACACGACTCTATGCTAAGTTCAGGGTAGAGTGCAATTTGCTCATCTAACCAGACTTGCCTATCTTTGATAACAGCTTCGCGCATGGCTTCTCGCTCATCACTAGAAAGCATTGTGGTCATTTCATAAGAAAAATCATAGATACTGAGGAATGCGGTGATGGTGGCGCCAGATTTTTTGGCCAAATCAATTGAACGGCTTAAGCCATGTTGATGTTCTTTAGTTGGGTCTATAACTGCTAAGATTCGTTTAATTGCGTCCATGTGCTGCTCCTTAACTGTTCCGCAAAAAGTATACGTTGAGTGTAACCTATATTTAGAACAGTTAAAGGGGCAAGCCAGATAAAGTTGCGCTAAATCAAACTCTATTTACATTTGATAGCAGCAGTTGTAGCCAGTGCTTGTTGATCTAAAATTGTAATAAACTTGCCTTCAACCTTGATAAGCCCTGCTTTTTGGAAGCGACTAAGTAAGCGACTAATCGTTTCAACGGTTAAGCCTAAGTAATTACCGATTTCTCCGCGTGTCATGGTTAAACGAAACTCTTTGCGTGAAAAGCCGCGTTCGCCAAAACGTTCAGCAAGATTAAAAATAAAGCTGGCTAAACGTTCTTCGGCAGATTTTTTATTGAGTAGTAACAGCATTTCTTGGTCATAGTTAATTTCGTTACTCATCAAGCGCATAATTTGCTGACGTAGTTTAGGGAGCTTACCTGCTAATTCATCAAGGGTATCAAATGGAATTTCACATACCATTGAAGTTTCAAGTGCTTGTGAGAAGCTTTGATGTGCCATTTTATTTATAGCATCAAAACCAACGAGATCACCGGCTAAGTGGAATCCTGTTATTTGTTCGTCACCCTGCTCAGAGAGTGTATAAGATTTGAATGATCCTGAGCGTACCGCATAGATTGCATTAAGGCTTGCTCCAGACTCGAAAAGGTAATCGCCTTTGTGGAGTGGCTTTTTACGTTCAATAATTTCATCAAGTCGATCCATTTCCTGACCATTGAGTGAAAATGGCAAACATAGCTGACTGATACTACAATTATTGCAGCTAATCGTACATAAGCTTTTTGACTTGTTTTGAGAAAAGTCCATACATCCAATCCATTCAAATAAGTTAACAACACGAATACTAATGAACGAGTTTATCGGTTGCTATAATTAATAAGTATATACCGTACCATATTATTACACTTCCTAGAATAACCCTAGTCCAAACATGGTTTAAAAAAGTGTTTATTTTATGGCTAACTAGCCCAATACTGACCATTGCAGGGAAGGTACCTAGTGCAAAAAAGAGCATAACACCGGCGCCATGTGCTGCTGATGGGCTTGTTAATGCCCATGTTAACGCTGAATAAACCAAGCCACAAGGAAGCCAGCCCCATAATGCACCATATAATAATGCTTTTGGTAGGGAGTCAACCGGCAGAAGATGGCGATTAAGTTTGACTAAATGCTGCCATATAAAAGTTTTTCCTAGTTTCTCAAGCCATTGTAAAGTGGCAGCTAAGCGCATAATGTAAATTCCAACAAGTAACATAAATATGCCGCTGAGGAAGGATAAGACAATGGCTAATTGAGAATTTTGAGCGGCAAATTTGCTACTTATCCCAGCGACGAGTGCGCCAGCAAGCATATAACTTAGTGCTCTGCCAATATTGTAAGCAACAGAATAACTTACAGCTTGTTGCTTTTTTGCAGCAAGCTGTAAACTGCTTGCTATGCCACCGCACATAGCAAGACAATGCCCACTGCCGAGCAAACCCATAACAAAAGCGCTGATGAATAGGGGGTCAATCATTACTATTTTTATGTTGCTCTTTATCGTCTTCAAACAAGATGCTGTGTCCTTGCTTGTTTAAATCAGAAAATTGTTCGCTTTTTACAGCCCAAAAGAAAACGCCAATTGCAATAATCACAAATAATATAGCAATAGGGATTAGCATATAGATAATACTCATAGTTTTAATAACCTTAATGAGTTAGTAATAACCAGAATGGAGCTTGCAGACATACCGATTACAGCCATCCAAGGCGCAACGAGGCCAAGTGCAGCTAGTGGTAAAATCGAACCATTATAAATGAGCGACAATGCCAAGTTTTGCTTCACTATTCGACGTGTTTTTTTCGATACAGTGAGCAAATGTTCGATTGCATTTAAGTCACTGTTGAGTAATACCACATCAGCAGTATTTTTGGAAATATCAGCGCCTGTTTCCATGGCAATAGACAAATGCGCGCTGGCAAATACAGGGCTGTCATTTACACCATCACCCACCATAGCAACAATGGCACCTTTATCTGCAAGTGCTTCAACATGGGTTTGTTTGTCGCGAGGGCTGCATGCTGCATGCACGGTATCTAGATTTAGCTGTTTTGCGAGTCGCTCACCACTGTTTGACGCATCACCCGTCAACATATGGCACTTGAGCTGTTGTGAATGAAGGTTGGAAATCAATTTTTCTGCGTTATCACGTAAGCCGTCAGCCAAATAAAAACGAGCAATAACTTGTTTGTTGATATATAAGGTTGCTTGTGCATCCGCTTTGTCAGTATCAAACCAGCCACTTTTACCTATCGCAAGGTGTTGACTATTAAGCGCAGCTGTAATGCCTTTGCCAGGCTCGATGGTAACATTTTCGATTTGATTTACTGTGTCGTTTAAACCAGCGAATGCATTGGCAATCGGGTGCTCAGAGAAGCTCTCAAGTTGGGCTGCCAAGCGTAATGCATCAGCTTCACTGTACTGAGTGTTGACTAGCTCAACTCGCTCTATAGTGAAACGACCTTGCGTTAAGGTGCCTGTTTTATCAAAGGCGATATCTGTTAATTGTGGTAGCGTTTCTAACACATGGGCTTGTTTAATCAAGATACCGCGTTTAGTTAGACTGGCAACCGCACAAGTTAGCGCAGTTGGAATAGCTAAACTAAGCGCACATGGGCAGGTTGCTACAAGCACAGAAATAGTAACCCAAAAGGCATGTTCAGGGTCTATTTGATACCAACCAATTGCTGTCATTGAGGCAAACAGTAATAAACAAGCAACAAACCACTGTGCTACTTTATCAGTGATTTCAACTAATCTTGGGCGCTTGGTTAGTGCTGTGTGTTGTAGCCTAATAATTTGATTAAGCAGTGTGTTTTGACCAATTTTGTTAATTTCAATACTGATCACACCATCATGGTTAATTGTGCCAGCGAAAACTTGATGGCTGACAAATTTATTAACAGGTTGGTGCTCGCCTGTCATCATGGCTTCATCTACGGTTGTTTTACCTTTGACCACGACACCATCGGCAGGGATGGTTTCACCCGCTTTGATCAAAACAATATCACCTAGTTTTAGCTTTTTAGCGGCAATAATCGATTCTTGATTGTTTTTATCGATAATGCGGGCGGTAAGAGGCAGTAGTTTTTGTAGATTAGCAGTAAACTCACTGGCTTTTAAACGAGCTCTAAACTCTAAATATTTACCCAGTAACAATAAGAAGGTAAACATACAGATAGATTCAAAATAAACTTCGCCAACAGACATTAAAGTGGCATAGCAGCTTGCCCCGTAAGCACCAAAAATAGCTAAAGATACGGGTAAGTCCATGTTCAACTGTTTGGCTTTTAACCCATTAATGGCATTGGTTAAAAATGGTAGGGCACTGTACAGAATAACAGGTGATGCGAGTACTAGGCTTATCCAGCGAAAGTATTGCTCAAAGTCTTCTTCCATGCCCGAGAACATGCCAAAATACATGGCAAAAGCGAACATCATAACCTGCATGGTCATTAGACCCGCAACACCTAAACGGCGAATGTACGCTTTGGCAGCTTGTTGTTTTTGACTGGCTTCAAGGTCAGCCTGAAATGGATAAGCTTTATAGCCGATTTCATGTAACGAGGTGATAATTTGGCTAAGTGGAGTAACCGATTTATCCCATTGGATCATGGCACGATTAGTTGATGTATTTACGTCAACACGTTTAATCGCCTTTAAATTAAGTAACTGTTTTTCAATTAACCAAGCACATGCCGCACACGTTATACCTTCAACGGTGAGAAGCACTTCAGATAAGTCGTTGGCGGCTGAAATAAATTCGTCTTGAATATCTTCGTTATCGTAGCTTTTAATTAATTCAAGTTGCTCTGGAACAAGTTGTTCTACCTTGCCAGAGCGCACCGTTCTGAATTTATAGTAATCGGTCATGCCTTGGGCGACGATATTCTCAGCAACCGTTTGGCAGCCAATACAACACATAGGTTGTGCCTTACCATCTATTTCGACAGTCGCATTAAAGCCTTTTGGCACACTTTCAAGACAATGAAAGCAATTATCAGACATCAGAGTTTACTACTTATATTCAGGGCTAATCGAAATTGTTTTTTCAGTTGGTAGAATAATATCTTCTTTTAGTTTCCAACTACCATCAATAGGTTCAATAAACACTGTGTAAGCACCATTTACATGCGCATCTAATAGGGCAGTGAAATCGCCATGGGCGTTTTTCATCAGGCTAACATCAAAATCGTTTGCTTTAATGGTGCGGTGATAAAATGACATTTTTAAAGAATGCACATTACTCGCATCGCCTTTGGTAAAAGTGAAGGTTACTTTGTCGCCGGTCACATTTAAGTCACCATGCAAATAGAGCGCCTTTGCTTTGTTAAATTTACTGAGTTCAAGGTTGATAGCTTTGCCTTTTTTATAATAGTCATCAACAACCATGTCGGGTCCGTTGCCTATAGCCATATAAATAAGACCAGCACAACCAATAATAGCGGCAAGTGGAAAAGAGATTAAAAACCAAGGCCAAAAATTTTTATACCAAGGAGTGGGGTTCATAGTACTTACTACCTTTAAAAACGTTGTACGCATTTTATCGGATCTAAAAGCAAAAGACTAAAAAAAAGCCTCCAGATGGAGGCTTTTTTGATCTTAATTAATCTATTGAATTAAAAGATTAATTGAATATACATTTTATTAACCGCGTGGTTATTTTTCTTGTGACAAGCTGTAAACGTACGCTGTTAACAGGTGTACTTTGTCTTCACCTAAAATGTCTTTCCATGCTGGCATTACACCTGCACGGCCATTGATAAGTGTTTCTTCAACGGCACGTTTAGAACCACCATATAACCAAATGTTATCAGTTAGGTTAGGTGCACCAAATGGTAAGTTATGAGCTACTGAACCTTTACCGTCAGCACCGTGACACGCAGCACACATTGCAAACTTAGCTGCACCTGCTTCAGCGTCTTTTTGGTTAACAGTACGGCCAGATAGGCTTAGTACGTGAGCTGTCATTTCTTTAATGCCTTGCTCACCTAATGCATCACCCCAAGGTGGCATCGCAGCAACACGACCATGAAGAAGTGTTTCTTTGATTTTATCTGGTGTGCCGCCATATAACCAATCGTTATCCGTTAGGTTAGGGAAGCCTTGACCACCACGTGCATCTGAACCATGACATTGCGCACAGTTTTGAGAGAATAAACGTTGACCAATTTCAAGCGCTTTTTCATCTTTAACAAGTGTCTCAATATCTTGTTTAGCAAATGCTTCAAAGATAGGGCCGAAACGCTTATCAGCTGCGATAAACTCTTGGTCTAATTGAACGTTTTCACCATTAGCTAATGCTTGTTCAGTTGCCTTTTTAGACTCTTCTAAAGAGGTGATACCTTGGTTAGAACTTGTCCACTTACCTAAACCTTCCCAGTTACCTAAACCTGGGTAAGCCGCAAGGTAGTATACAGACCAAACAAATGTCGCGAAGAACATGTAAGTCCACCATTTTGGTAGTGGATTGTTTAGCTCTTCAATGCCATCAAATTCATGTCCACAGCTCTCACCTTCTTTTACACCTGTGTAGTTTTTTAAATTCCACACTAGTAAAACAAAGAGAATCAATAGACAGGATAGAGTTAATACAATAACCCAAATACTCCAAAAGCTAGTCATTTCTCAGACCCCTTTTCCTCGTTAGAGATTGTGTTGTTGTGTTTCTTTTCATCTTCAAATATGGCATTGGCAGCGTCATCAAAACGACTTTTGCTACGCTTGCTGTATGCCCATACAACAATCACAATAAACAGTACTAAAATTACCAGAGTCAAAATGCCTCTGTATGTTCCGTAATCCATAATCATTACTTCAAGTGTGTGCCAAGCTGTTGTAAGTAAGCAATTAGAGCTTGCATTTCAGTTGCGCCTTCACCATTGTTCATGGCTTCGATTTTCGCAATGTCTGCTTGTAGCTCTTCGTCGCTTCCATAACCTTTACCGTCGTAACGGTTACTCGCTTTGTCGATCCCGAAACTATCACGGAATATTTGAAGCTTTTTAAGAGTATGGGTCGTATCGACTCTGTTTTCGTCCAACCAAGGAAACGCAGGCATATTTGACTCTGGAACCACAGCACGTGGATCCATTAAGTGAGCATGATGCCAATCGTCTGAATAACGTGCACCAACACGAGCTAGGTCCGGACCAGTACGCTTAGAACCCCATAAAAAAGGATGGTCCCATACTGATTCACCAGCTACAGAGTAGTGACCGTAACGCTCAGCTTCATCACGGAATGGACGAATCATTTGTGAGTGACAATTAGAGCATCCCTCACGTACATAAATGTCGCGACCTTCCATTTCTAAGGCCGTAAGGGGGCGTAGGCCATCAACAGGTTTTGTTGTATCGTCTTGGAACATTAGTGGAGTAATTTCAACAAGTGCACCAAAGCTGATTGCGAAGACAGTCAAGATAGCCATCAGGCCAACATTTTTTTCGACTATTTCGTGTTTGTTTTGTGAATTATTATTGCTCATCGTGCTACTCCGTTATGCCAATTGTGCGTCAGCGTCTAATTGCAGCGAGTCTTTTTTCGCAGCAACAGTACGATAAACGTTGTAAGCCATAATTAGCATCCCAATTACAATGAATACACCGCCCAGGAAACGCATGATATAGAACGGATATGAAGCTTCTAAAGACTGTACGAAGCTGTACATTAACGTACCGTCTGAGTTTACTGCACGCCACATTAGGCCTTGCATAACACCTGAGATCCACATTGCTACAATGTAGAGAACAACACCCACAGTGTGTAACCAGAAGTGCGTGTTAACTAATTTAACACTGTACATACGGCCTTGTGAGAATAGAGCAGGGATTAGGTGATAGATAGCACCGATAGAAATCATTGCAACCCAACCTAGCGCACCTGAGTGCACGTGACCTACAGTCCAGTCAGTGTAGTGAGAAAGCGCGTTAACTGACTTGATAGCCATCATCGGGCCTTCAAACGTAGACATACCGTAGAAAGATAGAGAAACAACTAAGAAACGTAATACTGGGTCAGTACGTAGCTTATGCCAAGCACCTGATAACGTCATGATACCGTTGATCATACCACCCCAAGATGGAACGAATAGGATAACTGACATAACCATACCTAAGCTTTGTGTCCAGTCAGGTAGAGCCGTGTAGTGAAGGTGGTGAGGACCAGCCCAAATGTATAAAGAAATAAGTGCCCAGAAGTGAACTACAGATAGGCGGTATGAATAAACAGGGCGACCTGCTTGTTTTGGTACGAAGTAGTACATCATACCTAGGAAACCTGCAGTTAATAAGAAACCAACAGCATTGTGACCGTACCACCACTGAACCATCGCATCTACCGCACCTGCGTAGATAGAGTAAGATTTAGTGAGTGAAACTGGAATTGCCATACTGTTTACAATATGTAATACAGCCACAGTAATAATGAAACCAGCATAGAACCAGTTTGCTACATAAATGTGCGAAACTTTTCTTATAGCTATCGTCCCCATGAAAACAACTGCATAGGTAACCCAAACAATCGCGATAAGAATATCTATAGGCCATTCTAGTTCTGCGTATTCTTTTGAGCTAGTTAGGCCTAATGGTAAGGTGATGACTGCTAGTACGATAACAAGTTGCCATCCCCAGAAGGTAAAGGCTGCAAGTTTATCTGAGAAAAGTCGCGTTTGACACGTACGTTGTACGACGTAATAAGACGTCGCAAAAAGTGCACTCGTACCAAATGCGAAAATTACTGCGTTCGTATGTAACGGACGTAGTCGAGAGTATGTTAACCATGGTGTATCAAAGTTAAGTGCTGGCCATGCTAATTGGGCAGCAATTAGAACCCCAATACTCATGCCAACGATGCCCCAAATCACTGTCATAATAGCGAATTGGCGTACAACTTTATAGTTGTACTCAGTTTGTGATGCTACTGTTTGGCTCATTTTCTGGCTTCCGCTGCAATTAATGCGTTTAGAAATGAATTACCCACCTACTGTAAAATAAGCGGGCCCTACTATTACTTCACAAGCGTGTTATCTAAAGCTAACCAAAGACGTTAACTTCAGAAACAAACTCGAGAAACCCTTATTTTTGCGATGGAAATGATAAAATTTTTGACCTTAAAAAGATAGGTCAATTGCATAAAATTATGACATCAATCAAATTTTAACGTTTTGTTGGTTATTTTTTGTCAGCCATTGTGTTTTTTTAAGTCATTCGATTTAACATAGTTGTTTTTTACAGCACAGCTGACTAGTATCCGTTTTATTTTTACAGGCTAATAAAAATGAAAAACATCCCGCTTCTTTTAACGTTGTGCCTTTTAGCGACTGCTTGTGATAGGGAAAGTATAGAAGAGGCAAGTGTATCTGCAACCTGTAAAAATAATGACCATTGCTTATTTGCTGATAAAACTGAAATTTGGCTATCAGCACCTAACATTTCTCCTGAAACCCCATTTACAATTAATTTAAAGCTTCCTGAAGGGGCAAGTATCAATTCAGCAAAACTTGAAGGCGTGACTATGTACATGGGTTACATACCTTTGCAGTTTAAAAAGGGCGCCAATTACTGGCATGCAGATACCATGGTTGGTTTATGCTCAGAAAAAGTAATGACTTGGAAAATGACTGTATCTTATACAGGGGCGGATGATCAAACACACAGCTTATTATATTACTTTGACTCTCGTTATTAATAAAAACTCCTTTAAAAGCTAGCACTTAGAAATTTCTTTCCACTATCTATAGCCGCACTTAAAAGTTTCATCAGTCTTTTTCAACAAAAAACGTTAAAAGTTGGAACTTATTACAATATTCATCCCCTAATAATGCATTCGTAAGCTAACTTTATCTATTTAGTTAGTTTTTGTGAATAACTATGGTTAGCAGATTTATTGACCTATTACGGTTTTTATAATGATGTGTGATCAACTTGTAAAAATTTCATATATAGGAATATTTGCTGAGCAATTACATTTGATTACAAAGTGAATACAAATAGTATCATTGGTGTTTTTTTTGTATCGTACCTTTTTTATCTTTATGTAATGTAAGTGTTTTTTATTGTTAACATTGATACATCGTGAAACGTTATTACCTCCATTAGGTACTTAAAAATTAAACTGTATTTTATTTGTTCTCTCATTCAGTTTTCGTTCAGTTAAACCCGCCTAAGTTGCCCTCCGCTGACTCGTGATTCTAATAATAACGAGCGCTACCTAAATAAAGGTAAATTTCCAACAAGTAGGGTTTTCACATGAAAAAATCAATTCTTGGTTTAGCTGTTGTTTCAGCTATCCCAATGTTCTCAAGCATGCAAGCTTTAGCTGCTGATGACGCAGCTGAGTCAATCGAAAAGATTCAAGTTACTGGTTCACGCATCAAGCGTTCTGATATGGAAAACGCTAGCCCAGTAACAATTATTGGCGCTGATGACATTAAAGCAATGGGTGCAACAAGCATCGATAGCGTATTACAAAAAATGACTGCCACTGGCGGCGCGATGACTAACCCTGGTATCAATAATGGTTCAGGCGGTAACGCACGTATCGATTTACGTGGTTTAGGTTCTAGTCGTACATTAGTACTTGTAAACGGTCGTCGTATGATCGCTTCTGGTACAGGCGCAGCATCGACTGTTGACTTAAATACTATCCCAGTTTCAATGATCCGTTCTGTTGAAGTACTTAAAGATGGCGCATCAGCTGTATACGGTACTGACGCAGTAGCAGGTGTTGTAAATATTATCCTTAAAGATGATTTCGAAGGCCTAGACATGAACGCAAATACTGCGATCACTGGCGAAGGCGATGCTACAGAAAACTCAATTGACTTCACTGTAGGTACATCTTTCGACAAAGGTAATATCGTAATCGGTATGCAGTACACTGACCGTGGTAAAGCTTCTCAAGCAGACCGCGACTTTTCTGAGTGTCCTCTAGCTGAAGGTAGCAATGGCCTATACTGTACTGGTTCTTCATACAATGAAGGCGGTCACATTTGGAATGGTAATGGTGAACAAGGCCTAACAGTTAATGCAAATGGTGAAGATACACCAGTTTCTTTAATTAACGACAATGGTTTATCTGGTCTTGGTGGTGATTATCACCGTTATGGCAATGCTGATGCCTACAACTACTCACCATCTAGCTACCTTTACACGCCAATGGAGCGTTTAAACCTTACAGGTATCGCGACATACGAATTATCTGACGATACGTCGTTATTCACTGAATTTACATACACTAAGCGTTGGTCAGAGCAACAAATGGCTCCACAACCAGTATGGTTCGATTTCGAATACACTGAAAATATGGGTAATGCACTTCTTAGCCAAAGCTATGATGAGCGTGTTGATCTTGATGGCGACGGCTACCTAGATAAAAATGCTGATGGCAGCTACGTAACTCAAGAAAGAAATTACCAGTACGGTGACATGATTTCGTACGGTCGTCGTATGTCTGACACAGGTGACCGTTACTTCGAACAATCTGTTGACACTGTACGTGCAGTTGTTGGCGCACAAGGTTTCATCGGTGACTACTCTTGGGACGTTTCAGCTAACTTCGGTCGTAACGACTCAGTAGATAAGCTAAGCAACCTTCATAACATGGGTGCTATCCAAGACCAGATCACAGCTGGTACATTCAACCCTATTGATCAAGCTGCATGGGTTTCTGATGACTTCCGTAAGAATGTTTACACAGAAGTAAACAACGGTGGTAGCCAGTTATTCATCCTAGCTGCATCTGTTTCAGGCGAAATGTTCGAAATGCCAGCTGGTTATGCTGCATTCGCAGCAGGTATTGAGCGTCGTCAAGAGAAAGCATGGTACACACCAGATTCTCTAACAGCACAAGGTTTGGCAAATGATCCTCCAGTTGAGCCAACAGCAGGTGGCTTTGACGTAAACGAAGCATATGTTGAGTTCGCATTACCACTATTAGCTGATGCACCATTTGCACAAAATGTTGAACTAAGCGCTGCTATTCGTGCGTTTGACTACAGCACATTTGGTTCTGACGAAACGTGGAAACTAGGTTTAACATGGAAAGCAAACGATGAATTAATGCTACGTAGCGTTGTTTCAACAGCATTCCGTGCGCCGACTGTTGATGAGCTTTACTCAGGTAATTCACCATCATTTGAACAAATTAACTTCCCAGGTGCTCAACAGCAAGCTGAAGTAACTGTTGGTGGTAACTCACTACTTACTCCAGAAGAAGCTGACACGCTAACTGCTGGTATCGTATATGACCCAGAGTGGCTAGACGGTTTCAGCATGACACTTGATTACTACAAAATTGAAATCGAGAATGCGATTGCATCTGTGAATGAGCAATACATTGTTGACCAATGTTTAGCTACATCATCTAATGCTGGTTCTACGCTTTGTCAATCTGCTAACATCAGCATGGACAGCACAGGTCGTGTTAAATTCAACAACCAATTACAAAACATTGGTTCTGAAGAAACATCTGGTTTTGACCTTAACTTAACATACAGCTTCGAAGCTGCGGGTCTTAACTGGAGAGCGACGCTTGATACAACATACTTAGACGAGTACGTTGTAACGGTTCTTGATGACACAGTTGATTATGCTGGCCTTATCACTTCTGGCCTAGGTGGTTATGCTGACCTTAAGTCTAACTTCACGTTATCGGCACGCGGCGAAAGCTGGGATGCAACGTATAAAGCACGTTACATTGCTGGTATGGATAGCTACTCTTGTCAAGCAAATCCATCAAGCTGTTTAGCACCTACAACACCATCTGTTGTTTACCATGACATCAGCGGTTCATACTTATTATCTGACCGTGTGACGTTATCTGCAGGTGTTAACAACATGTTTGATAAAGAGCCACCTTACTACTCAGGTAACAATGACTCAAACACTGACCCGTACACATACGATGTACTAGGTCGTCGTTTCCACGCTGGTATTAACGTTAAGTTCTAATCTAGCTTGAAATGAATACTAAGGCCCAGTTTTTACTGGGCCTTTTTTATTGTCTGAAAGTCTATCAACGCGTAAACTATAGAGGTATTTTTAACAAACGAGGTAATATTGCTTAAACAAGACGAAAACTTATCTTTTATTATTGAGCCTGAGCTTAACCCACGTTCAGAGCAGCGTCTCGACCTGTATTTCTCTATTCCCAATGAAATGAGTGTGAACCCGCAAACACTCAGTGAAGAATCCTATTTTAATAACCATTTTAAATCGCACTTAGCTTATAACGCTAACAACATTCACTTACCTTTAGTACGCAGTCGCTTTGTCAGTAAAAATAAAGGTGAGCAGCAAGATTATCGCCAAAACTTAAACTTGTATTGCTACCAAGTAAGGCTTGCATTGAATGCCGATGTGAAAGACACCTTGCAATATAAAGAAGCAGAATTATTTTACCCCGCAGCAATAGAGCTATGTGAACAAACTCAAGGTCTTCTGAAAAAGTTAAGACGCTATACCCCAGATGATGAAAAGCTTTTACCCTTTTATAAGAACGCGGATAATTATTTAAGTTGGCACGTAGAACAATCATTTTTAAAGCTATTAGACGAAGGGCCGCGAAGTAGTGACTATGCAAAAGAGCGAGGCGATTTACTGCAATTTTGTAAAGCGGAAAATAATTACCGAGAAGAGCAAGAATATAATTCGCAATCAACCATAGAAGATGCCAATCGCATTACTAATAAGATGCGGTTATTGCAGCGCTTAATAGAGCATGGCGTCATTTTAAGCCGACATACGCGTTACTTGAATAGTTACCTAAAGCGCATGGTTAAAGGCACTGTCACAGCAGTTATCATGGCTTTTGTGATGCTTGTTGTGCTTAATGCGCGTTCTAACTTTACTGAAGTCACAGCCACACTGATTTTGATTTTAGGGGTTATTTATGGCCTACGTGAGATATTTAAAGAAGATATCACGCGGGTTATTTGGCGTGCTATTGTTAGAGGGCGCCCAAAGTGGCGTTTTCAGTTTAGAAATAGTATCACAAAGGATAAAATTGCCAGTCAGTATATTTGGCTTGAGTATACCTCTTTTAAGCGTATTCCTCTAAAGGTAAGGAAAATCTTTTCAAAACGTCGCCACCAAAATAAGCAGGCTGCACAGTGGTTACATTTTGCCAGTGAAACGCAAGTTAATGCGAAAAAATTCTTACCTGGTTATGATAGCTTGCAGCAAACAATTAACTTTAGTTTAGCGCCGTTTGCTCGTTACTTAAAACGTGGTGAAGGAAAGCTTTATCATTTAGAGAGTAATAAAATATCAAAACAGTCTGTTGAAAGGCGGTATCAATTGAATTTGGTGCTTGTGTTCAGTGAAAGTGGGCAAGAAACCTTGTATCAACGCTATAAAATCACGTTAAATCGCAGCAAAATAGTGAATATAGAACAAATTTACAGCCAAGTTGAAGAAAAGGAGTAGGGTAGCTTGAGCCACCCTACGAGGAAGTTATTTAGCGTCTAAACCTGTTTTGCTATATAGCGAAACTTTGTCAGAAACGAGTGTTATTTCGATATTCTTATCTTTGTTACCCCAAATACAGTTAGTGTGTAGTGTTTTTTCTTCACACTTATCAGCAGAGCCTAAAATGGCTTCTACTTCTGTCTTATCCATACCGATTTTGATCTTTTCGTAATTTTCTAAACTTACTTTTGAACAGCCAGCTAATGCAAGCGCTGTTGCAGCAATTACCATATATTTTTTCATAGTCATTTCCATTAATGGTTGTAGCGTCGTATTTGTACAATCATCCCCATTCTAGGATGATCGAAATAGTGTATTTCATTACTTATCACACGTTTAAATTGTGAGAAGCGAGCTTTCTCGTAGTCACCAGTCTCTAAACGTTTGCTAATATCAAAGTCGGCATTAATGAAAAGGTAATGGCGTACATAGATTTTCATTAAACCATCTAACTCCCACTTAGGAGCACTTTGTATTGTGTCAGGTATATATTGCTGTGTAGGTGAGACCAAGCTTATAAAGTCGTTATCAACATTTGGAGTAGTTGATTGTTCAGCTTGTAAATGCTCCCCAGCAAATAGGCGTATACTGGGCGCTCTTGATTGGCTCATTTCAGGGAAACGCCAACCGGTATGTAAAATAGGGGTCAACCCTTTTCTATCCAGCTGGTTTTTTTGTTCAGTAAATTGTAAATCTGATGAAGCGATAAGATATATTTCATTAGTATCTTCACGAGACTTAACTGAAGGTGTAACAGGTAATTGCGTATAGCTAGATAAAAAGTCAACACTATCATCACACACATTAGAGTGTGGTGAGTTGCTAACTAGACTGTCTGTAAATGAGTTTGATTTAAAACGACTGTCACCCTCTATACAGGCTTGCCTTGCTTGTTCTTCAAGGGCTGGCGTGAGCAAGTCCAGTTTGTTTTTTGCATTGATTTCATCGTGTTTTAAACTGAAATCTTCTTGTAAGTAAGGGGCAGGGCGCTGTTTATAAATAAGAACTTCAATTTCGAACCAGCGAGTTGCAAAGGCTGAGCTCGTAAATAAGCAGCAAAGCAAAATAAAACTATTTCTAAACAACATTAATGGCTAACCTTTTTTTCGAAATCTGCAATCATTGCAGTGACCATTTTTAAGCGTTCACGAGGATTTGCCTCGCTAATAGCAAAGCGCAGTTTGTTTGCGCCATCCATTTTGTACACCTGCGGTGCACTTTGTATCAAACCTATAATGAAGCTAGGGTTAACCTTTGTATGTTGGCTAAACTCAAAATAACCGCCTTTCGGGTTTGCTTCAATCTTCTTAATGCCAATATGACTTGCTTGTAGTTTTAATTGCTGCAGGCTGAATAAGTTTTTCGTGGCGTCAGGCAGCAGACCAAAACGGTCAATCAGCTCGACCTGTAACTCGTCCATATCATTGAGGTTAGCACAGCTTGCAATACGTTTATAGATACCTAAACGCGCATTTACATCATGAATATAATCATCAGGTAATAACGCAGGCAGCTTTAAGTCAACTTCAGTTTGCTGACCGAGTAGGTTCTCAAGGGTTGGCTCTTTACCTTCTTTGAGGGAGTTAACCGCCTGTTCAAGCATTTCCATATACAAACTAAAGCCAATGGTTTGCATTTGACCCGATTGATCATCACCAAGCAGCTCACCGGCACCACGAATTTCTAAATCGTGCGTTGCTAGGGCAAAACCTGCACCTAGGTCCTCCAGTGATTCAATTGCTTCTAGGCGCTTAACGGCATCCTTAGTTAACGATTTGGGGTTGCCAGTCAGTAGGTAGGCATACGCTTGGTGGTGGCTGCGGCCAACACGACCACGCAACTGATGCAGCTGTGCAAGACCGAGTTTATCCGCTCTATCCATAATAATGGTGTTGGCAGTCGGTACATCGATACCGGTTTCAATAATCGTGGTACACACAATCACGTTATATTTTTGGTGATAAAAATCACTCATGATTTGCTCAAGCTCGCGTTCTCGCATTTGACCATGTGCCGTTGTTACGCTGGCTTCAGGTACCCATTCAGTGATTTCTTCTGCAACTCGGTCGATCGTTTCAACATTATTGTGTAAGAAGTACACCTGACCACCGCGTTTAATCTCACGCAGAATGGCTTCGCGAATAAGTTCAGCATCTCTTTGTCTAACAAAGGTTTTAACCGCTAAACGTTTCGCTGGCGGTGTGGCAATGATTGATAAGTCACGCATACCACTCATTGCCATGTTCAACGTACGTGGGATAGGGGTCGCAGTGAGCGTTAAAATATCGACATCGGCACGTAATGCTTTGATTTTTTCTTTTTGACGCACCCCAAAACGGTGCTCTTCATCAACAATCAGTAAGCCCAAATCTTTAAATTGAATATCTTGTTGAATAAGCTTGTGAGTACCAATGACGATATCTAATTTACCCTCGGCCATTTTATCTAGGGTATCTTTTTGCTCTTTGGTTGAGTTAAAGCGCGATAAAACGCCAACCTCGATTGGTAAATCGGCAAAGCGGTCTTTAAAGTTTTCATAATGCTGCTGTGCAAGCAGTGTGGTTGGTACAAGTACCGCAACTTGCTTGTTATCATTCACGGCTACAAAGGCTGCGCGCATTGCCACTTCGGTTTTACCAAAGCCAACGTCACCACATACTAAACGGTCCATCGCTTGCTTACTTTGCATATCACCGAGCACAGACTCAATGGCGTTGCGTTGATCGTCAGTTTCTTCAAATGGGAAGCTATCGCTAAACTGACGATAAGCACTGCCATCAAGCTTAAATTTATTGCCAGGCTTGGCTTGGCGTTTAGCGTAAATATCTAAAAGCTCAGCAGCCACATCACGAACTTTTTCGGCGGCACGTTTCTTGGCTTTTTCCCACGCATCAGAGCCTAACTTATGGAGCGGGGCAGAGGCTTCTTCGCCACCTGAATAGCGGCTCAGCATATGTAACGCTGAAACGGGCACGTATAGCTTTGCCTCGTTGGCGTAGATGATCGTAACAAACTCAGTGATAACACCGGCAGCATCAATGGTTTCAAGGCCTTGATAGCGTCCTACACCATGATCAAGGTGCACAATCGGTTGACCTTCACGTAGCTCAGCAAGGTTACGAATAAGCGCATCTTGGCTTGCTTCGTATTTGTGTTTACGGCGTCGACGTTGCGAGACCTTAATGCCTAATAATTCTTGCTCTGTGATAATGGTTAAACGCGGTGTACCGTCTAACACCACACTTTGTTCAAGCGGTGAAACAATAAGGCCAACATCACTCGAACTATTGGTAAAATCGCTAAACGATTCAAATTCTTTGAGCTTTAAACCACTTGGTTTTAATAAGGTGAGTAATGATTCGCGGCGGCCATCCGATTCAACCGAGAGCAGCACGCGGCCTTTTTGTTTTTTCTCGCCAGCAACATAGTTAATTAAACCTTGGTACGGTTCGTGTAACTTATGATCAATACGCACATTCGGCAGCTCTTTGCTAGCAAGGTTTGTGTGACCCGCTTTGGTGCCTAATTTTGCTTGTGATAAACGAATACGTGCGTATTTACCAAACTCACCAAATAGTTCATTAACGCTTTGATACAGCTTTACAGGTTCAAGTAAAGGTCTGAGCGGATCAACACGGCGGTTTTCATAGCGAACATTTACATCGTGCCAAAACTGATCAGCAGCATGCTCGATATCGCCAAAATGCATAAACGTCGTATTGCTTGGTAAGTAGTCGAAGATGGTTGCCAGTCCATCAAAAAACAGGGGCATGTAATATTCGATACCCGCAGGCCAGGTTCCTTTAGTCACCTGCATATAAATTGAGTCTTGCTCAGAGCTTGCGCCAAATTGTTCACGATAATTGATACGAAAACGCTCAATGTCAGCGTCGTTAGTTGGAAACTCGTGAGCGGGCAGTAACTCAATTTTGTCGACCTTTTCATCTGAGCGCTGGCTTTCAACATCAAATAAGCGAATGCTGTCGAGCTCATCATCAAAAAAGTCTAAACGAAATGGGTGAGGACTACCCATAGGGTATAAGTCAACGATAGAGCCACGGATAGCGTATTCACCATGCTCCATCACTTGTTGTACATGTAAATAGCCCGCTTGTTCTAAGTTTTCACGCAATGTGTGAGTATCTAAGGTATCACCCACTTTAAAGTTAAGAGTCGAACCATAAATAAACGAAGCAGGGGCAGTACGCAGCATCAAGGTCGATACAGGCACAATTAATACGCTTTGTTGTTCTTTTTTTAAGGTATTTAACGTGGCTAAGCGCGCAGAAATAATATCTTGATGGGGTGAAAAATGATCATAAGGTAGCGTTTCCCAGTCAGGGAAGACCATGACTGGGTTTTCAGGCAATAGAAATTCGAGTTCAGTTTCAAGGCGTAGGGCGCTTGGTGTGTCTGGGGTAACAATCACAACCAGCTCGTTGTGCTGTTTTACACCTTCTGCGATAGCGATGCTAAGTCCGCTACCGGTAAGTTGTCCCCATTGAATTTTATCTTTTTCAGATTTTACCCAAGGCAATGCTGCCCATTGCGCAAACGCCATTTACTACTCCTTTAAACTGTTTTTACTGCTTAGTCTCGATAAATCTTGGTTAAGTCCTGATAGTGATCGATACGACGATCACGAAGGTAAGGCCAAATTCGACGAATATTTTCACTACGTGCTTGGTCTAATTCAACAACTAATAATTGCTCATCGCTGTTGTTCGCTTCGGCTAAGATTTCACCTTGTGGGCCTGCTATAAACGAGTTACCCCAGAACTGAATACCTTCACTTTGACTGCTTGGATCACTTTCGTGGCCAACACGGTTACAGCTGATCACAGGTACACCATTGGCAACTGCATGAGCACGTTGTGAAATAACCCAAGCGTCTTTTTGACGAGTTTGTTCGTCTTTTTCATCACGCGGGTCCCAGCCAATAGCTGTTGGGTAAATTAAAATTTCAGCACCGGCCATCGCCATTAAGCGTGCAGCCTCTGGAAACCACTGATCCCAACACACTAATACGCCTAGTTTACCAACAGAGGTTTGAATTGGCTCAAAACCTAAATCACCCGGTGTGAAGTAAAACTTCTCGTAAAAACCTGGGTCATCAGGAATATGCATTTTTCGGTATTTACCGGCAATGCTGCCGTCAGTTTCAAGTACCACAGCAGTATTGTGATAAAGTCCTGTAGCGCGCTTTTCGAATAATGATGACACGATCACCACATTAAGTTCTTTAGCAAGTGCACCTAAGGTGTCTGTGCTTGGGCCCGGGATTGTTTCTGCTAAATCAAAAACGTCTACATCTTCGGTTTGGCAAAAATATAAACTGCGGTGTAGCTCTTGAAGAACAATAAGCTTAGCGCCTTGGCTTGCTGCATCACGAATACCAGCAATTGATTTAGCCATATTGTCTTGAGCATTATCGGTGTTTGATTGCTGAACAAGAGCAACCTTTAAATGCGTTGGTTTAGTCATTGTTTGTTCCTGCTAAAAAGCCGCGCGGTAATTGCATTGTAATACAGTGTAAGCTGCCAAATTGGTGAATAATTGGCACACAATTAATACCCACCACAGTGTGATCTGGGTATGCTTTGGCAACCTGACCAAGCGCCAGTTGGTCGTTTTCGTCACCATAAATTGGTACTAAAACGGTTTTATTGATAATTAAATAATTAGCATAGGTGGCAGGGAGTCTGTCACTGTCTTCATTGAACACTGCTTTTGGCCAAGGTAAGGCAATCAGCGTGTAGTTTTCACCCTCTGCTGTTTTAAATGATTGCAGTTGCTTTTCCATTGCATCAAGGGCTGCAAAGTGCTCATCATTTTTATCGTCGCACTTAACATAAACAAGGGTATTGTTTGGTGCAAAACGTACCAGTGTATCAATATGGCTGTCGGTATCATCACCCGCAAGGTAACCGTGATCAACCCAAAGAAACGACGTAGCGCCTAGTTGCTCAACCAGCGTTTGTTCTATATCTGCTTTTGTAAGTTCTGGGTTACGATTTGGGTTTAACAAGCACTCGCTGCTTGTGAGTAGCACGCCGTGTTCATTGATTTCGACGCCACCGCCTTCAAGAACCAGCTCACTTTGCTGATAGCCATTTTTAGGGTTAGCCACTTGTTTTACAAGCACTTGATTAATTTGGTTATCAAGATCACTTGCAAACTTATTGCCCCAGCCATTAAAAATAAAATCCATTACTTTTAACTCTGTTGCGTCATCAATATTCGCACAGGTTAATGGACCATGGTCGCGTGCCCAAGTATCGTTACACGGTGTCACTACAAAGTGAATGCGATTAGCATCGACATCTGCATTTGCAAGTAAAGCTGCAATATATGCTTTGAGGGCATTATCATGGGCCACAATCACAACATCTTGTTGCTGGCTAATTGCTTGGCAAAGCGCTACATACACAGGCTCAACAGCTGTTAAATTTGCTGCCCAATCTGTGTCTTGATGAGGCCAAGTGAGCATAACGGCATCTTGCTCAGCCCATTCAGGTAAAAGTCTAAATTTCATGAAGGTAATAAACAAACTAAGGTGGGGCTAGTTTAGCATTTTAGCCATAGATGTCAGCTTTTTGTGCGCGATAAAGCGTGATTTTTAACTGTCTTGCTGATTGTTTTCTTGCTGACGTTTTTTAAGTTGACGTGTTTGTGCGTGCAGGGCCGCTCTTACGACTAAATCTTGGTCAGCATCGCGAATGGCAGTAAACAATAATGTGTACTGGTATTTATCATCATCGCATTTTTCAATGGCCACTAATTCGGTATAGCAATAAATAGCTGATGCTTCGTGTTGCAAGAATAACTTAGTGCGAAATGTTTGGCCTAATTCATACACATCAGTTGAGGTAAGTTTTACACCGCCACCGCCATAACTATCGCAATAGTTTGCGTTATCGTCAGGCTGCTCTGAGGCTAAGATGTGACTCATAATTAAATCAATTTTACGAGACTGCGCCTGTAAAAAGGCTGCCAGTTCTTGTGCAACATCACCTAGATTACGCAGTGGTCGTAAGCTTGTTTGTTCAAGTTCGTTTACTTCGTTGGCAAGTTTAAACAGGGCAGGGATATCCGCTTCGAGTTCAGCATTGGTTTTTGGCACAGTACTTGGTTCAACGGCATATAAATTGACACGGTTGCTCTCGTTGATTTGAAAAAACTGTTCAAATTCGGCTAATTTTTGATTATTCATGCTGTACTCCACACATCTTTCCTTAATACTAGCGTTGGAAGCTGTAAATTGCTAGTAATCAAATAATCAAAAAAAGGGCAAACTCATTGTTTGCCCTTCATTTTTTACAGATTACCCTCTTGGGTTTTGACATGTTCTTGTTGATGATGTTCTGCTATTTCATCAGCAAGCTCTTGTCTTGAGCGTTTTTCAGTTAATTTACGTGCCGTTAACCAATAAAAGAACAGCGGCACAAAGAATACTGCAAGGAATGTTGCGGCCATCATACCGCCCATTACACCGGTACCAACACTATGACGGGCACCTGCACCTGCGCCAGAGCTAAGTACTAAAGGTACTACGCCTAAAATGAAAGCAAGCGAAGTCATAATGATTGGTCGAAAACGTAAACGTGCAGCCTCAAGTGCAGCCGTACTTGCGCTCCAACCTTGTTGATGTTTCATCAAGGCGTATTCAACAATAAGAATCGCGTTTTTACTGGCAAGACCAAGTAGTGTTACTAGACCAATTTGGAAGTACACATCGTTTGTCATGCCAACAACCCAAACTGCTATAAGCGCACCAAAGGTACCAAATGGCAGGGCAAGCATAACTGAAAATGGTAATGACCAACGTTCATATAGCGCTGCTAAAATCAAAAATACCATGATCACAGCAAGGCCTAAGGCAATTCCTGTGGTGCCCGAACTGCGTTTTTCTTGGAATGCAGAGCCTGTCCATTCGTAGGTCATATTAGGGGGCAACACGGCTTGTGCAATTCGTTCAACCTCAGCAATGGCTTGACCTGAACTATAGCCTGGCGCTGCATTACCCATCAGTTTAACTGCTGGTAAGTTGTTGTAGCGGTTAAGGTTTTCTGGGCCACGACTATATTCAATGGTGGTAAAGGCTGAAAGCGGTACCATAGTACCTTGGTTGTTTTTAACATAGATACGGCCAATGTCATCAGGCTTCATTCTAAACTCAGGTTCAGCAGACATTAGCACTTGCCATGCGCGACCAAATTTATTGAAGTCGTTAACGTAATAAGTACCTAAGTTACCCGCAAGGGCATTAAATGCAGCATCTATTTCAACACCCATAGCACGCGCTTGCTCACGATCAATATCCACTTTTAATTGTGGGGCATCTGGTCGCCAGAGTGTTTGCAGACCACTGATGATAGGGCTCTTTTGTGCTTCGGCTGTCATTAATTGCATGGCTTGCTGAAGCTTATCAGGGTCACTATCACCTTTGTTTTGAATGTAAAACTCAAAACCACCGGTATTACCTAAACCAAAAATAGCCGGAGGATTAAAGGCAAGCACCAGCGCCTCTTTAATACCTGCTGTTTTCATGAAGAGCTCTTGCACCAATGCTTTGGTATCAACTTCACGTTCATCCCAATGCTTTTGTGTCACGAATAAAGTGGCAGCACTATTTTTATAACCACCACCAATAAAGTCAAAACCTGTAAAGGCCACCACGTTCTCGTTAGCTGGGTTTGACTGCACTGCTTTTACAACTTGTTGCGTGACTTGTTCGGTGCGCTCAAGTGATGAACCGTCAGGTAAGAAAATCGCAGAGATGTAATAACCTTGGTCTTCATCAGGCACTAATGAACCAGGCGTATTTTGCCAAAGGCCTATAGTTGCAACAATCATCCCCGTCATAAGAATTAAACCGAGTAAACCGCGTCGAATCATAAAGCCAACGGCACCAACATATCGCCCTGTGATTTTTGTAAAAGTAGCATTAAACCATAAGAAGAAACGGGCTGTTTGCTTGTGTTCTTGTTTTAAAATAAGCACACAAAGAGCAGGCGTCATTGTTAAGGCGACCACACCCGATAAACTTACAGCAATCGAAATGGTAATTGCGAACTGGCGGAATAATTCACCAGTTAAGCCACCTAAAAATGCGATAGGCACAAACACTGAACACAGTACTAGAACAATCGCCACCACCGGGCCGCTAACTTCACCCATCGCCTTAACCGCGGCGTCTCGTGCGCCTAAGCCTTCTTCGTGCATGATACGCTCAACGTTTTCAAGCACCACGATAGCATCATCAACAACAATACCAATCGACAGCACCATGCCGAATAAGGTTAACGAGTTAATTGAGTAACCCAGCATATACATGCCGGCAAATGTGCCCAGTAGTGATACTGGCACTGCAAGAGTAGGTATTAGGGTCGCGCGCCAGTTTTGTAAGAATAAATACACGACTAAGAATACCAATACCATGGCCTCAAGCAGTGTTTTTACTACTTCACGAATCGACACTTCCACAAAGCGAGTTGTGTCATATGAGGTTAAATGAGCAAGCCCGATAGGGAACTGACTTTTCATTTCTTCGATAACACTGTTTACTTCTTCTGCAACATCTAGGGCATTGGCGCCTGGTTGTAAGAAGATACCCAACAGTACCGCTTCTTTACCGTTTATTGTGCCTTTAAAGTTATAGTCTTTTGAACCCAGCTCAATGCGTGCTACGTCTTTTAATCTTAAGCTACTGCCATCAAGATTTGAGCGAATAATAATATTTTCAAATTGCTCAGGCTCTGACAAACGCCCTTGTGCGGTAACACTGTAAACCAGTTCCTGAGGAGATTTAGACGTTGGTGTTGCACCAATTTTACCGGCAGCATATTGTGAGTTTTGCACACGAATGGCGGCTGAGATTTCTTCAACAGTGACACCGAGCTGGCTCATAACATCTGGACGTAACCAAATACGCATTGCGTAATCTTTCGCACCAAATATTTGCACACTAGTAGTGCCTGGAATACGTTTAATACGATCCAGCACATTCATAGTGACATAGTTTGATGTCCACAAACTTGAGCGAGAACCATCAGGTGAATAAAAAGCGTGCACCTGTAAAAAGCTAGAAGAGCCTTTTTGTACCACCACACCTTGGCGGCGTGTTTCTTCTGGTAAGCGTGCTTCAACCTGCTTAACACGGTTATTAACATTGACTGCGGCCTGATCGACATCAGTGCCTATTTCAAATGTTACTTCAATTGTGGTCGAACCCGAGCTAGTTGATGTAGACGACATATACATCATGCCCTCAACACCAGTTATTGCATTTTCGATCGGCGCTGCCACTGTTTGTTCGAGTACCTCGGCAGATGCACCTGGATAGGAAGCTGTCACTTGCACTACAGGAGGCGCTATTTCAGGATACTGAGCAATAGGTAAGCTGCGCATCGCAGCAAGACCCGCAAGCACAATAACAATCGATATAACAAACGCGAAAATCGGTCTGTCTATAAAATAACGAGAAAACATAAGACTCCCTGTGCTTATTCTGCGTGGCTTGAGTTAGCGGCTGGTTTGCCAACATTGACTGGCATACCTGGGAAGAAAATACGCGCCATGCCATCAACAATAACTTGGTCACCTTCTTTTAAACCACTGCGAATTAACCAAAAATTTTGGAATTGTTGATTGTTTGGTTTTTTTATCCATTCACCCACTTCAACAGGCGCAGGTAGTGCTACATCCATACCTTGTTCATTTTTACTCACAACATAAACAAACTTGCCTGTGCCGTTATCGAGTACGGCGCGCTGTGGTACGATGATGGCATTTTTGCGTACCGCGCCAGTTAGCTCAATTCGGACAAATTGGCCAGGTCGTAACTGAAAATCAGGGTTTGGGATCACAGCTTGAAACTCGCTGGTACCGGTGTTCGGATTAATTCGCACATCAGAGAAGTTCACTTCGCCAGTTTTAGCGTATAAAGAACCATCTTGAAGTTTTATTTGCGTTCTCCAATGGCCTTGCTCTGGTAAAGTTAGTGAACCATTTTTAACATCTTGACGCATTTGTAGTTGTTCGCGTTCTGACAAGCCAAACCGAATACGTATAGGGTCAAACTGGGTCATTTGCGTGAGTAAAACGTCGGGGCCTGAAACAAACGTACCTTCAGAAACAAATTCACGTCCCATCACACCGGCAACAGGTGCTTTTACTTGGGCATATTCAAGATTTAATTGTGCTTCTTTTAGCGCAACCTTGGCCGCTGCAAGGTTTGTTTTGGCAATATCATTAGCTGAGCTCGCGTTATCATAATCGCGTTGTGAAACTGACTTCTCTGCACGCAGTTTTCCTAAACGTTTAACGTCTCGTTCAGTTTGTACCAGTGATGCCTTAGCACCATCAAGAGCCGCCTGGGCACGATCAACAGCAAGCTGGTATGGTTCAAGATCAATAGTAAATAGTGATTGACCTTGTTCAACACGCTGGCCCTCTTCAAAGTTACGCGATTCTAAAATACCCGCTACACGCGCTCGAACTTCAACTTCTTTAGAGCCTGATAGGGTTGCTGGTAATTCAATCGTGAATGGTGCATCTTCTGTTTTTATGGTCATTGTAGCAACAGCAGCAGGATGCATTTGCTCTTGTTGTTTAGGGGCTTCGGAACAGCCTTGCAATACAAGTGGTGCAGCGATCAAAAATAGTAAAGATAATGATAATTTGGCAGGTGCGAAAGACAGACGCATGTTTACTCCACAGTCCAATTGTTAAGTATAGTAAGCATAGTCGATAGCCCACAAGTCATGAAAAGGCGAACCATGCTAGGATTAAGCGCAATCAGTGTATACCTAAAACTTTTAAAGGTACACCATTTAGTTTACTTTTTGGTTTGTTTTTTAGACTAAATAATGAATGCTCTATACATTAAAATTACTGGGTTGTGTGCGAAGCGAACAATAAACCCTATGAAGGCTACCGTTTGTAGCCTTCATAGGGTTTATATTAACGATTAAGTAGTAAAGCGAGCTCTTTTATATCATTAACAATGTAGTCAGGTTTTGTCGCTAGTGGATACAGCGCTTTACCTGGTCTTGCAACAAAGGCAGTTTGCATACCTGCGGCTTTTGCACCAGCGACATCCCAACCGTGGGCGGCCACCATCAGCGCCTCATCTGGTGCTATATCAAGTTGTTTAAGTAGCCACTGATACGAGCGAAGATCGGGCTTATATACCTTGATATCTTCAACGCTGAATCGGTCGCTAAAAAAACTCGTCAACTCAGCGTGTTTAAATTGCGCTGCTACCCCTTTATTTGATGAATTAGTAAAGCTTACTAACTTAAAGCCTTTATCATTAAGCTGAGCAAGTCCGTGCTTTACATCTGGGTGTGCTGGAAGAGATAAAAGCGGTGGTACAATCGCTTGTTTTGCTTGCTCTTTAGTAATATTAATTTGATGGTTACTTGCCACCATCATTAATGCTGCGACACCAATTTCACCAAAATCATGGTACTCATTCGTCACGGTGCTAACTAATGAGTGATGTAGCATGGTCGAAAACCAAAGGGGCAATAGTTGTGTTTGTCCGTTAAGTGCTTCCCCGACAGAATGCCTCATTTGTTCAAGGTCAAGCAAGGTTTCGTTAACATCAAATACAATTACTTTTGGGGTTTTAAGAGGTTGACTCTTTGCCACTGCTGCACTCCCAATAAAGGTGCTAAACATTAATATATAAGCACATAATAATTTAGTTGATAGACTGACATTACGCATTCAGCAACCCTTTTGCCACATTTAATACGTCACTTGGCTCTGCACGCAGAGTATAGTCTTCTTTAGCAAATGCATATTGAACAGTACGGTCTTTATCAATAACGTAGGTTGCAGGCAGAGGAAGCTCATAACTGTTATCCCCATTTGCAGTAGGAATATCTAAGCCCAGCTCTTTATATACTGGAATTAAGCGCTCATCTAATGTGAACACTAATCCACATGCTTTTGCTAGTGTATTTTCAACATCTGATAAGACCGTAAAGGCTAATTCATTCTGTTGTTCAGTTGATAACGAGTGATCAGGTAACTGTGGTGAAACTGCTACTAGTTGAACATGGTGTTTAGCAAACTCGTCCTTCAGTGCATTTAGCGCACGTAATTCTAAGTTACAGTATGGGCACCAACCGCCACGGTAAAAACTAAGCACCAGAGGTCCTTTGTCTAATAACTGCGAGAGTGTCACGGTTTCACCATGACTATTTGGCAAGCTAAAGTCAGGAAATACGGCACCTACTGGTAATGCATGTTGATTTAACTGCTTAGCGATCAGTTTCTCGGTGGTAATGTCCATTAAGTTTAGGATATCACTTGGAACATTTGCTTTTTTCTGTACTTCGAATGCGTCAATTTGGCTTTTTAAAGACATAGTGTGGCTCCAGACCATTAGTGTAAAAAATGCAGTATAGTGTTTTATTTTTTTATATATACTAGGCAAAAGTGAAAGCTAAATTCGAAAATATTGAACTGAAAATATGTATAGCCTATCCGATTTAGAAACATTTATAGCGGTTGTTGAGAACCAAGGGGTCGTGGCGGCAGCAAAAGCACAAGGCTTATCGCCAGCAACAGTGAGCCACCGTTTAAGTAAGCTCGAAAAGGCACTTTCTACCGTGCTTATCTTTCGAGATAGTCGGCGGATAAGGTTATCACCGGCAGGAGACGTCTTTTACCAACGCGCAAGTGCAATTTTGGAAGCGTTGTATGATGCTGAACATCAAATAGGTGCAAGAGGTTCGGCAATATCAGGGTTATTGCGTGTCACCATGCCGCCATGGGTCTTTTCTAAATTTGTGATGCCAAGGCTTAATCAGTTTGAGCAACAATACCCTGATTTAAAATTAGATTTTATGATTACAGATCATTTTGTGAATGTAGTGGATGACGCCCAAGATGTGGCGATTAGGGTAGGACAGTTAGTTGACTCTAATTTATTATCTCGAAAACTTGCTGTTAATTCCCGTATTCTGTGTGCCGCACCAAGTTATCTTGAAAAATATGGCATGCCCAAGTCTGTGGATGATTTAGTTGATCATTATTGGGTATGTTTACCGTGGCAGCGTCAGCTTAAGCTCATCGAAAATAATCAAGTTATTCATCACAATGCGCGTACTCGGTTTACTATTTCAAACTCAGATAACATGACTCAAGCAGCAATTGCAGGGCATGGTATTGCTATTAAATCGCGTATAGCCATTCAGGATGAACTTAGTAAAGGTGAGCTAATTGAAATATTACCCAATTGTCTCGCTGATGCAGATGCGCCAGTTTGGTTTTTAAAGCCTCAAAACAGTTTAGTCACTCGAAAAACAGAGATTTTTTATAATTTCATGAAAACTTTATTTACTTGAGGAACAGAAAATTAACAAATTGTCTTGTAATTAAAATGAAATCTCGTAACCTTAGCTATAAAATAACAAGTGCGAGTTACGGATGACGGAACAGACAGGGATTATTACCGCATTTACTGATATATCAAGCAAACTCAGACGATTTGTTGCACGTATTGTCAGCCCTGATGACGTTGAAGATATAATTCAAGAAACGTTTATTAAAAGTTACGAGGCTGATCTTAAGCAAAATATTGAATATACCCACAGTTATATGCTTAAAACTGCTAAGCACTTGGCATTAAATCACGTTGCGAAATGGGATAATAAATACAAAGAGTCCCTTGATGAGCATCAACAAGTCACCAATCAGATGCGCTCAATGGCACTTGAAGATGAAGTCACCTCGAAAGAGCGGTTTTTATTTTTTTGCCGCGTGACTAACGAATTGAGCCCTCAAGTTAAAAAGTGTTTTATTTTAAAAAAGGTCTATGGTCTAAGCCAAAAGGAAATCGCAATTAAAATGAAGTTGAGCGAAAGTACAGTTGAAAAGCACATCGCCAAAGGGCTCCTGCATGCATTGCATGCTATGAAAGCACATGACACTCACCAACTAAATCAATTAAATACCACTGATGTAACCGCCAAAGAGGTGAATAAATGAGTAATGTTCATCCTTTTTCGTCGAAAGATATGATTCAAGCTCAGGCGAGTCGTTGGGTAAGTGCAATTGACAGAGGCTTATCTGATAAAGAAGTGCATGAGCTACAACAATGGGCAAAACAAAGCAATGCCCATCAAGATGCGTTATTTGAACTCGCTCAACTTTGGGATGAAATGAGTGTGCTCAATGAGCTAAGTAGCCTTTTTCCTGAAAAAACTCAGCATAAACAACCAGCGGTTTTTGGCTTGGCAACCGCAACAAGTTTTCTAGTTGTGATGTTACTGGGTTGTGTTTTACTGATTTACTCAAGTTATTGGCAATCAGCTGAAGACGACCATGCGAAATTTACAAAGATTTATCGAACCAAAGTCGGTGAGCAGGCAACCTATGTCTTGCCAGACAGCACGATTGTTCAGCTTAACACCAATACAAAGTTAGAAGTAGTGTACACGGGCGATCGTCGTCAACTTATATTGAATCGAGGCGAGGGGCGTTTCAATGTCGCCAAGGATGCGAGCAGACCTTTTACAGTCATTGCTGGGGATAAGTCTTTTACTGCTCTTGGCACCGTGTTTAATGTTCAGCGTAACACTTCATCAGATCTTGAGTTGGTAGTCACAGAGGGCAAAGTAATGATAGCTGAGCCACACACGCTTGTTGATGCAAATGACTTTGAGCATTTAAAAGATGCTTCAAACGAGAGTCTATCGATAAAAAAACTCCATGCGAACGTGGTTGTCTCGGGTGAAAAAGCGCTTATAAAACACAGTAAAACAGAGCCTGTTAAACAACTATCGATGGATGATGTACAACGAGATTTAGCATGGCAGCATGGCATGATTATTTTTAATGGTGAGCCTTTAGGTGAAGCGCTACAAGAGGTTAGTCGTTACACGGCTACCCGTTTTGAATTGACTGATCCTGATTTAACTTCTTTAAAAGTTGCGGGCGTTTTCAAGGCTGGCGATATAAAAGGATTACTTGAGTCGTTACACGCTAATTTAGCGGTTAAACATCAACGCTTAGGCGAGCATCGTGTTAGTTTAAGTTTTGAAAGTAAAAGCTAATTTCCCTCATGAAAAAAAATGATTTTCACGTTGTTAATGTTAATCACAAAAAATTAAATAAAAAAAAGTTAAATTTACATAGTGGATTTTTCTTTCTGAACTGTTTGATTAAGTTGCGCAGTAAACAATTGCATTTATTTCCAGCGTCGATGGCTGTCTACGGCTTATGTATGGGGCAACCAGCCATTGCTGCTGAAAAGCAAATGCTGCAATTTGATATTAAAGCGCAACGAGCAGATTTAGCCTTGATTGAATTCGCTAAGCAAACAGACCAAACGGTTATTTTCTCTTTTGAGCTTGCTAAGCAATATCAAGCACAGTCGGTGTTTGGTTTTTATACCAAGCTAGATGCACTTGAGACCATGCTTCAAGGAACTAAGCTCGATGCGGTTGTTGATCAAACTGGTTTACTGAGTATAAAACTCAAACAAATCAATAGGAAAGATAACAACATGAAAAACCTTTCAGGGGTCAGTGCTGCAGTCGTGCCGTTACTACTTGCAAGCAATAATCAGGCATTTGCAGCAGAACAAGCTGCAGAAGAAAATATCGAGAAAATCGCTGTTGTTGGTAGTCGTGTAGCAGGACGCTCAGTTGAGGATTTACCGGTACCCGTTGATATTTTAAGTGCGGAGGCACTTGAAAATACAGGACAAACAGAAGTGGGCCGAATGCTTCAAGCTATCGCCCCTTCTTTTAACTTTTCCAGCTCGTCTATCAGTGATGGTACTGATGCGCTGCGTCCGGCTACACTACGTGGTTTAGGGCCCGACCAAACTTTAGTGCTTATCAATGGTAAGCGTCGTCACCAAGCGAGTATCATCCATATTAATACGTCAGTAGGTCGTGGTACCGCAGGTACTGACATGAATGCTATTCCTGCGGCATCAATTAAGCGCATTGAAGTTTTACGTGATGGTGCAGCCGCGCAATATGGTTCAGATGCGATTGCCGGCGTTATCAATATCGTGTTAAAAGATGCTGAAGAAGGTGGTAAAGCAGCCATTAACTATGGTGAATACTCAGAGGGTGATGGCGAAACCGTTAATATTGATTTTAACAAAGGTTTTGCCCTGGGTGATGATGGTTATTTAAATACCACAATTAACTACCGTGATCGCGCTCCAACCAACCGTGCTGGCCTTCATGGCTCATGTCAATTTTATGGTTGTACGGAGCTTGATGACGGCACTTTACTTGCTGGTGACCCACGCGAACTAACAGCACCGCGTGATACATTTAGAATTGGTGATGCTGATTCTCAGCAATTTGCTTTAACCGTTAATACTGGTTATGAACTTGCTGGTGGTGAGCTGTATGGCTTTATCACTTATTCAAACCGTGAAAATGAATCAGCGGCATTTTTCCGCCACAACGCCAATGCGACTGGTAACCCTGTATTACAAGACGGTGATGCAACAATTCCAATGGGTTTCTTACCGAAAATTAATACCGTTATTGATGACGTGTCTTATAACGTAGGTTTTAAAAAGTCGTTCGATAATGACTCAAGCATTGACTTATCTTACACCTACGGTGAAAACAGCATTGATTACACCACAAGTGACACAATTAATGGTTCGTATGCGAACTTACTTCGTTATGAGCAAGGTTTATCAGCAGATGAAATTCGTGCCACCATCCCGCGTTCAGCGTTTGCATATGGCCTAGAATTATCTCTACAAACACTTAATCTTGATTACACAAAAGATTATGATAATTTTTCATTAGCATTGGGTGCTGAAATCCGCACAGATGAATTTCGTATCTTAGAGGGCAGTGAATATGCTTATCGTGATTACGACACCGTTGATGGTGTAAGCATTTATTCAGGCCTTAGTGGTGGTGTGGGTAGTGAAGATGCAGCCAGTGGTACACAAGGCTTTGGTGGTTCTGATCCTGCGTCATCTGTGGATGAGTCACGTGATGTGATTTCATTTTATGCGGATGCTGAAACTTACGTGATCGATGATGTTATTATCTCAGGCGCGCTTCGTTACGATAACTACAAAGGCTTTGGCGACACTGTTAACTTTAAGCTAGCGGCTAATTGGTCGATTACTGAAGATGTTTCTTTACGCGGTGCATTGAGTACAGGTTTTAGAGCACCGTCGATGCAACAGCTTTACTTTAATAATATAAGTACACAGTTTGTTGTTGGCGATGATGGCAGCTTAGTGGCTGAACAAGTGGGTACTTTTAGAAACGACAGTACACTCGCGCAATCGATTGGTATTCCTAAGTTAAAAGAAGAAAAATCGCAAAACCGTAGTTTAGGTATTGTGTATAACGTGACTGACAATATCAACGTAACCATTGACTACTATTCGATTGATATTGATGACCGTATCGTTATTTCTAACCGTTTAGGCAAAGGTTTATCAGATACACTTGATGCTGCACTTGTCAGCTCTGGCGCAGGGGCTGGTCAGTTTTTCTTAAATGGTGCGGACACAGAAACAGAAGGGGTTGATTTAGTTGCCACATGGAACACTGAAGGCCTTGGCGGCACGCTCGATTTCACCTTTGCTGCTAACTTCACCAAAACAGATGTGGTTGATTTATTTACGCCATCAGGCAGTGGTCTTGAAACGATTCCTGTTGAAGATGTGTTTTCTGCTCAAGAAACGTCAATCATCGAAGAGTGGCAGCCAGAAGATCGCATTAACTTAAGTGCACTTTACCGACTTGAAGACTGGACAGTAAACTTATCACTGAATCGTTATGGTGAGTACACTGTGGAAGACGGCGGACGTCAAACATACGGTGCTGAAATCTTAACGGATGTGAAAGTGAGTTACTTCTTTGATGAAAACTTATCGTTTAACATTGGTGCTAATAACCTATTTGATGTTTATCCAGATAAGAACACCATTGGTAATTCGCGCTCGGGTACGATTGTTGATGCAAACGGCAACACAATAGTGTCAAGCCCTGGTGTATTCACTTACTCGCGTCGTTCAGCACCATTTGGTTTTAACGGTGCATACTACTATATAGGTGCAGAGTACAAGTTCTAAACTCCCTTTAGATTCCTTTATTATTATAAACTTGCAAAGGGCCGTTAGGCCCTTTTTTAGTTATAAAGAGCTGCTGATTGCAGTGTGGGTATCTTAATATTGTTTATAGGTACTCTAAGTTTATTAAATGCTTGTAGTATTTTTATAGGGGTAAACTATTTTTCGTTTAATGAAATCATAATGAGCTTTGTTGGGTCATCTCAATATAACTAAGTTAAAAGGATGGATAAATGCTAAAAATTAAGTCTTTAGTTTGTGCTGTATCTCTTGTTTTACCCACAGCAAGTTTTGCGGAGCAATCAGTAAATGGGCAAGATTTCATAAATTTATTTGAGAAGCTCTCGGGTAAGCAGCCTGGTATCAGAAAAGGTCACGCCAAAGGTGTGTGCGCTGTCGGTACATTTACACCTAATCAAGCTGCAAAACAGTATTCAATCAGCCCTTTATTTAATGCGCCGTCTAAAGCGAATATCCGTTTTTCTATGGGCGGTGGAAACCCTCACGCTGATGAAACATCACGTTCACCACGTGGTATGGGGGTGCAGTTTTTGCTAGAAAATGGCGATGTGCACAATATCGCAGGGCTTACCACACCTGTTTTTGCAGGTAACAGCCCTGAAGCATTTTTTGGTTTGCTAAGCACTTTGTTACCTGACGAAAAAACGGGTCAAATCGATTTTGCAAAAGTGAAAGCATACAGGCAACAACACCCGAGTACCTTAGGGCAGTTTAATTGGCTACAAAACCATAATCCGCCTGCATCGTATGTGTCTTCGCGTTATTTTGGTGTGCATACCTTTTACATGGTTGATGAAAAGGGCGCTAAGCATGCCTTTAGGTGGACTATGGTGCCAGAAGAGCCAGAGCAGGTGCTAACAGAAGAGCAAATGAAAACCTTCCCTAAATCATTTCTGGCTAAGCGGCTTGAAGAGGATTTAGCAAAAGGGAAGGTTCATTATCGTTTTCAAGCAGAGTTAGCCGAGCCAGGTGATGTATTAACGGATCCTTCAGTTCGTTGGCCTGTTGATCGCACAACAATTAATTTAGGAAAGCTTACTATAGAATCTACGGGCGAATCAGGTTGCGACCTCACTAATTATGACCCAAACCTATTGTCTGAAGGCTTTATGCCAAGTGATGACAAAGTACTTAAATTACGCTCAACAGCCTACGCTATTTCATTTGCTAAGCGTTTAACGGGTCAATAAATTACACTAAATCGCTTGGTATTAACACATTAAAGTAAATACATCTTAATTCTATCTGTCAGGTTTGATTAAAAGGAATTAATCAAACCTGACAGGCGTATATGAGCGAGAAGCAGGCTGTCGGATAAACTCGTTTTTGGACATTTATGAGTTAGAGCCTAAGGATGGCTCAGTGCCAAAAGCTGACGGTGGTAACGCCGCATTAAGGTGTGAGCGGCGCTTGGCTATACTTGAGCGAAGCGAAAGCGCCAAGCGTTGCGAATCACTCTTAAATGCTTTGTTAAGTTTTTTCTGTCGGCAATGTAACAAGTACCGGAAGCTTAAAATTAAGAGTACTTGTACCAATATTGATACACCCTTGACGTAACGGCACTTCCATCTTTTTTGGCGATTTGATTACACTCCTTACAGAGCAACTGAATGTTAGATACATCATTAAGGCCATATTGAGATAAAGGTACTATGTGATCATAGTTTTCGACATTGTGAGCATTAAGTATTCCTGACAGGTCTTTATCACAAAGAACACACCTTCCTCTGTCACGAAAAAATACAGCCCTTTGCACCCATTTAGGTATGTTTTTCCGCTTCAATTTACCATCTTTACGCCTAATACCGTTAAGCTCAACAAACGATGATTCCTCATCTTTTTCTCTTTTCAGAGCATCAGAGACCATAACGTTAAATGTGAGCATTAATTCCCGGTTTTGAAATAGTACATGAAAGACCTCTTTCACCGTATGCTCCACAAGAGTATCAAAGGTGCCTTCGTCTCTCAGAAACACCAAATATTCATGGATATCTTCTTCGTCGCAATTTAGAAAGTCGCCCCCTCTTCGAGTAAGGAATGTTATAAAACTTTCATGGGTTAAACCATGAAACTCTAAAGCTTGCTCGATAGGCAAAACGTCCCATTTGGCATACTCGGACAAATAAGGGAAACTTGCTGTTTCCCTTATTCTTTCTTGTCTTTTCCCTAGGTCAACATTTGAAGTATTTTCCCAACTAAGGTCATCAACAATAAACTCAATAAAGCGGTGGAATGTAGAATATTTACTAAAAGGCTGCAGAAGGAAAAAAACCCTCCCATCGCCATAAAAATCATTCAAGTTACGTAGGAAGTTCTCCTGATCTTGAAGAACATTATGTACTACGTTGCAAAAATAGTACGTCTCATAGAACTTTGCTTCGAGCATCGAACTCTCCTAAAAACTTAACGCCAGCCACACGGGCAAAGTTGAAGCGTAGCGTAAACTTTGTCCCCGTGCTGGCGATTGTTATGCATCTTCGTCTCGAACATTGAGGCCTGCTGAAGCAAGGGGATGGCTTTCCGAATTGAAGAAATATAGTTCCTTACCTTTCAAATCGATGGTTAGCCGAGATTTCACGGCGATAATTTCCTCTCCATCTTGATGCGGCCATACGCCGATTGCTACTTTACTGGACTCGCTCTGCAGGATCGCGTCAATAATGTGTTGGTCATAATCTTTATGTAAAGAGTGCCCAATTACCACCAATCCATTCTTGCTGCTCGCAAGCTTTTCGTAACAAAATCGGAGATAGTCATTCCGTTTGATCCGCGACAATTTCCATTTAGAGCTGCCTTCGGTGATAAATAGAGGAAACTGCTCTGGATGGTCCAAATCGAAGAGTTCTGATAGCCTGTTCAGACCATTTGCTGTTAGCTTTTTAGTCCTCCCATTCGGAAGCTCTACGAGGTGGATAGCTCCATGCAGGTAATGGAGCTTTGTTCTGTCTGCAGGAACAGCTGTATCAGATGAGTCAAAGCAACCATCTTCACCCCAGAAATAATCTTTAAATCTCCATGTATCAGAATCCATAATGGCCCAATATGGGATTAGATCATAGTTCGTGGTAAAAACGTTCTTGTAACTCCTAAGCCTTGCATTAATCTCAGCGACGTCAGCAAGTGCTGGTGGTATGTGGGCAAAGTTAACAGCTGAACCCAAGGCATTCTTAGCGCCTTCATACAGAGCTGTAATCTCCGCATCTTGAGGACTACCAAGCTGCTCATCTACGAGCTTCGCGTGATATAGGATTCTCAAAACGTCTTCAAAGTTAGCGCTGCCAACATGCTCAAAAAGGGCAAGACTTTGCGCGGTGAGTTGATGGTCTATATCTTCCCTCTGAGCAACCTCAAACAGTGTTCCGTACCCGAATCGGATCCAAATATTGATGCTGAAACCATTTCCAAGAAGCAGGTTTTTCCACTCCAACTCGGATAGCTCTTCCCACTCAACTAAGTTTTGATCAATTTTAATCTCTGGCATCGATACTCCGTTCCGAGAAACCATGAAATGCATAACGCCTCAATAACCGGCAGCCTGTAAGGCTGTCCGGCGCCGAAGGCGCGAAGTTGATTGATTTGTTAGGCATGCTTTTCTTTAATCCATAATGGATAAGCTAATAAATCGTTGACACGCCTTTTTTCACCATCATATTCGTAACATTGTTCATCCGTTATGTACCGTTTTTTATAAAGGCTGGTAAGTTGCCTTTCATCCGACACCTCTCCTCCTAGATCGACGAGCTTATCTAGCGGATGCTTATTGCTCCACCTACCTAAAGGCTCACCCTTGCATTTAGAGAATTCAAAAAATGGTCGCCCATCTATGATATTAGAAAGTGCTTGAAGCGCAGACACACCTGATATTACAGATTGATAATTATATTGATCTTCCATAATTTGAACCAAGTACAAAAAGCTACCCCGCCACACAAATTCTTCCTCTGTGTATATTCCGGGATCAGGGTCTGACACCCACACAACAATATATTTTACATGAGGAAATTTAAAATTTTTCCCGGTCGGTATTATCACCTTTTTCGCAGAAAAAGATTCCAAGACGAATCTAGTATTATCACTTTCTCTTGGAGGGTTATATATATTCCCCCATGAATCATACGCTTCGACAGGCCTAGCTAACGATATACTGTCTGAATTAAGTAGCACTCGATTTATAATAGATATCTTTTCTACGTACGAAAGCTCTTTATCATCAACTTCTTGAGAGGCAGAGACTTTAGGCCCCCCTAGTGAAAAGCTAATAGATTTTTTAACTTTAAAGTCCTTCTTTCTCAACTCATTAGGAAGTTGAAAAAAGTAGCTATCAATGAGCGCTTCGTTGATAAAGGTATATGTGTTTAATTCCATTTTTTCTTCAATACAATTATAAAGAGCCTATGGCCTTTGATGCCTAACGCCGCAATATGGGGCGTATTAGCTTGGCTAAAATTAGCGAAGAATGAGCGCCAGCCAAGCTTTAGACGTCCCATGCATAATTGCCTTGTTATGTGCTAAATAGCCACGACAATACAAATAGAGCTATCACGAAAAAGACTAACCCACGTACATAGCCTTTATTTCTAGTTTTTTTCCAGAACAATTTTTGAGCTTCCTGCTCTGGCTGACTTAATAAATGATCGCAGTGCGGACACCTGTTACCCAAATACATTATTAAGTTACAACTAGGGCATTTTGCTGATGGCTTAAACTCTGCCATTCCCATTATTGTTGGCTTCTCAGGCTTCATACTTTCCTTAGCACATAACGCCCTGTTAATAGGCAAAATATAGTTGGCTAAAATTAAGTGACGAAGGAGCAAAAGCCAACTGTATTTTGTCCTTGTTAAACAGCTTGTTATGAATTGTTTTTAACCACACTACAAATGCTGCTAGCCTTTATGTCTTCTAGTTTTATAAAACGGTCAACGGAAGATCCTACGATGGGGTAATACATCTTCATTGCAAAAGTATTTTGGTTAAAGTTTAAAATTTTATCTTTAATTTCTTCCCCAACATTAACATAGGGGGAAGAGCTTTGAACTACTTTTACAGTTAGCTCGTTGTTTTCTAAATTATAAGTGCTTAAGTAGTAACTAGCGCTAAGCTCTTTATTTTTATCAAAGCTATAGCTAATAGTGCATTTTTCTCCTGAAGCAGTAAATGCAACATGACTAAACCAAAAATCGCCTTGACCGTCGTATAGCAATTCCCAAGTGCCAACTAAATCTTTGTTTTCAACTTCAGATGAACATGAACAAAGAAATAAAGAAATGGTTAATACAAATAGCCTCAAAATTAGCTCCGAACTAAAGATTCATAACGCCCTGCTAAGGGGTGAGCAACGCAATACCGAAGCCATCGCAAACCACCTTGATCACTAAATTTAATGCATAGTAAAAATACCACGCGTTGCGAATCCCTCTTGAGCAGTTTGTTATGTGAATGCTCCCACCAACACCAAAACGGTAATTGCACCAAACAGTATCCATGATAGGTGTTTTCCTTTTGATCCCAATAGGGCCGTCAGAAAGTGCACACCAAATGTAATAGCGATTATCTGGCCAACCAGTTGTTTACCAAACTCTGGCTGCGCTAGAGCCACAATAATGCCAGCTAGCCCCAACCAGGCAACTGACGTTAAGTGCCATGCAAATCTCAACGTACGTTTAGTAAAATCATCGCTTCCTAAGATCTTTGGCAAGTTGTCACGCTTAAACAACCTAGAAAGGATAAAGCGTTCTCCGAGGTAAGAATGAGCAATAGATACAACCATTAGCAAGAAAGCTGCGAGATATAAAAGACTTTCCATTTTCTCCTCCATCCACATAACATTTTAGTATTTATGCAACACGCTGTTTGAGTTGCATAATCGCTTGTTGGACTGAGCCGCTACCAGCTCGGTGTGTCAGAGTTGGTGTTGTTTATGCTATGGCTTTACTTATAAAAAATAGGCTTTTTGGAGGTTCTCACTTTCCTCGCTAACTTAATCAGCTTTACTAATGTTAAGTAAGCTTTCCTGCATTGCTCAGCGTTTATTATGTATTCATTACACCTAAATTTTCATTAATAAGCAATTATATTTTTACGCACACAAAGGCCACTAGTCCGGGCAATTAAGCAGGTTAACTAACTGATTTTAATTAGCTACCTAGCTGCTCAACCGTTATGCTTTGGGCAAATTCCGTAGTACGCTCAAATTCGACTTTTGAGCATTTTCTCTGAATAATTTTGGGAAGTCCACTTGGCGAAAAAAGGCAAAACTAAGCTATTATCTCTTTCACCTAGAAAGTCGTAGATAAATCCTAGATTATTGTCCTTCAAAATTTTGTCTAACTTTTCCAAACGCTCTTCTTTTGTCTTCATTGTTGTACTTTCTATTTGTTGTTTCCTAACAATTTAATAGTGCGCAAATCGCGCATATTTCTACCACACAACTGCTCACTTTCTGATTACTACGTTTTTATCAAATTGGCTAACCTTTTGCTAGCTAAAAAATATTTGTAAATTGATAAAGTGGTCTGACGATATATGCGCAAATTGCTTATTTTCCTGAATATAGGGGAAAAGATGTAAATTCTGGGGGAAAGGTCAAATGTGAAACAGCATCAAAAGACAATAGTCAATGTTCGCTTAAAGCAGACCTCACGAGCAATTATGTTAACTCATATTGGGGCAGTAACGAGTCGTGTTTGTTGGTCGGCTATTGGACCTTAGCCGAACTTTGGCAAAGAACGAACTACGGATGGTGAATTAGTTCTTAGTTGTCTTTCAGATGATACCCAAATCTAATTGTTAGATTTTCAGATAAAATACGAACCAATATCTAAATAGATAAAAGCCCAGCTGAACTGGGCTTTGATTAGTTAGCAAGTTAGTGTTTTTTAAGCTTACTCATTTCAGCGTGACAGCTTTGAATAGTTAGCAGTGTTTTTGATAACGCTGCTTCACAGTCGTGTGGCTGAGGTTTGTCGAGTGCGTGCTTAATTTCAGCAAGTGTTTTGTCTTCAACTTCTTCAAGCTCATCAACGTAGGTTTTATCTTTATCAGCGCCTAGTTTAGTGATTAACGCGGTATAGGCTTTACGTGCTTCTACAGCAAATGCAGAGCCATTTTCGCGTTCACCTGTTTCATTGATGGCGTAAGGTTGTAAGCGCTCTATGCTTACTTTACGAGCATCTATCATGCGTTGAAATAGTGCAATTATGGCTGGATCTTCAACCTTTTCCTGTGCTTTTTCATAAAAATCGATACCACTGTTCATAACTTGAATGATATCTGCAATATGATGAACGTCATGTCCTTGATGTGTTTGCATAATGACCTCTTTAAAATTTAAATTTAATAACTTAAAAACAATGCACGTAAATTAGAGCAAGACACGTTCCATAGTCGTCAATTATTTAAAAGAGTTTTATTTTCAATGGTTTGCAAAGTTATAAAGAGATAAAAAAGGGGCTGATGTGTCCTCGTTAAAGCAAACATCAGCAATAATTACAAATTAATAGGTAAAATGTTACTTAAGCTCATCTGCGACTTCAGCCACTTTTTGACGTAACCATATGTGACTGGCATCACGGTGTAATAAAGGGCTCCAGATCATATCGAGCTCAAATGGAGGAATTGGGAAGGGTGGTTCAAGAATCGTTAAACCGGGGTCATCTAGGTATATATTGGCTGCTTTTGAAGGCAGAGTTGCAACCAGGTTTTGTTCTTTTGCTAAGTGAATGGCTACATGATAATTACGTGTGAAGGTTGCAATATTACGGTGCTTACCAAAATGAGCAAGTGCTTCATCTACCCAGCCAAGCTTTTGTACATCTTTAGGGTCCATACCCACGCCAACACCAAAGCCTGTTTTACTTACCCAGATATGGCGGGCTTTTAAATAGCTATCAAGGCTAAAGTCTTCAATAATAGGATTATCGGCTTTTACTAAGCAACAAAAGCTATCTTTCCAAATCTGCTTATAATGAAATGATTGTGGTAAGTTTTCAAAGCGATTTATAGCCATATCAACTTTACCGTTTTCAACATCATGAAAGGTCACATCGCTTGGTGTTAAGATATCTAGTGTGGTATCGGGTGCTTCTTCGTGTAATTTACTCAGTAAGCGTGGTGCGAGGGTGCTTGCAGCGTAGTCACTGGCCATGATACGAAAGACTCGCTTACTTTGCGATGCTTCAAATTCGCGGTTAGGGGCAAGCGTTTCTTCTAACGTCATTAAAATGCCGCGGATCACAGGTTGCAGTTCTTTAGCTCGTTCAGTTGGAACCATACCTTCACTGGTGCGAACTAAGATAGGATCGTTAAATAAATTGCGAAGACGCTTGAGGCCGTTACTCATTGCTGGCTGAGTAATACTCAGCTGATTGGCTGCTTTTGTTACATTACACTCCCTTAGCAGCGTATCGAGGTAAACAAGTAAGTTTAAATCTATTTTACTTATATTCATTGCATGTCCTTAGTGTTTACCAATAATGGATAAACCGTTGTCCGGCAGGGTACGGGTAAATATGACTCACCTTGCCTTGTTTTATATTCTTTTGCGCTTGTTGCCAAAACTCTGGGTCTTCAAGCTCTGGATGAGTACTCAGCAAGTATTGCTTGTATACAGGGTTTGCCGTGACAAAGGTGCATAATTGTTCAGGGAAAACATCTTGTGGCGCAACTGAGTAGCTTTGCTCATTTGTTAGATAATCATCATATGATTTTGCTTTTGGCAATGCTCTAAAGTTCATATCAGTTAAATACTGAACTTCATCGTAATCGTAAAAAATAACGCGATTGTGTTTACTCACCCCAAAGTTTTTTAAGAGCATGTCACCTGGAAAAATGTTGACGGCAATCATTTCTTTTAGAGCTTGGCCGTACTCTTCAATGGCTTCAAACGCTTGTTGCTCAGTGGCATTCTCAAGGTACATATTAAGGGGGGTCATTCGCCTTTCAATATATAAATGTTTAATAATCAGCCACTCGCCCTCAATAATCATCGAAGAGCCAATTGTTTTATGTAACTCTTCAAGTAATTTACTATCAAAGCGAGCAAGAGGAAATACGACGTTCGAATACTCTATTGTATCTGCCATTCGACCAACGCGGTCATGGCTTTTAACGAGTTGGTAGCGTTTCAATACGGTATCACGGCCAAACGGTTTGCTTTCGCCAAAGGTGTCTTTAATCACTTTGAATACGTAACCAAACGAGGGGAGGGTGAATACCATCATCACCATCCCCGGTGTACCTGGGGCTATAACGAGGTTGTCTTTAGAATGGTTTAAGTGACTTAAAAATTCACGATAGAATTCTGTCTTGCCTTGTTTGTGAAAGCCAATAGCATTGTATAGCTCCGCTAAGGTCTTATTTGGCATAAGTTGGTTTAGAAAGCGAACGAGTGCCGATGGCGCATGGGTTTCAACCATGAAATAAGCACGTGCGAAGCCAAAAATAACTCGCATTTGTGATGACTTGGTCAGTAGCGCATCCAGATACAAGCCTTTGTCTTCATGGTGTAAAACAGCAATAATGAAAGGCTGCACACCACTTTGTGACACCACACGACCAACAATGTAGGCAGCTTTATTACGGTAAAAAGGTGCTTGCAGGATATCAAAACGCATTTGCCACGCTTGATGGTGTGTATCGGGTGCTTGTTTATAAAAGGCCTTTACCAATAGGCGGATGTCGCGTTCTAAATCCACAAATGGCGCTTTAAAATCAAATTGGGTGATGATTTTGCGAATAGTCGGTCTTAAGCCATCAACAACAGGAAAATAGCTTCTATACTCAGCCTCAACAGGAAGCGCAGGTGCATCAGCGAGTGTTGCTTCGACGAAAATAAAATCATTGTTAAAGTAGCGACGATGAAATAGTCGACAAAAAACGGAGTTATAAAATGTTTCGGCAAGCTCTGCTTGTGGGTGGAAACTTAAAAAATGTTGATAGATTTGCTTGGTTTCTAACCAGCATGTTTGATCAAGCTCGATGATTTGTTGCTCGTTTAACGATTTTAGTTTTGTAATTGTTTCGTTTACCCGATCATCGTAATGGCTGATCCTGAGTTTGCTAATTTCATTAATCTTTTGCCAATTTTGCTGAGCAAAGGCATAGGGGGCTTTAGCTGTTATTGCTTGAAAAAGTTTATAGTGATTGCGAAAGCCAGATAAAATTAGCTCTGCAATATGTTGTGGTTGCATATAAACCCCTTCTTAAAAACTCAATACACTTATATTAGAGCTTTAACTCTAGCGTGTTAAGAATATGTTATTTAATCATGAAACCCAATAGTTAAACATAACTAATTATATCGCTCTAACTTTTTTTCTAATCTAGCGAGTTTTTTAGTTAACACGTCAACATCTTGTTTGTATTGCTTATTAATTGATTTTAGCTGTTGCTTGATGTCTTTTTCGATTAGCTTTTTGTCTTGATCAGATAATATTCTGTTAAGGCGTTGCTCTTGCTGAAATTGTGCGCGATCACGCTCACGGTCTAAAATGGCAAGCTTGTGTTTATTACTGCGTATTTCAGCCTCAAGGTTACGAACAATTTGCTGGCGCTCTAATTCGTTTAACTGCTTAACAAAGTCTTTCGGTGCTTCTATATTAGGGTCAGTTACATTGATGGTGTGTTTAGTTGCGCGGCTACCGCAAGGTTGTTGACTAAAAATAGTGCCTTTATCTGTCGTACACTTATAGTATTGAGCTGCAAACTGTTTTGTAGGGTAGATAAAAAACAGAAAACTAAATAAAAAAAGGATTACGGCTTTCATGACATCCATGTCCTCTAAATTAATAGTGTTGAGTAACTATAATTAAGCCGTCATTTTTAGCATATTAAGGGGTAAAGCGTTTTAGTTTTTTTATGCTCTGTACTAAAAATGGAATGTCGAGTCCTTGCTCAATAGCAAAACCCTGTGCGGCCGATATATTTTTAAAGTTGCCATCTGAATCTATTAGTGTGATCCGATCCTTTTTAAATGCAATAAAGACATTTTGAGAATAGTTTACACCTGTGTCGTCATGGCGTTTATACAAATTACTACCTAGCATTGTTTGTTTAGCTAAGCTTTGGCAGCCAAGATATTGACCAATGCTTGTTGCGATAATATCACTTGGCTGAATAAGTCCGTCAGTTTGGACAACTTTTTTATCTGAGCTATAAAGTCTTGAAGTTGTAACAATACCGTTGTTTTGCTGTGCTAGGCTAAATGCAAAAATGGTGGTTGCATCTTCACGAACGTTGGTTGTGTTCGACGCATTAATGAGTCTAACGGCGGCATCTGACTGAGTAATATTCACATAATCGAATTGATTAAAGCCTTCTACATGCAATGAACGTTTTTCATTAACCCATAGCGGCAATTGCTGATTAGTAATAATAGGGGCTTTATAAAAAGCAGGTAAGCCGTATAACAAACTAAATAGTGTGTCTTCTGTTTCAATAGGTTGAAGAAATAAGTCCGTTTTGCGTAAAGTCGGCTCACCGGCTACAAACTGCTCTAATGCTTGATTATCTGAAAAGACTAAAATATCTACTTTAGCGGCAGTCTCTACACTACATTGTTCAATAGGCGAAGGTGGTAAATAGCCAACGTTATGAGGGTCGAGCCTGACATCGTGCGCTTCTTTATAGCTTTCTATATCGAGTAAATCGTTTTTAGCTAATAAGCTTTTGGCTGTTGTTGGGTATGACAGCGGGAGTACATTATCTTGTTTGGTAATATCAAACTTTAAGTTAGCATCAGCCCAGATATGAATACTATGGCTGAGTGCAAAACACACTAAAATAGTGCTAGTTGCATAACGTGCGAATTTGTATTGCTTTAAACGAGCAAGATGATGCCAAGTATAATTACTCACAAGTAACTGAAACGCGAGAATAAGCAGCACAATACCGCCTGCAAGTAAGGTTGTAAGTGCAGGAGAACTGGTTAAACGATGCCATAACAATGAGACAATTTCAGGTAATGCAGATGAGTTTAAGTGATACCCTAAATTAAAATAGACATAGGCATCAAGTGTTAAAAGTGATGCCCCAACAGTGGCTATAAGTGCAGCCATACCGCGTATGTGTCGCGGGTATGGAAAGACTAAACTTAATGGAAATATCGTTAAAACAAAGGCAATAAAAGTAATAAAGCTGGTATGACTTAACCAGGTTACCAACATATATACAACCCCCATAAAGGTGGTCGGTGCGCTGTCTGCAAATAAATAACTCAGACTAATAAATAACACTAAGCCGATATTTGCGAAGGTAAACCAGTGCCCCCAGCTTAAAAGCTGACTTACTTTTGATGAGAATTGACTTTGTTGCGATAAATTCATAAATATTATTTAACCGACTGTGCTAATGCTTTTGCAAAGTTGTCGGCAACAGCTTGTCTTTTCTCTGACGGGACATGCTCTTTTAAAATATGCGTGATAGAATTTCCTAAACACATAAGACTTAAATCAACAGGCGCTTTATGCTCTGTCAGTACATCAATCAGCTGATCAACGATTTGTTCTACTTGGTCATTGGAATATTTTGATATGATAGGCATCAGTTGGTTCGATAAAAAGAGTTATATTCCCGTATTTTAACACCAGAGGCGTGAAAAACAAAGATGACAATAGATGTTAAAAAATTAGTCGTTCATTATGTAGACAAAAAGGACGACGATACAGAAATTCATTTACGCAATGATGAGATGGTTGTTAACGACAAAGTCGCTGTATTTATTGAACAGTTACACCATGCATACAATGGAAAACCGGGTAAAGGTTATTGCGCGTTTAGCGGTGATAAAAACAGTGTGGTTGCATCGGCGATGCAAAGCTATCGCAATGATGAGCTCGGCTTTTGGCATATGACCGAGCAAGCAACTAACGTACTAAAGGAAGAGCTCAATAAGTATGCCTTTAATGAAACAGGTTATTTAGTTTTTTGTCATTATCAGTATGTGGCAAGTGACTTCCTGTTAATTGCTATGATCAACATTAAAGAGCATTACTCAATTACGTCTGAGCTTGATTTAGCATCATCGCGTCACTTAGATATTTCTCGTATGCAATTGGCTGCACGTGTTGACTTAACGGCATGGGACACGCAACCAGAGGATAATCGTTATATTTCTTTCATTAAAGGTCGTGCGGGTCGCAAAGTTGCAGATTTCTTTTTAGACTTTTTAGGCTGCGAAGAGGGAATTGATCCTAAGCAACAAAGCCAAGTGATGCTAAATGCCGTAGAAGATTATTTATCAGAGCAGCAATACGACAAGTCAGAAAAAGACGAGCTACGCAAACAAGTTTTTGATTATTGTAATGACTGCGTAACGACAGGGGAAGATGCCAATGTTAAAGAGCTGTCGGCTACACTATCAAAAAATGACGATAGTCCATTTGAAAGCTTTTGCCAGGAGCAGAGCTACGACTTAGAAGAATCGTTCCCTGTAGATAAAAAGACCGTCACCAGCATGGTGAAATTTTCAGGTATGGGTGGTGGCGTAAGTGTCAGCTTTGAGCGTAAACATTTAGGTGAACGTGTGACGTACAACGAAGCAACAGATACGCTTGTGATAAAAGGCATTCCACCTAATCTTAAAGACCAGCTTCAGCGCTTTATGGAGCAAGAAGAAGGTTAGTAGCACTAGGTTTACTGTGAGTTGTTATTTCTTAGCCCAGCTGTTGCCGTAGTTGGGCTTTTTTTATCGCTTTCACTGACGACTCTTGGTTGTTTTTAAAACAGTGTTAGCTACCTAAGGCAGAATTGTAGTAATATTCTACGTAACTCACTAATTTTATGGAGAAATATATGCAATGGATTGCAGTTTTAGCAGCTATAGGCTGTAGCTTTTTGCAAGTATTTATGCTTTTTATAGCCACGCAATGTGTTTTTGCTCTGGTGGAGCTTAGATCTAAAACAGAAAATATTTATCAAAAACTATTGTCCCGTTCAATTATTTTGCTTTTTTATTCTCTATTCATATTGCCATTAATTTCATTAGGTGTGTTTTATTATCAAGTAATCAATATAACCAGTTGGTCTGAGTTATTGCCTGCGGTATGGGTCTTTGCTATGTGGTGTGGATCATTTGTACTTTTTCTAATTTTATTGGACGTTAAAAGCTATGTTGAGGACAAGAAAAGAAAATAGTATATGAATTCATGATTTTAGTAATGAATATGGTGGTAACCTTTGATTACTGGTAATCATGTTCAAGCTGTATAAGGTGCGTCGCTTTCTTTGCAATAACAGAGCGGCAAAGCATTGTCTTTACGTATAAAAGTAATATTACAGTGGAAGATCTAATAAATCACTGACGAATATATAAGGATAACAAGTGAAATCAATATGCATTTTATTGCTGGCAATTGTTACGTTTAGTTCTGTAGCTAAAACGGGTTTTGTAAAAGTGAACGGCTATAAGGTTGAATACGAAATAAAAGGCCATGGCCAACACACTCTTTTTCTTGAGGCGGGTGGTTCGGCAGGTTTATCTGATTGGGATGCGATATTTGAACAATTATCAAGCAAAGCTAAGGTGATTAGATATTCGCGTATTGGCAATGGCGGCTCCGAAAAAGTAACTAAAAACTACAGTTCTGAAGAATATGCAGATGAAGCACATACCTTACTGACAGCGCTGAATGTAAATGAACCTGTTATTTATATTGCTCACTCATATGGTGCTTATATAGCAAGGGTTTTTGCCTCACGTTATCCAGGTAAGCTCTCTGCACTGATGTTAATTGAGCCTGCGTCTGAACATGATGTTGATATTATGCGCCAGATAGATTTGCAACAAGCAGAAAAAGAGATAGCACAGGTAAAGTTAGACGATCTTGCGAATGGAATGTCAAATCAGTATTTGGATTTTTGGTCTAAGCGTCCATTACCTGATTATCCTGACATTCCTGATATACCCGTTACAGTCATTGCTTCTGTTAAAAAGTTTGCTAACCCTCCACTTTTATTTTTTACCGATAAAGGAAGGGAGCTTTGGGGGAAACTTCATTCAGAGTGGGCTGCGCAGTTTCCGCAAGGAGAAAGTGTTCTAACCAGTAATAGTTATCACTTTGTACAAAATGATGAGCCTGATATGGTGATTGCTGAAATTGAAAAGCTGATGTCACGCACTCAGTCACAGTCGTTATATCCACAATGAGAAATCGATTTGAAAAATATTAATGTCTTTTTAGTTAACTCCTTTACTGCACAGGGTAGCGGTGGGAATCCTGCAGGTGTTGTTTTAAATGCCGATGAGCTTTCTGATAGTCAGAAATTAGCAATAGCTCAAGAAGTTGGCTTTTCAGAAACGGCGTTTGTTTCACGCGATCCTGAAGCTGATTTTGCGGTATCATTTTTTACGACCACTACTGAAGTCGATTTTTGTGGTCATGCGACACTCGCTGTGTTTTCAACTTTGTTTCGACATGGCCTTGTTAAAGCAGGTAGCTATACACAGAGAACCAAAGCAGGTTTACTTGGTGTCAGCATTGATGAAAGTGGCCTAGTTACCATGGAGCAAGCATTACCGCAGTTTTTAGGCACGTTCAGATACGATGAGATAGCAAAATTAATCGGGATTGATGTGAGTGTATTATCATCAACCAAGATGCCTATTGAGGTTATATCAACAGGCTTGGCAGATATAATTGTGCCTGTCCCTTTTGGTACACTCGATAAAATTAGTTGCGATGATTCTTTAATTGCTGATTTTAGTAAAAGGCATAATGTTGTAGGCATTCACGCCTTTGAGCTTGAAAACACGCAAACCCCTATAACTGCAAGCTGCCGCAATTTTGCGCCTTTATTTGGTATTTCGGAGGAATCAGCAACAGGTAGTGCGAGTGGGGCGCTTGCCTGTTATTTAACAAAGCATGTTTTTATAAATTCGAATAATCACTTTGTATTTGAGCAAGGTCGAGCAATGGGCTGTTCTTCATTAATTACCGCGTCAGTTGAATCTAATAATAAGCAAATTAAGAAAGTGATTGTCGGTGGTACAGCCAATGAAATAGGCACTAGGCGTCTATCTGTAAGCTAATTCTTACATAAGGCCGCAAGGCCTTTAGTTTTACACAGTATTTGCATTGCCTTTGTGTATTTTCGTTAACTTACTATTGCTCTGTAGTCAGCGTTATCAACTAACTTAGTTTATAAATCCCATCTTAAAAGCTCATTGTAACTTTACCCAACATACAGTAGGTTTAATGTACCTTATTTAGGTTTTATGTGTGTTTGGATCTAGGGTTAACTTTATAACTAAAGGTGAAAACAATGATAAAAGTAAGTGTTATGTATCCTAATAGTGACAAGGCATTCTTTGACATAAATTATTATGTAAATACTCATTTTCCACTAGTCTCAGGATTATTGGGGGACGCGCTGATTGGAGTGAGTGTTGACTCTGGTTTATCGGGCGGGACTATTAATGAAAAACCTGCCTTTATCGCGATTGGACATTTGATGTTTGATTCTTTAAAAGCACTTGAGGATTCATTTAGCCCTCATGCAGAGGAGATCCTTGCAGATTTACCGAACTTTACAAACTTACAACCACAAGTTCAGATCAATAAGGTTGAAATTTAAGTTAGGCCGTTAATACACTTATTAAGTGCGTTGGTATTTATGTAACTCAGTAAAAATAAAAAAGCCGCGTTATGTTGATAACGCGGCTTCATTTATTTGCTGAAGCTTATTAGTCTACTAGCATTGTTTTTGCCATTTCAGCACTTGCTTTTCCTGCAGGCTTTATTGAACCTGCACGTAAGCCGCTGTCTGGAATAGCAACACGCTTATCATGCGACATGGCTGGTGGAGTAGGCTGTGGCTCACTATCTGCAACTGGTGCAGGTTTAGCCATTGCAGCGCTTGCTGAACCTTTCACTAAAATTGTTTTCTCATTTTTAGCAGGTTCTTCTTCAGTTTGTACTGGTTCTTCAGCTTGTACTGGTTCTTCAGTTTTTACTGGTTCTTCAGTTTTTACTGGTTCTTCAGTTTTTACTGGTTCTTCCGTTTGTACTGGTTCTTCAGTTTGTACTGGTTCTTCAGCTTCTACTGGCTCTTCAGTCTGTACTGGTTCTTCAGTTTGTACTGGTTCTTCAGCTTGTACTGGTTCTTCAGCTTGTACTGGTTCTTCAGCTTGTACTGGCTCTTCAGTTTTTACTGGTGCTTCAGCTTGTACTGGTTCTTCAGTTTGTACTGGTGCTTCAGCTTTAACTGGTGCTTCAGCTTTAACTGGTTCTTCAGCTTTCACTGGCTCTTCAGTTTGTACTGGCTCTTCAGTTTGTACTGGCTCTTCAGCTTTAACTGGCTCTTCAGCTTTAACTGGTTCTTCAGCTTTAACTGGTTCTTCAGCTTTAACTGGTTCTTCAGTTTGAGCTTGCTTTGCCTTTAGTTCAGCTTCATATTCAGCAGCAGCTTGATCTGCAACTGGGATGAATGCTGGTACATCAGTTTTCTCATCACTCGATTTTTCATCGTGCTCTGGGCGACGACGACGTTGACCAGCGGCACGTAAGTGACGCGGCGAACGACGAGAGCGAGTACGTGGTTGGGCTTGCTCTTCTTCAGTTGATGTTTCAACCACTGATTCAGCTTGCTCTGCTTGTTTAGGCTCTGTGTCAGCTTTTACAGGTTCTGCAGGTACTTGCTTTTCAGCAACAGGTTGTTCTGCCTGTTCAGTCTCAACAGCTACAGCTTCTTTTGCAGGCTTAGCTGGTTTCTCTGCTTTAGCTGCTTGCTCAACTGTTTCAGTTGTAGTGTTTACTGTATTTGATTCATCTGCGTTTTCGTCTGTTACGCGAACTTTTTTGCGCAAGTTACGACGTTGACGACGAACCTTAGGCTTTGTCTCTTTAGGTTGCTCAGATTGTTTTTCTTGAGCAGTGTCTTTTGTCGTTTGTTCTACATCGTCATTACGTTTTTCATTACGTTTTCTGTTGTTAGAATTACGACGACGTTTGTTGCGGTTCTCGTTCCCTTCTTTTTGCTCAGGCTTATTCGAAGTGTTTGTGTTTTCTTCTTTAGCTTGTGCATCATCAGGACGCTTATTACGAGAATTGCGACGACGTTGATTGTTGCTACGGCGACGGTTGTCGTTGTTGCGACGATTGTTACTACGTCTTTGCGCTGCTTTTTTCTCTTCTTGCTCTTTTTCTGCTTCAGCTTCGGCATTGCTGAATAACGATTTGAAGAACTTACCAATTGCAGCAAATAAACCACCTTCAGACTTTTTAGCCGCTGGAGCCGGTTGTTCAGCTTTTGGTGCAGCTTGAGGAGCAGGCGTTGTAGGCATAACAACACCTTTTAACACAGGTTCTTCACGAACAGGTGCAGAAGGTGATTTAGCCATTTCGAATGATTCTGGTTCAGGCGCAACGACTTGCTCGTAGCTTACGGTTTCAATTGTTTCATCTTTGCGTAAGCGAACCACTTCATAATGAGGTGTTTCTAAATGTTGATTTGGAATAATTACGACATCAACATTATGGCGCTTTTCAATACGGTGTACGCTACGGCGCTTTTCATTTAACAAATAAGCGGCAACAGCGACAGGCACTTGCGCATTAACTTGCGATGTATTGTCTTTAATCGCTTCTTCTTCAAGTAAACGAAGAATTGAAAGGGCAATTGACTCATTTGAACGAATAGTACCTTGGCCGCTACAACGAGGACATGGGCCTTGGCTTGCTTCACCTAATGATGGACGTAAGCGCTGACGTGACATTTCAAGTAGACCAAAGCGTGAGATCTTACCAATTTGTACACGAGCACGGTCTGGACGCGCTGCATCTTTTAAACGGTTTTCAACTTCACGTTGGTGACGAGGTGGAGTCATATCGATGAAATCAATAACAATAAGACCACCTAAATCACGTAAACGTAATTGACGGGCAATCTCGTCAGCCGCTTCTAAGTTTGTATTAAGCGCCGTTTCTTCGATATCACCGCCTTTTGTGGCTTTTGATGAGTTAATATCGATAGACGTTAATGCTTCTGTTGGGTCAATAACAATTGAGCCACCTGACGGTAAGCGAACTTCGCGTTGGAATGCTGATTCGATTTGGCTTTCGATTTGATAATGTGTGAATAAAGGCACATCACCTTGGTACAGTTTCACACGGCTCATGAAGTCAGGGCGGAAGCGCTCAATATGCGCTTTTGCTTCTTCAAATACGCGTGCTTTATCAATTAAAATCTCACCAATATCACGACGTAGATAGTCACGAATAGCGCGGAAAATAACGTTGCTTTCTTGATGAATTAAAAATGGAGCAGGGCCGCTGTCAGCAGCTTGTTGAATCGCTTCCCAATGAACTAACAGTGCTTTTAAATCGTACTCAAGTTCTTCAAATGATTTACCAACACCGGCTGTACGAACAATTAAGCCCATACCTTTAGGTAATTCTAAACGGCTTAGTGCTTCTTTTAATTCAGTACGCTCATCACCTTCGATGCGGCGAGAAATTCCCCCAGCACGTGGGTTGTTTGGCATCAGTACTAAGTAGCTGCCAGCAACGCTGATAAAGGTTGTTAGTGCAGCACCTTTTTGGCCGCGCTCTTCTTTATCAACTTGTACGATGACTTCTTGACCTTCTTTAATTACGTCACGAATATTCGGACGACCTTGGAAAGTATAGCCTTGTGGGAAGTAAGTACGTGCGATCTCTTTTAATGGCAGAAAACCATGTCTTTCAGCACCGTAATCAACAAAGGCTGCTTCAAGAGATGGTTCGATACGGGTAATTTTACCCTTGTAAATGTTGGCTTTTTTTTGTTCGTGACCCGGGCTTTCGATATCTAAATCATACAGGCGCTGGCCATCAACCAGTGCAACGCGCATTTCTTCTTGCTGCGTCGCATTGATTAGCATACGTTTCATATTGTTACTCTACTAATTCTGTCGCTGACATGACGATTCATCTCGTCTGTTCAGTAGCTTTTGACGGTTGTTTTTGTGCAATCTCACGACTGGTTAGGGTCAAAAACCTTTATTGTATGCATACATTGAGCGTGTCTATGGTGTGGCTGACAATAACATGCTGTCACGTTATTAAATTCTTTTTGGTGCCAAAACTGCCGTTCTTATCTACGGCTCTTTATTACGAGTTCTGTCCAGAAGTCGACCATGTTCAAATTGTGATTCAATGTCTTGCTACAATTGTAAATTCTGAACGACGTTTTTACGTCGTCACTATCAGACAATTTATCTGTTCAATTGCTTTTTTAATCATTTATCAACATTCGTGCTCAAATTATGCAGGCAATATATTACGCGCATCGCCGATAATTGAACGCTCGTGTTGGCTGGGCAGTTATAAAAGCTTTGGAAAACTTAGCGCGGATCTGTATGATCGGCAACCCAGAATATGCATCACGAATGTATTAATGTGATAAAAAGCACCGTTGTTAATTGCAAACTTACGTTGCGTTAGTGATTATCCCACTATTACAACCGCGTTAGCAACTAAATTATTTACTTAAATCAGTGATTAGGCAATGTCAGAAAAAACCGGCTTACAAGTATCATTCGTTACCATCAGTGAAGACCATTTGGGTCAACGCATTGATAACTTTCTTATTACTCACCTAAAAGGTGTGCCTAAAAGTGCAGTGTATAAAATTCTTCGTAAAGGCGAAGTACGAGTAAATAAAAAACGTATAAAACCAGTTTATAAATTACAACTTGATGATGTTGTAAGAATCCCGCCAATCAAAGTGGCTGAAAAAGAAGAGTTCGTACCTAAAAAGCTCGACAAAGTTAAACAGCTTGAAGACGCTATTTTATTTGAAGATAAGTACTTGATGGTGATTAATAAGCCTTCTGGTATGGCCGTGCATGGCGGTAGTGGCCTAAGTTATGGCTTAATTGAGGCACTGCGTGTACTTCGTCCAGAAGAGCGTAACTTAGAACTTGTTCATCGCTTGGACCGCGACACTTCAGGGTGTTTGCTGATTTCTAAAAGACGTTCAGTACTGACCGATTTACACAAGCAGTTACGTGAAAAAACCATGGAAAAGAACTATTGGGCATTGGTGGATGGCCAGTGGGATGCAAAAACTAAAAATGTCACCGAGGGTCTTCGTAAAAACACCTTGAAGTCTGGTGAGCGTGTTGTCCGTGTTGATAACACTGAAGGTAAACCATCGCATACTCGTTTTCGTGTGCTTGAGCGTTATGCAGAGTGTTCATTAGTGCAAGCGTCTCCGGTAACTGGCCGTACTCACCAAATTCGTGTGCATACACAATGTAAGGGGCATCCTATTGCTTGTGATGATAAATACGGTGTCGCAGAGTTTGACCAATACGTGAATAAGCTGACTGGTTTAAATCGTTTGTTTTTACATGCCCATGATTTACGCTTTATGCACCCTAAAAACGAAACAACGATGCATGTTGAAGCACCATTAGACAAAGCGTTAAGTAACTGTATTAAAAAACTACGTGCTGATAATGAACAAATTTAAGCTGGTTATTTTTGATTGGGATGGCACGGTGATGGATTCTGTGCCGAAAATTGTTACGTGTTTGCAAAATACTGCCAAACAGCTTGGTATTGATATACCAACAGAGAAGCAAGCAAAAGATGTGATTGGCTTATCGCTAACCAAAGCGACTGAAGCACTTTTTCCGGCGCATTTACATTTAAATGATGAGCTAGTCGCAGGCTATAAAGCCCAATACCGTGAGTTAGATGTCACACCTACACCGTTATTCGCTGATGTAGAAACGGTATTAAATCAGCTAAGCGACGCAGGTATGCAATTGGCAGTGGCTACCGGTAAAGGGCGTGAAGGTATAGACAGGTTACTTAAAGAATCAGGCCTTGGTAAGTACTTTGTTAATGTAAAGTGCTCTGACGATGCTAAGTCGAAGCCATCACCAGATATGCTTGAGCAAATTTTACGCGAGCAAGACATAGCTAAGCGCGACGCTGTGATGATTGGTGACAGTCAACTGGATATGGCAATGGCCAATGCTGCGGGTATTGCCTGTATTGGTGTCAGTTTTGGTGCCCATAGTAAGGCGCAGTTAGAACAACATACGCCGTTATGTGTTGTTGATTCATACCAACAATTACTGCAAGTTTTAACTACGCCTCTTGAAGCATCAGCACATCAACATCAAATTCAGCCAGCAGTTTAGTTAAAGTGATCAGTGGCAGACCTATCAGTGTATTTGGGTCATCGCCACTGAGCTTTTCAAATAAGCAAATACCTAACCCTTCACTTTTAAAGCTGCCGGCGCAATTATAAGGCTGCTCAGCATCGCAATAAGCATTTATTTGCGCAAGTGTTAGTGTTTTGAATGTCACTTCAAAAGGCACCACAGTAGTGATAGCTTTATTGCTTTTGACATCAAAAACACTCAAACCTGTTAAGAATGTCACCGTATGACCACTGAATGAGGATAACTGTGCAACTGCATTATCTTTAGTGTGGGGCTTTCCTAAAATCGCATTGTTAAATACTGCAACCTGATCAGAGCCTATTACTAAACCTTCATCAAAATGCTGTGTTGCTACACGCGCTTTTTGTTCACTTAAACGCTTTACTAGTTGCTCAGGTGTTTCACCCGCGATAGGGGATTCATCAATTTCTGGAGAGAAACTTTGAAAAGGTAAGTTGAACTTAGTTAATAATTGCTGTCTAAATGGTGAGCTTGAGGCTAATATAAGTGTTGGTTTCATAAAAAATTCTGGATGAAAATTGTATTTCGCCAAGGATAAGCCACAATGAACCCGAAAACAAAGCGGAAGATCGTTAAAAACCGACTAAAAATGGTTTTTTACTTTGACTAACTTACTAACTATCTATATGATGCAGCCCCTATGCAAAAGGTGAAAATTCCCATCACTCTTCATCCCAGCAAAGCAGCACAACATCGTTTATCTTATGACGGTATTGTTCCGCTTGAAAAACTTTCTCGTTTAGAGCAAGTTGTGCAGGAGGAAGCAGGTGAAATAGCGGTAAAGATTCATTGCAAAATTGATGAGCAAGGTTTGGTAGTGATAAGTGGTAACTTATCAACACATGTAACTGTTACTTGTCAACGCTGTAATGGTGATTTAGGGTTGGATTTGGATCAAGACTTTGTGTATTCGCCAGTCGGTTTGGATGCAGAGTCAGATCATCTTCCTGCAGGTTACGATGAAGTAGAACTGGACGAAAACGGTGAAATCAACGTGTTTGAGTTAATCGAAGACGAATTGATTTTAGCTATTCCAATAGTGCCTACACACAACGAAGCCTCGTGCAGTTATTCATCAGAGCCTTCAAGCTTTGGTAAATTAGCAGCAGAAGATGACAAACCAAATCCATTTGATATTTTGAAACAACTTAAGAAAGATTCTTAGGAGAAGACTAATGGCTGTACAAAAAAGCAAAAAGTCTCGTGCAAGACGCGGCATGCGCCGTTCACACGATGCGATCAATGGTCCAACTTTAACTGTAGATCAAGTTTCTGGTGAGACTCATCGTCGTCACCACGTAACTGCTGACGGTTACTACAAAGGCGTTAAAGTAATTTCTAACTAAGAGATTGCTATATGCTGACCAATCTAACCATAGCGTTAGATATGATGGGGGGCGATTATGGCCCCCGTTCATCTATCCCCGCTGCCGTTAACGCGGTAAATGCTAATACCAACTTAAGACTCATCTTATGTGGTAATCAGCAAGTTATTTTAAAAGAACTCGAAGCACTCGATTCGTTATCTCATCCTCGTTTAATTATTCGCCATTGTAGCGAAGTTGTCACAAATGCGTGTGAGCCTGCTTCAGCGGTTCGTTCTAAAAAAGATTCATCAATGCGAGTTGCCCTCGATTTAGTTAAATCGGGTGAAGCGCAAGCCTGTGTAAGCTCCGGTAATACGGGCGCGTTGTTTTTTATGGCGCATTACGTATTAAAAATGCTGCCAGGTGTAAAACGTCCTGCCCTTATTTCTGCTGTTCCAACTGAACGGAAAACACCTGTTTACTTACTTGATTTAGGGGCGAATGTGCATTGTGATGCGCAAACACTTTATCAATTTGGCATTATGGGTTCTGTGGTAGCAGGGCAGGCCCTTGATTGCGAAAACCCAAGAGTCAGTTTATTAAATATTGGCTCTGAAGACATCAAAGGGCATGAAGGAATAAAACAAGCTGCACAATTAATGCAGCAGTGTAAATATCTCAACTATACAGGGTATAGCGAAGGCAGTGATATTTTCAGTGGCAAAGCCGATGTAATTGTGTGCGAAGGATTTGTAGGTAATGTGGCACTTAAAACCTGTGAAGGTATTGCCAAGCTTATTATGCATAAACTCACCAAAGCCTTACACAAACATTTCTTATACAAAAGTTTGGCTTTTTTACTGCGCCCAGTAATAAAAAAGCTCTACAAACGGGTGAACCCCGACCAGTATAACGGCGCAAGTCTGGTAGGATTGCGCGGTATCGTTGTTAAAAGCCATGGTAATGCCTCTGCGAAGGCGTTTCATGCTGCTATTGATGAAGCCGCGCGGGAAGTCGAACGCCAACTCCCTGAAAAAATCGCTGCGATTTTTGAGCAAACACATCCAACAACAAAGTAGTGCAGCATAGTTAAAACTTGTTATGCTGCCTGCTACAGAATATTTTTTTGTTTAATTATAAGAGCAAAGTATGGCACATAAAATTGCACTCGTATTCCCAGGTCAAGGCTCACAAACTGTGGGTATGTTATCTGAACTATTAGCTGATTCACAAATTGCTAAAGCAACATTTGCTGAAGCATCTGAGGCTCTTGGCTATGATCTCGCTGCGCTTGTACTAAATGGTCCAGAAGAAGAATTAAATCAAACCCATCGTACACAACCAGCACTTTTAACTGCTAGTGTTGCTATTTACCGTCAATGGTTAGATGCAAACCCTGATGCTGAGGTTGTTATGGCTGGTCACAGCTTAGGCGAGTATTCAGCATTAGTTTGTGCTGGCGTTGTAAGCTTAAGCGAAGCCGTTAAACTCGTTGAAAATCGTGGTTTATACATGCAAGAAGCAGTACCTGCGGGTGTTGGTTCTATGGCTGCAATCATCGGCTTAGGTGACGACGAAATTAAAGCAGCGTGTGAAGCATCAGCAAATGGTGAAGTTGTTTCACCAGTTAACTACAACTCACCAGGTCAGGTTGTTATTGCAGGGCATAAAGCCGCGATTGAACGTGCATCAGAAGCATGTAAAGAAGCAGGTGCTAAACGCTCTTTACCACTGGCAGTAAGTGTACCTTCTCACTGTGAACTAATGAAACCAGCCGCTGAGAAATTAGCTGCTGATTTAGCTGCTTTAACATTTAATACACCTAAGTGTGATGTAATCAACAACGTTGATGTAAAAGCTGCGCAGTCAAGCGAGGCAATTAAAGATGCATTAGTACGTCAACTTTACAGCCCAGTACGCTGGACTGAGACAGTACAGGCATTAGTTGCACAAGGCATTACACAAAGTTACGAGTTTGGCCCAGGTAAAGTACTTACGGGTCTTGCGAAACGAATTGATAAAGCAATGGTATGCGCTGCGGTTAATACGCAAGCTGCTATTGATGAAGCGAAATAAGTAGGAATAGAATGACAAATTTATTTTCTCTTGAGGGCAAAGTTGTCCTAATCACTGGGGCAAGCCGTGGTATTGGTAAAGCGATTGCAGAGACGTTAGTTGCACAAGGTGCAAAAGTAGCCGGTACTGCAACAAGCGAATCAGGTGCTGCTAAAATCACTGAATACCTAGGTGACAACGGTAAAGGTTATGCCCTTAACGTTACAGAACCTGAGTCGATTGAGGCAACACTTGCTGCTATAAAGGCTGATTTAGGTGATATCGACGTATTAGTTAACAATGCTGGTATCACTCGCGATAACTTGTTAATGCGTATGAAAGACGGTGAGTGGGATGACATCATCGATACTAACCTAAGCTCAATTTTCCGTTTATCTAAGGCTGTTTTACGCCCTATGATGAAAAAGAAAAACGGCCGTATCATTAATATCGGTTCTGTCGTGGGCACGATGGGTAATGCGGGTCAAGCTAACTATGCTGCAGCGAAAGCGGGTGTAATTGGTTTTACTAAGTCATTAGCGCGAGAAGTTGCATCACGTGGTATTACAGTAAACGTTGTTGCACCAGGTTTTATTCAAACCGATATGACTGACGAGCTGACTGAAGAGCAAAAAGCAGCTACGCTTGCAAATGTACCTGCAGGTCGCCTTGGTCAACCTGACGAAATAGCAGCAGCAGTGTGTTATTTAGCGTCAGATGCAGCGGCGTATGTATCAGGTGAAACATTGCATGTAAATGGTGCGATGTATATGGTTTAATGAAAGTTAGCTTGAAAAAGCTAACAAAAGTTTATCGAAAAATATTGAATTTTTTGTGATCTTGCTTTAAACATACTTGAATTCGCTGTGAAAATAAGCGATAAATGAACAAATACCAATCAAGAGGTTTGACCAGATAAGTTATTATCAGCAAATCCTTGAATCACAGAATTATGCGGCGTAAACTACGCCGCAATCTGAAAATAACGCATTGGCGTTTTTAATAAAGGAAAGAAGAATGAGCGACATCCAAGAACGCGTAAAGAAAATTATCATTGAGCAACTAGGTGTTAAAGAAGAAGAAGTAAAACATGAAGCTTCTTTCGTAGATGACTTAGGTGCTGATTCACTTGATACTGTAGAACTAGTAATGGCTCTTGAAGAAGAGTTCGACACTGAGATCCCAGACGAAGAAGCTGAAAAGATCACTACAGTTCAAGCTGCAATCGATTACGTTACAGCTCACGCTGAGTAATTTTACGCATTTTGATTTTAAGGGCAGCATTACGCTGCCCTTAGTCTATCTGAAGAATGATACTAATAAATTTGGTATACACCCCACCTAAAATAATTTCCTTATTGGAGGCAACCCGTGGCTAAACGTCGAGTCGTCGTAACTGGCTTAGGAATGTTGACACCGCTAGGTAATGATGTTGAATCTACTTGGCAAGGTTTGTTAAACGGTAAAAGTGGTATTCAAACTATCACGCATTTCGATACCTCAAGTTTCGGCACCAAATTCGCAGGTTTGCTGAATGACTTTGATGCATCAGCTTACATGTCACCGAAAGATGCAAAGAAAATGGATTTGTTTATCCAATATGGCATTGCAGCGGGTGTACAAGCACTACAAGATTCTGGTCTAGAGATCACTGAAGAAAACGCCACTCGTGTTGGTGTAGCAGTGGGTTCTGGTATCGGTGGTTTAACTTTAATTGAAGAAAACCACATTAAACTATTAAACAGCGGTCCGCGTAAGCTTTCTCCGTTTTATGTGCCTTCGACCATTATCAATATGATCTCTGGTCATTTATCGATTATGCACGGTTTACGTGGTCCAAATATTTCAATCGTTACAGCTTGTACCACAGGCCTGCATAACATTGGTCATGCTGCGCGTATGATTGCATACGGCGATGCAGATGCAATGGTAGCCGGTGGTGCTGAAAAAGCATCGACACCAATTGGTATGGGTGGCTTTAATGCTGCACGTGCATTATCAACTCGTAACGACGATCCACAAGCAGCATCACGCCCTTGGGATAAAGACCGTGACGGTTTTGTGCTTGCTGATGGTGCAGGTGTAATCGTACTGGAAGAATATGAGCATGCTAAAGCACGTGGCGCGAAAATCTACGCTGAACTGGTCGGTTTTGGTATGAGTGGTGATGCATATCACATGACGTCTCCACCAGAGGACGGTGCTGGCGCAGCCCTTGCGATGGAAAATGCACTAAACGATGCAAAAGTTAATGCAGACCAAGTTGGCTACATTAATGCTCACGGTACATCGACTAATGCAGGCGATAAAGCCGAAACATCAGCCGTTAAAACTATTTTTGGTGATGCAGCGAAAGATGTGATGGTAAGTTCATCTAAATCAATGATGGGTCACTTGTTAGGTGCGGCAGGCTCGGTAGAGTCGATCATTACTATCTTGTCACTGGTTGATCAGAAAGTAAGCCCGACTATCAATCTTGATAACCCTGATGAAGGCTGTGATTTAGATTATGTACCGCACACTGCACGTGACGCTAAATTGGATTACGCACTATGTAATTCATTTGGTTTTGGCGGTACTAATGGCTCGTTGCTGTTTAAAAAGGTATAATTCTTTTTAACAACGGACTAAAAAGAAGAGCCCAGTTGTTTAACTGGGCTTTTTTGTATGAGCAAATTAAAACAAACAATAAAAATAACCAATTCAGACTCCACAATAAGCACCCAAGATCGTGGTTTAAATTATGGTGATGGCTTTTTTACAACAGCTTCTATTGTTGATGCTTGCATTGAGCATTGGGACTTACATAAAGCGCGTTTAGTTGAATGCGCTGAGCGATTATTTTTCCCTGAATTAGATTTAAACGAAATAGAGCAAGTAGTTAACAAAGCGATTTGCGATACACTCAGTGGCATATTAAAAGTTGTCGTGACCCGTGGCGCAGGTGGACGGGGTTATGGTTTACCAGACGAGCCAACTATCCAAGTGCTGATCAGCGTATTACCTCAGGTCCCACATTATAAAAATTGGCAAGAGCAGGGTGTAAGCCTAGCAATCAGTGATATCAGGCTTTCACATCAACCTTTACTTGCTGGACTAAAAACCTTGAATCGCTTAGAGCAGGTGCTTATCAAACATCAAATGTACTCTATCGAGTGTGATGACGTTATAGTACTTGATTATGATGACAATGTGATTGAGTGCTCTGCAGCAAATCTATTTGCGATTAAAGACGGTCAAATCGTTTCCCCCAAGTTAGACTGCTGTGGCATCACAGGGGTTTATCTAAGCGCTTTATGTGATAAGTTAGCCATTAAGTTTAAAGCAATCCAAGTTGATGAGTTTTTAGCGATGGATGCAGTGTTTATGTGTAACAGTTTAATGGGCGTGGTTCCTGTAGCAAACATTGCTGATACACAGTTTGATATTACGCGCAGTAAAGCATTATTAAAGGCGCAAGTTGCCAAGGAGAGTCAGTGATTAAAGTCATTGTTAGCGTGCTATTATTAGCATTGCTATGTTGTGGTATTGGTTATCAACAACTTCAATCAGCATTGAAAATGCCGTTAAAAGTTGAAAACAATACTTTATTCAAAGTAGAGCGTGGCACTGGCTTTAATCAGCTTTGCCAAGCATGGCAAACAAATCACTGGGTTGATAGCTGCTTTAAGTTTCAGGTACTCGCTAAATTAGATCCTACGCTTACTGATTTAAAAGCAGGTCTTTATGAACTGGATACAAACACTGTTATTGATAATATTCGTCGCATCAATCAAGGTGCACAAGTAAGCTTTAGCTTCACCATTATTGAAGGTCAGCCACTTCGTGACGTCGTTGCTAATATTCAAAAGCAAGCCTATTTAACCCAAGATTTAGATACAGGAAATTTAGCGACGCAGATAAGTAACACACAAAAAAATTTAGAAGGCTGGTTATTCCCTGACACCTATCATTACCATAGTGAAGATAGCGCCAGCGGCTTATTAAAACGTGCATATAGTAAAATGCAGCAAGAATTAGATACAGTGTGGCAAAATAGAGCGCAAGATTTAGTATTAAATTCGCCCTATGAAGCGTTGATCCTTGCCTCTATTATTGAAAAAGAAACAGGCCTTGCAAGCGAGCGACCCATGATTTCAGCGGTGTTTACTAATCGCTTGAAAAGCAATATGCGACTGCAAACTGATCCAACCGTGATTTATGGTATAGGTGCTAATTTCGACGGAGATATTAAGCGCAAAGATCTAACCACTTACACGCCGTATAATACATACAAAATTAAAGGACTACCGCCAACACCGATTGCAATGCCATCTCGAGCAGCTTTGCTTGCAGCGGTCAACCCGCCTGAGTCTGAGTATGTATATTTTGTATCGAAAGGGGATGGTAGCCATCAATTTTCGAAGACATTACAAGAGCATAACCGTGCTGTGCAGCAGTACCAGTTGAACAAATAACCAGAATAGAGTCATATGACAGCGAAATTTATAGTGATTGAAGGCCTAGAAGGTGCTGGAAAATCAACGGCAATAGCCGTATGCCAAGCTTATTTAGAGAACAAACAAGTCGATTTTATGAATGTGCGTGAGCCTGGTGGCACACCAATGGCTGAAGAACTTCGCAATATTGTTAAGCAAGATCACACAGAACAAGTAACGGGTGAAACTGAGTTATTGATTATGTACGCTGCACGTTCTCAGTTAGTTGAAAATGTGATTAATCCTGCCCTTGAGAAAGGCACATGGGTTTTAGGCGATCGCCATGATCTTTCATCACAAGCCTACCAAGGCGGTGGTCGTGGCATTGAGCAAACTAAGTTATCATTTTTAGCTGATATGGTATTAAAAGGGTTAAAACCAGATTTGACCATTTATTTAGATATTGACCCTGTTGTCGGTCTTGCTCGTGCCAAAGGCCGTGGTGAACTTGACCGTATTGAACAAGAGGCGCTAGGTTTTTTTGAACGCACTCGCGCACGCTACCTTGAAATTGCTAAAACTGACAGTACTATTAAAACAGTGGATGCAAACCAAACAATGCCCGAAGTGCATGCGGCAATAATTACTGTGCTTGACAACTTTTTTGCTGGATTAAACTAATATGCCTTTGCCATGGCTTGAAAGTCTTTATCAGCAATTAGCCCATAGCTTTTCGCAGCAGCGTTTTCATCATGCACAGCTGTTTAATGGTGATAAAGGGGTGGGTAAACAACACTTAGTCGATTCACTCGCCGATGGTCTGCTATGTGCTTCACCTGTGCAATTAAGAGCGTGTGGTCATTGTAAAAGTTGTCAGCTTAATCAAGCAGGAACGCATCCAGATAAGCGAATTGTGAGAGTTGATGGACAAACAATTGGTGTTGATGAAATTCGCGATATCACTCACTTTATTAATCATTCCGCGGCACAAAATGGCAACAAAGTAGTTGTTCTTGAACAATGTCATAAAATGACCACTGCGGCAGCGAATGCCTTATTAAAAACACTTGAAGAGCCAAGCTTAAACCGTTATTTACTTTTAACCTGTGAGCAAACAGCTTTATTGCCCGCGACTATTCTAAGTCGCTGCGCTGTGCATGAAGTCAAAGTTGATAGTTCAATTACGACACAATGGTTAGCCTCTTTAAGTATTCCTAATTATTCTTGGTTAGCATTATTTGCTAGTCAACCGCTTTTAGTGGAGCAGTGGCATAAAGAGCATCAGTTAGAGTCTGTTGACTTACTTTATAAATTTGCAACTGAGATAAAAGACAGCCATAATTTCAGCACGTTAGTCGATATATTAAATAAAGATCATAGTCTTATTAATGTATTTGCTCTGTTTTTAACTGAACACCTTAAAACGCAATTAGTATTAGGTATGGACTTTTTTAGCTATCAAAAAGCACAAACTGCACTTTCTGAGTTTCTTTACAATAGTTCTCATGTGCTTGGCTTAAATATGTCACTTGCCATTTCACAATTAGCGTTGACTTTACGTGAGAGCCAAAATTAGGACATAGTGTGCAAGAATTACTAGTAGATATTGAAGACTTAGACGAGCTATATCGCTGTTATATGCCTTACTTAAAAAACGGTGGTTTATTTGTTCGCACGAATATGCGTTTTGAAATGGGGCATTCATTAGCATTAAAAGTAACATTACCTGATGCACTTGAAGATGATGTAATTACAGGTAAGGTTACGTGGATTACACCTCAAGGGGCTCAGAGCTCTAATCCACCAGGTATCGGTGTAAGCTTCATTGATGATAAAACCAATTTGAATGCTAAAATCGAAAAACTACTTGGGACTATGTTAAACTCAGGCAATCCGACCTATACCATGTAATAAAAGTTGTACCATGATTGTAGATTCACATTGTCATTTAGACCGCCTTGATTTCGATAAACTCGACCTTAATTTAGACCAAGTGTTAGAAAATGCACGGGCGAAAAAAGTTGAGCATTTTCTTTGTGTTAGCGTTACATTAGATCAGTTTCCAAGCATGTTGGATAAAATTAAACACTATCCAGATGTATCAGCATCTTGTGGGGTACACCCGCTAGATCAAAAGGATGCGCTTGATAAGCAAACACTGATCAACCTTGCAAGTCACGACAAAGTGGTTGCGATTGGCGAAACAGGGCTTGATTATTACTACTCAAAAGATACACATATTGTTCAACAAGAAAGTTTTGTTGGTCACATTGAAGTTGCTAATGAGCTTAATAAACCGCTTATTATTCATACCCGAGATGCTCGAGAAGACACCATCAACTTAATGCGTTCACACAACGCAGAGAAATGCGGGGGTGTATTACACTGCTTTACCGAAAATTGGGATATGGCCAAAAAAGCCATTGATATGGGCTTTTATATTTCAATTTCAGGTATTGTTACGTTTAAAAATGCAGTTGAGTTAAAAGACGTTGTTAAGCAAATTCCGCTTGACCGTTTATTAATAGAAACAGATTCTCCTTATTTAGCGCCTGTTCCATATCGTGGTAAAACAAATCAACCTGCCTACGTTGAAGATGTTGCTTATTATATTTCTGAACTGAAGGGGCTTAGTTTCAACGAGTTAGCAGAAGCAACAACCAATAACTTTTACTCGTTGTTTAAGCAAGCTAAAAGGGCATAATAGTGAGCGGCGTATCGAACTTACCTCAGCTAATTATGGGGCCAATGGTACGCCGTGCAGATGCAGGGCGAGTGTGCTTTCAGTTTGTTACCACCACGCCTTGCCAATACCGAATTGAGTTCACAGGTGTTGAAACCTTCTCGAACTTTGAGTCTATCCAACTTGGGCAAAACATTTTTTTAAATTTTATCAATGTAATGCCTGCCAGTGGCGAATTTGCGGTTGACTCACTGATCTACTACACATTGCATGATAAAGAAAATTGCCTTGATTTGTCAGCATATTGCTATGAACGTGCGGAATCTCCTGCATTTGTGATCCCTAATAGGCTGGATAGAATTCTTCATGGCTCGTGTCGTAACCCTCATCACCCCGCAAAAGACAGTCTCGTTGCTGCAGATAATTGGCAAAATGACCAGCGTCAGTCGCTTAATGCGGGTGCTGACTTATTACTGTTATCTGGCGACCAAATATACGCGGATGACGTAGCAGGGCCTATGCTGCTCGCGATTGAAAAAGTGATTAGTTTATTTGGCGTGTTTGAAGAGGCTGAGCTTGATTTAGATTTACCAACAGGGTTCGAGCAGCAACTTTACCAGCGCCATTTAAACTTACCTAAGGTGCCTTGGCAAAAACGAAGCAAATTTGGTGTTGGTTATTGGCTTAAAAAAGACGAACCGCACTTTTCAAGCTTAAAAGCTGAGAACCACTTAATTCATTTCCAAGAGTTTATAGCGCTTTATCTACTAAACTTTAGTGCGGTTACTTGGCAGTTAATTGAGTTTGACGCAATCGAATGTCCTGCATTGCCCCCTAAATACGCTAATTTATTTAAACTTGAAAAAGAAGCGCTGGTTGGATTCGCACAAGGTTTGCGTAGTGTTGAAAGATTATTTGCGAATGTGTCGACATTAATGATGTTTGATGACCACGATGTCACTGATGATTGGAATTTAACAGCAGGGTGGGAGCAAGCTATCTATCAGCACCCAGCTAGTAAGCGTATTGTAAATAATGGCTTAATTAGTTACTGGTTAATGCAAGGGATTGGTAATGATGCCGGTGACAAAACATTTGAGCTTTTGCCTGCATTTAAGCGAAGTTTTTCAACTAATCTATGGGATTTTAAGAGATTCGATAAGCACATTTTAGATTTTAATCATTGGCACTACGAACTTAATACCATACCCAAAGTGGTGGTACTGGATACCCGAACTCACCGTTGGCGCAATGAGCAAAACTTCAATGAACCTTCAGGATTACTTGATTGGGAGAGGCTTACTGAATTGGAAGAAAGCTTATTATCTCACGATAAAGTGATTATTGTTTCCCCAGCCCCAGTGTTTGGTGTTAAATCAATTGAAGCAATTCAAGCGATTTTTAATTTTTGTGGTCAGCCTTTACTTGTCGATGTAGAAAATTGGATGGCCCACGAGGGCTCGGCCAAAAAGTTGTTGGATATATTCCGTCGTGAAGATACGCCAAAAGAAACCTTGATTCTTTCTGGTGATGTACATTACTCCTTTTGTTTCTCTGTGCAAAAACGCTTTGGTAAACATAAAAACCGTATTTGGCAGCTCACTGCAAGTGGCATCAAAAATGAGTTTCCTCGAAAGCTTATCAATGTGTTAGATAAACTAGATTCAATTCTCTATGCGCCAAAAAGCCCACTTAACTTTTTTACTAAACGTTGGCAAATGGAAGTTGATAAACACAAAACGAAAGGAGAAGGTCAAAAGTACTTGGTGAGTGATGCGGCAATCAGCTTAATTGAGCTCGACAGTGGTTTATTAAAACGCTACGAGCTCATTCATGCTGATAATCGCATCACAGAGTTTGATTTAGAAGAGCAGTAATTTAAGTGAGCGAGTTCTATCAACTCAGCAAATTTTAGCGAATTGATATCGATTATAACCTTTCTACTTTTTTCTTATTCGCTTCGGTGCAGGCAATTGATTAGTTAATATAGCCAAACATAAAATAACTATGAACATGATTGAGTTTGCACCAGCTTGCAGTGAGTAGTCGACTGATGAATGTAGCATCATTGCGATAATAGCTGTAGCACAGCCAAAAGCAACGCCTTGATACAATGCTGTTTTGCGAGTTCGCATCGTATTGATGCATAACCACAAGCAATACAAAACAAGAACTCCTAACAATAATGTAGTAGGTATGCCTAGCTCAACTGCAAACTGTACGTAATCGTTATGGGCGTTGTCGTAGTATCCAGAGTAAGGCTGAGATTGGTATGCAGGAAACGCCGTATAGAATGTACCACCGCCAGAGCCAAGCAATGGTTTATCTAAAATAAGTGGCACTGAATCGCGAACTACTTCATCACGTGTTTCAGATTGTAAGCTGGTTTCACTTATGCGTTGCTTGACTTTTTCTACATCAAAAATAGCCCCAACTACAATTAAATCAATTATAAAAAAACTGATGATAAGTGGCTTAAATGCTTTTGGTTTTTGCTTATAAAAAAATAATGCCAATAAGCTAACGACTACAAGAGCAATAAAAAATGCTGAATTACCCATCCGGCTACGAGTTAAAATGAGCGCTACTATAATGATAATTAAAGATACACGTAGGATGATTTTAGAACTCAGGGACACTTCTGCAAGTGCACGTAATTTTTGTTTAAAAGAGAGCTTATAGTCGTTCTTTGTACGCTTTAACTCGCTAACTAATAAACCTATACCTAAGCATAAACACAGGGCTAAGTAATTAGCTAAAAAATTAGAATAAGTAAATGTGCCAATGGCGCGATCTGTGTGTTTATATCCAAAAAGGGGACTCACTAAATCTGGTGATAAGTTTAAGTAGGTAGCATACAAGGCTTGAAAAACGCCGGCGAAAATAACAGTGTAAATTAACGCCTTAATCTTCTGTGTACTATTGCAATAAGTAAATATTAACCAGCTTAGCATGAGTAGGAATGTACTTTTTAATAACATCTGTTTAGTTTGAAATGGATCAATGCTAATGCTTAACAGTTGAGCAAAGCATACTAGAATGACGAGGCTCAAACTTGCCAATATAGGCCAACTATAGCGAGGAGGGAATAGCGCTTGGTCACTATTTAAAGCACTGTTAGCAAGGTGAGTAAGAAAATTAAAACAGATTAAAATGCCTATAGCTAAGACTGCCCAAGGTCTATAACTACCCAAAGGTAGAGGAAGTAAAAATAAGATTAAACAAATAAAGAAGAAAATAAAACGATTCAAAATAAACTCAAACAAAATAAAAACGCAGCCGATTGGCTGCGTTTACATAGACTAAAAGTGCAGATTAATTCTCTACTTCAGAGATACCAGCATCACCACCTGTACCACCAGCACCTGGAGGTGTAGGAAGCGTTGGTAAGCTAACTACCGGTGAAGGTGCGGGGCCGGCACCAGGTCCCGCTGCTGTTGCTTCTGATGCGACAGTCGGATCAATACCAGCGGTGATTGCAGAAAGAGTGATTGCATCACTATCAAAACCTGCATCAGAAAGTGCTGCTAAAAAGTCAGAGATCAGTGGGCTGTCAACACCAAAGTTTGCAACAACCGTAGCAACCATTGCATCCATATCTGCAGAACCACAAGCACCTTTAAACAGTTTGTCGTCTAATTTAACCTCTTCCTTGTTTTTACAAATACGTCTAATCGCTTCAACTAAATCTTCACGTAATTGCTCCGAAGAGGTTTCTGCTGTTGCGTTATTAAGAACGTCGATAATGTTATTTGTGCTAACTTCTTGAACTACAGCATCGTTGTCCGTTTGTGCGTAGGTTGGAAGGGCTGTTATAGCAGTTGCGCTAGCGACTAAGCTAGCAAGAATTAATTTTTTCATTTCTCGTCCCTTGGTTGAGTACTAATTGCAAAATTTTAACGCATCGGCGCAAAAAGTAAACTCTTTATTCACGCCATTATTATTAGATTTAATAATTTTTGATGGAGGCAGTATCAAATTACCCTGTAAACCATCACATCCTAAGTTTTCAAGCATTTCTAAAGTATCCGCTTTTTCAACTAAACAAGCTAAAACTTTAATACCAAAACCATGGCAAATATTATTAACAGTCTGGATATAAAACTGACTTTGTGGGTTAGTTACTAAATCTTGAATATAGCTGCCATCGATTTTAACATATTCTATATCAAGACCTTGCAAATACTTGAATGAGGTCAAACTTGTGCCAAAATGCTCGATACATACCCCAATGCCCAGCTCTTTTATAGCATCTATATGTAAAGAGGCTACGTGCACATTATAAAGCAAGCTTATTTCATGAAGCTCAAACAGTAAGTTAGTTTTAATAACGGGTTTCGCTTGGGAGAACAAAGTTAACCATTCTATAAAGCTTGTTGAGTACAACGAAGTCTTGCTAATGTTTAATGCAAATACCTCATCTGGGTATCGTTCTTTAATGTTGACAAAGTTCAGTATAATTTTTTTATCGAGCTCTTCGGTTAAGTTTAACTTTTCAGCCATGGCAAACAAGTGTGCATTATTTACTTTTTCGCCCTCGTGAGTGAAATGTGCAAAAACTTCAAAATAACACTGTGAATTAGCTTTGTTTGCTTTTTTTACCGGTTGAATAGAAAAGCTTACTTCCCCTGCATTTATAATTGACTTGATTAGGGTGCGCCATTGATTAACGCTAAATAGTGACCTTTTATCACTACAACTTATATTATTATCTTCGCCAGTTGTGCAGCCAGTATCCAGTAATGACAAGACTTCACCAATACTCGCCCCTTTTTCGATAGCAACGAGTGCTAAGTTTGCGTAACCGTTGATGTGCAAGCTATTTTCTTTTTGGCTTAGCTTATCATTAAGTTCCAGACGCACTTTATTTAAAAACACAGAATCGTAAGGAGCCAATAGTATAAAAGTTCCACCGTTCAGTCTAAATACTGATGAATTCGGTAGTTCGCTAGCAGACTGTGTGAGCAATTCAGCAGCATCAATAACGTGTTGGTCACCATCTTGATAACTCACTACTTGGTTTATGTTGTTTAATGAGGGAAGGGTAAGCATCATTGCCGTTATGGGTGAGTCATCCGAAATATTATTTACGACTGAGTGAAAGTAATTTTCAAATGACTTGCGGTTACCAAGTCCAGTTATTGAGTCTATGTATACTTGTTCTGTAAGCGTTTGAGTTTGTTTGGTTAATGAGTCAAAAGTACTTTGTAAGTTCTTCACCATGTTGTTAATAGCTTGAGTCACGGTACGTAATTCACGTGCAACAGGTATTTCTTCATTAAGAGTAAAGCGCTTACGAGTGACTAATTTAGCTTGATTTTCCACTGCTTTTAAAGGCTTGAACACAGCGCGTAAAATTAAAAAAGCCACAGCTAAGGATGCTGCAAGCAATAAGAATGAACTGTATAGACTACGCAACATGTGTTGCCATAAGGTCAAGTATGATTGGCCGGTGTGGCTAGAAACATCCAGTGTACCTGCTATTATCCAGCCGCTATTGATTTCAGAATGCATCGTTGGGGCACTCAATTCAAAGAGATTAATGAACCAACTAGGAACGGACTCAACACGTTTCGGATTTTGTAACTGAAATACGACGTTATTTTGCATATCAGTAAATTTTATTTCATTGTAATAGCCAGAATCAAAAATAGCGGTCGCCATAGTTTCTGCAATCATTATGTTATCATCTTCTAAATAAGGTGATATGGAAAGCCCCAAACTAGTTGCTGTATCCTGAGCGTGGCTGGCCATTTGTGTTTGCAGGTAATGACGGGTGGTATCTACGTCAGTAAAAACACGTACAAAAAATGATGTAACAGAAATTAAAATGATCAAGCTATATACTTGAGTTTTTAAGCTTAAGCCATCTTTAAAGATTCGAGACATAACTACTAGTTCCTTTATTGTTACTATTTGAAGGCGCAAGCTCACCTTGTTCAATTCTTTCTAGCATAGTGTTCCAAGCAGACACGCCATTGCTATTCTTAACTTTGTTTCCTAAGCCTTTAGATTTGGCCAACCACAAGCCTTGGCCATTAAAGCTGTATATAGGTTTTAAATCGTTGCGTTTGTTTGCAGGTACCAATTTAGTATCAAAGTTGTCTAATACGAGTGGTATTTGGTTGGGTTTTTCGAAGTATATAAGTACCATATGTGGTTGGTTAACTGTGCGTTGGCGTACATACATTAATCTTATTTTTTCTTCAGGCACACCGAGTGCTATTAATGTAAAGTATTTAGCAATAACATAATCTTCGCAGTCACCCATACCCACACCAAGGCTCTCAAGTGGAGTGGCCCAGTAATCTTTCTTTTGCCACAGCTCTTCATCGGTTTTGTATTTTATATGTGTGTTAAAAAAGTCATTAACTAAATGAATTTTTTGCCATTCGCTTTTTTTCGCAGAATCATCAATAAAACTTAGCCATGTTTTTATTCTGTGATGGCCAGTATCTCCGTATAACTGTTTTGCACGGGTAATTATATCGCTGTTACGCAAATGCAATAGCATGTCCTGTGCACAAACAAAAAAAGACACAAATATAATTATGCAAAATCCTATACGCACAATACCATCTCTAGAAAATAAACAGGGTGATTATATTCCCATTAAAATTAAAATGATAGGTTATAAAAAAAGCAAAATCTTTAATGTTAACTTTTCGGTAACAAAAAACAATCTAAAAGGCTTCTTTTTTATATTGAGCCGTTGTTTGTGTTGTGTATAATAACGGTCCATATGGATTGTAGCACTTCAAAGTTTCGCTGAAACTAATAGATTATCAGCGATAGCTATATTGTATGAAGTTATAGAAAAGGATTGCTAGTGAAAGTTTCAAAAGCTGTTTTGCCTGTTGCTGTGTTGGGTACTCGTATGTTACCAGCTACTAAAGCAGCACCCAAAGAAATGCTCCCCTTAGTTGACAAACCTCTTATCCAATATGTTGTAAATGAAGCTGTTCAAGCAGGCATCAAAGAAATTGTTCTGATTACACATGCCTCAAAAAATGCCATAGAAAACCATTTTGATACTAGTTTTGAGTTAGAAGCTACACTTGAAGCCCGTGTAAAACGCAGTTTGCTTGAGGAAGTCCGTTCAATCATTCCTAAAGGGGTCAGTATTATTTCGGTGCGCCAGTCAGCCCCCCTAGGACTTGGGCACGCAATCCTTGAAGCTCGGCCAATAATTGGTAATAACCCATTTGCTATTTTGTTACCGGATGTAATTATCGATGAATATAAGTCAAACCTTAAGATTGATAATTTAGCACACATGATCAGGCAATTTGAGCAGAGCCAACATAATCAAATAATGGTTGAGCCTGTTCCGTATGAGCAGGTTCAAAATTATGGTGTTGTTGATCTTAGCGGTAAAACAATTAAGGCAGGTGAAAATGCAACTATCACTAATATGGTGGAAAAACCTCAGCTAGGCGCTGCCCCTAGCAATTTTGCAATAACAGGCAGATATGTTGTATCTCCAGCTATTTGGAATCTATTAGAGTGTACTCCCGCTGGGGCTGGAGGTGAAATTCAACTAACAGATGCGTTGTTGCAATTACGTCATATCGAGAAAATTGAAGCATATCATTTAAAAGGTAAGTCACACGACTGTGGCTCAAAACTTGGCTATATGCTCGCTAACGTAGAGTATGCGATGCAATCAAGCCTACTGGGTGAAGAATTTACAAAACATGTAAAAGAACTCATCGCATCATAAGAGGGATAAAATGAAAGTAACTTTTTACGGAGTTGGGTATGTTGGCTTGGTTCAAGCCGCAGTTTTTGCTGACGCTGGTCATGATGTGTGTTGTGTGGATATCGATGAAACACGCATAGAAAATTTAAAGAACGGAATAATTCCAATATACGAACCAGGTTTGACGCCTTTAGTACAAAAAAACTTTGAAGAAGGTCGTTTAACTTTCACTACCGATCCTAAATTTGGGGTTGAGTTTGGTGATCTACAATTTATAGCTGTCGGGACTCCGCCTGACGAAGATGGTTCTGCAGATTTAAAATATGTATTAAAAGTAGCGGAGACAATCGCTACTTACATGGAAACGCCCAAAGTTATTATTGATAAATCAACGGTTCCTGTAGGCACTGCAGATAAAGTAAAAGCGACTGTGCAGTCGATACTTGATAACCGTGGAAGTGGTTTAACTTTCTCGGTTGTATCAAATCCTGAATTTCTAAAAGAAGGTGCAGCGGTTAATGACTGCAAACGTCCAGACCGTATAATTATTGGTACTGACTCAGCTGATACAGAAGAGCAAATGCGTGAACTTTACGCGCCATTCAATAGAAATCACGAAAAAATAATCGTAATGGATATTAAAAGCGCTGAGCTTACTAAGTATGCTGCTAATTGTATGCTTGCAACCAAAATTAGTTTTATGAACGAAATGGCAAATATTGCTGAGCGCGTTGGTGCTGATATTGAGCATGTACGCCATGGTATTGGTTCAGATCCTCGGATTGGTTACCAGTTTATTTATCCAGGCTGTGGCTATGGTGGCTCTTGTTTCCCTAAGGACGTTCAGGCACTGGTTCGAACAACTGACAGCTTGGGTTATGACTCACAAATTTTAAAAGCTGTTGAAGCCGTTAATTATGCGCAAAAGCATAAATTATTCGAATATATTACGAAGCACTTCGATTTATTAAACAATCCTGATGCTATAAAAGGCAAGGTGTTTGCTTTGTGGGGCTTGAGCTTTAAACCAAACACTGATGACATGCGAGAAGCACCAAGTCGAGTACTTATGGAACAACTTTGGGCTGCCGGTGCAAAAGTGCAAGCATATGACCCTGAAGCGATGGAAGAAACTCAGCGCATTTATGGCGCACGAAATGATTTAAGCTTTATGGGAACCAAAGAATCAGCATTAAATAATGCAGATGCTCTTGTTATTTGTACTGAGTGGCAAAATTTTAAAGCACCTGATTTTTCGTTGATAAAGTCATTACTAACGACTCCAGTTATCTTCGACGGACGTAATTTGTTCGAACCTAAGAGGCTAAAAAATAAAGGCTTTAGTTATTATTCTATTGGTCGAAATATTTTATAGTATAAGGGTCTTAAAATGTTGACAGTTATAATACCTGCATATAATGAAGAAAAATGTATTGAAAGGACGTTATCCGAATTAACGAATTTTTCGAGTTTGGAGGTTGAGGTAATTGTCTTGCCAAATGGCTGTGTTGATAATACAGCCGAGTTCGTTAGAGCTAAATTTCCTTCATTTAAAGTAGTCGAGCTTGATACTGGCTCAAAAATATTAGCTATAAATAAAGGGCTTGAAATTGCTCAGTTTGAACATGTGCTTGTTCAAGATGCTGATGTGATCATAAGCACGGAAAGTATTAGAAGTATTTTAAGGTTTATTAAAAGTGAGCAGTATTTATTTGCCTCTCCAAAGACAAAAATAGTTCAAGATGGTAGCTTGTTAACAAACATGTACTACAGTTTTTTGAAACTTACTCCAGCTTATCGAGTTGGCATGGTTAATTCTGGTGCATATCTTATTTCTCCAAAGGCCCGTGCTATGTTAGGGAAGTTCCCACAAGTTATCGCTGATGATGGCTATGTTAAGGGAACTTTAGGTTCAGCTAACTTGACAACAATTCCTTCTTGCTATTCTGTCGTAATGAGTCCAAGAACAATTTGGTCACTTATTAAAATCAAAACGAGAAGTAAATTAGGCAATATGGAATTGAAGAAGAAGTTTACTTCACCGACTACTGGCGGTAATAGTTTTTCTTCTTTGTTTAAAATAGCCATCAAAGAGAAAGCGTTGTTTAAGTTTTTAGTTTATGCGACGGTCATTTCAATAGCGACATTTCGTGCGAAGTTGCAAATTAAAAAATTAAAGACAATTAAATGGGAAAGGGACGAGAGTACGAGAATATGAAAAGATTCATACACGTCTATGTACGACATTTTATACTATCTATTATTACGCTTTGGTATATCCATTTTTATAAAATGAATATACATAAAAGCGTTAGAATTTCATTGAAAGCGAAGCTAGATAAAACAAACCCTAAAGGTGTTCATATCGGTGCGGGTACTTATATTGCATTTGGGTCGGTAATTCTCACCCATGATATGTGCCGAGACATTCATAAAGACGTGAGAATAGGTGAAAATTGTTTCATTGGTGGTAACTCAATCATAATGCCAGGAGTTACTTTGGGCGATTCCTGTATTGTTGCGGCAGGAGCTGTTGTGACAAAGGATGTAAGTTCAGGGACAATTGTCGCAGGAAATCCTGCAGTCGCAATTCGTACAAATATTAAAACGAAAGCTTTAGGAATATTAATTAATGAGTAAGAAGCTCATAGCAATTGCATCTACGGGTGGTCATTATGTGCAATTGAGCAGAATCATGAAACAAGCTAACTTTGATTCTAATGACATTTTATTTGTGCGAACAAAAGTAAATGCGCACGATACACCTTCTTTTGAGAATGAAACCCTAATTGAGGATGTGTCAAGAGACACATTAATCCGTTCACCAATCATCGCTTTTCAGATGTTAAAACTTGTCTTAAAGCATAAACCTAAATGGATAGTAACCACAGGCGCAATGCCTGGGTTAATTTCTATCGTAATAGGCCGACTATTACTTAGAAAAACCATGTGGGTAGATAGTATTGCTAATACAAAACAATTATCCGCTTCGGGACGAATGGCAAAGAAATTTGCACATAAAACATTAACCCAATGGCCAGATTTAGCTGGTGATAATGTTGAATACAAGGGTCGAGTTATATAATGAAAGTGCTTGTAACTGTGGGTGCGCAATTACCTTTTAAACGACTGATCGAGGCTATCAGCGATATTAATAAATCACTAAGTTTGGATGTTTTTGCTCAGGTTGGTGAAGATTCGAATACTTATGATGGTATTCAAGTGATTGATTTTTTGAGTTCGAATGAGTACAAGGCGAAACTAGAGTGGTGCGATATAGTAATTGCTCACGCCGGTATGGGAACCATTATTCAATGTTTGGAATTAAATAAAAAGCTTATTGTTGTACCTAGATTAGCTAGGTTTGGTGAGCACAGAAATGATCACCAACTCGATACTATTTCAAGATTTGAGCCATTGACCTCATCAACGAGCTTAATGAGAGTGTGCCGTGATTTAGAAGACTTAGAACAGACTTTCGAGGAGATCGAGAAACTAAGCGAGACGAATGACTTCTTCACGACTGAAAAAGAGAAAGATACAGAGAGCCTTGGTTTATATATTAAAAAAATGATAGATGATGAAGTATAAATTATCTTTATTGATTGACTCGCTATTGTCTTCGGGGGCTAATTTTTTAATTACGTTTCTTTTACTTAAGTATGAAGGGAATGAGTCAGTAGTCATGTTTGGTGTTGCTATGACACTGGCATTAATTTTCTTATCTTTTCAAAGAACAATTGTACTTATTCCTTTTAATTTAAAAGAAGATAAGAGCAGTAAAATCAGGATAATTGAGTTTCTGAGTTGCTCATTTTTCCTATTAGTGCTTTTTTTAGTGTTAATTTTTATTAGCACCTATTTTGCATTTTCATATCAGGGGCAGTGGCTACTAGCTCCAGCTTTATTCGCTTTTTTATTTATACATGAATCATTTAGATATCTACTTATGGTAAGTAAGCTGTACTTTTTACCTGCTTTGGTATCTGTTGTTTTGGTATCTACTTTTGCAGCTTCTTTATTGTTTAGTGGTTTATCTATAGAGCTTTTGATAAACACCTATTTATGTTTATTTGCACTAGAATTAATTGTAATCACGCTTTTCGTCACATTTAAAAAAGCAAACTCGGGTGAGCAGAAGTTAGACATTTTTTTTTGGTTTCGTGACACACGACATTTATTAAATCGAAATGTGCAATCCATCTCTCAATTATTACTCGTACATTCCCCGTTTTTGTTAGTATCGGCTTTATATCCTGCAACAATTTCTTCTGTACTGTTCATTGCTCGCTCTGTGTTTCAACCAGTACAAATTTTGATTAAGTCACTGGAGGCTGTTGATCAAAGAAAACTCGCCAGCTTAAAAGATGATGCACACACATTTGTAAAGAGTTTGTTCAAAAAATATATGCTGATTTCTTTAGTTGCCTCATCTATTTGTCTATTAATAGCTGTTTATTTATTTCCAGTTGTGTATGCCGATCAGGCTGTTCCTAAGCTTGGTGATCTACTGTTCTGGGCAGGTATCCTTACTTGTTTATCCTGCTCTAGAAGTGTTGAAATGCTGCTCGTGAAAAAAAATATGTATAAAAAGATGAATTCGCTATACCTATTATCAGGCTTAGGTGTGTCATCTCTTTTATTATTGAATTTATTTCTTCATGTACAAATTTCACCATCATTTTCTATTTTTTTGGGGTGGCTGTTTTTGGCGATTACTTATTATTTGATTGTTATGAAAGGAGTCGACAATGAATAGGGTAAGGCTCTTTAACTTATTTCTTTTTTCAATGTTTATTATCTTTTCTTTATTTGTTTTTAGAATACGCGAATATGGAAGTGATAGTGTCGATTTTCAAATCGTGTTAAGACTAATGGCATGGGGAGGAGGCATTTTAATCGCATTTATATATTTTTATAAATTTGGTTTTAGGGTGTCTAACAATCATGAGTTGTTATTTGTTGCCTTTATTCTCTTAGCTATTTTGATGCTTCCTTTTTCAATGCTTCCTTTTCGTAGCTTTGTTGTAGTGCTTTCCTATGCTGCCTTTTATTTTTATTTTAAGTATGTAAAAAGTAGGTTTGGAGATGACTTTCTCCTGTATTCAATTTCTTTGTCATTCTTCGTAGTTGTTTGTTTCTCATACTTTTATTATTTGGCATTACCCGACTTAGGGAGACATATTTATTGGTTAAATGATGTTTTATTTGTGAGCCCGCGTATGAGTGGGGTTTTCTCTACATCGAATGCAATGGGGGGATTTTGTGCCGTATATTGCTTGTTTTTGTTACATGCATTTAACAAGAGCATTATCTCTAAGTCTTTTTTTATAGTTGCATTTGGCTTGTCTTTAATTGCTTTACTATTAAGCGATAGTAAGACCGCTTTTATATCATTTGTTTTTTCTTCTTTATTTTTATACAAAAGAAATAAGTTTATTTTATTTGTGATTTTATCAGGTGTAATTTTTACCTCTTTATTAATAATATATGCTGCATTTGATTTCTATGGTTTCCTTGAGCATGTATCCCGTCACGGTGATCCTGAAGAAGTTCTCACGTTCACAGGGAGAACATATATCTGGCCAGCTGTATTTGATATGGCACTTGATAGGCCTTTTACTGGCTATGGCATAGGTGTAACGTCTTTGGCTTTGCCAACGTTAGAAGATATTATTGGCTATACACCTGCTCATGCGCATAACTTAGTCTTACAAGCTTTTTTTAGTCTTGGTCTTGGTGGCATGTTATGTATAACTGCAATTCTCGGCTATAATCTCGTTGTAAAATGCAAGAATAGATTGGGTAACTCGATGGCTGTTTATATTGTTATTACCTCTTTATTTGAGGCCTCGTTTTTATCCGGTGTAGCTGGCTACTCTATAATCCCTGTTATTTATATGGTTTTAAGTAAAGAAAAATGAGACGCTATTTAATTTTATTTTTACTTCTTTTTATCTCATCTAATAGCCTCGCCGCTATTGATGATTACAATTTAGTCTTAGCATCAGGTCAGTCATTAAGTATAGGGCACACTGATCAAGACTTGAATCCGATAATTTTCCCTAATGAAGTTAATCCTAACAAAGTATTTTTGTTCAACGGTGTAAGGACCACTGCGCCTCGATATTATCAAAGGTTAGTAGAAAGTGACGTAAGGTTTTTGGAACCTTTGAAAGATGTGACTAGACAAACACATGCATACTCAATGTTCAAAATGTTGGAGTATTTATATTCTATTGAAAACAAACCTTTTCCTAAGTTTGTTTATGCTCCCCATGGTCGTGGAGGGCAAAAGATAAGTAAACTTGAATATGGTACTGAACCATTTGAAAATGGGCTCACAATGCTAAGAGCAGGGGAAAGGTTAGCTGCTCAAAGTGGTGAAAGTTTTAATGTTCCTTTTATTACTTGGATACATGGTGAATCTAACGCAAATTCTAATTTACAGGACTATAAGCAAAAGCTTGGTAAGTTATATAATGCTTACCAAAATAAAGTACAAACTACCTCTTCTAAAACCCGCAATCCTATATTATTCGTGGATCAAACCGGCGTTAGTTATGGGCATGATATTGCTGTTTCATTGTGGGAATTTGCAAACGATAACGAAACCGTCTCTCTAGTGATGCCAAAGTACTTTCTTAATAGAAATTACTTTAACAGACCTGATGAAAGAACCCACTTAAATACAAAAGGGTATATTCTACAAGGTGAGTATTTTGCAAAAGCAATCTTTTCTACATTTGAATCCAATAAAAAATGGAAACCACTACAACCTGAATCTTTAAAAATAGAAAATAATAAAGCCTTTGTGAAATTACATGTTCCAGAGGGGGATTTAACTGTTGATACTCATACTTTGCCAGAAGCACCAGGCTACGGTCTAAAGTATATTTCTCCAAATAATATAGAATACATTCCTCAAGTATCAATTCAGGGTGATACGTTAACGCTTGAGTTCAATACCACACTGGAGGTGGGGGGAAAGATAGACAGTGGTTTTACCTTGGATGACAGGTATAACACTGCAAACCAGAAAACCCCAGTGACTAATATCAGAGATACATCGACATTAATTTCTTCTGTGGATCAGCAGCCGCTGCATAACTGGTTAGTGCAATTTTCTATAGAGATAACTCCTCAAACTCCCGGTATGTCTTCTTCTGTAAACCCAAGTGGCAACAATATATGGCATGATGGAGATATCGTTGCTGATATGACAGAGCCATACTCTATTATTGGCGGGAGCTATAATAACAGGGATTTAAACTATGCTTTATACCGTGTAAGTTTTGATGCCGAAATAGAATCGGGTACCCCAATTTTTAACATCGGAGATTCAAGCATTCCAATTACAAAAGAGGGAGATAATTCTTTTGTAGCAATTGTTTGTGAGCCTACAGAGGATATGGTTTCTGTAGTAAGTACGCAAACAATGTTTACTGGTGCGATGCAATCTATTTCTTTAAAACCGATACTATCCGAAACTAATTTTGACCAATATAGCGTGGAAGAGTTAGGTGACAATATTTGGCCTAATAATGTAACCGTTGAGAATTATGAAGCTGATGATTTCTTAGTTACTGGAGATTATTTTATTAAAACGAAGTTACAGTATCCTATATATTTACTTGAATACGAAGTTCAAGTGAATGAAGGATCAGCCTATATCAATATTGGCGATTTCCATAAAAGTATCAACGATACGGGAGTTTTTTATAGTAGGGTACCTATTTGTAAGCCTGAGTTTGGCCGCTTAAGATTTTCCTCAGGTAAATCTGGCTTTTCAGGGAAGATTAGTAATATTGAAATTGAACCAATTTAAAAGGTCATAGTTTGTTTTATAATTCAATTAATAATTTCCGTGCGATCGCCATTATGTTTATCGTCTTCGGTCATTCTTTCGATGTTTCAGGTGTCGCTTTAGATAGTTTTTGGGAAGTGTTTTTTAGAAATCTGTTATCTGGTGGTACCATTCTCTTTGTTTTCATTTCAGGCTTTCTTTTTGAAGTTGTATTTTTAAAAAAGTTTACTTTTTCTAAATTTTATTTCTCCAGAGCTTCAAAGCTGGTATGGCCATATTTATTATTGTCGATCATACCAATCTGCTTATATATATATGTATCTAACCCAATTTCTGATGGCTATTTTCTGCCTCACTCAGAAGGAGCTATATCACAGTTTATGGTACCTTTTCTTAAATATGAAGTAACAGGCCGCTTTATGACTGCGTATTGGTATATCCCTTTTGCGTTACTCTTATTTTTACTCTCGCCATTAGTGGTTCTTATACTTAAAAAAGATTTTAAATTTAAGGTGTCACTCATTCTTGTTCTTTCATGCGTGTCAATTTTTATTCATAGACCTGTCGATAATATGAACCACTTGCATTCTGTCGTGTTTTTTTTCCCAATTTATCTAATTGGTGCTGTGGTATCCCAGTATAGAGAACCTTTGTTAAACACTTTTCAAGGTAATCGATTTTGGCTGCTGTTTTTATTATCAATTAGTTTCACACTAGTTCAGAGCTATTTAGGTGATGTAGGGAGCTACCATAAGCCATTTTTTGAATTTGGCGGCATCGATCTGATGTTTCTGCAAAAGTTATTTCTCTCTTTCTTTTTCTTCTCATTGCTAGAAAAGTACTCAAAAAGTAATTTGTTTTTCGACAATCTTGCGAGTACAAGTTTTGCCGTGTTCTTCATACATCCTTATCTAATCTTTATATTTAGAAACTTAAAACTGCCAACTCCTGATACGGCGTTTTTTCAGTGGGTATATTTCATTGCTCTATCGCTTACGTTTGTGATACTCAGTATGCTGATTGCGATATTCTTGAAAAAGTTACTCAATGATAAGAGTAAATATATTATTGGCTATTGAAAATAGAGTTTAAATAACTAACCTCCAACCGGTTATAAAGATTACCTAACAAACACTATCTGCAATAAAAGAAAAAGCCCAAAACCTGTTGGTTGATTGAGTCACTGACAGGTTTTCTTCTAAATAGAAATATTGCTCGAGATTGTCATCTAACAGACAAGTCCACTGAGTTCAGCTAAAAGTTTGGATCGTGCTTCCAAGAACCCTCTTAATTAAGTTAACATTAAATTAACTTAAAAGTAGTCTTTTAGGGTTGTTTTTTATTTTGTTTTATCCTTCTTTATTACCTAACTTACTGATTTTTGTTTTTTGTACTTTTTTGTGGAACATTAAAGTGGTACTTTTGTAGTGTCTTTTGTTTATTTGCATTTAATTTGTATATATAATGCGCTGCAATTAAATCATGGACATGACTATAAGCTGAACACACAGTTTTTGGTGTTATTGACGCACTTTCATTACGAGGGAAATAATGACTAACTCTTTACTAAAATTAAAAAAGCTAAGCACAGTGATTGCTATTAGTTTAGCAAGCTCAACAACTTTGGCTGCAGACTTAGGTGTTGCCAATAATTTTTCTGCGTTTGTTTTTGAGGATTTTAAATCTAATTCAGGCCGTGCTGAGGGCGCAATAGCAGCAGGTGAGATAAGTCTGAAAGGATACAGTGTTGGTTATACAAGACCCTACAATGCTGGCGAATATTATTTAATTAGTGAATCTACTATCGCTTTCAAATCAGGTCGTCAATATGTGGGCAGTATAATCGCCAGCGGTGCTGCGGATATTAATTGGAGTGTTCGGTGGGGCATGGAGTGGGGCTCTAAAATCCTATCGAATCAAAGTGAATCTGCAATGCCATTCAACTTTGATGAGCAAGAACAATACTATAAAGATTTAAGTACTGAATTAAGTGCTCTTTCAACGACGGGTACTGTAAAGAGTATGTGGGGCGGCCTTTACTTAGAAGGTGATGGTAATTCTGCTAGACAAGTATTCAACTTAGACGCACGGGATTTTGCTAAGGCACATACCTTCGCTGTGTCAGGGATCCCCCATGGTGCAACAGTCGTTTTTAATATAAGCGGCGATGATAATGTTGTTGTAAAAGGTAAAAGCTTTGCGAGTTTACATGATCATGCAACTAAAACTGTATTCAACTTTGCGAATGCCAAAAAACTTGATATCAAAGGGAATCGTTGGCAAGGCGTTGTTTTAGCTCCGTTTGCTGATATTAGAGGTGTTCATGGTGTCGCTAAGATGCCAATTATTGGTCAAAGCTTTTATGGTTCAATGACTCTGTTAGGCGGTGAATTCAGCGGTAACTTACCTGAAATCACTGAGCCAGTTTGTAATGATATTGATGTTACTGATAAATGGAGTTGGACTGGCAGTGAGTTTATGCCCGAGTTTGACCAAGTTATTTCAACGCCGATAGCTGTAAATCTAAATGATGATAATGGCGATGGCGTAATTGATGAAAAAGATGTGACGGATATTTTAGCTGTAACTTTTAATATTGCTAATTATCGTGCACAGGGCATTGTTCGAGCGTTTAGCGGTATCGATGGTGAAGAATTATGGAAAACTGAAAACCTTGACGGATCTTTTGACTACAAAACAGTTAAAGCGAGTTCAACTTATTCTATCTCTGCTGCAGATATTAATAATGATGGATTAGTTGAGGTTATAGTAAGGGATTCCTCTGATCACAGCTATAAGATTTATAGTAATGCTGGTGAATTGATTAAGGCTATTCCAAAAGGCTTTGCATATGGGAATTCGACCATATCTGATCTTGATGGAGATGGTTCTGCTGAATTTATTATTGGTAATAGTATTGTAAATCTTGATGATAATTCAATCATTAAACTTAAAAAGCCAGTGGATTATAATAAAGGCAATTTTGCTATGATTGATTCTATCGCTTTTGATGCAGATCTAGATGGCCAACAAGAAGTCTTAGTAAATGGTGTTTTATACACTAAAGATGGACATATTCTATGGAACCAAAATACACAACAAGGCTTCTCGGCAATTGGTAACTTTGACAATGATGCATACCCAGAAGTCGTGCTGACTGATCTGGATGGCACTGTTAAGCTTCTAGAACATGATGGCTCAGTTATCTGGGAGTATCAAGCAGATGACTCAGGTGGCGGTGTTCCGTCTATTGGTGATGTTGATGGCAATGGCGAACCTGATATTGTTGTTGCAGGCGGTGAATTGATTAAGGTTTTGAATAAAGACGGTGTTTTAATTAATTCCTTTGCAGTTAATGATCCTTCAAGTAAACGAGCCGGTGTTATAACGTATGACTTCAATGGTGATGGTAAAGATGAGATTGTTAACATTGATGAAACTGGTTTGAATATATTTAGTGGATTGGAAAATAGATTAATTTATACGTCGGCGCAGTCTTCAGGTACAATTTGGGAATACCCAATAGTAGTCGATTTAGACGGTGATGGTTCTGGAGAAATTATTTCTGTTTCCAATACATTACTTTTGCCAAGTGGTAAAACGGGAACTAATGGTATTTCTGTTAAAACCTCAGCAAGCTGTAAGTGGTCACCTGCTACACGTATTTGGAATCAACATTCTTTCTCTGATTCGAATATAAATCAAGATGGCTCGTTGCCTTTACAGCAAGAGAACAGTTGGGAACAATCAAATACTTTCCGTTCTGGTAATCTAAATTAAATCATTCATCTTAACGAGCCAATTAACTTTTTTAATTGGCTCATTTTGTTAGAATAGCGCTCATTTTAAAATGGATTTAAAAGGTTTACTTTGGCTGATTTACGCGATGACCCTGCAATTAGAAGCTTGATGGAAAGAATGCCTGAGGATATTCAAGATACATTTACTGATGAGCAGTTAATGCATTTGAAAATTGCAATTGGCGCAAGGCAATGGGGGAATCATGCTGTTGACCTGCGAGGTGTCATTAAATTATTTAAATACCGGTACTACTATGTATTTTTGGCAGGCCGAAATAGGCGTAAGTTAACTTCTCAAGAGCAGAAAGTAGCTAAGTTTGGGCAAGCAGTAATTTTAAGTGTGGCAGTTTCGTTCGTCATCTTAATTATATTAGTAACCTTATATCTAGCAAAATCCGCATTGGGAATTGATATATTTTCTGGCTTTTCTTTTGGCCTGTGGGACTGGTTTAACTCCCTGTTAAATTAGAATAGCTAAAGTGGATGAAGGAATTAGGTTTTACTCACCTTTTTTTATTGGTAACTTGAAGTGATTTCGCCCATATTAAGTAATATAATGTCACTACTGTCACATTAAATTAATATGAATAATATTCATGTTTATTGCTTAAATATGTTTATTTATTGTGAATAATTTAGCTTGCTGCAATTCGTTTTTTATAAATAAAACCCAATCTTTCAATTTTATTTTGAATGTAATTTGTTCGATTTTGTCTTTTTTGAAAAAATACTTGTAAAGAAACTGCTTCTATCCCTTTGTTTGTTTGAATAATAAATGGAGGTGAACCTTCCCTGAATTGTTTAATTTAATAATGTTGAGTTTATTTTTGTTTATGTTGTGTTCATTTTCATGAATGTTTCTGTTTTATACTTCTGTTTAATGCAATTATTTTCTTGGCACTTTATACTTATTTCTAGTTGATCTGTTGCTCTTGCCACTATATTATTGCAGCTGATTTTTTTTAGTTATTTGCCGTTCAAGGAAGATATAGTGAACAGAAGCAGAACATTTAAACCATCTAGTTCTTCAGATGCAAATTTTTATCGCTTATTTGACTTGTTATCTCTTTTTGTTGCATTTCAAATAGCAAATAGTATTTATACTATCCATTTTACTTCAGCTTATCTGGCAGCTGCATTATCTATCACAATTACTTATATGTATTGTGCGGAAATATTATCTACTTACCGTTCATGGCGTGCGGGCAAATTCAGAAGCATGGTCTTATGCTCTTGGGTTTCTTTAGTCGTTGCATTTTCTACGATGTTCTGTATTTCATTTGTTTTTAAGTTTACAGAGGTACTGTCACGCTTAGGGTTAACAATTTGGTTTTTTGTTAGCTTGCTACTTTTATTCAGCTGGCGTTTGGCAGTTCATCTATATAAACGTAATAAACGTCGCTTAGGTTTAAATCTTCGTAATGTTGCAATTGTTGGTGCAACCGAAGGGGCAGCGTATTTACATAAAGAAATTGAAAAAAATAGCGAGTTAGGTTTTAAGTTTATGGGCTTCTTTGATGACCGTAAGCCAGAACGTTTGTTTGAAAAAGCTGCAAATTATGACGTAGAAGGGACCATTCAAAATGCTATTGACAGGGCACGAGATGGACAGATCGATATACTTTATATTGCATTACCATTAAAAGCTGAAAAGCGTATTGCTGATATTTTATTGCAGCTTGGTAATACGACAGTTGATGTTCATGTAATACCTGACTTCTTACTTTCTAATTTGATTCACGCAAGAATTGAACATGTCGGTAATGTAGATACATTGAGTGTCTTTGAATCACCTTTAATTGGTGCACAAGAGTTTATTAAGCGCACTGAAGATATTATTGTTTCTTCATTAATTCTTCTATTAATTTCACCATTACTGTTGGTGATCGCTGCTGCAGTTAAGCTGACGTCTCCGGGAAACATAATTTTCAAACAAGACCGATATGGCTTAGATGGGCGAAAAATCAAAGTGTGGAAGTTTAGATCTATGACTGTCACTGAAAATAGTGATGTAGTTACACAGGCGACAAAAAATGATGCACGTATTACTAAGCTTGGTGGCTTCTTAAGAAGAACAAGTCTTGATGAGTTACCGCAATTCATCAATGTTTTAAGAGGTGAAATGTCGATAGTTGGTCCAAGACCACATGCTGTAGCGCATAATGAAGAATACAGAGCCAAAGTCGATTTTTATATGATTAGACACAAAGCAAAACCAGGTATTACTGGTTGGGCTCAAATTAACGGTTGGCGTGGTGAAACAGATACGCTTGATAAGATGACTAAGCGAGTTGAATACGATTTACATTACATCAAGCACTGGTCTTTATGGCTTGATGTAAAAATAATTTTTATGACAATTTTTAAGGGATTTAAAAGTGAAAATGCGTACTAATACAATTTTATTTTTACCTATTGCACTGGGTTTATCTGCACCTGCGGTTGCAGTTGAATTAAAACCGGGCAGTTTCATGACTGAAGATGGCGCAGAGCTTACTCCTACGCTCCAATTAGGTGTTAGTAGCAACGACAACTTTTTTATGACGCCATCAGACACCCGATCTCGCTTGATATGGGAAATAGCGCCTAGCTTAAATACGCTTTTTGAAGATGGCCCAGATAATTATGAGTTTGATGTTGCAACACGCTCATCTCTGCATAATAAAGATACAACTGATAACTTTACGCAAATAAACCTAGGTGCAGGTATGCACAAAGAGTTTACTAGTAAGCACCGTTTAGATGTAAAAGGTGATGCCGACTGGTTGTCTGAAGCACGTGGTGCTGGTTTGACAGAGGGTCAAGGTAATACTATCGATGACTTGATTACTTATAAGCAGCAGAGTTTTTCTGCTAGGTATGAGTACGGTGCTCTCAGCTCTAAAGCACAAGTAGCTTTAACTGCTGGTTATTATAATAAGAATTATGAAAACTTTTCTGAGATATCTCGTTTTCGTGATTACGACAAACCTATGCTTGGTATTACTGGGTACTACAATACTCATGCAGGTAGCCGTGCTTTTGTAGAGGTAAAGCAAGAAAACTACCGCTACGATGTAATTGATTCTAATGGTATTTCACGTGATTCAGATGACGTAAAAGTATTATTAGGTATGGAGTGGGAAGCAACGGCCATTACAACCGGTTCGTTCAAAATTGGTTATCAAAACAAAGATTTCGAGTCAAACCTTCGCGATAATTTCAGCGGTTTAAGCTGGGAAGCTGCGGTTGTATGGAAACCGCTTTCTTATACATCATTACAACTAGTTACTAGCCGTGCAGCAAAAGATCCCCTCGTTCAAGGCGATTACATTCGTGAAAGCGTCTATGGAGCTACATGGCAACATGATTGGAGCGAATCTTTAAGCTCAGTAGTAAGTGCAAATTATGTTGACCAGGAGTACGTGGGTAACTTTAATCGTAAAGATAAAGTTAAAAATGCACGTCTTGGCTTGAACTACCTAGCAAACAACTTTGGTATGGTATCGGGTTACGTTGACTTTATTGATCGTAATTCAAACCAAGCTAATATTGAGTTTGATCGTGTAATTGTGGGGCTTAATTTTACTTTTGCATTAAAGGGTAATGAATGAAGGTCAAAATTTTAATAGCCTTAGCCTTGTTCCTAAGTGTGTGTAGTTTTGCAGATGATTCAAAAAACTACATCTTAGGGGCGGGTGACAAAATAGAAATTAAAGTATTTGGCCAGCCCGATCTAGATGTAACCTCACTGCTAGGTAATAGCGGTGAGATTAATTACCCCTTCTTAGGAAAGGTTAAGCTAGTGGGTTTAAATATTGCCCAAGTCGAGCAAACTATTAGCGAAGGCTTACAACCTGACTACTTAGTCAACCCGAATGTATATGCTCAAGTTGTCGAATATCGTCCGTTTTATATTCACGGTGAGGTTAAAGAGCCTGGTGCGTATGCATATCAACCTGCAATGACTGTAAACCAAGCAATTGCATTAGCTGGCGGATTAACTGAGCGAGCCTCAATCGATAAAATATTTATTTTTAAAGAGAAAACTAAAGAGCAGCAACAAAAGGGTAATTTAAATAGCCAAATTGCTGCGGGTGACACTATAAAAATAGAACAGCGTTTGTTTTAGGCAGTTAAAGGCAGTAATTAAAAATGAATTCATTATCAGAAAAGCCTAATAGCAACGAAGAACTTATTGATTTAGGCGCTTATCTCAATGTTATTAAGCAAAACAAATGGAAAATTTTAGGTTTTGCAATTGTTATAACTCTATTTACTATGATGGTTACCCTTACATTGGTACCCAAATATGTAGCTTCTGCGACCTTACTGATTGAGTCAGAACAAACTAAAGCTGTAAGCTTTGATGAAGTTTATGGTTTAGATTCAACAAAAAAAGAATATTATCAAACCCAGTTTGAAGTTATCAAGTCGGATAGTATTGCCCGCGAGGTAATTACCAAGCTAAATTTGGCAGAGCATCCTGACTTTGTGAATAAGCCTTCATTCACTGATGAGTTAAAGGGGATGGCGCAGCAAATCTTGCCTTTTTTGAATAAGGCGGAGCGTTCAGAGCTTTCAGAGAGAGAGGTCGCTGAGCTTAAAATGCTAGACTTGCTTGCTACGTTCAGAACTAATCTGACCGTTTCACCTATTCGCAAGACTCAACTTGTGAAAGTTAGCTTTGAGTCAAGCGATCCTAAGCTTGCTGCGTTGGTTGCTAATACTGTTGGTGAGGTTTACATTGAAAGCCAAATGCGCGCTAAAATGGGAATTACTCAGCAGGCTTCAAGCTGGTTGAATACCCGCTTATCCGAATTACGAGTTCAACTAGATAGCTCTGAAGTTCGTTTACAAAACTATCGAGAAGAGCAAAAGCTGGTAGACATTGAGGGTATAGCAGGGCTTGTAACTCAAGAGCTAGAGCAAACCTCTAAGCAACTCGTAGACGCTCGTGCTACAAAAAACAATTTGGAAAGTATTAACCGAGTTATTAACGAGTATGGCAATAATAACATTGAGTTACTTGGTAGTATGCCGGAAATTACTTCTCATCGTGTGGTACAGGATGTGAAACGTGAAGTTGTGCTAGCTGAGCGAAAGGTGAGTGAATTGGCTGAGGTTTATGGTCCAAAACACCCTAAAATGATTTCAGCTAAAGCTGAGCTTGCAACAGTAAAAACGAACCTTAATAAGCAAATCAAAGGCTTAATTACAGGTATCGAAAAAGAGTTGAATAGGACTTCGCGGACCGTAACAGCTCTTGAACGTGATTTAGCAAAGATCCGTGCAGAGTACCAAGATGTTACGCGTAAAGAAACGCAATATAACCAGCTAAAGCGTGAAGTAGAAACAAACCGTAATATTTTTAATACCTTTTTATCTCGTTCTAAAGAAACTGAAGTAACGAGTGATTTTAGTTCAGCAGCTGCTCGCTTTACAGACCGTGCATATGCACCGAGAAACCCAAGTAAACCAAATAAAAAGCTAATTATTATTTTAGCGTTTGTAGCCAGCTTTGGTTTCGCGATGGTTATGACATTTGTTTTTGATGCTCTAAATGACACTGTAAAGAACAAAAACGATGTTGAAAATAAACTAGCTCAGCGAATGTTAGGTTTGTTACCTCATGTAGCGATTCCTAAGAAAAGCTTCTTTCCGATCCATGCATATTTAGATGAGAGCTATCGTCGCTTTGCAGAATCAGTGCGTACTTTCCGTACTAGTTTACTTTTGACTCATCTTGATCGTGCACATCAGGTTATTGCAGTTACTTCTACTTCCCCAGGTGAAGGTAAAACGACAACTTCAGCCAATTTAGCAATGTCGCTAGCACAAATGGGAAGGGTATTACTTATTGATGCTGACTTACGTAAGCCAACATTAGCAAAGCGGTTTGATATACCCGTGTTCCACCCTGGTCTGAGTAACTTAATTATTGGCACAGATCAATTGGCCGATTGTGTACATGAAGATTCTCAATCTGGCGTGACAATCATGCCCAGTGGTCAAATCCCATCTAACCCACTTGAGCTTCTATCAAATAGTCGTTTTTCTGAATTGTTAAATGAATTAAAAGCCAAGTACGACCATATTATTGTTGATACTCCACCTACTCAAGCGGTCAGTGACGCTTTAGTAATAGCACAAAGTGTTGACTCGGTTGTATATGTTGTTAAATCAGATATAACGCGTATTAAACCTATCACGGCTGGACTAGAACGCTTGTTTGAAGTTAAAGCTCACGTTGCAGGTGTACTACTTAATCAAGTAGATATGAGCAAGTCTAAAGATGAGCATAGCCAAGGTTACTATGATTATTACGATTACTCACAGCAACCTGAAAAGCCTCAAGCGTAACTAAGTAAGTTTATGTTTGATATTCATAGTCATATTTTGCCGAGTATTGATGATGGCGCTAGAGATTTAGAGGAATCTTTAGCGCTATTAAAGCTGGCCGAAGATGATGGTATAACCCATATGGTTGCCACACCACATATACATATAGGTAGGTTCAATAATTCAAGTTCTCATATTTATGAGAGCTTGGCTAATTTACGCCTACATGCGAAAAATGAAGGTATTAGAGTAAAGTTAGCTGCTGCAGCAGAAGTTCGCCTCGATATAGAACTTATGACATTGATAATGACAAATCAGTTACCTTTTATTGGCCGAATAGCTAATAAAAATGTATTGTTATTAGAGTTGCCTCATTCGCATATGCCGCAAGGTTATGACAAATTTATTCAATGGCTTGATAAACATAATATTCGAGTGATTATTCCTCACCCAGAGCGTAACCGCGATATTCAATCTAATTTGTATTATATCGAACACTTAAAGCAATTAGGCTGCGAGTTCCAGCTAACAGCATCAAGTATTCAAGGTGAGTGGGGAGAAAATGCAAAAGCGATATCATTGCAAATGCTCAAAGATGGTCTTGTTAGTTATATTGCTTCGGATACTCACTCAGTTAAACGCCGCCCCCCAGTTCTTAGCCAAGCAAAAGAAACAGTGTCGCAATTAATAGGTGCAGAACAGGCAAATTCACTTTTCATTACTAACCCTCGACGATTAACAGAATGCTTGTTTAATGATTCAGTTTAACATGTCTAAAACAGTGCCTAGCTTTATTTTAGCTATCTTAGTACTTTTTATTGCTTATACGAGTTTGCAAAGTATGCGTGCTAATGCATGGTATTTTAATGCACTAAACATCGCACAAGAGTCAGAACGTACTTTTTCTAGCACATCACTTGTAGAGGCAGAGAACGCGATGGTGTTGGCAACCGATTTGGACCCTGAGCATCCTCATTACTGGCATTTCTTGGCTCATATAAAAATGTTAGGTTTATCAAAAATTGATTTATTATCCGCTAAGCAAATTAATCAGGTTGACGATACATATCAGCAAACTGAACGTGCATTATTAAAATCGATTGAGCTTAGGGACACTTGGGCGCAAACATGGGTTGCCTTAGCTCAGGTTGTAAGTTTTCGGGAAGGGCCTTCCGAGCGAGTATATGGTTATCTCAAACAAGCGAAAAAAATGGGGCCATATGAATTTAATACTCACCTCGGCATTATTCAAGTTACTTTAATGCATTGGAGTAATTTAACTCCTGAGTATAAATTGCTTTACGTAAATGAGCTTAAGCTAGCTTCCAAACATGGTTATAAATTTAAAAATATTTTTAGTATTGCAGAGCGAATGGATCGCTTAGCTATAGTATGTTTGTCGCTTCAATTTGGAAATGAATTTCAGCAAGTTAGACAAACACCAGCTTATAAATATAGCTGTAATAATTTCAATACTTAGTATTCAATCTGAAGCAAAAGAAGTAAGTAAGCTACTCACTTCATTATTTAACAGATTAAAATCAGTGTATGTCTTTTCTATGTTCCTTAATGTAGCTAGACACTTCACTAACAGTTTCTAACCAGTAACCAGTGTCTGGCTTTTGTAAGTAGTTAATTAATTCTTCCAGCGCGTTTATATCGGTAGTGTATTGACCACGTTTGCCTATTTCATGCCCAGCCAGAATGATCCAGCTATTGTTGGTTCGATGTTGTTCTATCATTGTCTTAATCTCTGCAAATGTTAGTCCATCGATCCGTAGACTTGTTAACTGTGAAAAGTCAGTAAAGTTGGGGTTGTTTGCTGTTTCGTCTAACCAAGTTCGGCCTGTGTCAAAATGTTTGGTTATTAATGGAACATAGCTTTTAGTGTTAGCTCCTCGGCCTACAAAAGTGTTGCCACACGGGTATGCGAATGCCTTTGCATCAACACCTAACGTTTGCTTAATATACTGTTGGCTGTCTATGATATCTTTTTCTATATCCTCAAGTGAAGCTTGTTCTAAGGACAAACCTTGTTGACGTAACCATTCAAAATTACCAGTACATAAATGCTTATTAGTGTGGTTAGCTATTTCGTGACCATCTTTTACAGCTTTTTGCCATTTATTTACTCGTTCCTCAACATTAAAGGGTGAGACATAAAAAGTGGCTTTAACTTTGTATTTATTTAATAACGATAGACCATTATCGACCTGGCTGTGTCTTGCATCATCAAAAGTAATACTAATTGCGTTGCTGGCATTATCTGGGTAGGAAAAGCCTTGGTATGAAGTATTCTGAGCGCTTACATTTAAACTGATAAATGCAGTAATTAAAAAGCGTGATGATTTTAACATGTTCAATCCTTTTTCATCTATTTTCTTTAATAGAATCAAAAAGCAATGAATAGTGCAATGCGACTTTTGCATAAAAAATGCCCAGAACGAATCCGCATTGTTCTGGGCTTAGGGGGTGGCTCTTGCGAGCCTGCGCTAACTATAAAAAAACACCTTCTAAATTCAGTAGGGAGAAGTAGAAAGTACTTTTAAGTGTAGTTAACCAGTGGAAAATTGCACGATAAATATACAATTTTTATATTGGTTTTAAATCAAGTTGTTACAACGTTTTACCTATAACAGGTATGTGTTTATTCAAGGTTTATACGCAACTTATACCCAAGTTATTAACTGGGCATTTTGGACTAAATCACGAGGTAATGAGTTCTTAATTTTATTCTTTTGCCACTTACCAAGGCCTACTGGGCACCCACATAACATTAACACCACTTCACCATTATCTTGGGTGGGTTTTTCGAGTCGAATATCTTTGCCGTTAAAGTAATCGTTTGCTTGGCAAGCAGACATCTCAAAGGTATTTTTATCGCAATCTTGCCCAAAGACAGTGGCAAACTCGTGAGTTAAGCGAACTCCGCCTTTGTGGATCACACCAAGTTGAATACCTAAACGTGAGTATTTAATTTTATCTTGCAGTTCATCAAAGCCATCAGGAAACAACCAAAGCTCTTTATCACGCTGCATTAACGTGCCTTTGAGTGATTTTAGACCGAACTGTTTTTTAATTGTTTGCATAAATGCTTGGCTTTGCTTTTTATCAAACTCAGCAAACGGAAATGCGCCTTTTTTAACTTTTTGATTGGGGTTATCGCTTGACGCTATTTTCTTAAATTTAGCGATGAAGAAACCTTCACTGTCGTAAGTTTGCGGCCAAACATGCAAATAACCTTCGCTGGTTGTCGCTTTTTCTGCGCCATCAAACAGGCTATCGAGCGATTGTACTTCGATGCAATCAGGAAACTCTGCTAATAGATACTCACACACTTGTTGGTTCTCAAGCGGTGTTAAAGTACAGGTCGAATAAACTAATGTGCCGCTAGGCTTTAGGGCATAAAAGGCACTTTTTATAAGGGCTTTTTGCACAGCAGCAATATCAATATTAGATTCAATTGACCAATTTTTTAAGGCGTCTGCATCTTTACGAACCGTGCCTTCACCTGAACACGGGGCATCTAGCAAAATACTGTCGAAGCACTCATACATGTAATCCCCAAAGATCACACCGTCAAAATGTGATAATGCACAATTACCTACGCCCATACGTTTGAGGGTTGCTGCTAATACTTTTAAGCGTGACGATGACAATTCATTGGCCACTAACACGCCACTATTATCCATCATGGCAGCGATTTGTGATGTTTTTGACCCCGGTGCCGATGCCATATCAAGTACCGCATCGCTTTGCTGAACTTCGGCTCTAAGTGCTACCGGCGGTAACATTGAGCTGGCTTCTTGTACATACATAGCACCACTTAAGTGTAAATCGGTATTTCCGATGGCAAGGGCCGCTTCTTCGTCGCTAGGACGTGTTAGCCAGAATCCTTCTTCACACCATGGAATTGCTATTAATTCCCATCCTTTTTTGGCGCATTGACGCTCAAATTCAGCGACTGACATTTTTAAAGTATTTACGCGAACAGATCGTCTCAGTGGGCGACGACAGGCTGCAATAAAGTCGTCTAATGATAAATGTTCAGGAAGGTAGCTTTTTACATCATCAATAAATGAGTCAGGAATATATGTATTAGCGTCCACTAAATGGCTCTCACATCACGTAATAATAGCTGGATCATACCATTTATAGCGCTATCGGGGGATATTTTTAGCTTTTTAAGAGCGAGATTGAAGTGTCGACACATTGCCAGTATAAATGTTCTTTATAGCCATTATTTTTGATAAATATCATTTTATGTCGACATTTTGCTGGTTTTTTAGTCTGTTTTTCCGATCTCAAGGTTGACACATGCAATGATAGGGCGCATAGTGAACTCACAAATTGTCGACAATCTTAATTTAGTACTTTGATAGACCTATTTATGACAGAGCAAAAAGCCAACGATAACTATAACGATATCACGATAACAACAGCATCAGACCAAGTGTTTGTCGACATGCGCCGTGAAATTGTACAGGGCACTATTGAACAGGGTAGCAAAATTTCTGAGCCAGAACTTGCTAAACGCTATGGTGTAAGCCGTGCCACCTTACGTGAGGCGTTGAATCGTTTAGAGAGCTGTTATTTGGTAGAGCGTAAAGCGAATGTCGGTTGCCGTGTTGTTGCACTAACAGCTGAGCGTTTAATCGAAGTCTATCAGGTTCGTAGTGCCCTAGAAGGGCTCGCTTGTCGGTTAGCTGCCGACAACATGGAACCTGAAGAAGTACAGGGTTTAAAACAGTTATTGAACCAGCACTTACAAACACAGCCTGTAAAAGAAGGTGAATCATACTACCAAGAAGCGGGCGACCTTGATTTTCATTATCGCATTATTAAAGGGTCGAAAAACGCACACCTAATTCATCTTTTATGTAATGAGTTGTACCAGTTAATTCGTATGTATCGTGTACAAATGGGTATGGTTGGGCCACGTGTATCAAAAGCGTTTGATGAACACTTGGCTATTATTAATGCCATTGAAAACCATGACGGTGAATTAGCCGAAATGCTTATGAAGCGCCATATCAGTGCGTCTCAGGCAAATATTCAGACTAAGTTTGACTTACTCGCAGCAAAAAATTAGTAGCGCTTTAGTTAAACAGTCACAATTTAGATTTAAAAAATAGAGTCAGCCAAAGAGCTGAAACCGTTCAAAGATAGGAGTTATCCAATGTCAGCAGGATTAAAGTTCAAACAGGCAATTGCCAACAACAAGCCATTACAAGTGGTTGGCACCGTCAACGCGTACTGCGCAATGATGGCAGAGAAAACCGGTCACCAAGCACTTTACCTCTCAGGTGCGGGTGTTGCTAACGCATCATACGGCATGCCAGATTTAGGTATGACTAGCCTAGATAACGTACTTGAAGATATTCGTCGAATCACCAGCGCTACCGACTTACCGCTTCTTGTTGATGCTGACACAGGGTGGGGCGGTGCATTTAATATTGCTCGTACGGTTAAAGAAATGACCAAAGCAGGTGCTGCGGGCTTCCATATTGAAGACCAAGTAGCACAAAAACGTTGTGGTCACCGTCCGAATAAAGAAATCGTGTCTAAAGATGAAATGGTTGACCGTATTAAAGCAGCGGTTGATGCTAAAACAGACAGTGATTTTTACATTATGGCGCGTACTGATGCATTCCAAAAAGAAGGCTTAAATGCTGCGATTGATCGCGCCGCAGCGTGTGTTGAAGCTGGTGCAGACGCCATCTTTGCAGAAGCGGTACATGATTTAGCAGATTACCAAGCGTTTGCTAAAGCGTTAAATGTGCCGATCCTTGCGAACATCACCGAATTTGGCCAAACACCGCTTTATACAACTGAGCAATTAAGCGAAGTAGGTGTTGAAATTGTACTTTATCCACTCAGTGCATTTAGAGCGATGAACAAAGCTGCACTTAATGTGTATTCGTCTATCCTTAGCGAAGGCTCGCAACAAAGCCAAGTAGACAATATGCAGACACGTGCTGAATTATATGAGTTTTTAGATTATCACTCATATGAAAACACACTCGATAACCTTTTCTCAGCTAAAAAATCATAACGACAACATATAAGGAGAACACTCATGGTAGATAAAGCATTAGGCGGCGCAGGTTTACGTGGTCAAGTAGCAGGTGAAACAGCACTGTGTACAGTAGGTAAGTCAGGTTCAGGTTTAACTTATTGTGGTTATGATATTAGTGAATTAGCAGATAAAGCGCAGTTTGAAGAAGTGTCTTTTTTACTGTCGCGCGGTGAATTACCAACTGAGTCTGAGCTGACTGAATATAAAGCGAAGCTAAAATCACTACGTGGTTTACCAGATGCACTTAAAACAGTGCTTGAAAACATTCCTAAAGACGCGCATCCAATGGATGTAATGCGTACGGGTTGTTCTATGCTAGGAAACCTAGAAATGGAGCAAGACTTCTCAGAAGCGAATGATGCGATTGACCGCATGGTTGCTGTATTCCCAAGCATTATTTGTTATTGGTATCGCTTTAGCCATGACGGCGTTCGCATCGACACTGAAACTGATGATGATTCGGTAGGTGCACACTTCTTACGTTTATTACATGACGAAGCACCATCAGCACTGTTTGAGCAAGTAATGAATGTGTCTTTAATTCTTTATGCAGAGCATGAGTTTAATGCATCAACATTCACTGCGCGTGTGTGTGCATCAACATTGTCTGATATTCACTCTTGTGTAACGGGTGCGATTGGTAGTTTACGTGGTCCATTACATGGTGGTGCGAACGAAGCGGCTATGGATATGATTGAAGGCTTCACAAGTGCAGACCAAGCTGAAGATGCGCTGATGGGCATGCTTGAGCGTAAAGACAAGATCATGGGCTTTGGTCATGCCATTTACCGTGAATCAGATCCACGTAACGTGATCATCAAAAAGTGGTCAGAAAAACTGGCAGCAGAAGTGGGTGATGATGTGCTTTATCCAGTGTCTGTTCGCTGTGAAGAAGTGATGTGGCGTGAAAAGAAATTATTCTGTAATGCTGATTTCTTCCATGCATCTGCGTATCACTTCATGGGTATTCCAACTAAGTTATTCACGCCAATTTTCGTGATGAGCCGTGTAACAGGTTGGACAGCACACGTGAAAGAGCAACGTGCTAATAACCGTATTATTCGCCCAAGTGCAGATTATACGGGCCCAGAAGCACGTAGCTATACGCCAATTTCTGAGCGTTAATCGTTAATTAAATCAGTGATAGGGGTAGCTTAGCTGCCCCTTTATGAAGGGGCGAAATAAATACAAAAACAATCAGCCCACCTTTGTTCACCGTCACCAAGTACAAGTAGAATCATCATGAATACAAATTTTAGAAAACCATTAGCAGGCACAGGAGTAGATTACTTTGATACTCGCGCTGCTGTTGATGCAATTAAACCAGGCAGCTATGCCACACTTCCTTACACATCGCGAGTACTTGCCGAAAACTTAGTTCGTCGCTGTGAACCTGAAATGCTAAATGATGCACTGTCGCAATTGATTGACCGCAAGCGTGATTTAGATTTTCCATGGTTTCCTGCGCGCGTTGTGTGCCACGATATCTTAGGTCAAACAGCGTTAGTTGATTTAGCAGGCCTGCGGGATGCCATTGCTGCAAAAGGCGGCGATCCTGCAAAAGTAAACCCTGTGGTACCAACACAGTTAATTGTTGACCATTCATTAGCGGTTGAACACGCAGGTTTTGAACCTGATGCATTTGAAAAAAACCGTGCTATTGAAGACCGTCGTAATGATGACAGATTCCACTTTATCAATTGGACGAAAACAGCATTTAAAAATATTGATGTGATCCCGCCGGGTAACGGCATTATGCATCAAATCAATTTAGAGAAAATGTCACCTGTGATCCAAAAGCGTGATGGCGTAGCCTTCCCAGATACATTAGTTGGTACAGATAGCCACACACCTATGGTTGATGCATTAGGCGTTATTGCCGTCGGTGTAGGTGGTCTTGAAGCTGAAAGCGTGATGCTTGGGCGTGCATCTTACATGCGTTTGCCTGATATTGTCGGCGTTGAGCTCAAAGGCAAGCCACAACCGGGTATTACTGCAACCGACATTGTATTAGCGATCACCGAATTTTTACGTAATGAAAGAGTTGTGTCGACCTATCTTGAATTTTATGGTGAAGGTGCCGATGCACTTACATTAGGCGATAGAGCAACTATTTCTAATATGACGCCAGAGTTTGGCGCAACAGCAGCGATGTTCTACATCGATGACAACACACTTGATTACCTACGTTTAACTGGACGCGAAGAAGAGCAAGTTAAACTAGTTGAAACTTACGCAAAAGAAACGGGCCTTTGGAGTGATAGCCTTAAAACGGCCGAGTATGAGCGTGTGTTAACCTTTGATCTGTCTTCAGTTGGTCGCAATATTGCGGGCCCATCAAATCCACATCGCCGTGTTGCAACAAGCGAACTTGATAAAGCGGGTATCACTGGCGCCTTAGAAAATGAAGAAGGCTTAATGCCCGATGGCGCGTGTATCATTGCTGCAATCACAAGTTGTACTAATACTAGTAATCCACGCAATGTTATTGCTGCAGGCTTACTTGCGCGTAATGCCAATGCTAAAGGGTTAACTCGAAAGCCATGGGTTAAAACATCACTGGCACCGGGTTCTAAAGCGGTTAAGTCTTACTTAGAAGAAGCCAATTTACTACCTGAACTTGAACAACTAGGCTTTGGTATTGTTGCCTTTGCGTGTACAACTTGTAACGGCATGAGTGGTGCGCTTGATCCTAAAATTCAGCAAGAAGTGATTGACCGCGACCTATACGCAACCGCTGTACTTTCGGGTAACCGTAACTTCGATGGTCGTATTCATCCTTATGCAAAACAAGCATTCTTAGCTTCACCGCCACTGGTTGTTGCTTATGCTATCGCTGGTACTATTCGCTTTGATATCGAAAAAGATGTATTAGGGCATGATCAACAAGGCAACGAAATTCGCCTTATGGATTTATGGCCAACAGATGAAGAAATTGATGCAGTGATCAAACAAAGTGTTAAACCTGAGCAATTTAAAAAGGTTTACGAGCCAATGTTTGATTTAAGTGTAGATTACGGTGAAGACAACGATCCGCTTTACCAATGGCGTCCACAAAGTACTTATATTCGCCGTCCACCATATTGGGAAGGCGCGTTAGCGGGTGAGCGCTCTCTGAGTGATATGCGTGCATTAGCTGTGTTGGGCGACAACATCACTACTGACCACTTATCACCTTCGAATGCGATTTTAGCGTCAAGTGCAGCTGGTGAGTACCTAGCTAAAATGGGTCTCCCAGAAGAGGATTTTAACTCGTATGCTACTCACCGAGGCGACCATTTAACAGCACAGCGTGCAACATTCGCTAACCCTAAGTTACTGAATGAAATGGTTAAAGAAAATGGTGAAGTGAAGCAAGGTTCATATGCTCGCATTGAACCAGAAGGCAAAGTGACGCGTATGTGGGAAGCTATCGAAACCTACATGGAGCGCAAACAACCGCTTATCATTGTGGCAGGTGCAGATTATGGCCAAGGCTCATCACGTGACTGGGCAGCTAAGGGGGTACGCCTTGCTGGTGTTGAAGTGATTGCAGCTGAAGGTTTTGAGCGTATTCACCGCACTAACTTAATTGGTATGGGCGTATTACCGCTTGAGTTTAAAGCAGGCACCACGCGAACTACATTAGGTATTGATGGTAGTGAGAGTTTTAGTGTCAAAGGTGAGCCAACACCTGGCGCAACACTGACACTAGTGATTACCCGTGCCAATGGTGAAACCATTGAAGTACCAATGACGTGTCGTTTAGATACCGCTGAAGAAGTGTCAATTTATTCAGCGGGTGGTGTGCTGCAACGTTTCGCGCAAGATTTCTTAGAATCTGAGGAGCATTAAGCAATGGCATTTAAACCACAAATTAAGGTGCCAGCGACCTATATGCGTGGCGGCACCAGTAAAGGGGTGTTCTTTAACTTAACTGATTTACCTAAGCCTGCTCAAGTGGCAGGTGAGGCGCGCGATAACCTGTTATTACGTGTGATTGGCAGTCCCGATCCTTACCAAAAACAAACTGACGGTATGGGTGGTGCAACCTCAAGCACTAGTAAAACGGTAATTTTATCGAAAAGCGCTAAAGCTGATCACGATGTTGATTATTTATTTGGTCAAGTTGCTATCGATAAGGCGTTTGTTGATTGGAGTGGTAACTGCGGTAATTTAACTTCAGCAGTCGGGGCCTTTGCTGTGTCAAACGGTCTTGTTGATGCCAGCAAAATTCCAGAGAACGGCATTGTTGAAGTTAAAGTATGGCAAGTCAATATTAGTAAAACCATCATAGTGCACGTGCCAATTACTAACGGTGAAGTGCAAGAAACTGGTGATTTTGAGCTTGATGGCGTGACCTTTCCAGCCGCTGAAGTAAAACTTGAATTTATGGACCCTGCTGATGGCGAAGGGGCCTTATTCCCAACAGGTAACTTAGTCGATGAGCTTGAAGTTCCGGGTATTGGTATGCTGTCTGCAACGATGATCAATGCGGGTATTCCGACGGTTTTTATCAACGCCAGTGAAGTTGGCTATGATGGTACAGAGCTGCAAGAAGCTATTAACGGTGATGAATCGGCACTAGAAAAATTAGAAATAATTCGCGCCTACGGAGCGTTGAAAATGGGGCTGATTTCTCATATTGATGAAGCAAAAGCACGTCAACATACGCCAAAAGTAGCTTGGGTAGCACCAGCTAAAACTTATCATGCATCAAGCGGTAAAGTCGTCAGTGATACAGATATTGATTTAGTGGTACGTGCTATGTCGATGGGTAAATTGCACCATGCCATGATGGGCACGGCTGCGGTTGCAATAGGTACTGCAGCTGCTATTCCTGGTACTTTGGTAAACCTTGCTGCAGGTGGTGGTGAACGACAGGAAGTAAACTTTGGTCATCCTTCTGGCACTTTAAAAGTGGGTGCTGCTGCAACACGTGTTGATGGAAAATGGCAAGTCACAAAAGCAAGTATGAGCCGAAGTGCGCGCGTGTTAATGGAAGGCTGGGTTAGAGTACCTCAGTAACACCCTGTGTAATCTAAATAAAGCGGCGGTTACGCCGCTTTATCGAATTTGTAGCATTGTTTTTTCATACCTTCAATAAACTCATCAAACTTACCGCTTTTATGCATGGTGTTTATTTCATCATTGAGATCTTTTAAGGTACTTTTCCAATTTGGGCTTGCTTTGCTAACAGAATAATAAAGTGGTTTGTATTCTAGGCTTGGCTCTATAGCAACTAGAGATTCTATAATTCTTTGCTTATCACTGTTAGATAGCTCTGATTTAAATACGCTTGCTTTTAATACTTCTAGGTCTGCAACAATAAGGCTGACACGATTGCTGAGTAATAAATGAATAAGTTGGTATTCATTATTAGCGACGATGGTATCAAGCTCTTTGTTGTCGATCATCGTATCAAGTTTTTTGGTGTTTTTATAAGCACGGACTACACCTATAACATGCTCCTTGATTGATTTAAGGTCACCATTGAATGTAATCGAGTTACCTTTTAAAGTTACAAAAGATAAGTCCCCACCGGGCATTGGTTGACTTAAAGCTAACAGACTATTGCGAGTTTGGTTGAGAAAGTTGTCAGATATTACATCCTCCTCAATGAGATATTCAGGGAATAAGATATCGGCTTTTCCTAATTCCGCTTCTCTAACAGCGCGAGCCCATGGGTAAAAGCCAATATAGACGCCATAACCTTTTTTAAGTAAAGATTGAACCGTAAATTGGTAGAGCCAGCCTTTGTTACATAGGTTTTCATCAATATAAGGTGGCCAATCCAAGGTTACTAATCGAAGCGTTTTTTTAGCACCTAAGTTGTAACCATAACCATCTTTATAGCGTACAGCATTTTCAGTAACTTCTTTGCCATCGAGTTGGTAAGTAATAGGAGTAAGTCCAGCGAATGCTTGATACGAAAAGATAAATATAATTACAGCAAGTACTTTCATAGTTTATTAAGCTTCTTTTTTTAAGTTAAGCTTAGCCTTTTTTGATTAGTCTTCAACACTGTATTTGTAATAAAATATAACGAAGTTCTGACTCCGTTAGATCACAAGTCATGGCTGGAGGCATTACTTTCGAATTATTTGCCTTAGATATTTCCATGTGATAATTTGCAATGGTCGTCGCGTTTTTTGTGATGGCGCGTCATGAGGACGACCTTATGATGTTAATTTTATTTCGGGGACGACCCTATGCTAAAGAGGTCGACCATGAATTGGTTCTTACTTATTATTGCAGGCTTATTGGAAGTTGCTTGGGCATACGGCTTAAAGCAATCAAATGGCTTTAGCAAACCACTTGTTTCTTTTTTAACACTCCTCACTATGTCTGCAAGCTTTTATTGCTTGAGTTTGGCTCTTAAATCTTTGCCCTTAAGTTTAGCCTATGCTGTTTGGGTGGGTATTGGCGTAATTGGTTCAGCCCTCATAGGAATGACATTGCTAGGTGAGGGGATAAGCTTACTAAAAGTGCTTAGCCTCTTATTCATTGCAATGGGTATCATCGGGCTTAAAGTTGCCAGCTAGTATAAGCTCAATTCGGTTTTAAGTATCAAAGAGTACTGTAAATTCAGTGCTCTTAATTATTTATTCTTAGATGAAGACTCTGAAATAGAGAATTGGTACGATCGAGTGGATTCGAACCACCGAATTTGGCGTGGCTCATAGAGAGTGGTAGTGCTCTAACCAACTGAGCTACAACTGTATAATGTTGATTTTAGCTCGATAAAATTATGAGAATTTGAATAAATTGGTACGACCGAGTGGATTCGAACTACCGAATTTGGCGTGGGTCATAGAGAGTGGTAGCGCTCTAACCAACTGAGCTAATTATTTTTTAGATGAAGACTCTAAAATAGTGTATTGGTACAACCGAGTGGATTCGAACCACCGAATTTGGCGTGGGTCATAGAGAGTGGTAGTGCTCTAACCAACTGAGCTACAACTGTATAATGTTGATT
>NZ_JAOCZL010000021.1:137640-592290 GCF_041414825.1 Pseudoalteromonas sp. 68 DY56-GL68
GCTCGATAAAATTATGAGAATTTGAATAAATTGGTACGACCGAGTGGATTCGAACCACCGACCTCTACCATGTCAAGGTAGCGCTCTAACCAACTGAGCTACGGTCGTACAGGCAAATATCTTGGTACAACCGAGTGGATTCGAACCACCGACCTTTGGACTGGGCCATTAAAAGTGGTAGTGCTGTTTCCTTTGGTTATACCTATATCTTGGTACAACCGAGTGGATTCGAACCACCGACCCCTACCATGTCAAGGTAGTGCTCTAACCAACTGAGCTACGGTTGTATTTTGATATAAAATTGTTGTTTGTTTGGCTAAACAACGGAGGCTAATATATAGCGACTAGTTGTGTGAATCAAGCAGGATTAGCTATTTTTGTGTTAAGTGCTGTTTTTTTATTCATAACGGGCTAATTTCACACTCTTTATAAAAGTTTTGCCACCATTGTACGTGGCTTTTCGCTGATTGCTTTAGCTGCTCTAAAATAGCATGTTCGCCAGAAGCAGACACATAACGATGCATTGAGGTATCACCCCACACTTGTAAGTAGAGTGGCTGTAGGGCTTCTAACTTACCTGTCAAAAATGATTGATAGGGCTGTAGTTGCTGCAAATAAAACTTTTTGAAGATATTACTTAATGTGCGTGCTTTTTGTTTATTTTTATTGAGAGGGCATAACTCGTTACTTGAAAACTGAGTTAAAAGTTTTGTTAGTTGGTTATTATAACTAATCTGTGTTCTTGCTGCTGATATTAAAAGTTTATTGTAATTGAACTGGTTCAAAACCTGTAAGTTTTTAACAATTGACTCAGTATCTACATTTTTTACATTACCTGAATTTATCTGCTCAGCAAGTTTGGCAAATTCTTGCATTGCCTGTTCTGTCTCAGTAAAACCAGAGGTATCTTCTGCAAGATGCACAGATGTTAGCTGCCAAGTTTGTTTAAATTCTGGTTCGTTGTTGAGCATAGCTTGAAAAAAAGTAGGCAGGGCGATTGTTTTTTGCTCTGCTGTAAATGCTATTTTTTTATAAAGCTCATCACTTTGTTCAAGGGTTGCTAAGCAAGTATTTGCACTTTGTAAAAAATCTAATTGGTATTTCAATATATTTGCAGCTGAAGCGGTTTTGCCAAGTTGGTTATTGTGCTCAGCGATTAGAATCGCGAGTTTACATTGACGCAGTTGGGCAAGCTCAAGCATGCCAATGGTCGTATTATTATGTGCGTCAATTTTGTCATGTTGAACAGGGAAAGTAGTCGGCTTTTTTAACTCAAAATCGTTAAATTTAAGAACATTGTGTAGCCGCTGTGCATAGGTTTGATTAAGTTCTCCCGAAGACTCAGAACAAGCAACGACAAGGAAGCTCACCATAATCACAGTGAGCTTCAAAAAAGTTTTAGGTATGTTTAAAAGGTGCATGGTTAAATCGCCAATGTACTGTAAGCATCAACATAATAGCCGCAGCACTTAAACCTACAATAATTCCAATCCAAAAGCCGTGTGGGCCCATTGCTGATACTATTAAATCTGTACGAGCAAGTACGTAGCCAAGAGCAAAGCCGATCAACCAGTATGACACAAAGGTAATATAACCAATAGGGGCAGTGTATTTTAATCCTCGCAAAATACCATTAGCTGATACCTGTAGTGCATCGGGCAATTGATAGATACAAGCAAGCACCATGATTGATGAAGCAAGAGCGAGTACTTCAGGATTATCAGAATATAATTGACTTATCACATCACGTGCAAAAAAAGTGACAGTGGCTAATATAAAGGCAATTATTGCGGCTAAAATATAGCTAGTTTTAACTGCATTTTTAAGTTGATCGTAATGCTTTTGGCCAAATAGGTTTCCAATACGAATACTAATCGCAATAGATAAGCTCAGCGGCATCATGAATAACAACGTTGTGACACTGGCAGCAATTTGGTGGCCCGCTACAGCAACGGCTCCTAGATGCGCTATGAATAAAGGGATACATGCAAATAGAGTCACTTCAAAAAAAGTTGCTAAAGAAATTGGAATACCCACTTTTGTAATTGTCCACATAGTCGTTACTTTAGGTAAGGCAAAGTTTGCTAATAAAGATTTGGCGTTAATTTTTTGACTGAAGTGGCAGTATATAACTTGTGTTAACGCCATTGCGCTGAACACTAGGGCGGTCGCAATACCACAACCTGCACCGCCATAGGCATCAAAACCAAACTTTCCGTGAATAAATATATAATTAGCCGGAATATTCACTGCTAAGCCAATTAAGCTGATATAAAATGCAGGCTTAGTCATGCCCATACCTTCGGTTATATTCCGATATACGCTAAATAGTAAAAAGCCAAAAATCCCCCACTTAACAAAATAAATGTATTGCTCTGAAAGGGTTAAAATCGCTGGTGATGTATTTAACTGAACCAGCACTATATCGGCAAGGCTGGCAAGTCCTAGTCCAATAACACTCAATACCAGCGCTAAGTATAAGCCTTGTTGAAAATAATGGCTGATCCCTTGTTTATCATTGGAGCCAGCAAATTGAGCAATAATCCCTGTAAGTGCTAATAGAATTCCCTGTAATGCAAGCATTAGGGGGTTCCAAATACCTGTAGCGATAGACAATGCAGCGAGATCAGTTGCACTAACTTGCCCTGCCATAATAGTGTCCACCACCGTCATCAAAATAAGGGTAACTTGTGCCAAAAATACAGGGATGGCTAGAGAAATTAACCGTTTGGCTTCCCAACTACAAAAAGACATAAAATACACGACTAAATAAACAGGCAGCCATTGTAATCTATTCATAGATCAATAAAAATCGCTGTTACTTATTTAGTGAAGAAAAGAAGGTATATCTATGTTTACCGGAATTGTGCAGACCCAAGCGCTAGTTGAACATATAGCGACTCAAGAAGGTGTTTTAAGGCTCACTTTAAACGTTAAGGACGCTTATGCTAATAACCTAGCAATTGGTGCAAGTATTGCTATCAATGGGTGTTGTTTAACGGTTGTAAAGTTTGAAAAGATATCACAAGAAAACACCATAATTAGTTTCGATGTAATAGATGAAACCCTTAAGTTAACCAATTTAGGCCTTTTAAAAGTAAATGATATGGTTAACTTTGAACGTTCTGTAACATTTGGCACAGAACTCGGTGGCCATATTGTGTCTGGGCATATCCATACCATGGCGGAAATTTTAGCAATTACACATACACAAGATAACTGCAAAATTCAGTTAGCAATAGAAAATACTTGGCAAAAGTATGTTCTATATAAGGGTTTTGTGAGTGTAAATGGCGCAAGTCTTACGGTAGGAGAGGTCGATGAAAAGGGCTTTTGGTTGCACCTAATCCCAGAGACTCTCGCTATTACAAACCTAGATAGATATAGTGTTGGTGACAGGCTCAATATTGAAGTTGATCAACAAACTTACACTATCATCAACACAGTTGAGAACTACTTAGCTCGGCAAGCAAATTAAAAAATTTGTTCATCATCACTATCAACATGCAACTCTAGTTTGTTCTGCGCGTAATCTATATGCATATTCAAGTGAATAGGGTTGCAGCACGCACTGCAATCCTCGTAGTAATCTTGGTCACCATCACTGGCATCTAGTGCAACATGAATATGGTGACCACAATGAGGGCATGAAATACGTTGTGTGAAATGATTTTTCATCAGCTTTTACCTTAATCAGGCATGCCTGAATTAGTTAAATTGCAATCTTTATTAAACTCTAACCCATCAAAAATGAATTTATATTTAATACGATTGATATAACTTACTAGCCAGCTAATAAACAAGTGGCTAGCACCTGTATTTGAACATGTTCTAAGGCAAATTATAGTTCTGATTTTGCATTTATGACATTTGCTTTACAGCGGCATGGAGATTATTTAAGGAGTAAATTAATTTGTTGTTTAGCTTCAGTCAGATAGTGGCCAGCAAAAATATTCGCATTATTTAAAATAGGGTAAAGTTGATAAATTTGTTTGCGTTGCTGATAACCATTTTGTAGTGGGTATTGGCTATCGTATGCACTGTAGAATGCGTCTGGGAGTGGGGCAAATAACTCACTCATAGCAATATCGCATTCCCGATCACCATAATAACAGGCAGGGTTGTAAATACTTGGAACAGCATGAATGAATCCCATGTTTCTGCGCCAAAAGTCACCATGTAACAAAGATGGCTCGACTAGATGGCCGTGTAGCATGTCCTTTATAAAAGCAATAAACATATCTTGATTAACGAGTTCTATGCCTTTTTCATGCAGCAACTGAAGCTGCCAACCGATGCGCTCCTCAGCAAAAAATACATCCCATTTTTTATGCCACCTATTTGGTTGCACTGTCGGACCTAAAAAATTGTCGTTGTCATAACCAAACATGGCTTGTGTGTGTTTTTTATGTAGAGTTGCTAAGTGCTCGCCCATAATGTGCCAACAATCATGCGGTTGTTTATCATGTTCAAGCCACTCAAGCACAATGAAAGAAAATTCGATATTACTACCAACTGTGATGCAGTCGGGAACCATAAACAGGCTCTCTTGGGTAAGAAGTTTAAGGTTAAATGCTTCACATTCAAGGCGATCTAACTCACTGACATGTGCAACTTTTACAAAGTAACGGTGTGAATCATTGGCAAGCTCAAAATATTTATCGTTACTAGGTGATTGTAATTGGCGTTTAAAAGTATGTTTAAAGTCAAAGTGCATTGCTTGGCTAATTTGCTCATTCACTGAATTCCACATAGGTTTTGCTCACCTTTTGACCATCTAACTAAACTATGGCAAAAAGACGATGAATTAACAAACTCATAGCGTTAATATTATCAAGATTAATAAGATTTTCTGGGGAATTGAATGAACAAAAGTCTTGTGACTAATCTTGTCGCTGCGATTTTAGTATTGTTGGGCTTCTTGCTAGACAATGAAATTGTTTTATCAGTGGGCTTGTTTGCCTTGTCGGGCGCAGTAACAAACTGGGTTGCAATTCATATGTTGTTTGAAAAAGTCCCTTTTTTATATGGTTCGGGTGTTATAACAATTAAATTTGAATCGTTTAAAGTGGCGATTAAAAACTTGGTTATGACAGAGTTCTTTACTGAGCAAAAAATTGATCAAGTAATGGCAATGGCAAAGCCCAATATTGACCTTGAGCCAGTGATAGCAGATGTGAATCTGAGCCCCGCTTATGACTCATTAATCGAAGTGATTGAAGCTTCTCAATTTGGCAGTATGCTAGGAATGTTCGGTGGCCGACAGGCTTTAGAGCCGATGCGTGAGCCGTTTATCGTGAAAATGAAAGAGGCGGTAATTGACATTTCACACAGCGACGAGTTTAAAGCTATTTTAGATGACAAGCTTTTTGCAAGTTCGCATATTGGCAGCTCATTACATACGACAGTTGAGGCGCTAGTTGATGATCGCTTAAATGAGCTTACACCCACAATGGTAAAAAATATTATTCAAACAATGATTAAAGAGCATTTAGGCTGGTTAGTGATTTGGGGTGGCGTTTTTGGTGGCTTATTTGGCTTGCTAGCAGCACTTATTTAAAGGTTAGCAACAGGCATATAAAACCTGTTGCTAAGTGGCTTTACTTAGAACCAGCAATGACAATAACAGTATCATCAGCTGTTTTTGCCAAGTCATGAATACTTGTTTGGGTTGATTCTAATTTTAGATACTTTGCTGTCTTATTGAAGCCATAAATACTCGCAAATTTTGCAGTAGACATATTATTACATAGAAGCTTGTCTGAAATTACACGCCTATTGATGCCTAAGTCTCGCATTTTATGCACAAGATCTAAACGATTGTTTGAGGCAATTGCCATACACGTTTGCGTGCCAGGTGAATCATCTGCTGCTACAAATTGCGCTGCATTTGTATCAAAAGTAATCACAGATGAGCCAATAATAAGAGCTGTTCCAAGTGTTGTTGTTAACGTATTCATATTTCTCTCCGGTTGATGTCTTAGCGATTAAATGGTTTGAATGCTTATCCCATTTGGTTAGAACATCTTAATTATTAACTTATCTTTATCTGGTTGCTGTTAATGAAAATCGATAAGATGTAAGTAAGTATGAAGATATGTATAAATTAAACTAACCCATTGAAAAGTTTGTATATTAAGTATTACTTTTGACACAATTAACGAAAAGTATTTTTGCCTTTGAATTGAAAAAGCGAAATGGCGTTGGGTTTAATTTATGGTTTTAACTTCGTACTTACATTTGAGTATTTACACTAGCGCTAAATCAGTTTTACAACGCCTATTAAAACGTGAGGAGAATAAGTGACTAAAAAACTATCTGGCTATTATCAACAAGCTTATGCAGTAAGCTCAAAACACTTTAATCAGTGTTTCTACTGCGGCTGTGAAGCAACTGAGCGTGATTACTGTCCGCCACTGCATATGCTGCAAAGTATTGTTGATCTAGGAGAGGACGCTGAGTTTATCTCTATTCCAGCCTGTTATGAATGCTTTGCGTTACTGCATAATGAACGTGTCCTCACCATTGATGCACGTTTTATAAAAGTGAAAAAGAAAATAACAACGAAATACGCTAAGGCACTACGCATTTTCCATATGTGGCATGAAAGTGAACTTGATGATATGAGTGATGAGTTTGTTCATAGTATTCGGGCCGGTATGAAGTTAGGTGCAGAGGCGGCTGAGCGTTTAGCTTTTCAAGGTTATAGTTATGCGACTGAAGATGCCAGTGTCACTGTACGCGAAAAACGTGCAGAATTTGATGTGCAAGGTAAGACATTTTATGACTTTAAAGACGCACTCAATTATTGCATTAATGATCTTGGTGTCGATCGAAGTGAATTTTATAAGCTGGTGGTAGAAGATTATAACGGTGATTTTAACCGCGCTTTAGGCCAATACAGGCATCGCCATGACAGAGTAACCGCTGCCAGTGACGCAGATACGTTAATAAAAAGTTTTGCTAAGCAACACAAACAAAACTCTGATTTTGTTACACGAACAGTGAAACATTTTATCAACAAAGATCCGAGCTTAACTACCGAAGGTGCGTTAGAGCAGCTATATAACAATTACATAAAAAAATAGTGCTCTGTGAGGCTAGTTATTCATCTTGTATATTGGTCACTGGCCTCGTTTACTCGCATTAAAATTAACAATTAGTTAAAGTAATTAAATAATAAAAAAAGAGGAACGTAAGAATGCAAAAATTTGCACCATCCTTGTTGGTCATGGCGCTTGGTGTCGCGTTAGCCGGCTGTCAAGATAATGGCCCACAAGACCCTAGAGTCTCAATTAATAAAAACCCATATCCTAGCACTTATCAGCCACTTACTTCAACGAGTACCCTTATCACTAATGCGACTGTATTAACAGGCACCGGCGAGCGTTTAGACGAGGCTGATGTCTATTTTGTTGACGGCAAAGTACAACAAGTTGGTAAGGGGTTAAGTGTTCAAGCTGATACAACAATCGATGCACAAGGTAAATGGGTAACACCTGGGATTATTGACGTGCACTCACATTTAGGGGCTTATCCAACTCCATCGGTTGCATCTCACCAAGATGGTAATGAAATGACCAGCCCTGTGACTGCAGAGGTGTGGGTTGAGCATTCTGTATGGCCACAAGACCCTGGTTTTAATCGTGCTCGTGAGGGCGGTATTACGTCATTACAAATTCTACCAGGCTCAGCAAACTTGATTGGTGGTCGTGGTGTAACCCTTAAAAATGTTCCTTCGCATACAATGCAAGGTATGAAATTTCCTGATGCACCCTATGGTTTAAAAATGGCGTGTGGTGAAAACCCGAAACGTGTTTATGGCAGCAAAGGTGTTCTACCATCAACGCGTATGGGGAATATGGCAGGGTATCGTACTGCATGGATTGAAGCTGCTGAATATAAACGCCAATGGGATAAATACGACAGTGATTATGACGCGGGTAAGAACCCAGAAGTACCACATCGTGATATTAAGCTAGATACTCTAGCAGGTGTACTTGAGGGCGATATACTCATTCATAACCATTGCTATAAAGCAGAAGAAATGGCCATGATGATTGACCTTGGCAAAGAGTTTGGCTATCACTCAGGTACTTTCCACCACGGTGTTGAAGCATACAAAATAGCTGATTTACTAGCAGAAAATGGTAACTGTGCAGCACTTTGGCCAGATTGGTGGGGTTTTAAGATGGAAGCCTATGACATGGTTCAAGAGAACGTTGCAATTGTCGATGCAGTTAAAAATTCATGCGCTGTTGTTCACTCTGATTCAGATACAACTATTCAACGTCTAAACCAAGAAGCTGGGAAAGTTATGTATCGTGCAAACGATGTTGGTTATGACATTTCTGAACAACATGCAATTAAGTGGATCACCTCAAATGCGGCTAAATCGCTGGGTATTGATGATAAAACAGGTTCTCTTGAATCGGGTAAACAAGCTGATGTTGTTATCTGGAATCAAAACCCATTTAGTGTGTACGCAAAAGCTGAGCAAGTATTTATCGATGGTGCCAAAGTTTATGATCGTAACGATGATAAATACCAAGCACAAAGTGATTTCATGCTAGGTCAAAAATAGGAGTAACATTGATGACAAAATTAACTAAATCATTAAAGCTGTCACTTGTTGCTGCTGGCTTATTTTCTGCGACAGCAAGTGCTGCATCTGTGGCAATTGTAAATGCAACACTACACACTTCAACAGAGCAAGGTGTGCTAGAAGGCGCAAGCGTTGTTTTTGAAGATGGCAAAATTGTTGCAATTAACCCGACATCGATTAACGCAGACACAACTATTGATGCAAAAGGCCAAATCGTAACTGCAGGCTTTATCGGCACAATGAACCAACTTGGCTTAGTTGAGGTGGGAGCTGTTGCAGGCTCACGTGATGGTAGTGATGACAAAGCAACTATCGATTTTGATCCAAGTCTTGCGTTTAACCCACGTAGCAGCTTAATTCCTTACGCCCGAAAGGGTGGCATTACTCAAGATGTAATTGTCCCTAACGGCGGTGAAAGTATCTTTGCTGGCCTTGCATCTGTGGTTGATTTATCGGGTAGTTTTGAAAGTGTTAATAAAAAGCAAGTTGCACTTGTTGTTCACCTAGGTGAAAAGAGCAAGGGCTCTCGTGCGATGTCAATGAAAACACTTATCGACAAGCTTGAAGGTGAAAAGTCAGCTAAAAAAGATGACGAAAAAGTGCCTTCTACAGAGCAAAAAGTGCTAGCAGCAGTGCTTGCGGGTGACATGCCGCTGATTGCAAGTGTTCAACGCGCATCAGACATTTTTTCACTTGTTAAGCTAAAAGAAACCTATGGTATTAATTTAGTGATTCATGGCGGTGATGATGCTGTTGTAGTTGCTGATGCACTAGCAAAGGCTGATGTGCCTGTGATCATCAGTTCAATGGCTAACTTACCAGGTAGCTTTGACTCATTACATGCAAACCTTGCTAACGCAGGTAAGCTTGAAAAAGCCGGTGTTAAAGTGATTATTGGTGTTGCCGGTGACTCAAGCCATAACGTATACCAATTACGCTTTGATGCAGGTAACGCTGTATCTTACGGTATGACTCAACAGGGGGCTCTGAGTGCTGTAACGAGTAACATTGCCGATATATTTGGGCTTAATTCAGGTGCTGTTGCAACAGGTAAACGTGCCAATCTAGTTATGTGGTCTGCCGATCCTTTTGAGCTTAATTCACACGTGAGCAAAATGTGGATCAATGGTGAAGAGGTTTCTACCGAAGCACGTCAAGACAAACTACGTGAGCGTTACACAACAGATTCAGCTATGCCTCGAGCTTATACAAAATAAGCGCATTAGCTAACAAACTAAAAAGGCCGCAAATGCGGCCTTTTTCATATCAGTTAAAGGCGCTTATCAAGCACCTTATAACAGATTAAAACTAAACTAACTTAGCTAAAATATCATTAAATGTCGTGCTTGGACGCATCGCTTTGAATGCCGCATCGTCATTTGGCTGATAATAACCACCCACATTCATCGCTGGGCCTTGCGCATCGTTTAATTCAGTAACGATTTGGTCTTTTTGAGACTCAAGATCTGCGGCAATTTGTGTGAACTGTGATTTTAGTTCTGCGTCATCATTTTGTGCAGCAAGCTCTTGTGCCCAGAATAATGATAGGAAGAAGTGTGAACCACGGTTATCAATCTCTTTCACTTTACGCGAAGGTGATTTGTTTTCAGCAAGGAAAGTACCTGTTGCTTTATCTAGCGTATCAGCAAGAACTTGTGCTTTTTTGTTACCAGTATTTACCGCTAGGTGCTCTAAAGAAGCAGCAAGCGCTAAGAATTCACCTAATGAATCCCAACGTAAGTGGTTTTCTTTTTCGAATTGTTGAACGTGCTTAGGCGCTGAACCACCTGCACCTGTTTCGAATAAACCACCACCATTCATAAGAGGTACGATAGACAGCATTTTCGCACTGGTACCAAGCTCAAGAATTGGGAATAAGTCAGTTAGGTAATCACGTAAAACGTTACCTGTAACAGAAATTGTGTCTTTACCTTCTTTAATGCGCTCTAATGAGAATTGAGTTGCTTCTAGTGGCGCAAGAATACGAATGTCTAAACCATCAGTATCATGGTTTGGTAAATATGCATTCACTTTTTTGATTAACTGTGCATCGTGTGCGCGGTTTTCGTCTAACCAGAAAACAGCCGGTGTGCCTGTTGCACGAGCGCGGTTAACAGCAAGTTTAACCCAATCTTGAATAGGTGCATCTTTCACCTGACACATACGCCAGATATCGCCTTGCTCAACAGCGTGCTCAAGTAAAGTTGTACCAGCGCTGTCTACAACACGGATAGTACCTGCAGCCGCTACTTCAAACGTTTTATCATGTGAACCGTATTCTTCTGCTTTTTGAGCCATTAAGCCAACATTAGGCACGCTACCCATTGTTGTTGGATCGAATGCACCGTGTTCTTTACAGAAGTCGATAGTTGCTTGGTAAACACCTGAGTAACAACGATCTGGAATGACAAAGCTCGTGTCTTGTAATTTGCCTTCGCTGTTCCACATTTGACCGCTTGAACGAATTGCAGCAGGCATTGACGCATCAATGATCACATCACTTGGTACGTGAAGGTTAGTGATACCACGGTCAGAGTCAACCATCGCAATAGCTGGATTGTTGTCATAAACTGCTTGGATATCAGCTTCGATTTCTGCTTTTTTAGCAGCATCTAAACTTTCAATTTTAGAGAAAACATCGCCAAAACCGTTGTTTACGTCAACATCTAGCTCTTTGAAAAGATCAGCGTGTTTTGTGAATACGTCTTTAAAGAATACTTTTACAGCATGACCGAAGATGATTGGGTCAGACACTTTCATCATCGTTGCTTTCATGTGCAACGAGAACAACACACCTTTATCTTTTGCTGCTTGAATTTCTTTTGCAAGGAAAGCTTGAAGCTTAGCAGCACTCATGCGAGAAGCATCAATTACTTCACCCGCGAGTAATGGTGTGCTTGCTTTAAGAACTGTGATGTCACCATTCTCAGCAACGTGCTCGATTCGTACGTCAGTTGCTTGTGCAACCGTTACTGATTGCTCAGAACCAAAGAAGTCACCGTCTTCCATGCTTGCAACGTAAGATTGAGAATCTTTGCTCCATGCACCCATTGAGTGTGGATTGTTACGTGCGTACTCTTTTACTGAACTTGGAGCACGACGGTCTGAGTTACCTTCACGAAGTACAGGGTTTACAGCACTGCCTTTAATTTTGTCGTAAGTTGCTTTAACTTTTTTCTCTTCGTCTGTTTTTGGCTCAGAAGGATAATCAGGCAGGGCATAGCCTTTCTCTTGTAGCTCTTTGATTACTGCACGTAGTTGTGGAATTGACGCACTGATGTTTGGAAGCTTGATAATGTTTGCTTCAGGCGTTTTAGCCATTTCACCTAATTCAGCAAGGGCATCATTAATGCGTTGCTCTTCAGTTAGGTATTCTGGGAAGTTAGCAATTACACGGCCCGCTAATGAAATGTCACGCGTCTCAACTTCAACACCAGCTGCGTTAGTGTAAGCTTGGATAATTGGTAACAATGAATATGTTGCCAATGCTGGCGCTTCATCTGTTTTAGTATAGATAATTTTTGATGTCATCATCATTCCTAGATAGTTGGCGTAATGGTTGGTTAAGCTGTGAACAGCCACCCTTAATTAGCCATATTCAACAATGCAAATTTACTGCTATAAAATAGCAATCAGTCTGTTAGGTGTTACTACTTAATATTGGCTATCAAAATAGTCACAACTGACAGACTGTAAGGTTTTTAGCTTAACAGCTGACAAAATAAAATTAGCCATTAGCCTTAGTCAAAATTGACTAAATCGCTAAATTTAAGCAACAAGAGTGTAACAAGCTTGACTCTAAAGGGCTAATAACAATTCAACAATTTTGTCGTCAAATAGCTATTAATAAAAGTAGAAGTGGGGTTGAAAAATAGATTTTCAAGGTCATATCAGAAACATTAGGGGAGGGAAGTAAGCGAGGATCTTAACAAGGTCGCTCGCTTGGTACTCGAACAGGTTTTACCTAAGAGAGCTCATCGTTAGGGGCAATATTCGTTGCGTGTAACCCTTTTGGACCTTGTTGCAATTCGAATGTTACATCTTGACCAGCTTTAAGTGTTTTATAACCGTCCATTACAATCGTTGAGTAATGAGCGAATATATCAGTCTCGCTGCCGTCTTCTACGATGAAGCCAAAACCTTTGGCATTGTTGAACCATTTGACTTTTCCACAAGCCATACTTCTACATCCTTCTATAAGTTGACTAATTTAGTTATTCTAAACCGTGTAATTTGCTAGACTGACTAAGGTTTAATCAATCTATCTTTGACTGTAGTTTATTTAGTCAATCAGTCAAGTGTTTTGAACTATTTTTTAACAATTTATTTATTTTTTTATTCAAGTTTGCTTGAGTTCTAAAGACAAGACTATATTTAATTATGAGTGGCATGAAAGATTCTGGTGTTATTGAAACGGTTCGCGATAGTGAGAAGCAAAAGCTGCAACCACCGCGAAAATATAAAGTCATTTTGAATAATGATGATTACACGCCTATGGACTTTGTGATAGAAGTACTAATGACGTTTTTTAATATGGATAGCGAAAGAGCAACAGATGTGATGCTTCAGGTTCATCATAATGGTAAAGCAATTTGCGGTGTTTATAGCGCCGATGTTGCACATACCAAAGCTGAGCAAGTTAATCGTTATGCACGCGATAACGAGCATCCACTGCTATGTAGTTGTGAGCAGGAATAAATACCAAGGTAGGGTGAACATTTAGCCCATCACAACGGTATATAAATATTATCTCAGTAAGGGGTTGCCAATGCTAAACAAAGACTTAGAACTAACCTTAAATGCGGCGTTTCGCGAAGCGAGAACACGCCGCCATGAATTTATGACCGTCGAGCACCTTTTACTTGCGCTGCTCGATAACCCTTCTGCTGGAGAAGCGCTCAATGCGTGTGGCGTAGATATGGGCACTTTAAAAGTCGAGTTATCTGAATTTATCGATGAAACGACGCCTGTTATTCCTGATTTAGAAGAAGACCGTGAAACACAACCAACGTTAGGTTTTCAGCGTGTTCTGCAACGTGCTGTATTCCATGTACAATCATCAGGTAAAAATGAAGTTACTGGCGTCAACGTGCTGGTGGCTATCTTTTCTGAGCAAGAAAGCCAAGCCGTCTATTTACTGAAAAAAGCGGATGTAAATCGTCTTGATATTGTCAACTTTATCTCTCATGGCATTTCCAAAGCCGATGATGAAATTGGCGGTGAAGACCATGATGATATCCATGAAGAGGTACAAGAAGTTCAAGGTGAAGAGCCGACTAAGCTCGAGAACTTTACAACAAATCTTAACCAACAAGCGATTGATGGCAACATTGATCCTCTGGTTGGGCGAGACAGTGAAGTTGAGCGTACAGTTCAAGTTTTATGTCGTCGTAAGAAAAATAACCCGCTGCTTGTTGGTGAAGCTGGGGTAGGTAAAACGGCTATTGCTGAAGGTCTTGCTTATCGTATTGTCAACAAAGAAGTACCTGAAGTAATTGCTGATGCGGTTGTTTATTCACTTGATATGGGTGCATTACTGGCCGGTACAAAGTACCGTGGTGATTTTGAGAAGCGCTTTAAATCACTGCTCAAAGAGCTGCAAGCAAAACCTGGGTCTATTCTATTTATCGATGAGATCCACACCATCATCGGTGCTGGAGCGGCATCAGGTGGTGTAATGGATGCTTCTAATCTAATTAAACCGCTACTTTCAAGTGGTAAATTGCGTTGCATGGGATCTACCACTTATAACGAGTTTAAAAATATCTTTGAAAAAGATCGTGCACTGGTGCGTCGTTTTCAAAAAATTGATGTTCTTGAGCCAAGTGTTTCAGACACCACTAAGATTCTTAATGGTTTGAAAGAGCGTTATGAAGAACATCATGGCATACGCTATACACAAAAAGCACTTAAAGCAGCTGCAGAGCTAAGTGCTAAATATATTAATGAACGCCACTTACCAGACAAAGCAATTGATGTTATCGATGAGGCAGGGGCTAATCAGCGCTTACAGCCTATATCAAAACGTAAGAAAACGATTGGCGTATCCGATATTGAACTGATCGTATCGAAAATGGCGCGTATTCCACAGCAAAGCGTGTCTTCAAGTGATAAAGAGACGCTGAAAAACCTTGACCGTAACTTAAAAATGTTAGTGTTTGGGCAAGACCAGTCAATTGACGCGCTCACGTCTGCTATTCGATTATCACGTTCAGGCCTTGCAAATGAAGATAAACCAGTGGGCTCGTTCTTATTTGCAGGTCCTACAGGGGTTGGTAAAACAGAGGTGACTAAACAACTTGCTAAGTGTATGGGCGTTGAATTTATTCGCTTTGATATGTCTGAGTATGTTGAGCGTCATGCAGTCAGCCGTTTAATTGGTGCGCCTCCAGGTTATGTTGGTTTTGAGCAAGGCGGTCTATTGACTGAAGCGGTTATCAAAAACCCGCATGCCGTGGTACTCCTTGATGAAATCGAAAAAGCACACTCTGATATTTACAACATCTTATTACAAGTTATGGATCACGGTACATTGACTGATAATAACGGCCGCAAAGCTGATTTCAGAAATGTTGTGTTGGTGATGACAACGAATGCAGGTGTGCAAGAGACTGTGCGTAAGTCAATAGGTTTTACTGAGCAAGATCATTCACACGATGCAATGAGTGAAATTAACAAGGTATTTTCACCAGAATTTAGAAACCGTTTAGATAATATTATTTGGTTCAACCACCTTGAAAAAGAGGTGATTCTACAAGTAGTTGATAAGTTTATTGTTGAATTACAAGCACAACTTGATAAAAAATCGGTTAATTTGGAGCTGACTTCTAAAGCACGAGAGCTGTTAGCTGATAAAGGCTACGATAAAGCAATGGGTGCGCGTCCTATGGCTCGCGTTATCCAAGAGGAGCTTAAAAAGCCACTCGCTAATGAAATATTATTCGGTGAGTTATCAGATGGGGGCTCTGTAAAAGTCTCCGTGAAGGATAAGAAAATTCACTTTGAATATGAAACAAGCTTAGAAACAGCCTAAAACAGGTAACAAAAAGCCCAGCAAATGCTGGGCTTTTTGTTTATTAAATGGAATTAAAACTAAGACTAGTTTTAACACCATTTAACAAACGCTTTTAGCTCTTTGTAATAAACACATCTGCTCATTCAAAGCAGCAAAAAGCTAAATCTCTCGTTAACGCACTAGCGAGCACGGAATACGATGCGACCTTTCGATAAATCGTAAGGAGTCATTTCTACGGTTACTTTGTCGCCAGTTAAGATGCGGATGTAGTTTTTGCGCATTTTACCAGAGATATGAGCCACAACAACGTGACCATTTTCTAGCTCAACTCGGAACATTGTATTTGGTAAAGTATCAAGGACTGTCCCTTGCATTTCGATTACGTCTTCTTTCGCCATGTTTAGCGTAACACCTCTTTAATAGTTAAACGCTGCAGATTTTGCCGAAAATACAGCAATAAGTAAAGCTACAGGGCTTAATTTTGTAAATTAAATCGCCAACCACTGATCGCCAATGTGCTTTTGTGCTGGCAAAAATTGGGTTTTATATTTCATTTTATTGCATTCGTCTATTTGATAGCCTAAGTAGACAAATTGTTTTTGTTGTTGCTTTGCAAATTCTATTTGGTGCATGATCATTACACTGCCGAGGCTGTACGATTCGTAGTCAGGGTCAAAAAACGTATAAATAGCAGAGACGGCATTATCCATATTATCAGTAACAGCAACTGCAACAAGTTTATCTCCATCACGTAGCTCAATAAATGTGATAGGTAACCACTGACAGAATAAAAAACTTTCGTACTGATTTTGTTCTGGTGGGTACATTGAACCATCTTGATGGCGCTGCGTTATGTATTTGCAGTAAAGAGGGTAATAGTCTGCTCGTTCATACTCACTGTAATTAACAGTGAATACTTTTTGCGCTTTGTTTAATTTACGTTTTTGTGATTTTGAGGGTTGAAACGTCTGTGCAAGCACCCTTATCGAATTACATGCCTTGCACGCTGGACAGTGCGGTCGATAAATTTGATCGCCACTGCGCCTAAATCCTAGCGCGAGTAGTTGTTCAAACTTCTCAGCGCAGTAACAGCTTGGATCAAGAATAACTAACAGTTGTTCTTGTCGGTTTGGTAAATAACTGCAATCAAATTGCTGGCTCAAACCTAGCCTAGTGGGTAAATGCTCAGTCATAAATATTTATCAACTCTTGCGGTTGCCACATGTGCGATGTTGGTACGTATTGTTGGGCTAGTTTAAGTCTAGTTAAAAATTCAGTCCGCGGGATAACTTTTGCACCTAGCGTTATCAGGTAGGGATTTTCAAGTTGGCAATCAATAAAATGTGCATTATGTTTTTTTAACCAATTGACAAGCGCCCACATAGCTAACTTCGAACCATTGGATGTATGATGAAACATTGATTCGCCACAAAATATACCGTTTTGCATAATGCCATAAAGGCCAGCGACCAAATGGTCATCTTGCCAAATTTCAAGGCTATGCGCGACACCTTGATGATGTGCTTCGATGTAGGCATGCATCATTTGTTCAGTGATCCACGTACCTTCGGCATCTAAGCGCTGCTCTCGACAGGCATTAATAACATGTGCAAACGCTTGGTTGACCGTGACGCGAACAGGAGTGCGCTTCAAATGTTTTTTCAAACTTCGGCTCACGTGAAATTCGTCCAACTCGATAACACCACGCATGCTAGGCGACCACCACATAATCGGCTCATAATCACTAAACCATGGAAAGACACCATGTTTGTAAGCATTTTTGATGCGTTCAACGGATAAATCGCCACCAATAGCTAATAAGCCATCTGGCTCGTCAAGCGCAAATTCAGGATTTGGAAAATCGACACCCTCGGCTGAGAGTTGGTATAGTTGCTTGATCATATTGCGTTATCGTTGTTATTTAGCTTAATTTTAACAAAATCTTAGTTATAAAAAAGGGGCTGTTGGTAACAGCCCCTAAATTTGTTGTGTTAGATTAACAAAATTATAGGTTATCTAAGAAACGCTCTGCATCAAGTGCTGCCATACAGCCAGTACCAGCTGATGTGATTGCTTGACGGTAAATGTGATCAGACACATCGCCTGCAGCAAACACGCCTGGGACGCTTGTTTGTGTTGCGTTACCGTTTAAGCCAGATTCAACAACTAAATAGCCGTCTTTCATTTCAAGCTGACCTTCAAACATGTCGGTATTTGGTTTGTGACCAATTGCGATAAATACACCAGCAAGATCAAGGTTTTCTGTTTCTTGTGAATCTGTAGCCTTGATACGGATACCTGTCACACCCATTTCATCGCCTAATACTTCGTCTAAAGTACGGTTATAATGTAAAACTACATTACCGTTCTGTGCTTTCTCTTTTAAGCGATCTGATAAGATTTTTTCACTGCGGAAGCTATCACGACGGTGAATTACATGAACTTCTTCTGCAATATTAGATAAGTATAACGCCTCTTCAACAGCCGTATTACCACCACCAACAACCGCAACCTTTTGACCACGATAAAAGAAACCATCACAGGTTGCACACGCTGAAACACCGCGGCCTTGGAAGTTTGTTTCAGACTCTAAGCCTAAGTATTTTGCAGAAGCACCTGTTGCAATGATAAGCGCGTCACAGGTATACGTACCAGAGTCACCAGTTAATGTGAAAGGGCGTTTAGATACATCTACTTTGTTAATATGATCAAAAACAATTTCTGTTTCAAAGCGCTCAGCATGTTCTTTCATTCGCTCCATTAACGCAGGACCCGTTAGACCATGAGCATCACCAGGCCAGTTTTCAACTTCTGTGGTGGTTGTTAATTGTCCACCCTGTTGAATACCGGTAATAAGAACCGGATTAAGGTTGGCACGGGCAGCGTAAACAGCTGCGGTGTAACCAGCAGGGCCTGAGCCTAAAATGAGAAGTTTACAATGTTTTGCGTTCGTCATGGTTTTTCCTAAATACGTTTTAATACGATTGTTAATGCGCCCGATTCTAAGAAAAACAAGGCGGATGTAAACAAAAGGGCTGATTATTTTTTTGCAGAAATCGCAAAGCTGTCAAATAATCCTTACTTAAAAAAGTATGTATAAACAAATATACGAGTCAAACCAGCAGTACGTACTTATTAAGTAAATACTCTATTAGTAGAGTTTAGAGCTCGGTTTTGGTTATTAAATAATCACAAAGTAATGTATTGCACCAACAAAGTACGTTTATTCATGACCAAGCAATTTTTTTTTGGTATGTTTTAGCTAATTTTGATATTAGCTTACACACAAGAGCTAAACAACCGAACAGGCAACTATGGTATTTTGGCAGGAAAAGCCCGCATTTGGGCTGACTACAGAAGATATAAAAGTCTTAACCAATGCAAAAGAATATCGCAGTGAGTTATTACGACTAATTCGCACAGCGACAAAAAGAATTTATATTACTGCGTTGTACTTGCAAGATGATGAAGCAGGACGTGAAATACTAAGCGCTTTACATGAAGCATCTTTGGCTAATCCCGAATTAGATATAAAGGTGTTGGTAGATTTTCATCGCGCGCAACGAGGTTTAATTGGTGCTGCAAAATCAGAGGGTAACGCCAGCATGTATTGCGACTTTCTCGAAAAGTTTCAATCTAATGTGCAAGTTTATGGTGTGCCAGTTAAGGCAAAAGAACTATTTGGCGTACTACATTTAAAGGGTTTTGTTATTGATGACACCTTGCTTTACAGCGGAGCAAGCCTAAATAACGTGTACTTACAACAAGATGATAAATATCGCCTTGACCGTTATTTTCTTGTTAATCAAGCAGGCTTATGTAATTCGGTTATTGATTTTATACATACGTACCTACTTAGTTCTGAAGCTGTCCCGCGTCTCGACTGCCGTCCCTTAACAAAATTTAATGATATAAAAGTTGCGCAAAAGCAGCTAATGAGAGAGCTTAAATCTGCCAGCTATAACAGTGCCAGTGAAGCAAGTTCTGCACAACTGGGGGTTCGGCTATTTTTGGGCCTCGGTCGCCGTAGTAATAAGCTAAACCGCTTAATTAAGTCTTTGTTTGATACGACAGAGCAAGAGTTAGTTCTGTACACACCTTATTTTAATTTTCCTGCGCCGTTACTGCGATCGCTACGTCGATTATTAAAACAAGGTAAACAAGTGACTATTGTGGTAGGCGATAAAACGGCAAATGATTTTTATCTTCCACCCAGTGAGCCATTTAGTAAAATTGGGGCATTACCGTATTTATATGAAACGATTTTATATAAGTTTTTAAAATCTCAAAAGCGTCATATTGTCAATGGCAACTTAAATGTCTATCTGTGGAAGCATGAAAGCAATTCTTTTCATTTGAAGGGAATTTGCAGAGATAATCGTACTCATTTATTGAGTGGTCATAATCTAAACCCTCGTGCGTGGGGATTAGATATCGAGAATGGTATTTTAATTGATGATCCTGAGCAACGAATCTTGCCACAAATTGAGCAAGAGAAAAAAGCCATTTTAACTCACTGTCGTCGACTGACAGGGCCGCAGGACTTAGAAACAATGGACGATTATCCTTTGCCAGTTAAAAAGTTACTTGGGCAAGCTAAGCGTGTAAAGGTCGACTTTATTATCAAACGGTTTATTTAATCTCAGTAATAAACAGATATAAAAAAAGCAGCGAATTCGCTGCTTTTTTTGTGCCAAAATGCTAATTAAGCATTTTCAACCGCTGTACGTGGGTCAACATATTCCATGTTGAATGCTTCAGCTACTTCTTTATAAGTAACTTGGCCTTTGATCACGTTTAAGCCTTTTAAGAAGTGTGCATCGTCAAGAAGCGCTTTCTTGTAGCCTTTGTTAGCAAGGTTGATGATAAATGGTAATGTCGCGTTGTTTAGTGCGAACGTAGAAGTACGTGGAACAGCACCTGGCATGTTAGCAACACAGTAGTGAACAACGTCATCAACGATGTATGTAGGATCTGCGTGAGTTGTTGCTTTAGATGTTGCGATACAACCACCTTGGTCGATTGCAACGTCAACGATTGCAGAACCAGGTTTCATTGCTTTAATGTGCTCAGCAGTTACAAGTTTAGGCGCAGCTGCACCTGGGATTAATACGCCACCGATTACAAGGTCAGCTTCTAGTACGTGTTTTTCTAACGCGTCAGCAGTAGAGTAGATAGCTTGTACTTTATTACCAAATTGCGCGTCTAGAGCACGAAGTACATCGATATTACGATCAAGTACGACAACGTTAGCACCTAGGCCAACAGCCATCTGCGCTGCACTACGACCAACCATGCCACCGCCGATAACAACAACTTTAGCTGGCTCAACACCTGGTACACCACCAAGTAACATACCACGACCGTGGTTAGATTTCTCTAACGCTTGTGCACCCGCTTGAATAGACATACGGCCAGCAACTTCACTCATAGGAGCAAGAAGTGGTAAACCACCACGTGCATCAGTTACTGTTTCGTAAGCGATACACACAGCACCACTTTTAACTAGGTCTTCAGTTTGTGGAAGATCTGGTGCCAAGTGAAGATAAGTAAATAGAATTTGGTCTTCACGTAACATCGCACGCTCAACAGCTTGTGGCTCTTTTACTTTAACGATCATGTCAGCTTTAGCAAAAACGTCTGCTGCTGTAGGAAGAATTTCAGCGCCTGCAATAACATAGTCTTCATTAGTGAAGCCAATGCCCATACCTGCATCAGTTTCAACAAACACTTGGTGGCCATGGTTTACTAATTCACGAACACTCGCAGGAACCATACCTACACGGTATTCATGGTTTTTAATTTCTTTAGGTACACCAATAATCATAATTTTTCGCCTTAATAGAACGGGATGAAATTTTCGACTATTATATTCATGACAAGGCAGTGTGTCTCACCTTTTTTTGTGTATTATCTAGTGATATAATCTAAAATATATTTTTTAATAGTTTAAAACTCTGGTTGGCACTATGCATCAATTACTCGACAGAATTGACCGTAAAATTTTGATGGAATTGCAGCTTGATGGTCGGATCTCTAACGTAGAACTAGCAAGGCGTGTAGGGCTAAGTGCCACCCCTTGTTTAGAGCGGGTAAAAAAGCTCGAAAGGGAAGGTTATATAGTAGGTTACAAGGCTGTAGTTGACCCTGCTAAGCTTGGGCAAGGTTTGTCTGTTTATGTTGAAGTGACTATTACTAAAACTTCACCTGATGTATTCGAAGAATTTAATGCTGCTGTAAAAAAACACGATGAAATCATTGAGTGCCACTTAGTGTCAGGTAACTTTGACTTTTTATTAAAAACACGTGTTAACGATATGTCAGAGTATCGCAATGTTTTAGGGGATATCTTGTTAAAGCTCCCTAATGTGAGTGAAAGTCGTACTTATGTAGTTATGGAAGAAGTGAAAGGTGAGCAAGGCGTGATTATTCGCCCATATATTGCTTAAGCTGTTAAAATGCAGGTAGAGTAATAAAAACTTGTTCATTATCAGTCCATCATGGTTAAGATAAAGTGCATAAAACGGCATTTCCTGCTAAGGTATTTCACTGCTAACCGATCAGTTGTAAAGAATAATAAGGAATAGGGAGCTATGCGCCTAAATGGTGTTCAAAGACTGCTAGAAACAGGACTAATTATTAGTACCTTTGCAGCAGTATTTATTTTATGTGCATTAATTAGTTTTGATCCGGCCGATCCATCATGGTCGCAAACTGGTGAGTTCGTCAATGTAAAAAATATTACAGGTACTGCGGGTGCTTGGGTAGCAGATATATTGCTGCTTACATTTGGCTGGTTAGCTTATCTAGTGCCTGCCGCTATCCAATTGTTCGGCTATTTACTGTTTAAACAACCACATCGCATTTTCCAGCTTGACTACACCACATTGTCGTTAAGAGTTATCGGGTTCGCTTTATTTATAACGTCAGCGACAGCAATTAGTAGTATAAATTTTGATGATATTTATAACTTCTCATCTGGTGGGGTAGTGGGGGATATCATTGCCTCAGCGATGATGCCAACGTTTAATTTTACTGGTACTTCGATTCTTTTACTCTGCTTCTTCTTTGCTGGGTTAACACTTTTAACCGGTGTGTCGTGGGTTCAATTTGTTGATTTTGTGGGTAAATGGGTCATGCAAGCTTTCTATTTCTTGCGTGAACAATTATCTGCGTGGTTACATCGAGAAAAAGAGGCTATCAAACCTGTAACAGAGACTGAGTCGGATGCTAACTTTGTTGAGCCAGATAACGAGCCGTCAATCAGCTTTAATAAAGAGAATGAAGCTAAGCAAAAATCATCGAACGAGACTAAAAAGCCAGATAGCGAGTTTGAGGGGTTCGATGAGCTAGATGATATTTTGGATCAAGAAATAGGTTTTAGTGCACTTGATGATGAATCCTTCGACACCGTATCGGCACTGAATGCACTTGACCAAAGTCCTGTAGTAGATGCTGAACCAGAAAAACCGACTACGACAGTCGTATCACCTGCGCGCCCAATGCCCAAGCCAAAGCCTGCGTATCAGCCACCGCCAACGGCGAAAGAAAAATTTGAAGCGTTATTAGATGAAGAGCCACCGGCTAATCCTTTACCGTCACTTGATTTATTAGACCGACCAGATAAAGCGAAGAATCCTTTATCCCAAGAAGAGCTTGACGGTATTTCGCGTTTAGTTGAAACCAAACTCCTTGATTTCAATATTCAAGCAGCAGTTGTAGGTGTATACCCAGGCCCTGTTGTTACACGTTTTGAGCTTGATTTGGCGCCGGGTATAAAAGTGGCTAAAATCACTGGCTTAGCTAAAGATTTAGCGCGTTCACTGTCTGCTGTCAGTGTGCGTGTTGTAGAGGTTATTCCGGGTAAAACCTATGTTGGTTTAGAGCTGCCAAACAAACATCGTGAAATAGTGCGTCTAAGCGAAGTTATTAACGCACCTAAGTTTGAATCAAATCCATCGCCGCTGACTATGGTGCTAGGTAAAGACATTGCTGGTGAGCCTGTTTGTGCTGACCTTGGCAAAATGCCACATTTACTTGTTGCGGGTACTACAGGTTCAGGTAAGTCAGTGGGCGTTAATGTAATGATATTAAGCTTACTGTACAAATCGGGCCCTGATGATGTTCGTATGATCATGATCGACCCGAAAATGCTTGAACTTTCTGTGTACGAAGGCATCCCACATTTATTATGTGAAGTTGTTACCGATATGAAAGAAGCAGCCAATGCATTGCGTTGGTGTGTAGGCGAAATGGAACGTCGTTATAAGCTGATGTCGGCACTTGGGGTGCGTAACTTAAAAGGTTATAACCAAAAGGTACGTGATGCCAAAGAAGCGGGTCACCCAATACTCGATCCTCTTTTTAAAGATACCGACGGCATGGCCGATGGCCCTGAAGAGCTAGATAAATTACCGAGTATTGTGGTGGTAATTGACGAATTTGCCGACATGATGATGATCGTGGGTAAAAAAGTGGAAGAGCTGATTGCACGTATCGCGCAAAAAGCCCGTGCTGCAGGTATTCATTTAGTACTAGCAACACAGCGCCCATCGGTTGACGTTATTACAGGTTTAATTAAAGCGAATATTCCAACCCGTATGGCGTTCCAAGTATCAAGTAAAATTGACTCGCGTACTATTTTAGATCAGCAAGGCGCTGAAAACTTACTAGGTATGGGTGACATGCTTTACTTACCGCCAGGTACCAGTGTACCAGTGCGTGTACACGGTGCGTTTGTAGATGACCACGAAGTTCACGCGGTTGTAGACGATTGGAAAAAACGTGGCAAACCAAATTATATCGATGAAATTTTAAGTGGTGATGCCGCAGAGGAAATTTTACTCCCAGGAGAAACCAGTGAAGACGGTGATGAAGAGTCAGATCCGCTTTACGATGAAGCAGTATCATTTGTAATTGAAACTGGCAAAGTGTCGGTATCGAGTGTACAGCGTAAGCTTCGCGTAGGTTATAACCGCGCAGCACGCTTAGTTGAACAAATGGAAACATCAGGCATTGTTAGCGCACCAGGACACAACGGTGCCCGCGAAGTCTTAGTGCCAAATGGTGGAGCAAATTAATGAAAAAATTTAAATACCTAGCCTTAGTTGTGGGCTGTTTATTAAGCGGTCAAAGTTTTGCAGACGACAGCGAAGCATTGCAACAACAACTGGCTGCGATTAAAAGTTTTAAAGCAGAGTTTTCACAGCAAGTGACCGATTCACAAGGTGAAGCTATTATGCAAGGTGAGGGAAATATTGCCCTTCAGCAGCCTATGATGATCCGCTGGCAACAACAAAGCCCAGACGATACCTTGTTTGTATCAAATGGCGATAAAACGTATTACTTCGACAGCTTTGCTGAGCAAGTTACCATTATGAATACCCACAGTCTGATTGATTCAACACCGTTTGTGTTGTTGACCTCCAAAGATCCAGAGCAATGGGCTAAATACCAAGTTGTGGCAACCGATGCTGGCTTTAGTGTCACGCCAAACAAAGGCGTTGAGAGCCAAGTTGAAAAGTTAGACATTAGCTTTAATGCCAAAGAGCAAGGCCTAGCATCACTGACAGTATTAGATACTTCAGGCCAGCAATCTTTATTTACCTTTAAGGATGCCAAGGTAAACGAAACACTAGCAACTCAAACCTTTGAATTTACTATTCCTGAGGGCGTTGAAGTTGACGACCAAAGCCAAGGTGATTAAGGCTTGAGTAACCTCGGATTTAACTTTGGACCTGATGTGCGCCCACTTGCGGCGCGCATGCGACCCGAAACACTGAATGACTACATAGGTCAGCAGCACCTTTTAAGCCCCGATAAACCTCTTTACCAAGCGATTCTTGCAGGTCGCTGCCACAGTCTTATTCTGTGGGGACCACCTGGCGTTGGTAAAACCACGTTAGCACAGATTATTGCTAACCATGCCGATGCCAGCCTTATTCAAATGTCGGCAGTCACAGCGGGTGTAAAAGATATTCGTGAGGCAGTAAGCGAAGCGAAAGCAAATCTTGCAGGACGAGGGCAACGCACCTTACTATTTGTAGACGAAGTACATCGCTTCAATAAATCTCAGCAAGATGCATTTTTACCACATATCGAAGACGGTACCTTTATTTTTGTTGGTGCGACCACTGAAAACCCATCATTTGCACTTAATAACGCGATACTGTCTCGTGCCCGTGTATATGTATTAAAAGCACTTGAGCAAACTGACTTATTTACCGTCATTGAGCGCGCCTTACGTGAAGACGTAGAGCTCAGCCAAAAACACATTGAAATTGCCGAAAACGCTAAACAAGCGCTTTGCCAAGCAAGTGATGGCGATGCGCGTAAAGTGCTTAACTTGTTAGAGCAAGCGGTTGATTTAACCTCTGAGCAGCAGGGCAAATATCTTATTGATCAACATGTTTTAAGCCAAGTGCTACCAACACATTTAGCCAAGTATGACAAAGGCGGTGATGAGTTTTACGACTTGATTTCAGCGTTTCATAAGTCAGTGCGTGGAAGTTCACCTGATGGTGCCTTATATTGGTATTGCCGTATTCTAGCTGGTGGCGGAGACCCGCTTTATGTGGCAAGGCGCTTATTAGCGATTGCCACAGAAGATATTGGCAATGCCGACCCACGAGCTATGGAAGTCGCACTCAATGCGTGGGATATTTTTCAACGTGTTGGCCCAAGTGAAGGTGAGCGCGCTATAGCACAAGCCACCATTTATTTAGCCAGTGCGCCGAAAAGTAACGCTGTGTATATGGCGTTTAACCAAGCGCTGCAAGATGCTAAAAATGAGCCGAGTCATCCGGTGCCAGAGCATTTACGCAATGCACCAACTAGCTTAATGAAAGACTTGGGTTATGGCGCTGAATATCGGTATGCGCACAATGAGGAAGGTGCCTTTGCAGCTGGTGAAAAATATTTCCCTGAGGCAATTAATGATCGCCAGTATTACTTTCCAACTGATCGCGGCCTTGAACAAAAAATTAAACAAAAGCTGGAATATTTAACTCAGCGCAACGAGCAAAGTGATATTAAACGTTATGAATAGTTTGAAACTTTACATGATGATTGCAATGGGTGGTGCTTCTGGGGCGTGTTTACGCTATTTTCTTAGCGAAACCATGCTAAAACTGCTCGGTAGGGGATTCCCTTTTGGCACGTTGACAGTTAATATTCTTGGTTCATTGTTAATGGGCATTTTATACGGCTTGATTGAAAAAGAAATAATCGCTGTTAGCCCCGCTAAAACCTTAATTGGTATTGGCTTTTTAGGTGCATTGACCACCTTTTCAACATTCTCAATGGATTCGTTGTTGCTGTTGCAACAAGGTCACTTTTTTAAAATGGCCCTCAATATCACCTTAAACGTGGTGGTGTGTATATTTATGGCTTGGCTGGGCCTTCAGCTGGTAATGCAAAAAGGTTAAAAACTAACATGTTAGATTCTAAATATTTACGTCAAGATATCGAACAAGCGGCTGCACGTTTAGCATCACGCGGTTACGAACTTGATACTGCAGCGGTAACTGCACTTGAAGAAAAACGCAAAACATTACAAGTAAAAACGCAAGAACTTCAAAGTGAGCGTAACGCAAGTTCCAAAGCTATCGGCCAAGCAAAAGCGAAAGGCGAGCACGAAAAAGCACAACAGCTTCTTGATTCAGTCAGTAACCTTGGTGATCAACTAGACAGCGTTAAAGCTGAGCAAGACGCAGTACTTGAAGAGCTTAAACAAATTGCGCTTGCTATTCCAAACTTACCTGATGAGTCTGTACCAGTAGGTGAAGACGAAGACCAAAACGTTGAAATTTCTACATGGGGTACGCCTAAGTCATACGACTTTGAAGTAAAAGATCACGTTGATGTTGGTCAAGATGTAAATGGCCTAGATTTTGAAATGGGCGTTAAAATTAGTGGCGCACGCTTTACCGTTATGCGTGGTCAAGTTGCACGTATGCACCGTGCTCTTACGCAGTTCATGCTGGATACCCACACAGACAAAAACGGCTATACAGAAATGTATGTGCCTTACCTTGTTAATAGCGCAAGCTTATACGGTACAAGCCAATTACCTAAGTTTGCTGGTGACTTATTCCACACCTTAGGTTTAGTGGATGACGACGGTCAGCAACAACCTGGTTTTAGCTTAATTCCTACAGCTGAAGTACCGCTTACGAACAGTGCTCGCGACGAAATTTACGACGAAAGCGACTTACCAATTCGTTTAACAGCGCATACGCCTTGTTTCCGTAGTGAAGCAGGTAGCTATGGCCGTGATACACGTGGTCTTATTCGTCAGCACCAATTCGACAAAGTTGAGTTAGTACAACTAGTAAAGCCTGAAGATTCAATGCAAGCGCTAGAAGAGCTTACAGGTCACGCTGAGCAAATCTTACAAGCATTAGAACTTCCTTACCGTAAAGTGATTTTATGTACGGGTGATATGGGCTTTGGCGCAGCAAAAACTTACGATTTAGAAGTATGGTTACCTGCACAAAATACCTATCGTGAAATCTCATCATGTTCAAACATGGTTGATTTCCAAGCGCGTCGTATGCAAGCGCGTTTCCGTCGTCAAGGCGAGAAAAAGCCAGAGCTACTTCATACACTAAATGGTTCAGGTTTAGCGGTTGGTCGTACACTGGTAGCTATCTTAGAGAATAATCAACAAGCTGATGGTTCAATTGTTGTACCAGAAGTGTTACGCCCATACATGGGTGGCTTAGAAGTGATTGGTAAAGCCTAAGCTTATTAGCTTAAAGCCTCAGAAATAAAAAAGCCGTTGTTTTTATGAGCAACGGCTTTTTTATAAAAGTAAATAAATTGGCTTTAAAGCTTATTAGTACCTGTCGTCTAATTGCTTTTTTGAAGAAAAATATTCGTAGACGGGTATTAAGCAATATTGGTCAAACACAATTACAGTTGCCGGTGTTCGCTTTAACGTAATAGTTAACCCTGTGCATAAAAATAGTTCCAACGCTATTGCTGTGGATTTAGAGATTGAAGAAAGTGAAAGTTATAGTCGTTCCATGAATCCCGCTATTTTAGGTATTGATGCGAGTTTTGTTTATCAAAGAGGGTCTATAAGAGCTGGCATCCCGGAGAAGTTGATTGATGATGAGTTTAAATTAGTTTCAGCACATGAGTTTGGTCATTCAATACTTATGCATGTAGGAGGTATTAGCTTATCGTGGGGTCATAAAGGGAGTACTAATATAATTCTTCAAAAGGTTAAGTCGTCTTCTCCTGGTTATCCAAAACAGGGAAAGATAGATCTGATGAAATATTATAATGAAACTAAAAATACACCTAATTTGAAGGAGCGTGTATCAGGTAGCAAAGCTGTTGAAATTGACATAAAAAGATTGATTTGGAGTTCTAGTATTTTATGGAAAGATTAAAAATATCAATTTTTTGGTTACTGATAATTTTTGCTTTGGGCTCTTGCTCAAGTATTTATTGGGCGAGTGTTAAAAATTCTACCTCTGAAGAGCTTTTGGTTAAAGTAAAGTTTCAAACCAAGTACGGTACTCAGATAATGGACATGCCATTAAAATCAGATGAAGTTAACGTATGGCAATATGAGCAGTCATCAAGTGAGTCAAAGGTAATGGATATAAAACTGTCTTCTATTGAAATAAGTAATGGTAGTGGTTGTCACTTGGTTTTTAGTAAAGAAGAGGTAAGAAAGAAAGTTGAAAATACAACACGGCAAATTGTAATAACCCCAGATGATTTGCTAAAAGCTTGTGATAAGGAAAGAAATTAGAAGGTATTCTATAACTTTAGGTGTACTTCTATGTCACAAGCTAATGCTGCAAAGTTTACTAAAACCATACAGTGTAATCTGAATCGTGTTTATTAAGACAAATTAAAACCGCAGATTATAAACCTGCGGCTATAAATCCTTAGAAAATCAAGCTAAACAACTTGATGCTACTCAGTCCAAAAATAAGTACAAGTACGGGTATTGTCACTAGGTTTACTAGCATAGAGTTAGTGTAATCTCCCATTACAGTTTTTTGATTGACTAGCCATACCAAATACGTCGTTACAATAGGTAGCAGGAGGCCATTAGCTGCTTGTGCAAAAATAATAACAGCGACAGGATCAAGACCGAGTGAAGCAACAAATGCACCAAACAGTAAAATAGTAATTGCAACAAGTTTAAAACGCGTGTTACTCATTTGTGTTGACCAGCCAAGCATACCGCACACAGCATAAGCCCCTGCTAAAGGGGCGGTTATAGCACTTGTTAGACCTGCTGCGCACAAACCAAGTGCGAAGAAGTAGTGAGCCATTGAACCTAATAAAGGTTCGAGTTGTACGGCCATGTTAGCTGCAGATATTTTGCCAGCTTCAGTACCATAAAAAGCCACGGAAGCAGTCGATAAAATTGCTAAGGTGATCACACCGCCAAGCGTGATCGATATACCAGTATCAAGGTTTGTTTCTTTTATTAATTTTTGCATGTCTTTATTTTTATCATGCTTTTCTGCAAGGACACCTGAGTGCAAAAATAAATTATAGGGCACAATTGTCGTGCCAATTAATGCCAGCACAGTTGTGATTGATTCGTCAGGTAGGCTTGGAATGAAGCCTATTAAAATCGCCGTTAAAGACGGTGCAGCCATTACTAAAGTTGATATAAACACTATACTCATTAGTACAACGAGAATAATTAATGCGCCTTCTATTACCTTATGTTTACCTGTATATAAAAGTACAGCACTTAGAATTGCTATCAGTGGAGTCCATAATAATGGGCTCACAGAAGGAACAATTTCTTGCAGACCTAAACTTGCACCTGTCAAATTACCCGCTTCATAAGCTGCACTACCAATACCTATGGCGCTGATCACTAAAATAGCCGCTAAAGCTTTAAAAACGGGTGTTTGAATCGTTGTTCTTAAAGCTGATGCTAAGTCATGCCCAGTTGCTACACCTAAGCGAGCAGCCATTGATTGAAGTAGAATGGTGGCAATAACAGAGAAAAGTAACGTCCATATCAAAGCAAAACCAAAATTAGCACCGGCTACACTTGCAGTGGTGATGGTGCCTGGGCCGATAAAGGCGGCAGTGACAAGAAGTCCTGGTCCTAAACGCATAAAAAACCTATTTATAATTAGTACGTTGGTATGAAGAGGTTAAGAAACCAAACCACACAAATATTTTAATCAATCAGGGTAATGGCTATAAGGGCTTTGGTAAAGAAAAAAACAGATCAAGCTTATTTAATAATGACCCTTATTTAATTTAGCAATTTTTATTGTAAATGGATCTCGTTTGTTATATTTTGTTGTATATGCAACTAATTTGAGCTTGTTAAATTATGGAATGTAAAAAACAGCTACCAGAAATATCGTTAACTCATTCTTTAGGCCACCTTACAGGGCTATCTAGTCGATTATTTAACCGCGTATTAACCTCTCGATTTAAGCAAGCTGGTATCTACATTACCGCTGAACAATGGGGGGTAATCCTCATTTTAAAACAGTTTGGCTCATTATCTCAAAGTCAAATATGCGAAATACTGTATCTTGAAAAGTCGAGTGTGAGTCGCTCAATTGAAGTATTAGAGAAAAATGGCTGGGTACATCGATTTAAATCACACAGTGATAATCGGACAAAGCTAGTAAAGCTAACAGAGCAGTCGCTTAACATCGTTGTCCAGTGTTCGGACATAGCAAATGGCGTTTTACAAGATTCACAAAAGGAAATTTCCCCTGAAAACCTCAGCGAGTCAGAAGAATTACTGGGGCAAGTTGTTACTAATTTACGTTCTTTGCTTGAATTATAATATTAATCTTTAAAAACTATTAAGGAGTTCTTATGTCAAAAAGAAATGCGTTGATCACAGGTGGTGCAAGAGGTATTGGTGCTGCTAGCGCTAAGGCACTAGCTGAAGAAGGGTATCGAGTATTTATAAACTATGTAAATAGTTCTGAAGTTGCTAAGCAACTAGCTGATGAAATTATCGCTAAAGGCGGTGAAGCTTTTCCCGTTAAGGCTGATGTACGTGATCAACAGCAAGTTGAAGAAATGATTAATCTTGTTGGTCAATATGGAGGAGTTGATACACTTGTTTCAAATGCTAATATGAATTTCACCTCCAAACCTTTTCTTGAGCAGACTTGGCAAGAGTTTTCTCAAAAGTTAAATGATGAAATGTTTGCTGCGTACAATACAGCTCAATTTGCAGCTAAAGTAATGAAAGAAAAGCGATTCGGTCGTTTGATTTTTATTTCTAGCACATTATCTGAAACTCCAGCTCCAGCTTTTATTGCTCATGGTACCGCAAAAGGCGCGTTAGATAGTTTCAATAAATATTTAGCTCAAGAGTTAGGCCCATATGGAATAACTGCTAATATTGTTGCTCCAGGACTAGTTGAAACCGATGCGACAAAACAAGCACCAGAAGAATTTAAAGAAATGATTAGACAGCATACCCCAACGCAAAAAATTGCACAGCCAGAAGATGTCGCAAATACTGTTCGCTATTTGGCAAGTGAAAAGAGTAGCCATATAACAGGAACCTATAATCCGGTATGTGGCGGTGCGTATATTCAATAAATTTAGTTAACTGCTCTTATCATGCTAAAAACGGCGCTATAAAGTGCCGTTTACTTGCACAGACACGGGCAGAAAGTTCAATAAGTTGATTTAAAATATGAACTCTTGACTCAAAGGGCAAAAGTTATTTTTTGAGTCATACGGCTTTGCAAAATAGAAACAGCAAATCACACTTGCTGAGAATACTCACTTTGAAATAGATTCAATTGTAAAGTGAGTATTGGCAAGGGTTTTTTACAACACAAAACTACCGATCACAACTCATCTTATTGCTAGAGAAAGATATACTCAGTAACAAGCCCATTTCCTACGATGGATCAAATGGTTACAGCTATGCGCTATTCAAGCATCTACCTGATAAAAACGTATTTACTTTTCTTGCCACCAATAATTGTGACGACTATCAACAATAATTATTTGAGCAACTTGATGCATATTGATTAATCAAATAGTGCATCAAGGATAAACAATCACCACTAAAAGGTTATTTAACGAGTATGAAAAGTTTATACATAACCAAGTAAATTGTAGATTGAAATATATTTTATTTATTAAAAAGGGATATTATTCAATGAGTTATTTTGGTTTGTTTTTTGCTTCCATTGTTTAGACTACTTTGAAGGAGCAATAAATGACCGAATTATCGTTAACTGTATATTTTGCGTTCTACGCATACCTCATAATGCTGCTGATTCAATGGTTGGTGGCAACTGTTTCAAAGGCAAAACGAGCGGGGGCAATCCCTGGCAAGCTTGAACCTGAATTGAGCCATGAGAGTTTCACATTTCGTGCCCATCGCACTTTTATGAATACATTGGAAAATAGCCCCTTATTTATAGGGACTTTGCTGCTCGCTTTTACACTGAACCTCACTAGTGGCGTCTTTGCCGTGTGCGTGTGGTTGTATGTGGTAGCAAGAGCAGTACATATGATGCTTTATTACTCGATAGCCACTGAGAAAAACCCAAGCCCACGCAGCTATTTCTTCTTAATTGGCTTGGTATCTAATATTACAATGCTAGTACTGGTAGGAATACGTCTACTGTATTAATAGAGAAGGGCTCTTTAGTAAAAGAGCCCTATTTATGGTCACTCGATGTTAATGAGGGTACTGCTTACCTGCGAGTCATATGTCACAGTGATAACTGCGGTACCTAAATTATTAGCCTTACTCGTTACTCTAAAAGCCGCCTGCTGAGTACCAGGGTTGATTAGTTTGGCTGTTATTAAGTTGCTATCATTCGTGCTCCAAGTAGCAAACTCAGTGACATTTAAAGATTGAGGGCTTGAATTGTAATTTGCTGTTAATTGCAAATCTAATGTCTCTGATGATGAGATTGTATATTCGCTATTGCCTTCGTTTATCTGAATAGAATTGAGATCGTCATTACCTTCTATCACCAATGTCGCTATTTTTTGTTTTGGACCACACGAACCAATTAACTGTGTTACGCCTGGTTTTAAAGCTAAAATAGTTGCATTGTCATCCTCATCAGTACTGATATTTTCTGAAAGCCCAACTAAGCCTGCATTGATCACAGACCAATTGACACTCGGGTTGATATTAACAGCTTGCTCAGAAACACTTTCATCATAAGTTGCTTGCGCAGCGAGTTGGATTTGTTCGCCAACATTCAGTGTGATCTCATCCACTGTTTCTTCCGCAACAATTAGATTTAAACTTTCTAAATTGACAGGATCTGCAGTAACAACCAACTCTCCTGAAACATTATTGATTGTTCCAGTAACAGTTGTGTTTTCTATGTCTGCAGCAGAGGTATAAATGATGCCTTGGTTATTTATTTTAGCTGTGGAGTCTTCATCAATACTAAAATTAACACCTCTAATACTATTTTGGGCGATATACCCATCAGCATAGGTAATATCAGCCGATATTCTAGCAGGCATACAGGTGTTAATGCTCCCTGATGCTGGCGCTATTTGTTTTAACGAAATTGACGAGGCTGCCACATCACTGATAGAAATTTCCTCTTCATCAAAAATATCGTTAATAGTGGTTGCCGTTATGGTTAACAGCCCCTGGCTAGAGTCAGCATTTTTTAGAGCTGTTAGGAGCCCGCTACTACTTATTTTCGCGATGCTTTCATCACTTGTTTGCCAAGTTAACTCGTCAGTAATATCTCTCGAATCGCCGTTGCTATCAATACCGGTTGCAATTAATTGATGCGTTTCACCCGCTTTGAGTCGAACCTGACTATTTTCAATGCTGACGGTCTCAATAATAGTGCCATTTTCGCGAAGCTTTTCTAGCTCAACTTCTTTTGCTAGTTTTGATGAGTCAGTCTCTGAGCCGCAACCTAGAATTGAAGTGACAATAAGAGCAACAGTTGACAGCTTTGTAATGTTCGATATTTTTTTCATGGAATTCCTTTTGACTGACTACTTAAAATTGATAGGTGAAACCTAGCGTTACACCACTGATGTCAACATCATCGCCTTCAAACAAAGACTGGTAAGCAAGTCTTACATGTGTATTTTTAATGTAAGGCACTTCTTGATGTATTGCGACGCCCCATGCAAAACCATCGTAGTCATAGTCGGTAGGAAGCTCTTGGGAAGTTGAAGTTACTTTCATTTGAGTTTTCGCATAGCCCAATGAAACATCTAGGCCAAAACCATTGACGATATTTGATTGCATTACAAAATAAAGACCAACACTTTTATCAATATCGAAATTTATATTGTAGATATCATCATCATTACTTGAAACGAGGTATTGAGCTTCAAATGCCATATTTTTGTTACTTACCCCAGCTCTTAAAAAAGTGGCTGTTGGTTTGGCACTTTCGCTGCTGATCTCAATATCACTGAGCATGTAATCAACACCGAAGTAGGGCGTGTCAGCCTGCGAAGAGAAAGAGGCTGTGAGAATTAAAAGCGAGAATAAATGTTTCATAATCCATTATTTTGTGTTTATTTTAGGCGCAATGGTAACGCTTTGTAGTGACTCAAGCAAGCGAGCTTTACTTTATATATGTAGACATCGTTGATGTATGATTAAGCGAATTGGTATAACGAACATCTAAACTTTGGCTGCGGAGCGAAAAAATTTAGATGTTCATATAAAAAACGCTGATAGAGCTACTCTACACCAATAAAACCACCGGTTTGATGTGACCAAAGTGCAGCGTAAATCCCCCCTTTTTGGATTAGTTCCTCATGAGAGCCTTGTTCAACTACGCCGCCTTCATCAAGCACAATAAGTCTATCCATTTGTGCAATTGTTGATAAACGGTGGGCTATGGCAATAACCGTTTTGCCAGTCATTAAGTCATCTAGGCTTGTTTGTATAGCAGCTTCTACCTCTGAGTCTAAAGCACTGGTTGCCTCATCTAAAATAAGAATAGGGGCATCTTTTAATAACACACGGGCTATAGCGATACGTTGACGCTGTCCACCAGAAAGCTTAACACCGCGTTCACCCACTTGTGCAGCAAAACCTTTATTGCCTTTGCTGTCTTCTAAGTCTTCAATAAACTCAATTGCTTTTGCTTGTTTTGCTGCTGCTAGCATTTCTTGCTCAGAGGCATCAGGTCGTCCATAGAGGATATTATCTTTGACTGAACGATGTAATAAGGACGTATCTTGTGTGACCATCGCAATATGTTTGCGTAAGCTTTCCTGACTTACGTTGGCGATGTTTTTGCCATCAATACTAATTGAGCCTGAATCAACATCATAAAAGCGTAGTAACAGATTGACGAGTGTGGATTTCCCCGCACCAGAGCGGCCAACTAAACCTATTTTCTCGCCAGGCTTGATAGTAAGGTTTAATCCATCGATAACTGGGCCTCTGTTGGTTTCATTCGCCGCTTTTCCATAGTTAAACTGTACTGAATCAAACGTAATCTCACCTTGCGTTACAGCTAATGTTTCTGCGTTTGGTTTATCATCGACATCAATAGGTGTTGATAGGGTTTTCATGCCATCAGCTACTGTACCAATATTCTCAAATAAGCTACTGATCTCCCACATAATCCATTGAGCCATGCCATTTAAGCGAAGTGCTAAGCTCACAGCAATAGCAATTGCCCCCACTGATATTGCACTAATCGACCATAGGTACAGCGACAAAGCAGCAATACTAAATACAAGAAGGTAGTTTAGTGTATTGATTGAAAAGTTTAGGCTCGTTACTAAGCGCATTTGTTGATAAACAGGCTGTAAAAATACATCCATACTATCCTTGGCATATTGTTCTTCGCGTTGTGTGTATGAGAACAATTTGATGGTGGAGATATTCGTATAGCTATCTACCACTCGACCGGTCATTTCCGAACGAGCATCAGCTTGTGAACTCGCGATCTTTTTTAATCGTGGTACAAAGTACATTTGTATAGCGGCATAAAAGAGTAACCACACTAATAACGGGATCATTAGGCGCCAATCTGAGTCTGCAACTAGAAACACCATAGCGCCAAAGTAAACAACAATGTACATCAACACATCGAGTAGCTTCATGACAGATTCACGCACTGCCAGTGATGTTTGCATCACTTTCGTTGCTATTCGTCCGGCAAACTCATTTTGGTAAAAACCGATACTTTGTCGCAGCAAATAACGGTGTGCTAACCAACGGATCGACATAGGGTAATTACCAAGCAAGGCCTGGTGTAAAATTGCAGAGTGAAAAAAAACGACGATTGGCAAAACAACCAATAATATGACAGCCATTTTTATTAACTCTGACTTTTGTTGGTCAAACAATGTCTCTGGAGTGTATTGGCCTAACCAGTCAACTAGTTGCCCCATGTAGCTAAAGAGCGACACCTCTAAAATAGCCAAAGCTGCAGCACTTAGAGACATCAGTATCAGTGATAACTCCATGCCTCGAGTATAATGGCGGCAAAATGCAAATAACGTATTGGGTGGCTGGGAAGGCTGCTCTTTTGGAAATGGATTTATCATCCGTTCAAATAAACGATACATACACGACACTTTTCAAAGTAAGATTGCCTAACTATATCACTGAGCAGAATTTTTAGCAGTTGATTTACCTAAAAAACTATTAAAATACATCATGATTCAATTGTTTACATATCTTAATTGCCATGGAACTATAATAAGAAAAAGGAACTCACCATGAAAAAACTGCTTAGCTTATTTGCACTCATGATTAGCTTACCTATAAGTGCTTATCAAACAGACACTTTCACCTTTAAAGGTAATAAGACCGCGATAGAAAAACCGCTGACAATTACTTTACCTGACCACTACGAAGAGTCTAAAACCTACAATGTTGTTTACGTATTACATGGTTTTAGTGGTAATCACACTGACTGGACAAAGCTCACTAATATTGAACAACTTGCTGACCAATATAATGTTATCGTTGTTAATCCTGATGGTAACTTCGGCTCTTGGTATTTAGATTCTGAGGTCGACAAAACATCGCAATATGAAACATATATTGTTGAAGACGTTGTAAACTATATCGATTCTAATTATTCGACTAATCGGTCTAAAACTGGCCGAGCAATTACAGGGTTATCGATGGGTGGCTTTGGTGCGCTGCATATTGCGATTAATCATCCCCATCGGTTTGCAGCCGTTTCCGCGATGTCTGCGGGGGTTGATGTAAGACCTTTCAGTGCAGAGTTTGATCTTACTAAGGTGCTTGGTAATTATGCAGAAAATCAAGCAAGGTGGGATAGCATCGCGATAGTTAATAACCTTCATAAAATTGCAGCAGGTAATACAGCATGGAAAAAAAGCGCTGATAATCTTCCTATCATGCTCGATATTGGTGTTGATGACTTTTTTATTCAGCAAAATCGAGCCTTGCATCAAGCGATGTTAAAACTGCGTATTCGACATGATTATATTGAACGTCCAGGGATTCATGATTGGCATTATTGGAATAAAGTCATTCCCTATCAGTTTTTGTTTTTAACTTCTCATATGGCACCGTAACCACATGTTTCAACGTTTTCTTGTTCTATTAGCAATTGGTTTTTTTGGGTTTATCGGTTGGGTCATTTATCTTGCTAATACAGGTCAAAAATCGGTGTTTTTTGATTTAGTTGCTGCAATACCTTATGGCGATAAGCTAGGACATTTTTTCTTGTTTGGATTGCTCACACTATTTATAAATTTAGCGTTTAAGTTCAAAGCCAGTGTTATTGGGGGGGTTAAAATATATTGGGCTGCTTTAATTGTATTTACTTTTGTCTTCTTGGAGGAGTTCAGTCAATACTTTATTGCCACGCGTTCTTTTGATCTCGTTGATTTACTTGCGGATTTAAGCGGCATTGTATTTTTCTGTATCGTATCAACTTTTTTATCAAAAAAGTTGTACCCAACTAATACTTAATTACTCAGTTACTTGCTCGGTTTAGGCTATACTCATTTTATAGTCAGCTTGAAAGTCGCTTATGAAGAAAGAAACGCCTGAATACTTGTCTGATATTATTGAGCTTTTATTAGATGCTGTTTGTGTAGTAGACGCAAAGGGCTGCTTGCTTTTTACTAACCCTGCTTTTGAAACTATCTTTGGTTACACGCTTGAAGAAGCTATCGGTAGAAATATGTTAGATTTTGTCTACCCAGAAGACAGAGCTAAAACTATCAATGCTATTAATCAAATTGTTATAAATAATCAGCAACCACGTTTTGAAAACAGGTGGGTTAGAAAAGATGGCCGTATTGTGCATGTTTTATGGTCAGTTTATTGGTCTGAAGAAAAACAAGTCAGGGTGGCCATTGCTTATGATATTACCGAGCAAAAGAATCTCGAACAAAAACTGATTTATATGGCAGGTCATGATCCATTGACAGATTTACCTAATCGCAGCTTTTTGATTTCAGAGCTAGAAGAGTCATTATCTGTTGCTAATACAATATCGACAATTATCGCTGTCCTCTTTATTGACATAGATGGGTTTAAGCAAGTAAATGATTTTCATGGTCACGCAGCGGGTGACAAGCTATTAAAAACAGTTGCGAAACGTCTTCGTCACCAACTTAAAAAAGAAGATAGTGTAGGGCGTTTGGGGGGAGATGAGTTTGTTGTTATTTTAAACAGCATTAGTAATAAGCAAGATGTTGTTGAAATCGTTGACTTATTACGTCAAGAGATTTGTAAACCTCTTGAATATAATAATGAGTTTCTAAGTTACTCGCCAAGTATTGGTGCAGTTTTATTCCCCGAGCATTATGGTGATGCTGAGTATTTAATCCAATGTGCTGATAAGGCGATGTATAATGCAAAAAACTCAGGTGGCAATCGAGTCATTTTTTATCACAGCGGAATAAAACTCCCCAGTGTAAAACAGCCAGAGTAGTTTTAGAAAAAACGACCATTTAGGCTGATAAATCTTAGTATCGGCCTCATACTAAATTTAGTTTACCAATTGTTTTAACCTAATAATCTGTCTTCTAACTCATAACTATTGCGTGAAATGAAATATTAGTTAGCCTTGAATGATTCATTGAAGGAGTGAAACTATGTTTAAGCGTAAAATAATAACCACAAGTGGTGCTTTGTTTAGCTCATCACTATTATTAACAGCGGCAGCGCATGCCACGACACCTCAATACAAAGATCAACAAGCTTTGCATGATATTGCAAATGCAGTTTCAAAAACGCGTATAGAGCAAGACATTCAAACGCTGGTTGATTTTGGCACTCGTCACACCTTATCGGAAACAAAATCAAATACGCGCGGAATCGGTGCGGCAAGGCGCTGGATAAAATCTGAGTTCGAGGCTATTTCAAAAGCCTGTGGTAATTGCTTAGAAATTATCGAAGTAAAAGACACTATTTCTGGTGAAAAGCGTATTCCAAACCCAGTAGAGGTTGTCAATATCGTGGCTATTCAGCGCGGCCAAGTTGATGAAAATCGCATGATAATGATGTCCGGAGATATTGATTCGAGAGTCTCTGATGTAATGGACTATAAATCAGATGCGCCAGGGGCTAACGATAATGCATCCGGTGTGGCTGGTGTGCTTGAATCTGCGCGTGTTTTATCAAAGCATAAATTTAATGGCTCGATTGTTTATGCAGCACTATCTGGTGAAGAACAAGGCTTGTTTGGTGGTAAAATTTTAGCTAAATATGCACAAGAGCATAACTGGCGTGTTCATGGTGTTTTAAATAACGACATGATTGGTAATTCAACCGGCATTAATGGCGTTACAGATAACACAACAGCACGTATTTTCTCAGAAGGTACACGCGTTATAGAAACAAAAGAGCAAGCTCATAAACGCCGTTTTACCGGTGGTGAAGTCGACTCTGCAAGTCGTAACCTTGCACGCTACATTGATACAATTGCCGATAGATATATTGAAAATCTCGATACCATGTTGGTCTATCGACTCGATAGATTTGGTCGAGGAGGGCATCATCGTCCATTTAATGATGTTGGCTTTGCAGCGGTGCGCATTATGGAAACCAATGAAAATTACAATCAACAGCATCAAGACCTACGTACTGAAAATGGTATCACTTACGGTGACACCATCGATCATGTTGATTTTGCCTATGCGGCTAAATTAACCTCATTAAATGCTGTGACTATGGCGTCAATGGCCTGGGCACCAGCCCCGCCGACAGGTGTCAGTATTTCAGGTGCTGTAAAGCCAAGTACAACACTAGCTTGGCATAAAAGTGATGATCCAACTGTGGTTAGCTATAAAATTTATTGGCGTTATACCAGTGAACCACAGTGGCAGTTTAGCCGGGACGTTGGCAAGGTAACCGAAGCAACCCTTAAAAATGTCGTGATCGATAATTACTATTTTGGTGTCGTATCAGTGAACAAAGACGGTATTGAATCGCCGGTTGTGTTCCCTGGGGATGTGGGCGCATTTGAGTGGCCGAGTAAGTAAATTATTATGTGTCATAGCGTACTCCAATGTGCGCTATGATTGATCCTAATTCGCATTTCGACAAAGCTATTTTCTGTAATTAACCCTCTGTTAGCACCGTTAAAAATGTCTTCTCTTTTCATTTAAATCCACAACAAACAATATGCTCTAGCAATAAAGTTAACTTTGCGAGTGGCTCTCTCACATGATCACTTGACCTTTTAAACCGTTTTTATAGAGTAGTCTTCTCTCATTATTCTAAGTGATCGATCTTCTACAGGATAGAGTTTAATTAGTAACTAGTTATTTCAATAGCTTAAAAGAGGAGTTGGCATGCAATATCTACAAGGAATTCTGCAAACAGTAAAGGAATCTAACCCTAACGAACCTGAGTTTTATCAAGCTGTTGAGGAAGTACTATCATCGCTTAACCATGTTGTAGATGGTAATAATGATTTCAAAAAACTGGGCATTATCGAACGATTAGTTGAGCCAGAAAGGCAAATTATTTTCAGAGTTCCATGGCTTGATGATAACGGGAATGTGCATGTTAATAGGGGATATCGTATTGAGTTTAGCTCTACTCTTGGGCCTTTTAAAGGAGGTCTACGTTTTCATCCCAGCGTAAATCTTGGAGTCGTTAAGTTCTTAGGCTTTGAACAGATCCTCAAGAATGCGTTAACGGGTTTACCCTTAGGCGGCGCAAAAGGAGGTGCAGACTTTGACCCGAAAGGGAAAAGTGATAACGAGATTATGCGCTTTTGCCAGTCTTTCATGACAGAGCTATATAGGCACATTGGTGCTACAACGGATGTACCAGCGGGTGATATAGGCGTAGGTTCAAGAGAAATAGGCTATTTATTTGGCCAATACAAGCGCATAACTAATCAGTTTCAAGGGGTGCTCACGGGTAAGCCTTTACTGATGGGAGGCTCTGCATTAAGGGCTGAAGCGACAGGCTATGGCATAGCTTATTTTCTAAGTGCTATGCTTGATGCTAAAAATGACTCTTTAAAAGGAAAGCGTTGTCTCGTATCTGGCGCGGGTAATGTAGCATTGCATCTGATGGATAAGCTTAGCCAGTGTGATGCTATCGTTTTAACCTGTAGCGATTCAAAAGGGACTTTATACTGCAAAGATGGTTTAGATGTTGAGCTTGTTAAACACTTGAAAACCGAACAAGGAGCTGAACTTCGAGACTACTTAAACACGCACGCTGAAGCAGAGTTTACACCCGTTAATCAGTACCCAAGCAATGGCCATAAGGTATGGCAATATGAAGCTGATATTGCCATACCTTGTGCAACTCAAAATGAAATTACTAAAAATGATGCGAATTCACTTGTAGAGAATGGTTGCTTAATTGTATGTGAAGGTGCAAATATGCCTAGCACAGCAGAAGCGCTTACTGTTTTTAAAAAGCATAAGGTTTATCTTGGACCCAGCAAAGCCGCAAATGCGGGTGGTGTGGCAACTAGTCAGTTTGAAATGGCACAAAATGCTAGCATGCAAACATGGCGACCAGAGCAAGTTGATGAAAAACTCCAACAAGTTATGAGGACTATCTTCGAGACTGTTTCGACGACAGCGAAACAATATTCTCATAAGGACGACTTAAGCCTTGGTGCTAATATAGCTGGTTTCGAACGTGTAGCAGAAGCGATGATAAAACAAGGCGTTGTATAGCTGAGTAAGTGCCATTTTGGTAGCTTTAAGCGTTTATTGACTAAATCATTATGTACTTCTCTTTTCTTTAACTATGGTTAATGTGTTAACAAAAGGAGATAGCTTATGTCATTTATCGATGGATTTGTAGCCGCTGTACCAACAGCAAATAAAGAAAAGTACCTAGTTCATGCAGAGTTAGCAGCCGAAATATTTAAAGAATACGGTGCATAAAAGGTGGTCGAGGCTTGGGGAAGCGATGTTCCTGATGGAGAAGTAACTTCATTTCCTATGGCTGTTAAAGCTCAAGAGAATGAAACGGTGGTGTTTTCTTGGGTGATCTGGCCATCCAAAGATGCTCGTGATAACGGTTGGCAGAACATAATGGGCGACCCTCGAATGAGCCCTGAGAACAACCCCATGCCATTTGACGGTAAACGCATGATATATGGGGGCTTTGAGGCTATTTTAGATAAATAGAAAATGTGCTTTTAGCTAAAGCTCAGGTAATGCAGAGCTTTAGCTATCTCTTAATTAGGAGAATGTTTTTTCACTGAGCAACTCCTGCATTTGCTCACGCATTTTGAACTTTTGCAGTTTCCCGGTAACTGTCATTGGGTATTCATCTACAAAGCGAATATGTTTTGGTACTTTGAAATAGGCAAGCTTGTCTTTTAAAAAAGTGCGAATGGCATGCTCATCTAGCACTGCATCATCTTGTGGTTGTATCCACGCACACACTTCTTCGCCATATTTTTCATCGCTAATTCCAAAAATAGCGGCATCTTGGATACCTGGATAGGTGTAAAGTACCTCCTCTATTTCTCGTGGGTATATGTTCTCCCCGCCACGTATAATCATATCTTTAATGCGGCCAACAATAGAAACAAACCCTTCTTCGTCCATTACCCCTAAATCACCAGAGTGTAACCAGCCATCCTTATCGATGGTGGCATCCGTTTTCTCTTTATCGTTCCAATAGCAGCGCATGATACCCGCACCGCGACTACATACTTCACCTGGGATGCCAATCTGTTGAATATCACCCAGTTCATCAATAATTTTTACTTCGGTGTGGGCTAGAGCACGGCCGACAGTACTCACTTGCTTTTCAATTGGTGAGTCAGTTTCAGTCACATTGTTAATCGGGCTACATTCGGTTTGACCATAACCAATCACGACTTCAGTCATGTGCATTAATGAATGAACTTTGCGCATAACTTGCTCAGGACATGTCGAACCGGCCATGATGCCTGTTCGTAGACTAGATAAATCATATTGAGCGAACTCTTTGTGTTCTAATTCTGCTATAAACATGGTCGGTACACCATGAAGAGCGGTACAGCGTTCTTTTTCTACTACTTCAAGGGTTGTTTTAGGATCAAATGAATCACCAGGGAAGACTGCTGTTGCGCCCTTACTAATACACACTAAATTACCTAACACCATACCAAAACAGTGGTACAGAGGTACAGGAATACAGAGCTTATCCTGGTATGTTAGTTTCATAGCCTCAGCCATTAAAAAGCCATTATTGAGAATGTTTTTATGGGATAAGGTCGCGCCTTTTGGGTTACCAGTGGTACCTGATGTAAATTGAATATTGATATCTTGCTCGCAATGCAATGTAGCAGCTATCGCATCGAGCTCGAGTTTATGAGCATCTGTAGCGCGTTGCATAATATCATCAAAACTAAACATTCCTGGAGCTGGCTCATTACCAATACGGATTATGTTTTTTAAATGTGGAAGGGCATTTAGGTTTAATTCACCTGCATGTGAACTTTTTAGCTCAGATGCAAGTTCATTAAGCATACTTATATAGTTACTCGCTTTAAACTCACTTGCGGTAATGAGCGTTGAGCACTCAACGCTGTTAAGAGCATATTTTAATTCACTCGGACGATATGCAGGGTTAATACATACCATAATGGCACCAATTTTTGCGGTTGCGAATTGCGTTAAACACCACTCAATATTATTAGGAGACCAAATACCAACACGGTCTCCTGGTTTAACGCCAAGGGAGAGCAGCCCCATAGCGAGCTGATTAATTTGCTGTTGGTATTCTTTGTACGTCAGGCGGATGTTTTGATGATTAACAATAATAGCGGGGTGTTCAGGGTTATTGTCGACAATAGTGTCAAGGTACTGACCTATTGTTTTGTCAATCAAGGGAACGTCTGTAGCGCCTTGGAAATAGCTCTGTGTTAATGGGAGACTGTTACCATGTATGTTATTTGCTTGCATTGTGTTCTCCGTGTCCTATTAAATTGTTGTCATGGACTTGATGCGAAAATAGCTAACCCAATAGGTTGAATATTTTTTAGCATTAGCTTACATGTTTAACTAAGCATAGATTGTCGACAAATGAAAGTAATATAAGACTAATGTACAGAGTGTATTTTTAAGTGCAGAGGAAAGGATGGCTTTTTACAGACACAAAAAAACGTGCATAAGCACGTTTTAAGTATTGATGATGTTTAGGCTTAGGCTTCGCCTTGCTTGTATGTTTTACGCATCAGATAAACGTAGGCATTAATAAAGGCATTTTCTTGAAACTTTTTAAGGCCTGTATCTTCGAATGCAATAGGGAGAGGGTTACGTTTTAGTTGCTCTTTTATTGCCGTTGCGCTTAATATTTCTACATCTAGTTCTTCGATAAGTTGGATAGCTGTTTCCATCTTAAAACCTTTTGCACTACCGGCAAATTTACCTTTCGGTTGACGCTCTTTAATTGCTACAGAATCAATTTGATAGTCTTGCATTAGTTTTCTGAAATCAAATTGAAATTTACGCATAACTTCAGTGTCGTTACCGTTAGCTAAGGTAAAGCGAGTTTGTCTTATATCACGGATATCAAAGACATCATTATCTTTTGTTAAAATACACAGCAGTACGTCGCTGCCGGTAATTTCTACACCGCATGTTCTCATGGTCATTCTCTAAATAACTTAATTTTCGCAATTATAGCAAGTAACGACTTGAAAAACAGTTGCTTTAAAAATGAATTTTAATTGCAATCGCACTATGGTCACTGACGCTTATGTCTTCAAGTGTTTCGGCAGGATTTAAATGATCTTCAAAGCTTGAGTATGAGACAGAGCTGACTTTTGACATTGCACACTCAGGATTGAAATGTGCAGAAACAAGTATATAGTCAAGTACGCTACCACGGCGGTGATAATAATGACTGTAAGGCTTAGTATAGCCTGCTTTATTTTCATCACTAAATTGATACACATCCGTTAATCCGACCACAGGTTCATTCTGCTCAATGCATGGTTCACAACGTGTTGGATGGAAACCTTGTGTCATAAATGACAGTGTTGGGCTTGTAAGTACATCATTAAAATCACCCATCACAATAGTTGCACATTGCTTTTCACGCTGGGTCTTTAAAGCATCGTAATAAACAATAGACGCCTCAAGGGAGCGTGATATTTGCGATTGCATGGTTCCCACTGTCTGATGTAGTAATTGAAGTAATGGGTCTTCAAGATTGTGAATGTTTAAAATATGCGCCATTGATTGCACGCGTTGTGATTTAAAGTGAACAACATAACAACAAATGTCACCAAAAAAAGGGATTGAGATTAAGCATTTGATAGGGGTTCTATTGAACTTGAACTCATTTTGGTTATTCAAGTATTCAAGCAGTTCTGGGCAGGGGGTTAGTGGTTCACAGCTTTTTAAAGGGTACTTACTGGCTAAGGCGACAATAGGGTTGAAAAGTACCTGTGGATACAGCGCATCGTGACTTGGCGTGTCAACTATTTCAAAGTAGTCGTAACCTGCTTCTTTACATTGTATTTCCAGTGCTTGATAGCTAAAAACCTCTTGAAAAGCGACTATATCGGCTTGGGTTTGGTTTAGAAATTGGGCGATAAATTGCTGCTTTTGACGCCACTGGGTTTTATTATAATGTTCATGTTGCTGATAAAAAGAATAGGGTGGTGCTGTATAATTTAGCAAATTAAACGTTGCAAATTTAACTGTGCGAGGTTTTGACATCATATTTACCCAAAAAGTTATCTTCACTAAGTATGAAATGGGATAAGTAATTGTCAATTTAGTCTTCTAACTACTTGTATTTGAATTCACTAGCGGCGACAATGGTTGTTCATGTTTGCGAAGACTCAGTGAATATGAGCCTAAATAGGCACTAAATGGCAATGCTTATTCGTAAAAGCGTTGCAGAGTTTACAAATTAATTTTTTAAAAAATACATGTGATGCATTGTAGGCATCACCACTGTAGTAAGGATTTATAATGCCAGTTATTACCCTCCCTGACGGCAGTCAGCGTAGTTTCGAAAACCCAGTAAGTACCTATGATGTAGCAAGTGATATCGGTCCTGGCCTTGCCAAGGCAACCATTGCAGGCCGTGTTAATGGCTCACGTGTTGATGCATGTGATTTAATTACCGATGACGCACGCTTAGAAATCATCACAGCAAAAGAAGACGACGGTTTAGAGATCATTCGTCACTCATGTGCGCACCTTATTGGTCATGCAGTTAAGCAACTTTTCCCTGAAGCGAAAATGGCAATCGGTCCGACCATCGATAACGGTTTCTATTACGATATCGATATGGAGCATTCTTTAAGCCAAGACGATTTAGATGCAATTGAAAAGCGTATGCTTGAGCTTGCTAAAACAAACTACGATGTGGTTAAAAAGACCGTCAGCTGGCAAGAAGCGCGTGATACTTTTGAAGCACGTGGTGAAACATATAAAATGGAAATCTTAGACGAGAATATCGCAAAAGATGACCGTCCGGGTTTATACCATCACGAAGAATATGTTGATATGTGTCGTGGCCCACACGTACCAAATATGAAATTCTGCCAACACTTCAAAATAATGAAAGTGGCGGGTGCATATTGGCGTGGTGATTCAGAAAATAAAATGCTACAGCGTATTTATGGCACGGCATGGGCAGATAAAAAGCAACTTAAAGCGTATTTAAAACGTTTAGAAGAAGCTGAGAAACGTGATCACCGTCGTATCGGTAAAGCACTTGACCTTTGGCACTGGCAAGAAGAAGCGCCTGGCATGGTGTTTTGGCACAATGATGGCTGGAGCATTTACCGTGAACTAGAAGACTTTGTTCGTGAAAAACTACGTGAGTATGATTACGAAGAAGTGAAAGGTCCATTAATGATGGACCGTGGTTTATGGGAAAAATCAGGTCACTGGGATAAATACGCAGATGCCATGTTCACAACTGAATCTGAAAAACGTGAATATGCCATTAAACCAATGAACTGCCCAGGTCACGTACAAATCTTTAACCAAGGTTTAAAATCATACCGTGATTTGCCATTACGTATGGCTGAATTCGGTTGTTGTCACCGCAACGAACCATCAGGTGCATTGCATGGCTTAATGCGTGTACGTGGCTTTACTCAAGATGATGCGCATATCTTCTGTACTGAAGAGCAAATCATGGATGAGGTATCGGCATGTATCAAAATGGTTTACGACACATACGAAACGTTTGGTTTTGAGAAGATTGTAGTAAAATTATCTACTCGCCCAGAAAAACGTATCGGTGAAGATGAAATGTGGGATAAAGCTGAGCTTGCGCTAGCTGATGCATTAAAAGCAAACGACATTGAGTTTGATTATCTACCGGGTGAAGGTGCGTTTTATGGTCCGAAAATTGAATTTACATTGTATGACTGTTTAGACCGTGCATGGCAATGTGGTACAGTGCAGCTTGATTTTGCATTACCGGGTCGTTTAGGTGCAACTTATGTTGCTGAAAACAACGAACGTCGCACACCAGTTATGATCCACCGTGCTATATTAGGTTCAATCGAGCGTTTCATTGGTATTTTAACTGAAGAATACGCAGGCTTGTTCCCGACATGGCTTGCTCCTAAGCAAGTTGTGATCATGAATATCACAGATAAACAAGCTGATTATGTTCAAGAAATTGTACAAAAATTAAATAAACTTGGAATTAGAGCCGCTGCTGACTTGAGAAATGAGAAGATTGGCTTTAAAATCCGTGAACATACGTTAAAACGTATTCCATATTTACTTGTTGTTGGCGATAAAGAAGTTGAACAACAAGAAGTGGCAGTACGCACTCGCACAGGTGAAGACCTAGGCAAATTTAATGTTGATGATTTTGTAGCTAAAATTAGCGACGAAATAAAAAATCGACAATAAATCATGAGCGTGTAGGGCATAACAAACAGCCAACTACACGCTTTTTATTTTATATTCTTGGAGGATCGTACCATTAGAGGCGGCAAGAAAGGGCAACAAACAGCTCAAAAAAATCGTATCAACGAAGATATTACAGCTAAAGAAGTTCGTTTAATTGACATTGACGGCGAGCAAGCTGGCATCGTGTCATTAAAAGAAGCGCAAGCTATGGCAGATGATGCGGGTGTAGATCTTGTAGAAATTAGTCCTAATGCAGAGCCACCTGTATGCAAGGTTATGGACTACGGAAAGTTCATCTTTGAAAAAAGCAAAGAACTAAAAGAACAAAAGAAAAAGCAAAAGCAGATCCAGGTTAAAGAAATCAAATTCCGTCCAGGTACGGATGAAGGTGACTACCAGGTTAAGCTTCGCAACTTGCGTAAGTTCTTAGAAGCGGGTGATAAAGCTAAAATTACTATTCGTTTCCGTGGTCGTGAAATGGCTCACCAAGAAATTGGTATTGAATTATTAAATCGTGTTAAAGCTGATTTGGAAGATGTATCACAAGTTGAGTCTTTCCCAAATCGTGTTGAAGGTCGTCAAATGGTAATGATGATGGCCCCTATTGCTAAAAAGTAATAAACAAGCGATAATGCGCACCGAATTTATTTCAGGTCTCCAAGTAACAGCTTGCTGTTCACCTGAAATAACCGGTTTAAAGTAAAATTGCAGTTATATTGACTGAGTTTTCACCGGACATTGGCGGTAAGTTTGGCCTTATAAAGTAGAGTTATTTATTTACCTCTCGCCTGCTTGCCTAATCGTAAAGCAATACATTTGGAGTTATTGCAATGGCTTATAAGCTAAAAACTCACAGAGGCGCTGCTAAGCGTTTCAAAAAGACTGCTTCTGGCGGTTTCAAGCGTAAACAAGCGCATCTTCGTCACATTCTGACTAAGAAAACTTCTAAGCGTAAATTACACTTACGTCCTAAGATGATGGTTCATAAGAATGACCATGGTCTAGTTTCACGTATGTTACCATTCGCTTAATAGGAGTCTTCAGAAATGGCAAGAGTTAAACGCGGTGTTATCGCACGTGCACGTCACAAAAAAGTTTTAAAGCAAGCTAAAGGTTACTACGGAGCACGTTCACGTGTTTACCGCGTAGCTTTCCAGGCAGTTACTAAAGCGGGTCAATACGCTTACCGTGACCGTCGTGCTAAGAAACGTACTTTCCGTCAACTTTGGATTGCACGTATCAATGCAGCAGCTCGTCAAAACGGTCTTTCATACAGCCGTTTTATCAATGGTCTTAAAAAGACTTCTGTAGAAATCGATCGTAAGATCCTTGCAGATATCGCAGTTTATGACCAAGTTGCATTTGCAGCACTTGTTGAAAAAGCAAAAGAAGGCCTAGCGGCTTAATTCGCTTTTCATAAAAGTTTTAAAAAGGAGCCTTGTGCTCCTTTTTTTGATCTCAAACTCAAAACATTTCTTTGCGAAATAATTATATACGCATGTCATTAGCTCCATTTTTTTGTTGAATCACCGCAGTTTACGCAATCATTTCAGATTAGTTGTTATAATTTCTTCTAATTAAATAAGTATCGCACCTGAGAGTAATATGTTTGCTAGCTTAATGTTTTTATCTGCTGCTGTGACCATGGACAGTCACTTACCACCCTTAAAACCTTGGCAAGGTGAAAGTGTGACGTTGATGCAAGAAAAAGGTCCATTAACTACAGATTTTGAATTAAGTGGCGGTATGCGTTCGCCAAATTATGAAGATACCATGGCATTTGTTGATAGACTTGTGGCTGCCAACCCCACACAGTTTAAAGTACAAACAATAGCAACAAGCAGTGCAGGGCGTAAGATAAAAATGTTAGTTGCGAATGAGCAAGGTTTGTTCGATGCAGCGCAGTTAACGTCTGATGCTAAACCAACAATTTTTATTCAAGCAGGTATACACAGTGGTGAGATTGATGGCAAAGACGCCATGTTTATGCTGCTGCGTGACATTGCAACAGGCAAGCGCCGCGATATCTTGAGTAAAGTGAATATACTCTTCATTCCTATTTTAAATGTTGATGGACATGAAAGAAGTAGCCAATTCAATCGTATAAATCAGCGTGGCCCCGTTGAAATGGGCTTCAGAACCAATGGTTTAAATTTAAACCTTAATCGAGATTACACTAAGTTAGATACCCCAGAAGTGCGAGGTGTCTTGAAGGTTATTAATACGTTCAAACCCGATCTCTATGTCGATGTGCATGTTACTGACGGCGCTGATTATCAGTATGATGTAACGTATGGCTATAATCCTGTTTTTTCAAGTGAATCGCCCAGTGTTTCAGAAGCACTTGATACAATGTTCAAACCAATTATCGATGCTAAATTGACGAAAATGGGTCATATTCCTGGTCCGTTAGTTTTTGTTATGGATAAACGTGACTTTAAAAAGGGGTTAGCCGGTTGGGTCGCAACCCCCCGTTATTCAAACGGCTGGGGTGATTTGCGCTCTTTACCGAGTATTTTAGTTGAGAATCACTCTTTGAAGCCTTATAAACAGCGTGTACTTGGCACTTATGTGTTTCTAGATGGTGCCATTGATGCACTCGCAAAAAATAATCAAGCGTTACAAGCAGCGGTTAAAAAAGAACGTGAATTTAAACCTACGCAACTGGTGGTTGAGCGCAGCTATGCTACAGAACCAGATACACTGGTATTTAAAGGAATTAAATATACGCGTAGTAAAAGTGAGTTATCGGGGCAAGCGGAAGTAGCTTATCTTGGTGAAGAAGAAAGTTATGATGCATTGCCTATTTACTGGCAAAAAATCGTTAAAAAAACAGTTAATGTGCCTAGCGCCTTTTATATTTCGCCAGCTTATAGTGCAATTATTAGTAAATTAAAACTACATGGTGTTGAAGTGTTGCGTGTTAAGGACACTGGGCCTAAATCGTTAACACAGGCTTCGGTAAAAGACTATACTTTTGCTAACGTGCCTTTTGAAGGACGTTTTCGGGTTGAAGCAAGCTTCGATTACAAGAGTATCACTGATGTTGATGTAACTGGCTGGTATAAGGTATCAACAAATCAGCCATACTCAGAGCTAGCAACTCATTTGCTGCATCCTGAAGCACCTGATTCATTCTTTGCGTGGGGAGAATTCAATACTATTTTTCAGCGCACTGAGTATATGGAAAACTATGCGTTGATACCTTACGCAAAGCAAATGTTACAAGAGCAACCAGAGCTTGCGCTAGAGTTTGATCAAAAGGTCCGTGAAGATAAAGCCTTTGCTAAAGACCCAGAAGCACGTCTTAATTGGCTATACAAGCGATCACCATTTTATGATCAGGCTTATTTGCAGTATCCAATTTTAATGGCTTTTGAACAACCTTCAATGGAGCAATAAAATGAATGTTGTTACAGTTCCAGTAACAGGCTTTGCACAAAATTGTCGTATTGTTGTTTGTACAAATACCAATAAAGCGGCATTGATAGACCCTGGCGGGGACGCCGATAAACTAAGCGCAGAGCTTTGTGCATTAGGGTGTGAACTTGAATCTATCTTTTTAACCCATGGTCACCTTGATCACGTTGGTGCAGCGAAACAACTAGCTGATAAATTTGGTGTAAAAATCATTGGGCCACATCTTGATGATAAGTTTTGGTTTGATTCGTTACCAATGCAAGCGAAAATGTTTGGTTTTGCGCCGATTACGCCATTTTATCCAGATGCATGGTTAGCTCATGGTGACACAATCTATGTTGGAGAGACTTGTTTATCAGTTCGCCACTGCCCTGGGCATACTCCTGGGCATGTTGTTTTTTACCATGATGCATCAGAGCAAGTTTTCGTTGGTGATGTAATTTTTCAAGGCTCAGTAGGGCGTACAGACTTTCCTAAAGGGGACAGTGCGCAACTAATTGCATCTATTAAGTCTGAAATTTTGAGTCTAGCAGATGACGTTAAAATTCTTCCGGGGCACGGTCCGAATACGACCGTAGGCCATGAACGAAAAACAAACCCATTTATTAGTGGACGCTATGGCTGAAATTGCATTTTTTTTGCATAAATAATTGAAAATGAGCAGACTGATTTTTAAATCAGTAGTATAATTTAACCAATAACTTTAAAGAAAAAGAAATAAAATGTCTCTAAACCAAGTAGATCGCCAAATTTTGGCATTGTTACAGCAAGATGCTAGCTTATCAACGGCAGAAATTGCCGATAAAGTTGGTTTATCTCAATCTCCATGTTGGCGTCGTATCGCGAAGCTTGAGCAGGATGGCTATATCAAAGGTAAAGTTGCTTTGCTCGACGAAAAAAAGCTTGGCTTTGATATGTTGGTTTACGCCCACGTTCGCTTGTCTAACCACGGCAGAACAAATCTTGCTGAATTTGAACGTTTGATCATGAGTTATGATGAAGTCACTGAATGTTATAGTATGGCGGGGACAATGGACTTTATGTTGCGTATTATTTCAAAAGGAATAGAAGGTTATGAGCAGTTTGTTCGTGACAACCTTTTGAATCTAGAGTTCGTTCAAGAAGTACATTCGAATGTTACAATGACGTGTGTTAAACGTAGTACGTCGTTACCACTTTAGTTCTTTTATTTACTACACTTAGTCTTTTTCAAAAAACGGCTAGCATTTTATGGTGCTAGCCGTTTTGTTGTTAATAATTGTTAACGTATCGAGTTTTTGCTAGAATTCTGCGCCTTGCCAAAATGCATTCATAAGAAAGAGGATCTTAATGTTTAACTTACTCAGCAAAGCCCCCAGCTCTGCTAAAAACGATATTTTATCAGGCCTGACTGTAGCGTTAGCATTAGTACCAGAAGCAGTTGCATTTGCTTTCGTTGCTAACGTTGAACCATTAGTCGGTTTATATGCTGCATTTATTGTTGGCTTAATAACGGCTATTTTCGGTGGTCGACCAGGCATGATTTCGGGTGCTACAGGCGCACTGGCTGTTGTGATGGTAAGTTTAGTATTAGATCATGGTGTAGAGTATTTATTTGCCACTGTACTATTAATGGGGATATTGCAGATCTTAGCGGGTGTGTTTAAGCTCGGTAAATTTATCCGCATGGTGCCACATCCAGTGATGTTGGGATTTGTAAACGGTTTGGCAATCGTTATTTTCTTAGCGCAGTTAGGGCAGTTTAAAGTACCAGATGGCATGGGCGGCCAGCAGTGGATGGAAGGTCAAGCACTTTATATTATGCTTGGTTTAGTTGCCTTAACTATGGCTATTATTCATTTTTTGCCAAAGCTCACGACAGCAGTACCATCTTCGCTTGTTGCGATTGTGACCGTGACAGGTTTAGTCATTGGTCTGGATTTAGAAGCGCGCACGGTACTTGATTTTCTAAAAGGCATGACAGGTAACGAGCAAGCGACTATTGCAGGTGGCTTACCTGAATTTCATATTCCTATGGTGCCTTTTAATTTAGAAACGCTTAAAATTATTTTCCCTTACGCATTAGTCCTAGCGGCAATTGGCTTAATTGAATCATTATTAACACTCACTTTAATTGATGAGATCACAGAAACTCGCGGCCACAGTAATAAAGAGTGTATAGGTCAAGGTGCTGCCAATGTAACCTGTGGTTTTTTTGGTGCAATGGGTGGTTGTGCCATGATTGGTCAATCAATGATCAACATAAACTCGGGTGGTCGTTCACGTTTATCTGGCATTAGTGCAGCTTTATTGCTTCTTGTTTTTATCGTGTTTGCAGCAAGTTTAATCGAGATGATCCCATTAGCAGCGCTAGTTGGTGTTATGTTTATGGTTGTTTTAGGCACATTTGAGTGGGCAAGTTTCAAAATGATGAAGCGAGTACCTAAGTCAGATGCGTTTGTGATTGTCTTAGTTTCAGGTGTAACCGTTGCAACCGACCTGGCAATAGCGGTTTGTGTGGGTGTCATTGTATCTGCACTAGTATTTGCTTGGCAGCATGCGAAGCACATTTACACAAGTAATTACATAGACGAACAAGGTTCAAAAGTATATGAACTACATGGTCCATTGTTCTTTGGTTCAGTGAAAAACTTTGCTGAATTATTTGATGTTAAAAATGATCCTCAAGATGTGATCATTGAATTTAAGCACAGCCGTGTTGCTGACCATAGTGCAATTGAAGCCATAGATAGCCTAGCGGATAAATATAAGAAAGCAGGTAAGCAATTACATTTACGTCATTTGAGTCCTGATTGCATTCAACTCCTTCATAAGGCACGTGATATTGTTGAAGTTAATGTGATTGAAGATCCAAATTATAAAGTGGCTTCAGATAAATTAGCTTAAAAATAAAGCAATGATAAAGCGAAGGCTGTAGTAGTCTTCGCTTTTTTAATGCCTGAAGAATGCGGTAAGGCTATAAAAAATCAAGATAGGCGGCAGTGCTTTATTCTCGTGACTATCGGTATAATAAAAATAAGTATATAAGGTAACTCGTTATTTTGAATTGGCAATCTTTAGTTGATAATCGACAACGTTTTTTCTGGGTCCTGCAGATCGCTGGCTGGATTGGCTATGCATTAGTAAATTATATAGGCTCAAAAGTATTTGAAATGCGTGACATATACGTGTTTGTTATCGTTTTGAATGCTTATGCAGGATGCTTAATGACGATACCTTTACGCTATATGTATAGGAAAGTATGGAACGCGTCACCTTGGGTATTAATGCTCGTTGTTTTTGGTGCGTCTTATTTGACGGGAACGCTTTGGGCAGTAGTACAAAAGTTCAATTTATGGGAAATATACCGCCATGGTTATAGGCCAAATGAGTGGTTTTATTACCTTCAACAAGGTTTAGATTCTGTCTATATCATTCTGTGTTGGAGTGGTTTGTACTTTGGAATTAAGTATTACCAGCTTTTACAAAGTGAGCGACAAAAAGCGTTAAAAGCAACAACAATGGCCCATGAAGCTCAACTAAAAATGCTTCGTTATCAGTTAAACCCGCATTTTTTATTTAATACGCTTAATGCTATTTCTACATTGATATTGGTAAAAGAGAACAAAGATGCAAATCTAATGGTCTCTAAGTTAAGTGACTTTTTACGTTATACGTTAAACACAGATCCAATCAAAAAAGTCCCATTAGAGCAGGAGTTACATGCTTTAATGTTGTACTTAGAAATTGAAAGAGTACGTTTTGATGAACGTTTGCAGGTAAATGTTGAAGTGAGTGAGCAAGCAAAAGAAGCGCTAGTGCCAAGTTTAATACTGCAACCGATCATCGAAAATGCCATTAAGTATGCTATTGCACAACTAAATGAAGGTGGTGTAATTGATATAAAAGCACAAGTTTTCGCAAATGAACTATTATTGGAAGTAGGCGATAATGGTCCTGGTACCGAGCTGATAAATGGCCAACTGGTTAATTCTCAAGGCGTTGGCATAGCAAATACCAAAGACCGACTAAAAACACTTTATGAGAACAATTATTCGTTTGTACTCTCTGACAATACGCCAAGTGGATTAAAGGTAAATCTGCGTGTTCCGTTTGAAAAGGCTGTTAAATAAATGAGCAAAATTAGAACGCTGATTGTTGATGACGAACCATTAGCCAGAAAAGGCTTAGCTGTACGACTTTCTGAGTTTGACGATTTGGAAGTTATTCGTTTATGTAGCAATGGACAAGAAGCAATTGATGAGTGTTTATCTGGTAACATTCAATTAGTATTTTTGGATATCCAAATGCCAAACATGAATGGTTTTGAAGTAGCACGAGCATTAAGCGAGAGTGTTAATCCACTACCAGCAATTGTTTTTGTAACGGCATTTGATCAGTTTGCTGTTAAAGCATTCGAAATTCATGCATTGGATTATATTCTTAAACCAGTCGATGACAACAGACTAAAACAGGCGGTAGAGAAAGTGCATACTTATTTAAAGACACAACAAGATAACGCCCATAAGAAGAAACTAGCGAGCTTTGTTGCGGGTATTACAGGTAACAACTGCGAAGAAATTTTAAAGAAATTAGCAACAGGAGATAGCCTAGCAGATAGGCGTTATCCAGAATCACTCGCTGTAAAAGAGCAGGGTGAGATTGTTCGTGTGCCTGTGGTGACAATTCAATGGGTTGATGCGGCAGGTGATTATATGTGTTTACATTGCCAAGACGGACAAACACATATCTTACGTAAAACAATGAAAGAGCTTGAACAAGAGCTCGACCCGCAATTATTTGTACGTGTTCATCGTAGTGCTATTGTAAATACTAAGCAAATTAGCAAGCTTGTAACGCAAGTAAGCGGTGAATATTTATTAGTGCTTGATAACGGCCAAGAATTAAAAGTGAGCCGTAGCTACCGCGATAAAGTAAAAGCAGCACTGGCCAGCTAGTTAACAATAGACACTAATTAAGTCAAAAAAGGCGCATTAAATGCGCCTTTTTAACGAGTAATTGTACTAGTTTAAACTGTTACAATCTTCATTGTGTTTGTAGCACCAATTGTTTCCATCGCATCACCGTGCGTTAAAATCACTGTGTCGCCAGCCACAAGAGAACCAAGCTCAACCAGTGTGTTTAATGCGTCACGAACCATGCTGTCATCTTCACATTTTGTTGAATCAAAGAACACAGGGTAAACACCACGGTAAAGAGCTGTTTGACCCAATGTGCTTGCATGACGCGATAGTGAGTAAATTGGTAGACCCGAGCTAATACGCGACATTAACTTAGCTGTGCTGCCTGATTCTGTTAGTGTCACAATCGCTTTTACAGAATCTAAATGATTAGCTGCATACATAGCAGATAAGGCTATTGATTCAGCATTTGATGAAAAACGACTGTCTAAGCGGTGTTTAGAAACGTGCGTTTCTTTTTGAGATTCTGCACCTAAACAAACGCGGGCCATAGTAGCAACAGTTTCTTCAGGGTAGTCACCAGCGGCTGTTTCAGCTGATAGCATAACGGCATCAGTGCCATCAAGTACTGCGTTTGCAACGTCCATAACCTCTGCACGGGTTGGCATTGGGTTATCGATCATTGATTCCATCATTTGTGTTGCTGTAACAACAGTACGGTTTAGCGAGCGCGCACGGCTAATGATAAGTTTTTGTTTACCAACAAGGGCTGCATCACCAATTTCAACACCAAGGTCACCACGTGCAACCATAACAGCGTCAGAAGCAAGTACGATATCGTCAATCGCTTCAACTGTTTCAACCGCTTCTGCACGTTCTATTTTTGCAAGAAGTTGCGCGTTTGAGCCAGCTGCTTCTGCTAAAGAGCGAACATAACGCATGTCATCGCCACTACGTGGGAATGAAACAGCAATGTAATCAACGCCAATTTCAGTGGCAGTGATTAAGTCTTCTTTGTCTTTATCAGTGAAAGCAGGGGCTGTTAGACCACCGCCTAAACGGTTAATCCCTTTATTGTTTGAAAGTACGCCACCAACAGTAACAGTCGTGTGAACTAGGGCACCATCTACGCTATCAACTGTTAATTGAATTAAACCGTCGTTTAATAATAGTAAGTCACCTGATTTAACATCGTTTGGTAACTCTTTATAGTCGATACCTACCGCGTTTACGTCGCCTTGGCCTTTTTCCATTTCTGCATCAAGAGTAAATTTTGCGCCTACTTCTAGGTTTACTTTACCATCTTTGAAAGTTGAGACACGAATTTTAGGGCCTTGTAAGTCGGCAAGAATAGCAACGTGCTTGCTTAAACGCTTAGCAATGCTGCGTACCGCTTCAGCGCGGTCTTTATGATCTTGTGCTACACCATGTGAGAAGTTCAAACGAACAACATTTGCACCTGCACGAATAATTTTTTCTAGGTTGTTATCGCGATCGGTTGCCGGTCCAAGGGTCGCAACAATTTTTGTGCGTCTTAGCATCAAATTCTCCTGTGCGCTTAATTAAATTAAGCAAATTGATGGTTATCTATTAAAAAGCCGTGCAATTAAACCATTTATATTGGCTTATACATAAGCACGCTGTAGAACTCATAAGTAAAAATAGTGTTCTTACGTATGAGAATCAGACTGCCTGTATTAAATTGTAATATACAAAGTAACAATGACGTTATTATGACACCGGTGTCAGGTAGCGTCAATACACATACCTTTTTAAAGGGTATTATAAAAATCTGGTCCGATGCCTGCGTTATTTTGATATACTGACCATAACGTCGCTTCATGATTTTGATGATTTATATCAACTTAGCTTACAAGCTCGCATTTTTGGGCTGCTTGGGTATAATGCGCGCGTAATTATTTTGATTAACTAACCAATAGTTGTTACCGAGGAGGACACTAAATGCAAGTTGCATTAGTAGGGTTAGGCGTTATGGGTAAAAATCTTGCCCTCAACCTGATTGAAAAAGGGCTGACATTAGTAGCTTATGATAAAAACCCTGATGCGGGTGCTGAGTTACTAAGCTGTGCGAAAACGCTTGGTTTGGCAGACCGTTTACACATAGTGTCTGATTTAAATGATATGGTTAGACGCTTAGAACCGCCTCGTTCAATCTTACTATTAGTTCCTGCTGGTGAATTGGTTGATAAAGTATGTACAGAGCTTGCAGAAGCAGGCGTTGACTGTGATGACATTATTGTAGATTGCGGCAACAGTAACTACAAAGATGGTATTAGCCGTAAACTTAAATATCAAAACAAATTTGAATTTGCCACTATGGGTATTTCTGGCGGTGCAGAAGGTGCGCGTCACGGTCCTGCTATGATGGCGAGTGGCTCAGAAGGCGGCTGGGAGCGTGTAGAGCCGTGGTTCGAAAAAGTAGCGGCAAGCTACAAAGGTGAGTCATGTTTTGCGCGTGTAGGCCAATCTGCAAGTGGTCACTTTGTAAAAATGGTTCACAACGGTATCGAATATGCGTTAATGCAGTTAATTGCAGAAATGTACCAACTACTGCGTTTAGGCACCAATCGTTCACCGAAAGAAGTGGCTGATATTTTCAATGACTGGTCAGAAGGCACTTTAAATAGCTACTTATTGTCAATTTCAAGCCATATCTTAAGTCTTGAAACGACAGAAGGTGAGCCACTAGTCGATTTAATCGATAACAAGGTTGGCGCTAAGGGCACGGGTTTATGGACTGCACAAAATGCCTTAGAGCTTGGCATTGCAGTGCCATCATTAGTGGCAGCTGTACAAGCTCGTCACTTAACAAATACCTGTGATACACATGCTGCGAAAGAAATGACTTACGCTGCCAAAGCAACTGATACCGTTGATTTAGACTTAGCAGAGTTAAAAGATGCATTCACATTGGCGAGCTTACTTGCTTATCGTCAAGGTTTAGCGCTTATCAAAGGTGCGTCTCGTGCCCATCAGTGGAAAGTTGACCTTTCGAAAACGCTACAAACATGGCGCGCTGGTTGTATCATCCGTGCAGATTACTTAGATAATGTAGCTGAAGGTGTTGAGTTTATCGATTCTATGCAGCGTGAATCAGCAGCATTACGTAAAGTGACAGGTGCAGCAGTTGCATCTGGTCTTGCGTTCCCTGTGTTAACAGCAACACAAACTTACATTGCGACGTTAACAACGCCAAGTAATGGTCACCTTGTTCAAGCACAACGTGACTACTTCGGTGAGCATGGTATTAAAACTCACAGTGGTGAGATTTGCCATTTAACAGACTTAGTTGAAATTGACGAAAAAGTTCGTTAATTATCAAAAGTATAAAAAAAGGCACCAGTTGGTGCCTTTTTTGTATTCAATTGTATTGATTATCGGCTTAATTCACCACGCAGGTTGTCTTGCATCAAGTGACGAATTGTTTCTACTTCAAGCTTTTGACTAAATAAGTAGTGTAACTTGGTTAAACACGCTTCTAATGTCATATCGTAGCCACTGATCACACCACAATTTAATAAGGCATTACCTGTTGCATAACCCCCCATATTCACTTGACCTTTTAAGCACTGTGTTAGGTTAACAATCACCATACCGCGTTTACTAGCGTCATTTAGAATATCTAAAAACGCTGGATCTTGTGGGGCATTACCCACACCAAAGCTAAGTAAAACAAGTGCTTTGATGTCATCATTAACTAAGCTTTTTACCACTTTAGGGCTTATACCAGGGTATAGATAAAGCACACCAATTGGTTGTGGTGTAATATTCGATACCTGTAATTCGTTGTCAACGTAAGGGCTAAGTTGCCCTTTGATCAGTTGAATATTAATTCCAGATAATGCTAACGGTTCAAGGTTAGGTGAAGCAAACGCATCAAAACCATCGGCATGGGCTTTTGTTGCACGGTTACCACGGAACAGTTGGTTATTGAAAAACAGGCTTACTTCAGCAATTGGGTAATTAGCGGCTAAATACATTGCATTAAGTAAATTTACTTGGCCATCAGAACGAAGTTGCGACAGTGGAATTTGCGAGCCCGTCACAATCACAGGTTTTGTTAGATTTTCGAACATGAAAGACAAGGCAGAAGCTGTGTAGGCCATGGTATCGGTACCATGCAAAACTACAAAGCCATCATAATCTTGGTATTTACTTTTAATATCGTCAGCAATGAGTTGCCAGTGGGCAGGGGACATATCTGAAGAATCAATGAGCGGGCAATATTCGTGAATATCAAACAAAGGCATTTCATCGCGATTAAACTCTGCATTATTAACCACTGTTTCGGTTAAAAAACCTTCTGCCGGAACATAACCGCGACTTGATTTTTTCATTCCGATTGTGCCGCCCGTGTAGGCGATATATATACGTTTACGTTTCATAAAAAAGCCCAGTAAAATAACTGGGCTAAGTATACCTAAAATTGCTTAGCGAAGTAAGTTATTGAATTACGTTACATACTAAACAACGAGCGTAAACACCTTGTGGATCGTTGTAATCTTTTAGGTTATCAATTTCACTACTTAACTGATTAATAAGGCTTTGTAAGTTAGCTTGCGTTGCCAGTACTGATTGTGATGAGCCAGACTTAGCAAAGAAGCTTTTAACAGCTGCTGTACCAAAGATATCTTGCAGCATTTGCTCTTGAGGAGTTAAAGACTGTTTAATAGTTTTAACATCGTAATGAGCCAGCTTAGCAAGTTCAGCCGCTGCTTTTATAGCATCTTGCTTATCACCTAGTTTATCGACTAAACCAAGTTCTTTTGCTTGGGTCGCAATCCATACACGGCCTTGTGCTATTTCATTCACTTGTTCTGGTGTCATGTTACGTGCTTCAGCTACTACATTTAAGAAGCGTTGATAAGCATCCTCTACACTCAATTGAATGATATCGGCCATTTTCTCATCAAGTGGGCGAGCAATCGAAAAGCCAGCAAGATCGGTCGTTGCCACACCATCTGAATAAATACCTAACTCAGCCATGGTATTTTCAAACGTCATGAAAGTACCGAACACACCGATTGACCCCGTAATTGTGCTAGGGGCAGCCCAAATCTCGTTAGCGGCAGATGCAATCCAGTAACCACCTGATGCTGCCACTGAGCTCATTGAAGCGATAACTGGTTTGCCAGCAGCTTTAAGCGCTAAGACTTCGGCGCGAATAACTTCAGATGCGAACATACTTCCGCCACCTGAATCAATACGAAGCACAACGGCTTTGACTTTGTCATCAAGGCGCGCTTCACGAAGTAGGGCGGCGGTAGAGTCGCCTCCAATCTCACCTGCTTTGCGTTCACCGTCTACGATGGTTCCTTTAGCTACGACAACAGCTACTTTTTCAGTGATTGGGTTATCAAATTCAATAGGTGGCTTCACAAGCGATAAATACTCACGGAAGCTAACCTGTTTAAAGGTTTTGCCTGTTTCTTCAGTACCAACTACATCAATTAATTGTTGACGAATTTGTTGTGACGTCTTCAGAGAGTCAACCCATTGGTTGTTTAGTGCATATTGACCTGAGTTACCATTAACGGCTTGCATTTTAGCAAGGTATACATCCATATCTTCATCGAAATTGCTTTCATCGAATGGACGGCTTGCAGCGACGTCTGTTTTATACTCGTTCCAAAGTGCGGTTAGCCACACATTGTTTGCCTCTTTTGCAGCCTCAGACATGTCGTTACGAATGAATGGTTCAACGGCTGACTTATAAGTGCCCACACGAAAAATATGCTGTGTTACTTTAAGCTTCTCAAGTGCATCTTTGAAATAAAGCGGGAACATACCATAGCCTTCAATACTTACACCGCCGTAAGGGTGCATTGATACCTCGTTAGCATGAGCTGCGATATAATATTGTGCTTGCGTGTAGTAATAGCCCGTTGCAACAACTTGCTTACCCGCTTCTTTAAATGCATCAATAGCGTTTGTTATTTGCTTTAACTTATTGATATGTGCACTTGGCATTTTTTGTAGGTCAAGCAGCATAACTGAGATACGATCATCTTTGGTTGCTTGATTAATAACTTCAACGACATCATCAAGTAAAATTTCTGATGGTGCTTCTTGCCCCATAGTTGCATCGTTGATAGCTGCTTCAACAGGGTCAACATAGGTTTTCTCTTCAACAATTGGTCCATTTAGGTTTAGACGTAATACAGTACCATCGGCCACTTTTACTTTGTCTTCTTCACTAGATATAGCAACAATAAATAGTATTACTAGTAGTAAAAAAATAATGTTGAGAACCAATCGGCGTGAGAAGTTAATCCCTGCCCAAATGCCTTTAAATATCTTTGCTAGCAAAATAAATCCTTAATTCAGTACAACTTAGTAGTTAACTCATCTTAGCTCAGAATAATCTTAAAATTAACTGTTAAATAGTAACAGAGTGTTTAAATCAACAAATTGCTACAGATTATTAGATGCTAAAAGTTGATTATTTACAGTTATTGCAGCAGAATCTAATTATTATAGAGGTTAGACCAGTTAACGGGGCACACATGTTAGAACAAAAATTACAATTACCGCATACTGAACTTCGTAATCGTTTGGTTATGGGATCAATGCATACAGGACTTGAAGAAGGCTGGCATAACCGTAAACGCTTACGTGCATTTTATGAAGCAAGGGCGAAAGGGGGCACAGGTTTAATTATTACCGGCGGGTATAGCCCAAATATACGTGGTAAATTAACCCCATTTGCTTCAACGTTTAGCTCTTATTATGATGTGATTAAACACCGTGCTTATACAGAGGCTGTGCATGAGCAAGGTGGAAAAATCTGCTTGCAGTTATTGCATGCTGGACGGTATGCCTATCATCCATTTAACCAAGCGCCAAGTGCAATTAAAGCACCTATCAATCCTTATAAACCTAAAGCAATGTCACTAGGTTCAATTAAAAAGACCATCAAAGATTTTGCGAACTCAGCAAAGCTTGCTGAAAAAGCTGGCTATGATGGTGTTGAAATCATGGGCTCAGAAGGGTATCTGATCAATGAGTTTATGGCTAACCACACAAATAAACGTACCGATAGCTATGGCGGTAGTTTAGAAAATCGCATGCGTTTAGCTGTTGAGATTGTTAAGGCTGTTAGAGCAAAAGTAACTAAGAAATTTATTATTGTTTTTCGTCTATCAGTCATGGATCTGATCCCTAATGGTTCAACGCCTGATGAAGTCAAACAACAAGCTATTGCACTTGAACAGGCGGGAGTAGACATATTCAATACTGGAATTGGTTGGCATGAAGCGCGTGTTCCAACTATTGCCAGTATGGTTCCGCCTGGTGCATTTAAAGAAGCTTCGAAAAGGTTAAAAGACACTGTGTCAGTACCTGTTGTGGCTGTAAACCGTATTAATACTCCTGAAATTGCCAATAGCATTTTAGAGGCAGGTGAGTCAGATCTTATTTCTATGGCTCGCCCGCTTTTGGCTGATCCTGAATTATTTAATAAATACATTAATAATAAGTCTGAACAAATTAATGTTTGCATTGGTTGTAACCAAGGCTGTTTAGATCATGTATTTAAAAATAAACGGGCGACATGTTTGGTCAATCCACAAGCGGCGTTTGAATTAGACTATAGCCTTGAAAAAGCACCGTCTTCACGTTTAGTGCTGGTTGTGGGAGCAGGGCCTGCTGGTCTTGCTGCGAGTTGTTATCTTGCACAAAAAGGCCATAAAGTTACACTCATTGAGCGCAAAGAGAAAATGGGTGGTCAATTCAATCTGGCTATGCAAATACCGGGTAAAGAAGATTTTAATCATACCCTTAACTACTTCACTAACGAATTAACGCGTCTTAATGTTGATCTAAAACTTGGTACTGAATTTACAGATAATATGCTTAATCAATACGATGATGTGGTGTTTGCAACGGGCGTACGTCCACGTGAAGCGAAAATCGAATGCAGTGATGGTAAACGCGTATTCGCTTATGATGAAGTGATCCGAGGTGAAGTAGAGCTCGGCGAAAAAATTGCTATATTGGGTGCTGGTGGCATTGGTTTTGATATGGTGGCATTTTTAAGTGAACACAAAGGTCAAACTATTGAGCAGTTTAAAACCCAGTGGGGAATAGAGTGTGAAGCCAAGCCAGACAAAGATGCGCGTAAGCTTTATATGCTTAAGCGAAGTGAAGGACGCTTTGGTAGCGACTTAGGTAAAACGACAGGCTGGATACATCGCCAAGTTGCTAAACAACATGGTGTAACACAAATAGCAGAATGTCAGTACTTAAGCTTTGATAAGCAGGGTTTGAAGATCACAGTCAAAGGCGAAGAGAAAGTGTTAGATGTTGATACAGTCATAGCATGTATCGGTCAAGTGTCTAACAATGAAACGTTTGCAAATGATAAAGAAAATGCGAAAGTTCACGTTATTGGTGGGGCAAAGTTAGCGGCAGCCATTGATGCTAAGCGTGCAATTTTTGAAGCGTTACAGGTAGCTAGAAAAATCTAATTGAAATAAACGCCAGCTATATGTGGTCTTAGTCTATACTAATTATTAGTCTTATAACTGAGGCCACAATGTTGAATACTTTACTAAAATCATATGATCAATCCTTAAATAAACTCCGTATTTTTGACGGTGTACCTGCGCTTCTTATCAGATTTATCTTAGCTCCGGTTATGATAATTGCCGGCTTCAATAAGCTTGCACTGAGTGGTGATGTTTCTCATTTTTATCAATACTTTTTGGCGTCCGAAGATATCATCGCATGGTTTGGAAATGAAGAGTGGGGCCTTGGTTTACCTTTTCCTGCACTGTTAGCTTTTCTAGCCGCATGGACAGAGTTTTTGGGTGGAATACTATTGTTTTTTGGGTTTTTAACTCGACTTGTGACTATACCACTTATGATTACCATGTTAGTAGCCGCAACGACTGTTCATAGTGAACATGGCTGGTTTGCTGTTACTCCTACAGATGCGAGTACAAGCCCTGCGCGTGTTTTAAGCTGGGTAAATATCCCAGGTGCACAAGAAAGCTTAGACAATTCAGCGCAAGCCTCCGAAAGATTAACTAAAATGCGCGATTTATTAGAAACACATGGCCATACCGGTTATCTATACGAAACAGGTCGACCAGTGATTTTAAATAATGGTATAGAATTCTCAGCAATTTATTTTGTTATGCTTTTGAGCCTATTCTTTATGGGGGGCGGAAGATATTTGAGTATTGATTACTGGTTAGCTACAAAGCGAACTAATGACTTTATTGATAACTAGAATAAGTGTTAAGCTTAAATTTTATAGCCCCTATTAATTAGGGGCTTCGTATTATGTATTTACGGATTTAAAATGGACGCTTTAACGCTATTACAAACTCGACAGTCTGATCCAAGGCTTGTTGCACCAGGCCCTTCACAAGAGCAATTATCAATTATTAAGCGCGCAGCACTGAAAGTGCCTGATCATGGTTGCATAGCACCGTGGCGATTTATTGTTGCACAAGGTGAGGCCTTACATAAGTTAGGTGAAATTTATCACCAAGCAGCAGTTGCTGAGCAGCAAGATGCAAGAACCATTGAACGAGCAAAATCTCTACCATTACGTGCACCCATGGTAATAATTGCCATTGCTAATGTTGTTGAGAATCCAAAAGTACCGCGTATTGAGCAAGTACAAAGTGCAGGATGCAGCGTACTAACAATGCAACAAGCTGCTTTTGCGCAAGGACTAGGTGGGATTTGGAGAACGGGTTATTTTGCGCAAAGTCCTTTCGTGAAATCTGCTTTAGGATGCAAAGAGGAGGATGAAATCGTCGGATTCTTATATCTAGGAACACCAGAAGTGGACTGCAAAAAGCCGGTAAGACACGAGCCATCACGATTTTTTGAAAATTTATAATTATTTTTGAACTTTCTTGTACTTTAATAGTCAGATCTGATTAAGCTTGCTTATGTTACTTTTTTCAAGTTTATCTTTGCTGTAAGAAGCGCTTGGACGCAAAACTAAAAAATCTTCTTCGGTATGTTTTTTAATCGGTTGTTTTTTGATAATGTAATGGAAGTCTCAGAAAAATAACGATAAAGAAGACGAGAAAAATGGGAAACTTATTTTTACGTGAAAAAGAAAATTGGTTCGCTTGGTCATTATGGGGATTAATTGGCGCTATTATTACGTTTTTTGTTGCAATGTCGACTAAAGCTCCCCAATTCTTAGGGTTGTCGGCCGTAGGGGTGTTATTTCTACTCACATGGTGGATGCAAAGTACTAAACGGTTTGATTTTGGGCGTGCATTTAAAATATGTTGCTACGTTCTGACATTTACAAGCTTACCTGCTTTTTTACTTGTTATCGTTCCAAGCGACAACTTTAATCGCATCGATGTTGTTGTTCAAGCAGCTGCCTTTGCACTTATAAGCGTTTTAATTTGCTTGATCTGCTCATGGATAGCAAGACGGCCCAAGCAATATTATTAACTTTATTGAATATTTTAAAAATAAACCTTTACAAAAAACTCAGTAAACACTATTATGCGCGCCGTACGGAGAGATGGCAGAGTGGTCGAATGCACCGGTCTTGAAAACCGGCAGGGGTTTGTAGCCCCTCTAGGGTTCAAATCCCTATCTCTCCACCATTATTTAAAAAACCGCCTAACTGGCGGTTTTTTGCTTTCTGGAGATAAATAATGCCGACAAGCGAACCTTCAAAACTACAACGTATTATCAAACATGTGTTGCTGTGGTCAGTTTTTTCCTATTTTTATCATAGTGGTGTAACTGTTCTTGTTGCAATGGCGCATGATGCTAAGCCAGAACACAGTCTATTGACTGCTATTGCATATGGTATAGGTTTCAATACGCTTGTAGCTCATTTGATTGGTAAATATGATAAACATTGGCCAATTATTGCCGCGTCATATATCGCACTCGGCGGGTTACTTGTTGTGCCTTTGGTTCTTACAGGCACAGCAGGGTTGATGAATGTGTACTTTATTCCAGTAATGGTTATAAGCTTACCAATCGCTACCTTTATCGTTGAGAAAATAAAGCAACGAATTAGTTTAAACACTGACCAAACGCAGTAAAACTAGGCGATATTCAGTGTTTTTTTATGTTAGTATGGCTTTGTCTTTTAACTAATAAACGTGAATTTAAACATGTCAGATATTTTTACAACAGATGCTGAAAAAGCAAGTTATGGTATTGGTTTACAAATGGGTGAACAATTAAAAGCGAATCCATTTGAAGGTTTAAACCTTAACTCTGTATTTGAAGGTATGAAAGACGCGTATGCCGGTAGTGATTTCCAAGTTGAAATTCCTGCAATTCAAGCTGCTTTTGAAAAAATCAATGCTGAAATTCAAGCGCGTCGTGAAGAAGAAGCTAAAGTACTTGCTGCTGAAGGTGTTGCTTTCTTAGAAGAAAATGCAAAGCGCCCAGAGATCACTGTAACTGAATCAGGTCTACAGTACGAAGTTCTTACAGCAGGTGAGGGTGAAAAACCAACAGCTGATTCTACTATTCGTGCTCATTACCACGGTACACTCATTAATGGTACAGTATTCGACAGCTCATATGAGCGTGGTCAACCTGCTGAGTTCCCAGTAAGTGGTGTTATCAAAGGCTGGACAGAAGCTGTGCAAATGATGGGTACAGGTTCAAAGTGGCGCCTATATGTACCACATGAACTTGCTTACGGTGAGCGCGGTGCGGGTGCTGCAATCGCACCTTTCTCAACGTTAATCTTCGACGTTGAGTTATTAGAAATTATCTAATTGATTTCTAATAGACATAAAAAAACCTGCTAACTGCAGGTTTTTTTATGTCTGATACAAATATTAACTATTTGATTCAGCGTATTCTTTACACTTTTCAGTGTCAACGCATTCACCGTATAAGTATAGTGAGTGGTTAGTTAGCTTAATGCCATTTTCTTCAGCAATTTCAACTTGACGACGTTCAATAAGATCATCCTCAAATTCTACAACCTTACCACACTTCAAGCATACAAGGTGGTCATGATGTGTACTTCCTGATAGTTCGAATACCGACTTACCACCTTCAAAGTGGTGGCGAGATACGATACCAGCATCATCAAATTGGTTAAGAACACGATAGACAGTTGCAAGACCAATCTCTTCGCCTTTGTCTAATAAAATTTTATAGACATCTTCAGCGCTGATGTGTTGATTGTCTGGAGATTGCAGAATCTCTAAAATTTTAATACGTGGCAGCGTTACTTTTAACCCTGCTTTTTTTAATTCCAAGTTGTGATCAGTCATTCAATCTGTCTCAATTTATTTAGTTATACTAGGCATCATTAAGATGCACACGACACATTAGCAACTAGTAGAATAACGTGCCTAGTTACTAAGTGCAAAGAACAATTCGTTTAATTGCCGATTTTTCAAACAAAAGTGAATTGGTTGTGCATCTTTACAGCAGCTAGTAAATGCGAGTAATACTTGTTATTAATCAGCAAGTTCCGCTAAACACATTTCGTCATGAATCTGAGCACACCAGTCTTTAACACGCTTTTCTGTAAGCTCTGGTTGACGGTCTTCATCAATACCTAAGCCGACAAAATGGTTGTCATCTACAAGTGCTTTTGATGCTTCGAAGTCATAACCTTCAGTTGACCAATTACCAACAACGATTGCACCGCGCTCTGTTACGATATCATTTACCATACCCATAGCATCTAAGAAGTACTCTGCATAATCTTCTTGGTCACCACAACCAAATATCGCGACTAATTTTCCTTCGAAGTCGATTTCTTCTAATTCAGGGAAAAAATCATCCCAATCGCACTGCGCTTCACCGTAGTACCATGTAGGGATACCAAATAATAGCAAATCGAATTCAGCAATCTCTTCTTTAGAGCTTTTCGCAATGTCATGAACAGCGACAAGTTTCTTACCTAGCTCTTTTTGGATCATTTTAGCTACGTGTTCAGTATTGCCTGTATCGCTTCCGAAAAAAATACCTACGCTTGACATGGATTTAAAACCTTCTATCTATCAATAGCCAATCTTTCTTGTAAAATTGTTTCAATCAACGCGCTACGGCTAATATTCTGCGCATCTGCCATATCGCTTAATGCTTGATATAACTGTGATGAAACCTTAAATTCTACACGCTTTAAACCACGTGCTTTATCTCGTTTTATTTGATTACGTTTATTCACTTTTAATTGCATATCGCGAGGTAGGGGGTTTGTTTTAGGCCTACCAGGGCGTTTTTCGTATTCAAATAAATCGGGTGTTGTTCTATCTAGTTCTGACTTTGCCATGTCTAGCCTACACCTGCGCCTTGCCAAAACACTTGTATAAGTCCTTTAGCTATAAACCCAGAGCAACCTAAAAACAGCACTAACCAAACGATGTATCGGCCAAATTTTGGTACATCACCTTTTTTAAGGACGTCTTGAATTGCCATTCCAATAAAAAAGAAAATGCCGGCTAAGCCAAAATACAACCCTAAGGTATCAAATTCGTTAATTAACTGACTGACCATCAACGTATAAACCTTCAAATTAAACGGCGCGTACTATAGCACACAAAATCATAATAATTTAGTGGGCTAGATCAAAAACGTGAATTTTCTCTTGCCTTTTATTGCTGTAAAAAATCGCTGATTGCTTTATTTACAGCAAGTGGTTTTTGCGCATGTAACCAATGACCCGCACCATGAATTACTTTTGCCTTCGCATTTGGAAATAAATTCATAATCATTGGACGATGCTCAGCCAAAATATAGTCTGAATCATTACCTTTCACGAATAAAGTATCACATAAACAAGAATCATTTTCATCAAGTTGCGACAAAATATTTTCATATTGCTGATTTAAAACATCTAAATTAAATCGCCATTGATACTGTCCTTGATCGTTTTTCGCAAAACTTTTTAATAAAAATTGTCGAACACCCATCTCGTCGATATGTTTTGCTAATAGTAGATCTGCTGCTTTTCTATCTGCAACATTAGATTCAGCCACTTCGTTTAAACCAGCAAAAATAGCACTGTGTCGCGGTTTATTTGCTACAGGGGAAATATCTAATACAACCAACTTATTGACCACCTCATTGTACTTGAGCGCTAATTGCATCGCTGCTTTGCCACCCATTGAATGGCCAATAATATGCGCATTTGATATGTTTAAGTTCTTTAGTAAGTTGTAAATATCGTCTGCCATTACTTCGTAGTTCATCGTTTCACTATGAAATGACCTACCATGGTTTCGTAAATCAACATTAGTGACAGTGTAATTTTCAGCTAATGCTTTGGCTATAACATTCAAGTTTTCTAGTGAGCCAAACAAACCATGGATCAATACAACGTCAGGGCCTTGGCCCAATTGTTGGTAGTTTAATAGCATTTTAAACTCCTATTTTTAATCGCTGTATTTTGCCTAGCGAAATTACAAATTGCAAAACATAGAGAATTACTTCGAGCTTAGGTATAATCATTGAGAACTTTTAAAATGTGACCCGTAAAGACAGGAATAACATGAAAAAAATCGACATAGACGACGAGTTATATCAATACATAGCAAGTAACACTCAAAGTATTGGTGAAAGTGCATCAACTATTTTGCGTCGTTTATTAAACCTTTCTGATGGTAACACGGTAGCAGAAACAACGAATGAACATAGTGAACAAGAAACCTCAACCGTTGAATCTGTAAATGACCACGCAACTGAAAATACACAACAGCCTGAGCCAGAAGTAGAAAAAACGGCTCCTAGCAAAGCTACCAGCCAAGCCAAAGGGAATGTTTTTAATGTATTGAACAAAGAAGAGCTTGCAATGCAAAAGGGTGTTGTAGGGCGTTTCTTATTCATTTTAGCTGCCTTATACCGTTCTCACAAAAATGAATTTGTGAATGTATTAGATATAAAAGGCCGTGATCGCGTTTATTTTGCTACCAGTAAAGAAGCATTACTCGAAAGTGGTAGTAGCATGAACCCGAAAAACATTACCGATACAGAATATTGGGTGATGACGAACTCAAATACAACACGTAAGAAAATGATGCTTCACGAAGTCGCGCTGTGTTTAGGTTACAGCAGTGATGACGCTGAAAAAATCCGTGACTATTTATAACCGATAAGGAAATATTATGGCGATTCACCCGGATGCAGGAAAAACCGCACCACAAGAAAGCTTAGTTAATGTACCTAAACTGGTTTCTGCCTACTATTTAAATGAGCCTGATCTTGAACAAAACCCAGAGCATTGTGTGGCTTTTGGTACGTCAGGACATCGCGGCTGCTCGTACGATGTTAAGTTTAATGAATCGCATATATTAGCTATTACTCAAGCTATTTGTGATTACCGCAAAGAAAATGATATTTTTGGCCCTCTTTTTCTAGGTAAAGATACACATGCTTTGAGTGAGGCAGCATTTAATTCAGCCATTGAAGTACTGGTTGCTAACGAAGTACAAGTTATTACGCAAGAAAACGACGAATACACCCCTACACCTGTGATCAGTCATGCGGTTGTGTCACATAATAAACAAAATCCAAATGAATTAGCGGATGGTATTGTCGTTACGCCATCTCACAATCCACCAGAAGACGGTGGTTTTAAATATAATCCGCCAAACGGTGGACCTGCTGATACTGATGTAACTAAATGGATTGAAGATAGAGCAAATCAGTTACTACTTGAAGATCTCGTTGAAGTAGAGCTATTTCCATTTGCTAAAGCATCTCGCTCAGGTTTTATAAAATATCAAGACCTTATTAATCCATATGTTGACGATTTAGAAAATATAATTAATCTAAAAGCCATTAGTGAAGCAAACATAAAAGTAGGTATTGACCCGCTTGGTGGTTCAGGCATTAATTTTTGGCCTGTAATCGCGGAGAAATACAATTTAGACCTAACAGTCGTAAATAAAGATGTTGATCCACGCTTTGCTTTTATGCCACTTGATAAAGATGGCAAAATTCGTATGGATTGTTCATCGCCTTATGCCATGACCAATTTAATCGCACTCAAAGATGATTATGATATTGGTATTGGTAATGACCCTGATTATGACCGCCATGGTATTGTGACGCCTGATGGTTTAATGAATCCAAATCACTTCTTAGCGGTGGCGATCGATTACTTGTTAAATAATCGTGATTGGTCAAAAGATGTGGCGATTGGTAAAACGCTTGTATCAAGCGGCATGATTGATAAAGTTGTAGAGCGTAACAATCGTAAAGTAAAAGAAGTACCTGTTGGTTTTAAATGGTTTGTTGAAGGCCTAGGTAAAGGGACTCTTGCTTTCGGTGGTGAAGAAAGTGCAGGGGCGTCGTTCTTACGCTTCGATGGTACAGTTTGGAACACAGATAAAGATGGCTTTATCTTAGGTTTACTCGCTGCTGAAATCTTGGCTGTGACGGGTAAAACGCCTTCACAACTTTATAAAGAGCTTGAACAAGAGTTTGGTGCGCCTATCTACAAGCGTATCGATGCGCCAGCAACCTCACAGCAAAAAGAACGTTTAAAAGCACTTTCTGATAATGATGTTACTGCAAGTACGTTAGCGGGCGATGCCATTACGCAAAAGCTAACCCATGCACCAGGTAACAATGCTGCAATTGGTGGCTTAAAAGTGGTCACAGAAAACGGCTGGTTTGCTGCGCGTCCATCGGGCACTGAAGATATTTATAAAATTTACCTTGAATCATTCAAAGGTGAAGAACATTTAGCATTACTTGAAAAAGAAGCGAAAAAACTAGTTGATTCAGTAATTAGCTAATCTCTTTTTTATCTTTTAAAACGGCTGATATTCTCAGCCGTTTTTGTATTCTACTCTCACGCATTATTAGGATAGAACAATGAGCTATTCAACCTCTGCATACCTAGATGAATTAAAACGTACAGGCGACTTTTTAACACTTACTCGCAGTAATGAATTTCAACTAGAACCATCATCATTCACCCTTAAAAATGGCACGGATGTAACAGTTCATGATACGGGTATCATAGAGTTTCAACCAAAAGAACAAACAAATAAAGATATTGTGCTTTCAAGTGCGATACATGGTAACGAAACAGCGCCAATTGAAATCTGCGATCAATTAATCAAAGCAATCATTGCAGAAGAACTGACACTGAAACAGCGCGTATTGTTTATTTTTGGTAACCCTAAATCAATTAATATTGGTAAGCGTTTTGTTGATGAAAACTTAAACCGTTTATTTAACGGCCACCATACTGTTGAAGGGATTGCCTCAAACCCTGAGCGCGTGCGCGCAAAGCTACTTGAAGATGTGGTTTCTGATTTCTTCGAACGAGGCAACCAAGGCAGTGAACGTTTTCATTATGACCTACATACGGCAATACGTGGCTCTAAAAATGAAAAATTTGCAGTGTATCCATTTTTACATGGCAAGCCTTGGAAAAAGTCGCAGTTACAATTTTTACTTAGCTGTGGCGTAAACACAGTATTAATGATGAAATCTGCGGCAACAACGTTTAGCTACTACTCGTCATATGTCCATGGCGCTGACTCATTTACGGTTGAGCTTGGTCAAGTAAAGCCATTTGGCGAAAATGACATGTCTCGCTTTGAGAAAACCAAACAAACGTTAACTGCATTAATTAGTCAAGAAACTGTTGAATACAAAGAATTCAATGCAGAAGATTTTGAGTTGTTTTCAGTTTATAGAACAATAAACCGTACTTGCGAAGACTTTAGTTTCCCATTTGCTGATGATGTGGAAAATTTCACCGGTTTTGCCAAAGGTGAATTATTAGCGATTGATGGTCAGACCAGGTATGAAGCGGACGTTGACGGTGAAGCGATTATCTTTCCAAATGCAGATGTAGCCTTAGGTCAGCGTGCTTTGCTTACCGTTATCCCTATGAAAGTTGATAGCAACTTTATTTAAATTTTTTGCATTAACACCCATCTTAATGTAGTTAACTGTATGACTTTAATAGTTTTATTTTGTTGTATAGTTAACTTTCCATGCGTATTTAGCCATTTATCGACTATTCGTCTATGATTAGTTGAATAACAACTTACGTTAACGTAAAGTGACGGCAGTTTAATTTAATTTGATTGAATATTGCGCAAACTTTATCCTTGCAGCTCAAGCTGATAAAAACACAAATAAGGGCAGTGGCGTAGGTTTCTGACAACGAAAGAAGGTAGGTTATGAGTAATCCAAATAACGTATCGCTAAACATTAATCATGAACTGTCATTTATTGATGGTCACGCATTAACAATTCCTACATTAAGTATTCTTAATGAGGAAGGCGACATCTACGAGGGTGCAACCGCACCTGATATCGACAAAGCAACAGCAATCCATCTATACGAGACAATGCGTTTTATTCGTGCTCTTGATGAGCGTATGCAAGCTGCCCAGCGACAAGGTCGCGTTAGCTTTTATATGCAATGTTTAGGTGAAGAAGCAGCTGTAACAGCATCAGCAGCAGCGCTTGATCAAAACGACATGATTATGGCCCAATACCGTGAGCAAGCTGCTCTGCGTTATCGTGGCTTTAGCCTTGACCAATTCATGAACCAAATGTTTTCAAATGAAAAAGATTTAGGCAAAGGTCGCCAAATGCCAATTCACTATGGCTCACGCGAACTCAACTACATGACCATTTCATCACCGCTTGGTACACAAATTCCGCAAGCAACAGGTTATGCGTACGGTCAAAAAGTGCGTCATGTTGATGCCCAAACCGGCGAGTTAAATAGCACGATTGATAACATAACTATTTGTTACTTTGGTGAAGGTGCTGCCTCTGAAGGTGATTTCCATGCTGGTTTAAACATGGCTGCTGTTCATGAAGCGCCAGTGATTTTCTTTGCTCGTAATAATGGTTATGCGATTTCTACACCTGCTGATGAACAATTTAAAGGTGATGGAATTGCATCACGTGGTGTTGGTTACGGCATTAAAACAATCCGCGTTGACGGTGCTGACGCACTTGCAGTTTATGCTGCAACGAAAAAAGCCCGTGAAATAGTAACGACTAAAGGTGAACCCGTTTTAATCGAGTCAATTGCATATCGTTTAGGTGCTCACTCGACTAGTGACGACCCAAGCGGCTACCGTACAAAAGACGAAGAAGCAAAACATAAAGGCTGTCCAATTGAGCGTTTCCGTAAGTGGTTATTAAAACAAGGTTGGTTAGACGAAGCGCAAGACGCTAAAGACAAAGAAACAATTCGAGAAGAAATTTTAGCTGCTCTTAAGCGTGCTGAAAAAGTGGCAAAACCTGCATTAGAAGAGCTTATTTCAGATGTTTACGATACGCCAATTCCATCACTGCAAAAACAATACGAACAACTAAAAGAGCATATTTTGCAGCATCCTGATGCTTATCCAACTACTGCAGGGAGATTAAAGTAATGGCTAAAATGAACATGCTTCATGCAATTAACTCTGCCCTGGATATCACCATGGCTGAGCATCCAAATGCCTGTATTTTTGGTGAAGACGTTGGTTATTTTGGTGGTGTATTCCGTGCTACATCTGGCTTACAAGAAAAATATGGTAAGCACCGTGTGTTCAATACACCGTTAACTGAGCAAGGTATTTTAGGTTTTGCCAATGGTTTAGCGGCATTTGGTGCACCTGCTTTAGCTGAAATTCAATTTGCAGATTATATTTTCCCTGCATTTGACCAAATCGTGAATGAATCAGCTAAATTCCGTTACCGTAGTGGTAATGAATTCAATGTAGGCAACTTAACAATTCGTACTCCATACGGCGGTGGTATTGCCGGTGGTTTATATCACTCACAATCACCAGAAGCCTATTTTGCTCATACACCGGGTTTAAAGTTAGTTGTGCCACGTAATCCTTATCAAGCAAAAGGCTTACTTCGTGCATCAATTAAGGATGACAACCCTGTTATTTTCTTTGAGCCGAAACGTTTATATCGTGCATCAACAGGTGAAGTACCAGAAGAAGATTACAGCATCGAGCTCGGTAAAGCTGAAATCGTGCAAGAGGGCACTGATGTCACTTTACTTGCTTGGGGTGCACAGATGGAAATCATCGAAGATGCCGCTAAAAAAGCAGCTGAGCAAGGCATTAGCTGTGAAGTTATCGACTTACGCACCATTTTACCGTGGGATGTAGAAACGATTGCGAAATCAGTAATCAAAACGGGCCGTTTAGTGGTTAGCCACGAAGCACCAATCACCAATGGTTTTGGTGCAGAGATCGTTGCAACAATTCAACAAGAGTGTTTTTTACATCTTGAATCGCCAATTGCTCGCGTGTGTGGTTTAGATACGCCATACCCATTAGCACTTGAAAAAGAATATGTGCCGGATGCACTTAAAGTGCTTGCTGCGATTAAGCAATCAGTAGAGTTTTAGGAGTTAGTATGTCTAAAGATTTTATCTTGCCAGATATCGGCGAAGGCATCGTAGAGTGTGAAATCGTTGAATGGTTAGTTGCAGAAGGCGATTCTGTAAAAGAAGATCAGCCAATTTGTGATGTGATGACCGACAAAGCACTTGTGCAAATTCCAGCTGTCCATGATGGGGTGATCAGTAAACTTTATTATGCAAAAGGTGATATTGCTAAAGTCCATGCACCATTATTTGCGATGGATGTTGATGGCGAAGCACCAAGCCAATCAGTTGAAACCGCTGAGGATGCGCCAGTAAAACCAACACCGCAAACTTCAACCTCAGGAACACAGTTAGAGGACTTTATTTTACCGGACATTGGTGAAGGTATCGTTGAGTGCGAAATCGTGGAGTGGTTAGTCAGTGAAGGTGATGAAATCATTGAAGATCAAGCGGTTTGTGATGTAATGACAGACAAAGCACTGGTGCAAATTCCGGCTAAATACACAGGTAAAGTCGAAAAGCTTTATTACAAAAAAGGTGATATTGCAGCGGTTCACAGCCCATTATTCCAAATGAGTATTGCAGGACAAAGTGCAGAGCCAGATGTGAGTTCTGCGGTAGTGAAAGCGCAAAGTAATGCTGCGAATAAGACGGCTGAAAAAACAGCCCCTAAAGTTGAAAAACAACTTAACAAAAAAGCGGTTGCTTCACCTGCTGTTCGTCGTAAAGCGCGTGAACTTGATGTTGATTTAACGCAAGTGCCAGGCTCGGGTAAAAATGGCCGGATTTATAAGCAAGATATCGAAGATTTCTTGAATCAAGCGCCAAGTCAAGCTGTATCACAAGATACTACGCCTAAAGCTTCATCATCAACTTCTGTTGGTGGTAGCCGTGTTGAGCCAATTAAAGGTATTAAAGCGGCAATGGCGAAGCAAATGGTTGCGTCAGTATCGACAATTCCTCACTTTACTTTCTGTGATGAAATCGACCTAACAAAACTGATCGCAATGCGCAGTGAGCTAAAAGAGCAGTATAAGCAACAGGGCGTTAAGCTTACTATGATGCCGTTCTTTATCAAAGCACTGTCGTTAGCTATTAAGCAATTCCCAGTACTTAACTCACAAGTTAATGATGATTGCAGTGAACTGACTTACTTTGATGATCATAACATCGGTATGGCGGTTGATTCTAAGATTGGTTTACTTGTACCAAACATTAAGTCATGTCAGTCAAAGAGCATCGTAGATGTTGCAAACGAAGTTACGCGTTTAACAGAGGCGGCACGTGATGGTCGTGTATCACCCGATGATTTAAAAGGCGGCACGATTAGTATTTCGAACATCGGTGCGATTGGCGGCACAATTGCAACCCCGATCATCAATAAGCCAGAAGTGGCGATTGTAGCTTTAGGTAAACTGCAGCACTTACCTCGTTTTGATGCACAAGGTAATGTGATTTCAGCAGCTATAATGCAAGTAAGCTGGTCTGGCGACCACAGAGTGATTGATGGTGGCACTATTGCTCGCTTCAACAACTTGTGGAAGTCTTACTTAGAAGATCCTGCAAAAATGATGATGGCGATGAGCTAACATTAGGGCGTGTTGACCTTTTGTGGTTGATTTTGTAGCAGTGTGTTTGGTATTTAGGCAAGGCAGAGCCTATGTAGTGTGGTTGTTCCCCATAAATAGGCGATAACGCAGCATCAATGCCAAACACGCGCTGCCCTTCGGGTTCTTCCTAGGGGCGATTAACTCTTTGTTACCTACATGGATGTAGGTAAGGGGCGTGAGCAGGATGCGGTAGCTTTGCTCGATTTTTACTTAGCCCACTAGGTTACAAATCTCGCGCCGCGATTAAATCGCCCCTAGAGTGAACAAATTTCAATCTACAAAGGTCAACACGCCCTCGTAAGCATTAAAAAACCAGCTTCGGCTGGTTTTTTAATTCTAAATATTGTATTTGCTATATGCCGTAAAAATACAAACCATAACCGAGTAACAATGCAGGTATTGTTGAATACACCGTCGCCATTAAGGCCGCTTTTGGTGCTAGTGCAATTGCTGGGAATAGGGCATCACCATCATTCGATATTGCATTTGCTGCCATCGCACTGAACGGAATAATCCCTTGAATATAAAGTGTCATTACAACAATTTGTGGCCCGCAACCAGGTAATAAGCCGATTGCTACAGCAACTAAGGGTGCTAAGTAGGCATATTCTGAAAACCATGCAGCTAAATCTACGCCAGCCACATTCACCAAAATTTCAAACACCATAAATGAAGCAACGACCCATGCTGTAACGAAATGAGTGTCCATTAACACTTTAGTAAGCTTTGATGGAGGAGTGCAAGGGGCTTCTTCGCTAGTGACTTGCTTATAACTTGCACCTTTTGAAGATAAAGCCCATACAATCACGGTAAAAAGTGCCATCAAGGAACCAAAAACAGTGATTATGTTAGCAAGACCTTCACCGAAAAAGCGAGTATCTGTGTTTGTTGCGATGACAAAAGCGATAATTAAACTAGGTATTAAAGCTAACTTCCAAACAGGGCGGCTATATTCGAGTATCTTTGGTTGGCACTGTGGCTCTTCATTATACTCAGTCGCATTACTTGGTTGAAAACTTGAACTTGAATGAAATAAATTAACAATTTGACCACTAATAATACCTACGCTCACTCCTATCAACATCATTAATAGTCCATCAAGAGGGCGAGTGGCGAGTAATAAGAATGCAGCATCTCCCATTGTCGCAGTTAATACGGCTACAACGGAGCCAAAGCTAGCTTGCTTTTTGGTAAACTGAGTAACAACTATAATGGCACCGCCACAGCCAGGTAAAGCACCTAAGATAGAAGCAAAGCTGACTTCAAGAATGCCTGATTTTGCGCGCAAATAGCTAAGCTGTAATTGTGGAAGGCGATCGATTAAATAATAATAAATTAATAAAGTGGCAGCAACAAAGACCGATACTTGAAAGAAAGCATCGCTCAATGCTTGTAATGTAAATTCACGGCTTGCAGGTATCGCTAATGCAGTAAGCAATAGAAAGGGTAAGAACAAGCGCTTATTATCCGTAATGTAACACCTCGCTTTTTGAGGAACTAACCTCGTTTGGGAAAAAAAATACATACAGTGCAACCTAAAAAATTAATCAGGTTACACTGTAGTATCATTTCAAATGAAAATCAATCTCATTTGCATTTATTTGCGTTGGAATTCAGAGTTTGTATTCCATTTAGGCCATTCTTCACGCTCTGAAATATCAAAGCCTACTTGATAGAATAACTGAAGATCCTGAATCGCACCTGATAAATCCCACTCATCACGGTAACGATCACATGGTTGATGGTAACAACCTCGAAGCACTAAGCTCATTCGTTTACGGTAATTAGCGGTTTCTTCATCAAGCGCTTCACTACCGCCACCAGCGTACATTGCTGGCACCCCCATATTTGCAAATGCAAAGTGATCAGAGCGGTAGTAACCACCTGAAGACGGTTTAGGATCGCCAGATACAGTGCGACCTTGGTCTTTGGCAGCTGTTTCTAGCAAGCTATCCATTTCTGATTTGCCGATGCCAACAACACTGATGTCTTTTACTTTACCCAACAGGTTTAAGCTATCCATATTGATGTTAGCAACGGTTTGGCTTGCAGGGATAACAGGGTTAGCTGCATAGTATTTAGAGCCAAGTAAACCTTGTTCCTCTGCTGTCACTGCTAAGAATGTCATTGAGCGGCTAGGGTGCTGTGGTAAAGTAGCGAACGCTTCAGCAACTTCAATTAAGCCTGCAGTGCCTGTTGCATTATCGTGGGCACCATTATAGATTTGGTCGCCTTTACGGGTTTTATCTGTACCTAAGTGATCCCAGTGAGCAGAGTAAATAATATGTTCATTTGGTTTTTCACTACCCGGTAAAGTCGCGATGAAGTTATACGAAATCGACTTTTTAATCGTATTATTTACTTCAACGCTTGCTGTCAGGTCGCCCATATCAACATGATAAGCCCCTTTAGCAGCATTTTCTTTCATGGTGTCGAAATCTAAGCCTGCTTTTGTAAATAGCTCCTTAGCAACATCAGTTGTTACCCAGCCCTCAACAGCAACACGGTCCATGTTATTATTTTCTTTTTGGAAACCAAATTGCTCACCACTCCATGAGTTTTCAACTACAGACCATGGATAAGATGCTGGCGCTGTTTCGTGAATGATAATCGCACCTGCTGCACCTTGACGGCTTGCTTCTTCATACTTATATGTCCAACGGCCGTAATAGGTCATTGCATCACCGGTGAATAAATCAGGGTTTTTTGTCGCAAAACCCGGGTCGTTTACCAGCATTACAACTGTTTTACCCTCAACATCAAGGCCTTCGTAATCGTTCCAGTTATATTCAGGCGCGTTTACACCATAACCAACGAAAACAAGCTCAGAGTCTTTAATGCTTTGTTTTGCACTTATACGGCTACTACCCATCACCATATCTTTCTTGTATTGGTAATCTTTGCCACCAATGGTAAGTACCATGTTTGAGTCTGCTTCAAGTGAAACAAGCGGAACTTCTTGTAAAAAGCTATCACCATTGCCTGGTTGAAAACCAAGCGCTTTAAATTGATCAGTTAAATAAGCTAGAGTAAGTTCTTCACCCTTTGATGAAGGTGCTCTACCACCAAACTCATCAGAGGCTAGCACTTTAATGTGTTCAGCTAATTGCTGTGAATTTATACTCTGATAAGCGTTAGCTACATCATTTGAGGTGTTACTTGTTGAAGCACAGCCTACAAGCATCGCGCTTGCTATCACTGTCATTGAAAAATAACGTTCCATAATCAATCTTTTTTGTTTTAAGGTAGCATTAGTATATGAGGTTCTATTAATGAGAACCAGTTTTTGCGGTAAACTAGTCACAATACATCAAGAAGTTAAATGTTATAAGAAATGAAACGATTTACCGCACCCGAACAGTGGTCAACGCAGTACCTTACAACCGGTGCGTTTGTTGACTTAGTTAAACTGTTTAATATAGATAAGTTGTCTGATTGGCCATCATGTGAATGGTTTAATCAATTTTTAACCGCCACGACTTCGCAAGGGATCCCCATTAGTTTCACTGAAGATGAAAAATTTGCAGATGAAACTCGGTATTATGAACAAATAATTTTTGAAACAGGGCAAGTACCCACACGCCAACAGAATTGGCATGATCTATTTGGTGGTTTTATTTGGTGTTTATTCCCAAAAACTAAAGCGCTGATTAATCATCAGCACATTGAAGAAATTAAACTGCACGGTCTAAAAGAGCGAAGTAAACACAGAAATGCACTTACCTTGTTTGATGAATGCGGCGTTGTATTAGCCATTACCGAACAAAGCTGGCAACAGCAATTACGTGACCATCAATGGCGGCAAGCATTTGTAGTACAGCGCGAATTATGGGGTCAAACTATACGTCCTTACATGTTTGGTCATGCTAACTACGAAATGCTTACACAACCTTATATAGGTTTAACGGGTAAAGCATTATTTATTGTTGTGCCTGATGACATATTTTGTAAAGATTTAGCCGAGCAGTATGCATATATAGATCAACGTCTCTATGAGATGATTAAAGTTGACGATTGTTTGCGAGACAATAAAAATTTGTCACCCTTACCATTGTTAGGTGTACCTGGCTGGTGGGCTGAGAATAATAACCCAGAATTTTATAATAACACGGACTACTTTAGGCCGAAACGAAGGAAACGCAATGATTGAAGTAGCAGGGCTTAAAAAGAAGTTTAAGCTAACAAAAGATCATAAAAAAAATAACACGGATAATATTGATCCCCGAGAAGACAAGCAGTTTTTTCATTCCGTGAGAGAGGTCAGCTTTCACTGTAATAAAGGCGAAGTGTTGGGCTTGTTAGGCCCGAACGGAGCTGGTAAAACAACAACACTTAGAATGATCTCAACAGCGCTCAAGCCTGATGAAGGAACAATAACCATCTCTGGTCACGATATTGTTAAAAAACCTTTAGTTGGCCGTAAATCAATCGGCTTTTTATCAGGGAGTACTGGTTTATACGGACGTTTAACGGTTAAAGAAAACGTTGAGTACTTTGCTCGTTTGCATGGCATGAGTAAAAAGGCGGTAGCAGCACGTTGTGATGAGCTTTTCACCTTACTTGATATGCACAACTTTATTGATAAACGTGCTGAGAATTTATCTACTGGCATGAAGCAAAAAGCCAATATTGCCCGTGCAGTTGTTCATCACCCTGATGTGGTTATTCTTGATGAGCCCACTACAGGTTTAGATATCATGACCACGCAAACCGTTATTAAGTTTATTCGTGGCCTTAAAGAGCAAGGCACACCGGTCATCTTCTCAACGCACCATTTAGATGAGGTTGCGTTACTTTGTGACCGTGTTGCGGTGATAAACCAAGGCATAAGTTGTTTTGATGGCACATTGGATGAGTTTAAACAAACTGGGCAAAGCGAAGAGCTAAACCAAGCGTTTATGAATATTTTGACGGAGAATCGTGATGTTTGAAGTATTTAAAAAGGAATTAAAAGAGCTGTTACGTGACCGTAAAACATTAATATTCGTGGTCGCACTGCCGGTTGCTGTTTTCCCATTATTATTTGCTGTAATGGCATTTATTAGTTCACAAGCAGCATTAGAGGCAGAACAAGAGGTCCATACTTACGCCATCATCAATGGTAATTACGCGCAAGAGTTTACTGATAAGGTGTTTTATCACAAGAGCTTTGCTTTATATAAAGGTGACGAAACCTTTAATACAGTAGAGGACCTTACCAAAGCAGTTAAAGCGGGCACCATAGATATGGGTATCTATTTACCGTCAGACGCTAAGCAAACTTTAGATAACGCTAAGCAAAGCGAATGGCAAGTTGTGTATAACGACGCGAAAGCAATTAACTTTTTATTTGACCGCGTTAAGGAGCTTGCGAAAGAATATGGCGATAAACTGCGCACGACTAAGCTTCTTAGTTTTGGCGTATCAGAGCAGCAACAAGCGGCAATTATCGAGCCTATTAAAGTGGTGAAGGTCGATACCGCAGATAAACGTGAAAACCTTGGTGAGAAAATTGGTGGATTTATTCCTTATCTACTAATACCTCTAGTCCTAGTTGGTGCAACATATCCAGCGATTGATTTAGGTGCCGGTGAAAAAGAGCGCGGAACCCTCGAAACGCTTTTACTTACACCAATTACGCGTACGCAGCTTGTGTTAGGTAAGTTTGTAACCCTACTTGCTTCTTCAATTGCGACAACCACCATAACGGTACTTAGTATGGGGGTGTGGATATCAATAGCCATTGCTTTTGTGGATTTAGCGGTTGTTAAAAACGCATTTAGTTCTTTAACCGTGTTAGATTTAGGATTGATCTTTGTATTGTTATTGCCAATCGCTGCAATCTTCTCTTCATTAGCGTTGGCCATTTCTATTTATGCGCGAACCTTTAAAGAAGCGCAAAACTATATGGCGCCACTTAGCATGGGGGTTTTCTTTCCTATAGTCCTTGCAGTTTTGCCTAATATTGAACTGACTAGCAAAACAGCCTTTATTCCTGTGACAAACGTTTCACTTGCAATCAAAGATATCATTAAAGGCACAGTAGATTACACATTAGTGGGATTGATCTTCCTAGCGACATTGATAGTGGCAGGGGCCTTACTCACGTTTTGTGTTAAATGGTTTAATAGAGAAGATGTCTTATTTAGATAAAAGACGTATTGTTTTTACCTAACAAAAAAGCACCACCTTGGTGCTTTTTTAATATTTTCAATATGTTACCTTGTGTTACATCCTTATTGATTAATATTTTTTATTTATACCCCATCTTTATTATGAAATTCTCCTATACTCTGTGAAGAATGGTAAATAAGGCTTTTTAATTCAATGGATTTGCTTAAAGCAACTAATTTCTTTTATCGGCACAAGCTTCCTTTTGTTGCTCTGTTGGTTTTGATCTCTCTTGCGTGCGTTGCGACAATAAAATTTGAATTTGATACCCGTGAAGATGTGTATGCTCGTACATTAGAGCAAATGAAACGAGAGCTAACCACAAAAGAGAATAGGTTTACCTCTACACTTAGAGAAAATATTTCTGCGCTTAATTTCTTAGACGCCACTCCCCCGATTATGGCGATTATGCGTGCTACAAACGATAAGAATATCGATCCTGTTCTTGGCACACCAATATCAGCATGGAAAGATAGGCTAGCTAAGATCTTCAGTGGTTTTATGGTGACAGATAAAGACTTAGCACAAGCTCGCTATATCTACGTTGGGCAGGAAGGTAAAGAAGTTGTCAGGGTTGATAATATTAATGGCGAAGTAAAGCGCATAGCTGAAGCTGATTTGCAGTTAAAAGGTCATCGAGACTACATGCAAATAACAAAGGGGTTACCCAATGGTCATGTTTATGTTTCGTCTATTAATTACAATAGAGAGAATGGTCATATACAAATTCCCTATGTGAGTACATATCGTGTATCAAAATTAGTACGTGACCCGTACGGAGAGCCCTTTGCTGTTTTGATCGTCAACTATTATGCCGATGATCTTTTAAACGGATTAGTTGAAAATACAGCAGATATTTTTGATGTCTACCTACTTAATGCGGATCAGCAATTTATTTATCACCCAAATGAAGCATACCGTTTTAGCTTTGAGTCAGGGGATGCGCGATTTTGGAAGCAAGAGTTTTCAACTAATCAGGCGATGGATCAAATTGATATTTTCGATTTTATGAGCTTGCCAGAGAAACTTTATTTAAAGAAAGTTATTCAGTTCTCCAATGGTATTGATATGAAGCCACTTACACTGGCAGTGTCTGTTGATACCCAGACTATGTTGCATGAGATTAAAAGTAAACGCTATAAATTCATAGCCATGCTATGTTTGATTATTATTGCTGTGATCGTGCTATTTATAATTTATCAGCGTGACATAAGCCGAAAACTCGAATTGAGCTTTTTCAAAGAAAAAAACAGCAAAATTATAGAAAGCTCCTCTGATGCAATTATTATGGTTACCCCTGATGGCACTATTTGCAATGCCAATCAAACTGCGAAAGAGTTTTTTAGCATAAAAGAAAAGGAAACAAATTTTGATAACTTGTTCAATTACAATGATGAAGATTTTCAAGGAATTGCACAAGCTATAAAAAATAATGAACGCTGCTCGTTTGAAGCCATTTATATAGATGAAATACAGTGCCATTATTTCTCAATTACTCTGGCCCCGATTTTTGATGCGCTTAAAAAACAAGTCCAAGTCGCTGCAATAATTCGTAATATTAACTCATTAAAAAGGGCGCAACACCAACTTGAGCAACTAAACGAAACGCTCGAGGAAAAAGTCCAAAATCGTACAGCTGAGCTAGAGGAAGCAACAAAGCAGGCCCTGGCCGCAAGTAAGGCTAAAAGTCAATTCGTTGCTAATATTTCTCACGAAATACGTACACCAATGAACGGTGTACTTGGTATGCTAGAAATGCTTGAAGTTGAGCCCCTCTCAACTCAGCAAAAGCAGTACTTACATTATGCCAACAGTAGCGCACAATCATTAATGACTCTGATTAATGATATTCTAGACTTTTCTAAAATTGAAGCTGGCAAACTAGATTTAGATCACCATGAGTTTGATGTTGTTTCTGTGTGTAATGATTTGATGACATCAATGGCAGTACAAGGCCAAAAGAAAGGGTTGGAAGTGCTCTTTGATTCAAGTTTAGTTAGCCACAGGGGCTTTGTTGGAGATAGCCATCGTTTAAAGCAAATACTTAATAACTTACTCAGTAACGCGTTTAAGTTTACTCACCAAGGATTTGTTAGTTTAGATATCAGTGAACGAGAAATGCTGGATGGTAAAGTATTATTAACTTTTAAAGTAACAGACACGGGCATAGGCATATCAAAAGATAGCCAACAAAAGCTATTTGATGTTTTTACACAAGAAGATTCAAGTACAACTAGGCACTATGGCGGCAGTGGATTGGGTCTTTCGATAAGTCGCAAGTTATCGCAACTAATGGGTGGTGATATTGATGTTGAGAGTGAAAAAGGTCAGGGTAGTTGTTTTACTGCCACGGTTTTGATGACACTCAGTCAACCAAGTAAATCGAATAGTCAAACTGCTATACTAGCGAATAAAAAAGTAGCGCTTGCTTTATTGTACGAGCCTTTGAAGCAAAATTTAATAAGCCAATTAAAATCTTTTACTCAATTGGAAGAGCAACATATAACGTCGTGGTCCTTATTAGAAAAGGGAAATAAAACCCAATTTGATCTCATCATTGTGGACCAAAAACACCCACAAATTAGTGACTTTATTGAACACGCTAATCAAGATAGCAATACTAAACTGTTAGTGATTGGCACTTTGTCCGCATTAGAAAAAAAATATTCTTTACCAACAAATGCGACAGTGATAGCAAAGCCTATAACACAAGATGAGCTTATTTATCGGCTAGCGATGTTATTTAACTATGATGAGCAAATACTCAATCATAAAAATAATATAGTAAAAGAAATTGTAGATGTTGATTTTTGCAATCGCTCTATACTTATTGTCGATGATAACCTGATCAACATTGAAGTAAGTAAAGCTATTTTGCGCGATACAAACATTCATATCGAGTCTGCTAGTGATGGTATTGAAGCATTGGAGGTTCTTAAAAATAGCGAAACCCAGTTTGACCTTATTTTGATGGATTGCCAAATGCCAAATATGAACGGCTATGATTGCACCAAACAAATAAGGAAAGGTAACGCAACAGAACGTTTTCAAGATATTGTTATTATTGCCATGACCGCAAGCGCGATGGCAGGCGATAGAGAAAAGTGCCTGAGTGTAGGTATGAACGACTATATTACCAAACCGATAAAACAAGCCACACTTCGAAATAAACTCGTTATGTGGCTTAATGCTGACTAGATATTAGTTTGGCTATGCGGCATCTTTATTATGAGCGGGATTTGGCATTAGCTTGCTGATGTCTGCTGAATGAATTACTTTTTGTGTTTCACTCCAGTGAAGTAATTCAATTCTTCCACAGTCATTCTCTACAAGAGCCGTACAGTTTTCTATCCAGTCGCCATCATTACAATATAAAATACCATCAACTACTTTAACGGCTGGGTGGTGAATATGGCCACATATAATACCGTCCACACCTTGCTTTTTCGCTTCATGAATAGCTGCTTTTTCGAATGCATCAATTGCTTCACGGGCTTTATGCACTCGTGCTTTGATCCATGACGCCAACGACCAATAATGACCACCGAATAACCGGCGGATGCGATTAGTCCAGCGATTTAAAAATAACAGTAAGTCGTATCCTGCATCGCCTGCAATACTAATTAACTTGTTGTAACGGGTTGCTGAGTCGAAATCATCGCCGTGCAAAAGTAAAAAACGTTTATTGGCTTTTGTTGTGTGGATATATTGCTGATGTACTTCAATACCAAATAAAGACTCATCGACATACTGGCGAAACGTTTCGTCGTGGTTACCTGGTATATAGATCACGCGAGTGCCATCTTTCGCTTTTTGTTGAATAAGCGCTAACACATCATAATGGCTAGGGTGCCAGAAAAATTGTCGTTTCATCGACCATAAATCAACAATATCACCGACCAAATACAGTACATCGCATTCAATGGCATTTAAAAAGTCTAGTAAGTACTGCGCTTGGCAGTCTTTGTAACCTAAGTGAACGTCGGAAATCCAAACGGCAGGATAGTGGGTTTTATTACTGCAAGTGGTGTTATTCATGGCATTTACTCATGGTGTAATAAAGTAAATGCTAGGCAGAATCAATGACAGTTAAAAGACGCTTTAGCGAAACATCTATGACAATTGATAAAAATAAAAAAACCGCCGAAGCGGTTTTTTATATTTTCTGGAGCTGACTTAATTAGCCTTTAGTCAATGCTGCGATCTCTGCCACTGCTGTGTCTAAATCAAGCATTAACTTTTCACCGGTACGACGGTTTTTAAGCTCAACCTTATTTTCATCAAGATTACGCTCACCAATAACGAGTGTGAAAGGTACACCTAGAAGTTCCATATCGTTAAACATTACACCAGGGCGCTCTTTACGGTCATCAAATAACACATCTAAACCTGCATCTTTTAAACCTTTGTAAAGGTTATTTGCAATATCAGGAATACGGTGAGACTTATGCATGTTCATCGGTACGATCGCTAAATCAAATGGCGCGATAGGTTGTGGCCATTTAATACCGTATTGGTCGTTGTTTTGCTCAATGGCAGCAGCCACGATACGTGAAACACCAATACCGTAACAACCCATCGTCATGACTTGGTTTTTACCTGATTCACTCAGAACGCCTGCTTTCATTGCTTCTGAGTACTTAGTACCTAGTTGGAAAATGTGACCAACTTCAATACCACGTTTAATTTGCAGTGACCCTTGACCACAAGGGCTTGGGTCGCCTTCAACGATGTTACGAATATCAGCAACTTCGTAGTTTTCTACATCGCGATCCCAGTTAATGCCGCTGTAGTGTTCGTCGTCTTTATTCGCACCCGCAACAAAATCAGCCATTATGTTAGCTGAACGGTCAACAATAATTGGCATTTTAAGACCTACAGGACCTAATGAGCCAGGTTTTGCGCCAATAGCAGCAACGATGTCTTCTTCTTTCGCCATTTCAAGCGGTGAGTCTACAAGCGGGTGCTTTTCAGCTTTCAACTCGTTTAGCTCATGGTCGCCACGTAATACAAGCGCCACTAAACCACGTTGTTCGTTCTCATCTGGCGCACCATACACGATTAATGTTTTAACGCCGCGATGAGGTTTAACACCGTAGTGCTGTTTAAGCTCAGCAATGGTTTTTGCATCAGGCGTTGGGAATGCTTTTAACTCTTTAGTTGCTGCTGGGCGCTCTTCAGTTGGCGCGAGCGCTTCTGCTTTTTCGATGTTTGCAGCGTAATCACTTGCATCACTAAATGCGATTGCATCTTCACCTGATTCTGCAAGTACATGGAACTCGTGTGATACGCTACCACCGATAGAGCCGGTATCCGCGATAACAGGGCGGTAATCAAGACCAAGGCGTTCAAAAATGTTGCAGTAAGCTTTGTGCATTACTTGGTATGTCTGCTCTAAACACTCATCACTTAAGTGGAAAGAGTAAGCATCTTTCATAGTGAATTCACGGGCACGCATTACACCAAAACGAGGCCGAACTTCGTCACGTACTTTAGTTTGTACTTGATAAAGAGTCAGTGGTAATTGCTTATAAGAGCTCACTTCTTTGCGCACAAAATCAGTGATCACTTCTTCGTGTGTTGGACCAAGGGCAAATGGACGGTTATGACGGTCATTGATGCGCAGTAATTCAGGACCAAATTGCTCCCAACGACCAGACTCTTCCCAAAGGTCAGCTGGTTGGATAATAGGCATTAACATTTCGATAGCGCCTGCTTTATCCATTTCTTCACGTACAATGTTTTCTACTTTTTTAAGTACGCGTAGACCAGAGGGCAACCATGTATACAAACCCGACGCAACGCGGCGGATCATGCCTGCTCGTAGCATTAATTGATGAGAAACAATTTCTGCATCAGACGGAGTTTCTTTAAGTGTTGCGAGTATATATTGACTGGTACGCATCTCTATTCCAAGTAGTGTTAAAATTATTATCGTTTACTCAAGACGTTTGAGTAATAACAAGTCGCCAAGTTTACCAGTGGACGCACTGACACTAAAGCGCTATGTGTTAAAAAAAGTGCAAAAAGTCTAGCATTTTTCAATGCTGGTCACTGTATTATGATTATCCCGAACTTGCCACCTAATATTGAAATCATATAAGGTCATGCCGTAGCTTTGCTCAGACTCGCGTTGCTTTTTATAAGCTGGGCGAGGATCTTGCTTTAATACATTACTAATGAAGGCTTTTAATTCTGGTTGTTCAGTTTGTTTTTCGATAAACGCAAGCGCTTCATCACTGAACTCGACACTCATATCGGTTTCTGGTCGGGTATCGGCAAAGCCTGCGGTGGCATCGGTCATGGCATCTGAGTAGGGCAAATATGGCTTAATGTCTAAAATCGGTGTGCCATCGAGTAAATCGATACCTGAAAGCAATAAGCTTAACTGACCATTTTTATATTCAATGCCCTCAAGTTTTACAGCACTCATGCCAATGGCATTAGGGCGAAAGGTAGCACGTGTTGCAAATACACCTTTACGTTCATTTCCGCCAAGGCGAGGGGGTCTCACCATTGCTGAGTAGCCTTTATCAGCGGTTTCATGAAATCTGAATAATAACCAAATATGGCTAAATTCATCGAGACCACGTACAAACTCTTCGCGATTGAAATCGCTACTGAATACCAGCTTTGCTTTCGCTTCAGGAACCAAACGAGGTTGACGAGGTATGGCAAACTTTTGTTTATAAGGAGATTGAATGTGGCCGACGGCAGTTAATTGGTATTCGCTCATTGTGCATTGTCGTTAAGAAAATCTGCCGACATTTTACATGCATTACATGTAAGCGCAAAAAAAGGCAGTCGAGACTGCCTTTTTAATAATTAGACTGCTAGGTCTAAATTAGAACATGTATTGGAATGATACCGAAGCCACATCCATATCAGGGTCAATATCATCTTCTAATTCGTAACGTTCATACTCTAAACGTACTTGCATGTTTGTTGTGAAAGCATACTCAATACCTGCACCATAAAACACATCACCACCATCAGTATCGGCGCTAATGCTACCAAGTTCGCCTAAATCTTGCTCTACTTCAGCATCCCATTCAAGCCAGCCACCTTTTGCGTAAACAGAAAAGCTATCGGTGATTGGTGCCGCTAAACGCGCAGCTAGTGAGATACCATCAAGCTCAACTTTAGAATCAATATCGCTTGCTTCGTCGAAATTTTGGTACGCAAGTTCAAGGCTTAAGTATTTATTGAATTGAGTACCAACATAACCTTTTAGCATTTGTGAATCGTCATCAAAGTCAGTGTCGTTTTCACTGTCTTCAAATTCAAATGAATATTGGCCATAACCAATACCAGTATAAATACGTGGTGAATCCATCTCGGTAATATCTGCATGTGCAGCATTGTTGAAACCTAGTAGTGCTAGAGAAATTGCAGAAATTGAGATTGCTTTAATCATTTAATAGCTCCTTTATAAAATAAATAAACGAATGTTTCGCTTCATTCCCAAGGAGTATTGCAGTGACCGTGCCAGACTGTTATCTAGGCCTAAAGCATTGTTTTCAGGCCTAAATGAGTGATTTTTTGCACAGTTTGTTGAAACTGTAATCAGCCATTCAGTTTGGCGCTCGTAACAATTTCAGGCTGCCCTGTAGAAGTTACTAGGTACAGTTTAAAAATACCAAGCTGGGCCAAATTATGCTTTTTGTAGCAATGTTTCTGTTTCTATGGCTATTTCTTTCATTTTTATTGCATAGTTCTCGATTTTCTTTTCTTCATCAGTAACCGCAGTGTAAGTAGGCACCTCGATTGGGTAACCTGCTTCATCCATGGCAATAAAACTAATTACACAATGATTGGTCTCAACGAGATTTTGTGTTTTTGGGTCTCCGCAGCGTACTTGAATAAAGATTTGCATGCTGGTTTTACCTGTGTGGGCAATACTGGCTTTTACTTCGACAATTTGACCAACCAAAATAGGGCGTTGAAACTTTACACCCGCAACAGATACAGTAACGCAGTAATGACCACTCCAACCCGCAGCACAGGCATAACCAGCTTGGTCAATCCACTTCATTACTACACCACCATGAACCTTACCGCCAAAATTGACATCGGTAGGTTCAGCTAAAAAACGAAAGGTTACACTTGAAGACGGCATATTTTGCTCACTATTTTAAACACGACAATTTCAGCATAGCCTAAAAAAGGGGCCGAAGCCCCTGCAATTTAGGATAAATTTTAATTAAATGAGTAACGTGCGTTATTACATGTTAGGGTAGTTTGGCCCGCCAGCACCTTCAGGTGTTACCCATGTAATGTTTTGGCTCGGGTCTTTTATGTCACACGTTTTACAGTGCACACAGTTTTGTGAATTGATCACAAACTCTTTCTCACCTTCGACTTCTTGTACTTCGTAAACGCCAGCAGGGCAGTAGCGTTGTGCTGGTTCATCAAATTGTGGCAAATTAACTGCAATAGGAATCGAGTTATCTTTTAGCCTTAAATGACATGGCTGTGATTCTTCATGGTTGGTATTTGATAAAAACACCGATGAAAGTTTATCGAAGCTAAGCTTGCCATCTGCTCTCGGATAGTCGATTTTTTCGGCCTGATCCGCAGCAACTAAGGTGGCATGATCTGGTATGTTATCTTCAAAGTTAAACGGTAAGCTGCCACCAAAGAGGTTTTGATCTAGGGTGTTATAAGCCCCCCCTAAGAACTTACCGAGTTTGTGCATAACAGGGCCAAAGTTACGCGATTGGAAGAGCTCTTTATACGCCCAGCTTAGTTCAAAAGCCGTTTTATATTCAGCTAAATCGGCATTTTCTTTACCGTCGCTAAGAGCTTCTACGATTACATCAGCGGCAACCATGCCTGATTTCATCGCTGTATGATTACCTTTGATCTTAGCAAAGTTTAATGTGCCGGCATCACAACCTACAAGTAAACCACCCGGGAAGTGCATTTTCGGTAATGAACGCAGGCCGCCTTTGGCAATGGCTCTGGCGCCATAGGCTATACGTTCACCGCCTTCTAAAACATCTTTAAAGACAGGGTGATGCTTCATGCGCTGGAATTCATCAAACGGGCTCAAATGTGGATTTGAATAGTTAAGGTCAACTATCAAGCCCACCACAACTTGGTTGTTGTCGCTGTGATACATAAACGCACCGCCGCTGGTATCACCGGTTAAAGGCCAACCAGTGCCATGAACTACAGTGCCTTCTTTATGTTTATTCGGATCGATTTGCCAAATTTCTTTGAACCCTAAACCGTAATGCTGTGGTGACGCATCTTTATCAAGGGCAAAGTGTTTGATTAGCTCTTTACCTAAATGGCCACGGCAGCCTTCAGCAAATACCGTGTATTTAGCTCTGAGCTCCATACCTGGCATGTAACCATCTTTTTCATTGCCATCTTTATCAAGACCCATATCGCCAGTGATAATGCCTTTTACGGTCTCGTCTTCAATAATTAATGAGTGCGCACTAAAGCCAGGGAAGATTTCTACCCCTAGGTTTTCCGCTTGTTCAGCTAAAAAACGACAGACATTACCCATAGAAACAATGTAATTGCCTTCGTTATGGAATGTTTTAGGGCTAGCAAAGTGGGGGATGCTGGTGGCTTTGTCACTGTTATTGAACCAGTAAATATCATCTTGCGTTACTTTAGTGGTAACTGGAGCACCTAATGACTGCCAATCGGGTAGTAATTCATCCAATGCTTTGGTTTCAAAAACCGCGCCAGATAAAATGTGCGCGCCCACCTCAGAGCCTTTTTCTACCACACAGATCATTAATTCTTGTTGTTTTTCTTGTGCTTGTTGAGCCAATCTAATTGCAGTTGATAAACCTGCTGGGCCTGCGCCTACGATGACTACATCAAATTCCATGACTTCGCGTTCGACCATATAAACCTCTTCTCGGTGACGGACCTGCTGTAAAGAACCTTATTTCATACTTGCAAATGAAACGTTACAGGCTGTGAATACTTTAAGGTTATTTTAGGTTGACGTTTACGTCAACAGGAAGTAGTCTGAATTCATAAAATAAATAAGTTGACGTTTAGGTCAACTTTGAGAACACACAATTGATGGAGTCACGATGAAAGTCCTTGTTCCAATTAAAAGAGTAATTGACTACAACGTCAAAGCACGCGTTAAAGCCGACAAAACGGATGTTGATCTAGCTAATGTAAAAATGGCGATGAACCCGTTTTGTGAAATTGCAATTGAAGAAGCTATTCGTTTAAAAGAAGCAGGGACAGCCACTGAGGTTGTTGCTGTGACTATTGGTAATAAATCATCTCAAGAGCAATTACGTACTGCATTAGCACTGGGTGCTGATAAAGCCATTCATATTGAAACAGAAGAAAAGCTTGAGTCTTTACATGTTGCTAAATTACTGAGCAAGATTGTAGAGCAAGAATCACCTGAGCTGGTTATTTTAGGTAAGCAATCGATTGACTCTGACAACAATCAAACCGGTCAAATGCTTGCTGCTCTAACAGGTCGTGGCCAAGGTACGTTTGCGTCTAAAGTTGATGTACAAGCGGGTACAGTTAATGTAACGCGTGAAGTAGACGGTGGTTTACAAACAGTCGCTCTTAAACTACCTGCTATTGTAACCACAGACTTACGTTTAAATGAACCGCGTTATGCTTCATTACCAAACATTATGAAAGCAAAACGTAAACAACTTGATGTGATTGCTGCTGATAGCCTAGGTGTAGACCTTGCGCCACGTGTACAGTTGGTTGAAGTCAACGAGCCTGAAAAACGCAGTGGCGGCATTATCGTAGAAGATGTGGCGACATTGGTTGAAAAGTTAAAAACAGAAGCGAAGGTGATCTAAATGAAAACATTAGTGATAGCCGAACACGACAAAGGTGTTCTAAAGCCTGAAACCAATAAAACGATTACTGCTGCTGTTAAACTAGGCTTTGATGTAGATTTATTACTAGCAGGCGAAAATTTATCTGCAATGAGCGAGCAAGCGGCATCAATTGCAGGTGTAAGCAATGTACTTATTGCCGATGATACCGCTTATGCTCATCAGCTTGCAGAAAACCTAGCGGATCTGGTTTTATCTTTAGCAGATAACTATTCACACATTGTCGCAAGCGCTACAACAACCGGTAAAAACTTTATGCCACGTGTTGCGGCACTGTTAGATGTTGCACAAATCTCTGAAATAATCGATGTAATTGATGTAGATACCTTTAAGCGTCCTATTTATGCGGGTAATGCAATTGCGACAGTTAAATCGCTTGATAGCAAAAAGGTGATTACCGTTCGTGCCAGTAGCTTTGATGTTGCATCAGAGCAAGCGCCAGTGTCTGTAACAAGTGTTACGTGTAAAGGTTCAGTTGGCTTGAGTGAGTTTGTATCAGAAGAACAAACTGAATCAGAGCGTCCTGAGCTAACGGCAGCACCTGTGGTTATTTCAGGTGGCCGCGGTATGCAAAATGGTGAAAACTTTGCACTACTAAATGGCATTGCCGACAAACTTGGCGCAGCCATTGGTGCTTCACGTGCTGCTGTTGATGCGGGTTTTGTACCGAACGATATGCAAGTCGGTCAAACCGGTAAAATTGTTGCGCCAGATTTATATATTGCTGTAGGTATTAGTGGTGCAATTCAACACTTAGCGGGTATGAAAGACTCTAAAGTGATTGTCGCCATCAATAAAGATCCTGACGCGCCAATTTTCCAAGTTGCTGACTACGGTTTAGTTGCTGATTTATTTGATGTGTTACCAGAGCTAGAAACCGCTCTGTAACTCATAACGATTCTGGTTGTTAAAAGCTGTTGCACTTAGGTGCACAGCTTTTTTTATTTTTTGAGGCTAAAACTGAACGGGTAGGTAACCATGTTCACGTATTTTATCTTTTAGTTTTTGCGATTTAAGTAATGCAGTAAGTTTCACACCTATCTCCTTCGAACGAGGAGACCGTGTGTTTACAATTAAAATGAGCGGTCGTACAAACGCATACTCGCCGTCACTTATGCTTTGTAAAGTAGGTTTAACGCCATTTATCGATAGAGTCGTTACTTTATTGATGCGGCGATCATTTTCAAGGTTACTAATGGCACCATACGAGTCATAGGCAATCGCATTTGGAATACGCTGAACTATACCAAGTGCTTGATTAAATTGGTTATACAGTTCGACTTTTTGATTTGAAAATAAACCGCTATTACCTGCATTTTTTAGTCGTATAAAGTTACTTTCAGGGTCTTTGATATAGTCCAGTTCTAAAAATTCTAAAAACACATCGAAGCTGCCATGATGAGTCGATTTACTAAAAAGCAGTATTTCATCATTTTTATTGCTTAATTCAGGCGTTAACTGAGAGGCGTCTGACCATTTGGTTATTTTACCTTGATAAATATTTTTGAGAGTGGTGATACTCAAATTTTTAATATTTAGTTCGCTGTTAACAATAAATGTTAACGCATCTTGCGCTATGATTATCTGCCTTAAATGAGGCCATTGTTCTTGCTCTTGCTTCGTTAGGTACCGTGATGTTGTACCTATATCGATAAGGCCCTCAGCAATCGCTTTTACACCTTTGTCACTGCCCATCGGTCTTATCTGCAATGTATTGTCTAAAGCGAGGCTTATATCATCTTTAAGTGGGATTAGTAACTCGGTCACAGACGTTGAACCCGCAATTAAAATAGGTTTTGTATTAATGTCTTCATCAAGTGCGAAGCTAGACTTACCTAGGAAAAAGAAAGTCAGTGTGAGTACTTTTAGTGAGCGAATGAACATAACCAATAATAGATCCTTTTTTGGCAGGTCTAATGACTATAGAACATTAACTAAAAATTTCTAGAATGAATTGTTTTATAATGATTTTTAGGCATAAAAAAACCAGCCAATAGGCTGGTTTCTATAAATACTAAAATTAGTATGTTGCACTACCTTTAGTACGTGGGAAGGCGATAACGTCACGAACGTTGCCCATACCTGTTACATAAGCAACTAAACGCTCAAAGCCTAAACCAAAACCAGAATGTGGCACAGTTCCGTATTTACGTAGGTCACGGTACCAGCTGTAGTCTTCTTTATCTAAGCCCATTTCTTCTAGACGCTTATCTAATACATCTAGACGTTCTTCACGTTGAGAGCCACCGATGATTTCACCAATACCAGGTGCAACTACGTCCATTGCTGCGACTGTTTTGCCGTCTTCGTTTTGACGCATGTAGAATGCTTTAATATCACGCGGGTAGTTTTTGATAACCACTGGTGCGTTAAAGTGCTCTTCAGCAAGGTAACGCTCGTGCTCAGATTGTAAATCTACACCCCATTCAACAGGGAACTCGAATTTCTTGCCACATGCTTTTAAGATTTCGATAGCATCAGTGTAATCAACTTGTGCGAAATCTTTAGTCACGAACTCTTCTAAACGAGAGATAGCTGTCTTCTCAACACGCTGTGCAAAGAATTCCATATCGTCACGACGCTCTGTTAAAACCGCATTGAAAACATATTTCAGCATGTTTTCAGCAAGTTTTGCGATATCTTCTAAATCTGCGAATGCAACTTCAGGTTCAACCATCCAAAACTCTGCTAAGTGACGAGACGTATTTGAGTTCTCAGCACGGAAAGTAGGGCCAAAGGTATAGATTTTTGACATTGCAGATGCGTATGTCTCACCGTTTAACTGGCCCGATACTGTTAAGAATGCTTCTTTACCGAAGAAATCTTCACTGTAATCGATGTCGCCTTTATCTGTGCGCGGCAAGTTTTGCATATCTAATGTAGATACACGGAACATTTCACCTGCACCTTCACAGTCACTTGCAGTGATGATTGGTGTGCTGATCCAGTAGAAACCTTGCTCATGATAAAAACGGTGAATCGCTTGAGCTAAGCAGTTACGTACACGTGTTACTGCGCCCATGATATTAGTGCGAGGGCGAAGGTGCGCGTGTTCGCGTAAATATTCAATGCTGTGACGCTTAGCAGACATAGGGTAGCTATCTGGGTTTTCTACCCAACCTAATACTTCAACAGTGTTGGCTTGAATTTCGAAAGACTGACCTTGGCCTTCTGATTTAACCAGTACACCCGTAATCGAAACTGAACAGCCTGCTGTTAAACGTGTAACTTCATCATAATTATTAAGTGAATTAGGTACTACCGCTTGAATAGGATCAAAACACGAACCGTCATGAACGGCTAAAAATGAAATTCCTGCTTTTGAATCGCGGCGTGTACGGATCCAGCCTTTTACTGTTACTTGGCTGTCTACCGCAACCTTGCCTTTTAATAGCTCTGAAATCGCTAAATGGCTCATCTTCACTCCAATGATATAAGTTGCCTAATATTTAATATGCTGTGCATTGCACTTGAATCGACTATCTTACCCTCGTAAATCAAATAAAAAAACATTTCAGGCATACTCTTTAGTAGTTTTTCTTAATTTGGATAAAATAGCAGCAATATTTGCGTAAATTTTGCGTTTATTTAAATTCTCGCTGCGCTAATTGGTTATTTTGTGGCATTATTAACAATTACTGTCCTTTAGTCTTTAATTAATTTGTATAACAGGTGCTATGAAACAAGTTTTTATTCTTCGCGGCTTACCAGGCTCAGGTAAATCATATTACGCACAAAGCCTTGCTGATGAGTTGGTAGCAGGTAATGAAAGTGAGTATGTAGTGTGCGCAACAGATGATTATTTTTACAATAGCGAAGGTGTGTATCAATTTGATAAGTACAAGTTACCTGAATACCACAACCTAAACCTAGCGCGTTTTATTAATGCGCTAGCTGAAGAAATCCCGTTAGTTATTGTCGATAACACCAATATCAAAAAGTGGGAATTTATCGCTTACGCACAAGCGGCTACTGCATTGGGTTATCAAGTAAAAGAAGTGATCGTGGGTGAAATTAAAGATAAATCATTGCAGCATCTTTACGCGAAGCGCTGTGAACATAAAGTACCGCTTAGAATGATCAGTAAAATGGCTTATATGTTTGAATGGTAAAGTTTAAAGGAAAAGGAAGCATCAGCTTCCTTTTCAATACGCCTGTTGTTCAATGGCTGCATAAATAGCGTTACACAAGTTAGTTAAGCTCTGTTCATCACTTATGTAGGGTGGCATTAAGTAAATTAATTTACCAAACGGGCGGATCCACACACCTTGCTCGATAAAAAAGCGTTGAATTTTTGCTACATCAACAGCTTGATTAAGCTCAACAACTCCAATTGCCCCCAATGTTCGCACATCAACGACCGCATCGAGCTGCTTACACTTAGCAAGCTGCGTAGTTAGTACATCATTTATATATTCAATTTGTTCTTGCCAAGGCTGCTCTAACAGTAAATCAATACTTGCGCAGGCCGTGGCACACGCAAGCGGGTTACCCATAAACGTTGGGCCATGCATTAATACGCCTGCTTCACCTTCACTGATACCAACAGCGACTTTGCTGGTGGTTAATGTTGCTGATAACGTCATCATGCCGCCAGTTAATGCTTTGCCAATACATAAAATATCAGGCTCTATATTGGCGTGCTCAACAGCAAACAAGGTGCCGGTGCGGCCAAAGCCTGTGGCGATTTCGTCACAAATAAGTAAAACATCATACTTATCGCAAAGAATGTGCAGGTGCTTTAAGTAATCAGGATGATAAAAATTCATGCCCCCGGCATTTTGCACTATGGGTTCAATGATAAATGCCGCAACATCTTGATGGTGAGCAGCAAAATAGCTCTCAAGGGTATCAGCTTCTGCAGGACTAAACTCGCCATTAAATTTAGCACTGGGCGCAGGTACAAAAACATGCTCAGGTAAAAAGCCTGAGTACATGCTATGCATTGAATTGACCGGATCGCAAACGCTCATGGCTGCAAAGGTATCGCCGTGGTAGCCCTTAAGCGGCGTCATTAACTTTTGTTTGCTGGTATAACCTTGGCTTAACCAGTATTGCAAGGCCATTTTTATGGCGACTTCAACACTCACAGAGCCACTGTCGGCTAAGAACACCTTATCGAGTGACTCAGGTGTCATACTGACTAGCTTTTTACACAGCTCAACAGCGGGCTCATGAGTTAAGCCACCAAACATGACATGGCTCATTTTGTTAACCTGTGTGGTGATTGCCTCATTTAAAACAGGGTGGCAGTAACCATGAATCGCACTCCACCAAGAGGCCATACCATCTATTAGGCTTTCGCCTGTTTCTAAGAAAATACGATTTGCATTGGCATGACTGACAGGGTACACGGGAAGGGGCTGAGTCATAGAAGTATAAGGGTGCCAAATATGCTCACGATCAAAATCTAAATCTATTGGTTGCTTATTAATCATATGTAAACTTTATATCACTTCGATTCGTTGACAATGTTACGTCAAGTCGTAGACTAAGCCAATCAAACCGTCCCAATAATTTAAAAAAAGAGACTATTATGGAGCACGCAGTTGTCCGTCACGATTGGACTCACCAAGAAGTAAAAGCATTATTCGAAATGCCGTTCAATGATTTGCTATTTAAAGCGGCCAGCGTACATCGTGAAAACTTCAACCCAAATGAAGTACAAATTTCTACTTTGTTATCGATTAAAACCGGTGCTTGCCCAGAAGATTGCAAATATTGCCCTCAATCTGGTCATTATAAAACAGACTTAGACCGTGAACGCTTAATGGAAGTAGAAAAAGTGGTTGAGCAAGCGCGTGTTGCCAAAGAAAAAGGCGCAACCCGTTTTTGTATGGGCGCTGCGTGGTCTGATCCGAAAGAACGTGACATGCCTTATATTTCAAAAATGGTAAAAGAGGTTAAAGAACTTGGCCTTGAAACCTGTATGACACTTGGTATGCTAGATAACGAAAAAGCCCATGCTTTAAAAGACGCGGGTCTTGATTACTACAACCATAACCTAGATACATCACCTGAGTATTACCAACAGATCATTACAACACGTACTTATCAAGACCGTTTAAACACTATTGATAACGTGCGTGATGCCGGCATGAAAGTGTGCTCTGGCGGTATAGTTGGTATGGGCGAGCAGGCAGCTGACCGTTTTGGTTTATTAATGCAATTAGCTAATTTGCCGCAACAGCCAGAAAGTGTGCCAATTAATATGTTGGTTAAAGTGAAAGGTACGCCACTTGAAGATGTTGAAGATTTAGATCATTTTGAGTTTATTCGTACTATCGCAGTTGCACGTATTATGATGCCGAAAAGCTATGTTCGTTTATCAGCTGGTCGTACGGCGATGAATGAACAAATGCAATCTATGTGTTTCTTTGCCGGCGCTAATTCAATTTTCTACGGTGATAAACTACTGACTACAGAAAACCCTGAAGCAGACGCAGATATGATGCTGATTAAAAAATTAGGCATGAACCCAGAAACCCGTGAAGATTATTCTGATGAAGCGGTTGCAGCATCACTTTCATCAAAAGTTGCTGATAAAGCAACATCAGAATTATTTTACGAAGCGTAATATTTAAATGGCTTTTGATTTTATCGCCGAGCATCTTGTTGAGCGACAAGCAGATGCATTACTGAGAAAGCGTCAACTTATAGAGCAATCGAGCGGGCGCTTTATTCAGGTTGCAGGTAAACAGTATTTAAATTTTGCCAGTAATGACTACCTTGGCTTTGCGGATGATTTTATCGAAATAAAAACGCAGCAACTAGGTAGCCACAGCTCAGCATTAGTGAATGGTTATAATAAACCACAACAACAGCTTGAGCAGCGTTTATGCGAGTTATTAGGCTATGAAAGCGCTATGTTATTTAATAGCGGATTTAGTGCCAATAGCAGCGTATTAAAAGCGTTGTTTCAAGATAAAAGCGTGGCGCAATCATCGGCAATTTTTCAAGATAAGCTTAATCATGCCAGCTTAATTGATGGTGGACTTCATTCTGCCGCTGCCATGGTGCGGTTTAATCATAACGACCTTAAGCACTTAGAATCTAGGTTACAAAAATCAAAAGCTAAGCATAAGCTTATTGTGAGTGAAGGTGTTTTTTCGATGGATGGTGATCAAGCACCTATTGAAGCACTCTGTAAACTTGCTAAACAATACAATGCGTGGCTGATGATTGACGATGCTCATGGCTTTGGCGTATTGGGCGAGCAAGGCTTAGGCAGTTGTGAGGCAATCAAGCCTGATTTACTGATCATCACCTTTGGCAAGGCACTAGCTAGTAGTGGTGCTTGCCTGCTTGCATCAAAACAAATGATTGATTACATGCTGCAGTTTAATCGCGAATACATTTATTCAACGGCGATGTCACCACTGATGGCAAGTTGTACTCTTGAGCGACTCGAAAAGTTATTAAAGGCGGATAAGAGACGCGCTCAGCTTACAGAGAATATTGCCTACTTTAGAGCGCTTGCAAAAGAACATAACTTAGCATTAATGGAATCAACAACGGCTATTCAGCCTTTGGTATTGGGCGATGCAGAACACACGCTTGCCGTTGCTAATAAGCTTAAAGATAAAGGCGTGTGGTTAACCGCTATTAGACCGCCCACGGTGCCTTTTAATACGGCACGACTTAGGGTAACCCTAAGTAGCGCACATCAAGCTGACGATATAAAACAGCTGGTTGATTCGCTAGTGGAGTGTTTATGAGTGTTCAACTGCAAGCGTCTTTAAGCTTTCAACACAGTAATAAGCTAACAACACAAACTAAGTTCTCTAAAGCAGCTGCAAATTACGCGAGCCATGCTAATGTACAAAAACAAGCAGCTGCGCATTTATTTAAAATGATGGCAAGCAAACACCAGCAGGGTACTTGTCTTGATTTAGGGGCTGGACCTTTAGTTAACACGGCAATGCTTAAAACACATTTTGATACTGTATTGGCAATGGACTTAAGTCATTCCATGCTAAGCACAGAGCAAAGCCCGCGTTGTTTAAAAGTGTGTGCTGATATGGATAACCTACCATTACAGCAAAACTCCCTTGATTGTGTGTTTAGTAATTTTGCAATGCAATGGTCTGCTGATTTAAAAGGGCTACTTAAAAGTCTTTTTTATTCCCTAAAAGCAGGTGGTAAGGTTTATTTAAGCTGCGTGGTAGATGGATCGCTCAAAGAGATCAAACAGGCTTTTGCTTGTTTAGACGAGCAAAACCATATTAATCAGTTTCATAGTGCTAGTCACATTATTGAGTATGCAAAATTGGCGGGGTTTAAACTGAATTTTGCAGCCGATAGATGTTATATAGATGCCTATAACTCTCCCTTAGAAGCACTGCGCTCGATAAAAGCGATTGGTGCTACTTCATTGCAAACTAAGCAAAAGCGCCAAGGGTTATTAACAAGGCAGGCACTTAATAGTGTTTGTAAGGCATACCCTCTGGTTGATGGGCATGCTAGAGTGAGCTATCAAGTTGTCCTTTTAGAACTAGAAAAATAGAATTAACTGAAAAATGAAAGAATTTTTTATCACGGGTACAGACACCGATGCCGGAAAAACCCATGTCACCAGTTTATTATTAAACTTACTAGCACAACATAAACAGCGTGCGGTTGGTTTTAAACCCATTGCAGCAGGTGCAGAAGAGGCATTTGGCCAACTAGTTAATGATGATGCATTAACCTTAATGGAAAGCTCATCAATTGGGGTTAAATATAACATAGTTAACCCCTTTACCTATGAGCCCCCCATTGCACCGCATATTGCAGCTGCCAAAGTAGGCGACAGACTGACATTTGACAAGCTCGATGCTGCTTATGCGAATGTAAAAGCACTCAATACCGATTATATTCTTACAGAAGGAGCTGGGGGTTGGTGTTTACCTATCAACGAAACCGATTTGCTCAGTGATTGGGTTAAATCACAGCAGCTGGATGTAATTTTAGTTGTGGGTATGAAACTAGGTTGTCTAAATCACGCTTTACTTACAGCAGCTCACTTTAAGGCGCTCGGTGTAAATTGTGTGGGTTGGATTGCAAATCATGTAGACCCAAACATGCGTGAACAAGACGCCAATTTAGAAACTTTAAAATCAGCACTACCTTTCCCGCTTTTAGCGATTAGTCCGTATACAGGCGGCACTCCTAAATTAAAAATTTACAAAACCTTACTTGAAATTTTATCTATCAACCCATAATAATTGAGTTGTTACTTTTGACATACTCTGTCACAATTGGTTGCAATTAGTTCCTTGCAACCAATTGCATAAGCCCTAAACTGAGTTTGTAGAACACCCAGATAATTTTATTAACTAACGATTTTTAACCATGTCGTTAGTTAATACAATTGGTATGTTTATTCTGAGGTTTTTATGAAGCGTGTATTTTTGTTTCTACTGACTAACTTAGCGGTAATGCTAGTGTTAGGTATTGTGTTGTCTATTGTGATGAGCGTACTGGGTATCAGCCATCGCAGTTTAGGCGGCATTTTAGTTATTTCAACTGTATTTGGTTTTGGTGGCTCGTTTATTTCGTTATTTATGTCGAAATGGATGGCAAAAAAATCAACTGGTGCACATGTTATTGAACAGCCTCGTTCTGAAACAGAGCAATGGTTAGTTTCGACGGTAGCAGCGCAAGCAAAAAAAGCTGGTATCGCGATGCCTGAAGTGGCTATTTACGATAGCCCTGAAATGAACGCGTTTGCGACAGGTCCAAGTAAGAACAACTCGCTGGTAGCTGTGAGCACAGGTTTATTACACAATATGAACCAAGATCAAGCTGAAGCGGTATTGGCTCATGAGGTGTCACACATTGCAAATGGTGACATGGTAACGTTGACACTTATCCAAGGTGTAGTGAATACCTTTGTTATATTTATGGCGAAAGTATTGGCAGGTATTGTTGATAACTTTCTTAATAGTGATGAAGAAGAGGGCGGTAGTAGCTGGACATACTTTTTATTCGATATGATTTTCCAAATGTTATTTGGTGTTCTAGCAAGTGTGATTGTTGCTTACTATAGCCGTAAACGCGAATTCTCTGCGGATGCCGGTGCAGCTAAACTAGTAGGTGCAGATAAAATGCGTAGCGCCCTTGAGCGTTTAAAACAAAACCACCCATCACAACTAGAAGGTTCGATGATGGCATTTGGTATTGCAAGCGGTAAAGGTGTTGCCGAGTTATTCTCATCGCACCCACCACTTGATGAGCGTATTAACGCATTACGTTAATTTAAACACGAAAAAGCCAGCTCAATGCTGGCTTTTTTATTGTTGGTTTTTCTCGCGCTCGAGTTGTTGTGGTAATAATACCTCAACAATTTCACGGGCTGGTAAGGTATACCTTACGCCATCGAACATCACAGATGTGTGTTCATCAATACTGGTGATGCCTGTTAAGGTCCAGCCTTCGCCACGTTCTTTACAGTAAACCGTAGTGGTAGGTTGAATTACTTTAAATTCTTCACTCATCGAACTTAATCTAATTGCTTGAAATTGCGTTTATAGTAAGACAATAATGCCAGCTCATAAAGAAAAAAGAAGAAATTAACGTGTCTAGCCATGATGACTTAGCCTTTGACTTACGCCCAATTCGTCATAAAGATTGCCAAGCGATATGGGATATTTTAAAAGATCCGCAAGTACAAACGTTTAACGATTACAACACTGATATAACGAAAGGTGACGTGTATGATTTTATTCAAGGCGACATAGAACGTTTTTATAATCAACAAGGCATTCGTTTAGTTATTGTTTTACGAAGTAGTGGGCAAGTTATTGGTAGCGTGGGCTTATTTAACATAATTGACGGGCAGGGCATGTTGGGCTTTGAATTGGCATCGCAATACTTTGGCAAAGGAATAATGCAAAAGGTATTAGATATGATATTTGAAAAACTGACGACCTTTGTAACGGCACCACTAAACAGTGTGGTCGCTTTAGTTAATCCAAATAACAGCGCCAGTATTAAGCTTTTAACAAAATGCGGTTTTCAACATCATGGCCTTCACTGGGTGAAGTACGTTAACTAGTTACTATAATAGTACAATCTTGTTCTGTTAGAGCTGCTACTATAAAATAGCGCCTCATTTATAAAAAGGAGCGCCAAGCAACTATGGCAAAAGCCAAAGCTATTACCAGTATTGAAAGTTACGGCATTTACAGTCATTGGGATGCAAAAGAAAAAGACCTGCCTCAAATCACCGAGTTTACAACAGACGTTCCTGCACAATTGGATATTGAATTTGGCTTTATTGTTAATATTAAAAAGGCCAAAGGACAAAAAATAAAATTTTGCGTTTACCACCCAGATATCCCCGATGAAGATGGCGAGATCATGCCACCATTTGAGGGCGAACAGTACGTTAAAACAAACGATTGGCAGTTTTACTTAGGTGATACGATATGGGCACCTGTTGATAATAAAGTTGGTATTTGGCGCATGACTATTGAGTTAAATGGCCATATAATTGCCGATAAATCCTTTAATTTATTAAAGGAAGCCGAAGGCACTGCCACTGAATTTTGGAAGCATCGCGGTTATTAATCTTTAAACCTGAGAGGGACTATGTATCAAGGAAGTTGTTTGTGCGGCAAAGTAAAAGTAACTATTGCTGGTGGCATAGAGTCAATTATTCATTGTCATTGCTCTTTATGCCGTAAAAATTCTGGTACAGCCTACGCAACCAATGGCTTTATTCAACGAGATGGTTTTAACCTCACAGAAGGCAAACAGCATCTAAGTGCCTTTGAATTTAAACCAGGTAGAATTCGCTATTTTTGCAGCTGCTGTGGTTCGCCTCTATATAGCGAGAATAAAGACGATTCAAACCGCTTACGTATTCGCTTAGGTTTACTAGATAGCGATATAAACGAGCGTCCAATCAGTCATAACTTTGTGAGCTCTAAAGCAAACTGGGATACGTTTAACACAGAAATTCCATGCTATGATAGGTTTGAACCAAGTAGAGGGAAGTAACTACAATGATAGCAAATACGCCAAAACCGCCTTATTACGCTGTGATTTTCACTAATACCTTATCTGACGATACCGCTGGCTATGAAAAAATGGCGATTAGAATGGTGGAGCTCGCAGAGCAACAACCAGGGTATTTAGGAATGGAGTCTGTTCGTGATAGTTTGGGTATTACAGTATCTTATTGGCAAAATCTAGATGCCATTAAATCGTGGAAACAAAACGTAGAACACTTAACTGCACAACAGCTGGGTAAAGACAAATGGTACAGCGCGTTTACAACGCGTATTGCAAAAGTAGAACGTGATTATTCATTGTGATAGTCACTAAGTATAAAAGGAACACATCATACTTTATTTTTATCAAATCCAATATCAGCATAGCCATAGTTTAAAACACTTAGACTTCTAGCATACGCCATAAAGGATTGAGTTACGTTTAGTGTGATGGTTACGATCAAACCTAAATTGTTTTTAATGAATATTATCTGCAATGTAATTTAAATATGCAAAGCGAGTTTTAACTTTCAATCCCTTAAACATATAGTTTTATGTTTAAACAGTTAAAACATAATCATAAAAAAGCGAAAAGTGCTTAATTTTAATAACACTGGCAATTACTTAACCAGTTTGTTAAAAATGAAGCATTAAGAAAAACCAGCAACGCTGCGATAGAAAAACGTGTTTCGCATGAATACTGAAATGCTATGTGCATAATCAGTATTTGTAATAGATTTAAAGTAAGGTAAATAAATGGATGTAAACAATTCAGCGGGGCGACTTCTCAATATTTTAATGGAAGGGAAGGAAGCTAACCCAAATGAAAACTGTAAAAAAGTTTGGTCAAGAATACTAAACGTGGAAGAAGACAACTCTTTTGTTCTTGTCGGTCGAATTGGGAAAGTTTTTTCATTGGTTGACAACATCTCAACTGAATTAAAAAAGCTCGATAATGTTGATGTAAAAAGATATATGTCTTGGACTAAGTATCTGGATACTGCTTTTTCTAAGTGTAATTTAGAATCTAGCTGGAATGAATTCATAAAGCACATAAATGAGCCTATTTTGGATTATCTGCACATGACTTCAGGAATGCTATCAACTAATTGTCCTCAACCTGTTTTGCCGAGGTCAGAATTAGAGAGCATTTATGATGGAGCTAAAGATCTTATTGATAAAATCATTGATTCAGACTTACCTCAGAGTATTAAACAATATTTTCTTTCACAATTACGCAAAATAATTATTGCCATAGAAGAGTATAAAATTACTGGCTCTGCTGAAGTAGTTGATATAGTTGAAGCCACTTTTGGTAAAGCTGTTCTATCAAAGGAAATCATCGAAGGCAAAGATACAGATGAGGTCAAAGGCAAATTTTGGAAATTTATGGCTAAAACAGCATTGGTTATTTCAACTGTTGCAGGAGCCATTCAGATAGCAGACTATACTGCTAAAACATTTCCTGAATTAAATTCTCCCGATAAAGTTATAGCTCTGCCAGTAAATGAGACTAAATCAGAAAAAGGTACAAGCTCCTAAATGGGGTATCAGGCACTTTAAGAGGAGAAGGGTGCAATCTTAAAGTAATAATGTCTTCTGGCTGCGGCAATATGTTGTTTTGTTGCCTCGCTTGTTCATCTTTTGTATTTTTGGGGCGATTAATATCGTTTCTTTAATGCTGGGAAGTAGATGGCATAGATTGCAGAACAATGACTTTAGTATCTAACAATCTTTACCTGTATCATCGTATTGTTATTTCTGGTTTGTGCACTCTACTGCCTGTCGGGTGCAGGTTTAATAAAACGTCTTTCGCTTTCAAAATTAGCGCTGTTAAAGATCACCTGCATTTTTTATTTCGTGGTTTTGCAGTCATTAGGTTGATGTCTAGGCTTCCAGAAAACAACCTGATGTTTTGGTTAATTAGTTCTAGTATATGTTTGTGTATTGGCCACCTGTTTGCCTTGGGTTCATGGCAACTGATTAGTTTATTGATTGATCTTGCTAAAAGCCCACCAAGGTGGGCTTAAGCACTAATTGCTAATTACAAAGTGTAATTAAATCCAATGGCTATACCATCATCTTCTGTTTGTGACATTTGAGCTTCTTGCTCAGCGTTATTACTCGAAAAGTCACTAAAATCTTTACGGGCTTCTATATACAAAATAGTGTCATCGCTCATAAAGTAGTGCGCGCCTACTACGGCAAATTGGCGTTTAAAAACGTCTTGTGGGTCGGCGTTAAAGTTAGGTTGAATTACGTAATCATCACCTGCGTCAAAAACGTTATAAGCAACGAAAGTACGAATGTCGTTATCAAAGCGATAGCTTAGGATAGACTCTAAACCGACAGCATCTTTTATCAAACGACCTAAATTATCGGTATCGTGGTTTTCATTTTTATTTATATTGGCAGAGGCATACCAGCCTGGTTTGTAAAAGTCACCATATGTTATACCTACACCGTAAATTAAATCGGTAACAAGCTGATCACGGCCATCTGCATAAACAATATCGAATTGACCTCGGTTAATACCGGCAGTAAGTTTTAGATTATCCGTTGCTCTATAGGTAACAGCTGCGCCATAAGTCGAGTTAAACTCAACATTTTGCGCCGCAGGATTACCTTGCTCAAATAATAATTCGCATGAACTACGAGATATATCCGCTATGTCGCAGGTATAAAAGTCATCCGATTTCAACTGAGCTTGCAATGCAACATGAAATTTCCCCCAAGTGTTACGGTATTGAAGTACTTTATCACCACGGCCTGTGCCATTTACCGCACCATCATCTTTATTGTATGTATAGACACCTGCAGCATTACCATCCCACACTAAGCTATAGTTTGTATTGTAGACCACGTCATACCATGCACCCCATTGCTTTCCGATTGTTACTTGGCCATAGTCATCGTGTTTTAATCCTACATAACCTAATCGATTGTATAAAAACTCATCTTGAATCGATTCAAAGCGGTTATTGTAGATTATGTCTGTGCTGCCAACAGGGTTTACACCCCATTCAAGCAGTGCAAAGGCTTGCCAGCCATTTTTTAATTGTCGTTTAAAATCAAAGTTAATGCGTGATGCACCGTTTACAATTTCGGTTTCACCTTGAGTGTTAATAACTCTTGCATCAATAAAGCCGCCAAAAGTGACACTGTTTGTTTCATCTTTATAAATCTCAATGGCATTTGCTGTTGGGATTATCGTTAAGCCAGCGAGAAAAATGGCAGCGTGTGTTCTTTTCATAAAGTACCTTGTTTAATTGTTGTCCCTAATAGGTCTAAATTAACTAAAAGAATGAGATTATCAAAGCTAAAATGCATGAAAAAGTGAAAAAAAATCATGAAAGAACCCCTTTGTGAGGAAAATTTATTCATTTCAGGTTCACTATGTTGAATTATCAATGGCTTACTCTAGTTAAAAAATAGACACTTTTTGACTCAACGTTCTGAGCATTAGTTTGGTATTAGGGATTTCAGCACTTAACCCATAAATAAGGGTCATAAAATAACAGTCCAACAAGATGGCAGCTTTTACTTTATTAAACTGTGGTTGTTCAGAAAACACTAAAGTTTGAATTAACTCCATATGTCGCTGTTTGAATGTTTTAGAAAATAAACGTTCACTAAATAGCACCTTATAAAATTGATGATGTAAGCAATAAAATTGGTAAAAGTATTGTGCGTAATGATTGATCTTTAATCGGGGAGAGCGATGAATATCGGTTTCTTTAGCCCGCTCTAATACATCATTAAACCTCAATTCAAGACATGCCTCCAAAATAGCGATCTTACTCTCAAAATGTTTAAACAAAGTACCGACAGCAACACCACAAGCAGAAGATATTTGACGTGTAGACGTATCATTAAATCCATGCTCTGCGAAAAGCTGCCACGCAGTATTTAGAATATGCTGATGTGTCTTATTATGATTGCCCATAGCTATTATCTTGTTTTATTTAAAGTAACTTTAAAGTGAGCGCGTTCACTTATAAAAGTGAGCATGTTCACTAAAGATAGACCTAGTTAATTAAGTTGTAAAATGACTAGGTTGTTTTAAACAATCTTTCATAGCGTGCTAGGCGGCTTTAGTTTAAAATTGCACACAGTTTCGTTTTACTTTTTTACCCGCTGGAGGGTACCGCTATCATTAGTACAGCTAATATCACCATGCAATTTGGTGCTAAACCTTTATTCGAAAATATCTCAGCAAAATTTGGCGATGGTAACCGTTACGGTTTAATCGGTGCGAATGGCTGTGGTAAATCAACCTTCATGAAAATCCTAAGTGGCGAGCTTGAGCCATCTTCAGGGAATGTCAGTACAGATCCAAACGAGCGTGTTGCAAAACTAAATCAAGACCAGTTTGCTTACGAAGAGTTTTCTGTAATTGACACGGTAATCATGGGTCATAAAGAGCTGTGGGAAGTAAAAAAAGAACGTGACCGTATTTACAGCTTACCTGAAATGAGCGAAGAAGATGGTATGCGTGTAGCAGACCTTGAAACTGAGTTTGCCGAAATGGATGGTTACTCAGCAGAAGCAAAAGCGGGTGAGTTACTGATTGGTGTTGGTATTGGCACAGAACAGCACTACGGCCCTATGTCTGAAATCGCACCGGGTTTTAAACTGCGTGTGTTACTTGCACAAGTACTGTTTTCTGATCCAGACATCATGCTACTCGATGAGCCTACCAATAACTTGGACATCTACACTATTAAGTGGTTAGAAGACGTGTTAAACCAGCGCGACTGCACTATGATCATCATTTCGCACGATCGTCACTTCTTAAACTCAGTATGTACACACATGGCTGACATCGATTACGGCGAGCTTCGTATTTACCCTGGTAACTATGATGAGTACATGTTTGCTGCAACACAGGCTCGCGAGCGTCTACTGAGCGAAAACGCGAAGAAGAAAAGCCAAATTGCTGAGCTTCAACAGTTTGTATCGCGCTTCTCTGCAAACGCTTCAAAAGCAAAGCAAGCGACATCACGTGCTAAACAAATTGATAAAATTCAGCTTGAAGAAGTTAAAGCATCTTCGCGTCAAAGCCCATTTATTCGCTTTGAACAAGAAAAGCAATTATTTCGTAATGCCTTAGAGCTAACAAACTTAGCACAAGGTTTCGATAACATGCTCTTCAGTGGCCTTGAAGGCTTGGTTGAAGTAGGCGAGCGTATTGCGATCATCGGTGAGAACGGTGTTGGTAAAACTACATTATTAAATACCCTTGCAGGTCGTTTAGCACCAAAACAAGGTGAATTTAAATGGTCAGATAACGCAAATATTGGGTATTACGCACAAGACCATGCTGACGAGTTCGAACAAGACATGAACTTATTCCAGTGGATGGAACAATGGCAACAAGAAGGTGACGACGAGCAAGTTGTTCGTAGTTTCTTAGGTCGTATGCTGTTTTCACAAAACGACATTAAAAAGTCAGTAAAAGTTATTTCAGGTGGTGAGCAAGGCCGTATGTTGTTTGGCAAAATTATGATGCATAAACCAAACATCTTATTAATGGATGAGCCAACCAACCACATGGATATGGAATCTATCGAGGCGCTTAACTTAGCACTTGAAGCATACGAAGGGACTTTGTTGTTCGTATCTCACGATAGACAATTTGTATCATCACTTGCTAACCGTATTTGGGAAATTAAAGACGGCAAAATTATCGACTTTAAAGGTACATACACTGAGTACCTAGCAAGCAAAGAAGCATAATCAGCTGATGAGTGATTAAAAGCCATGCATGTCATGGCTTTTTTGTGCTTCTAGAGTCGCATATTTATGTGGTTTAAAAGCGATTTATACTGCGTTATTCATTTTAACAATAGAACCACTATTATTTGTAATTAATGCCTTGCCTAAATCGCTTTTAATTCCAACTGAAACTCGCATCTTGAGGTGGTTTGGGTATATAATACCCGCCACAAAATAAGGACAAAAGTCCGCTTTTTAGAAAACAATTTAACTGAGGTGTATTTATGACAGTTGGCATTATTATGGGTTCCAAATCAGACTGGCCAACGATGGAACATGCGGCGTTAATGCTAGAAAAGTTTGGCATTGAATACGAGACTAAAGTTGTTTCTGCTCACCGTACCCCTCAATTACTTGCTGACTATGCAAGCTCAGCTGCAGATCGTGGCATTAAAATTATTATCGCCGGTGCCGGTGGGGCTGCGCACTTGCCTGGTATGGCCGCGGCATTTACTTCACTGCCTGTTTTAGGTGTACCCGTTAAATCAAAAACACTTAATGGTGTAGATTCATTATTATCTATCTGCCAAATGCCTAAAGGTGTTGCGGTAGGTACACTGGCTATCGGTGAAGCGGGTGCTGCAAATGCTGGCCTTTTAGCGGCACAAATTTTAGGTTGCCAACAGCCAGAAATCTTCGCAAAAGTTGAAGCTTTCCGTAAAGAACAAACAGACACTATCTTAGCTAACCCTAATCCCGCAGAGTAATATGAATATTTTAATTTTAGGTGCAGGTCAGTTAGCTCGCATGATGAGCTTAGCGGGTGCACCGCTTGATTTAAATGTTGTTGCCTACGATGTGGGTAGTGAAAAAATCATTCATCCGTTAACCGGTGAAGTTCACAAAAGCACATTACAACAAGCTATTGATAACGCAGACGCCATTACAGCTGAGTTTGAACACATTCCTGATGATGTACTAACGCTATGCTGTCAAAGCAATAAGTTTTACCCAGGTAAAGCAGCGATTAAAACCGGTGGCGACCGCGCACTTGAAAAAGCATTACTTGATAAAACAAATGTTGAATGTGCGCCTTACCAATTAATTACAGAAAAAGCGCACCTTATTGCTGCTGTAGAGCGCTTAGGCAAGCCGCTTGTGATCAAAACTTGCCAAGCGGGTTACGATGGTAAAGGGCAGTGGCGCTTAAAGTCTGATGATCAAATTGACCAAATCTGGTCAGAAATGGCAGATTTCATCGCATCAGGCACCGAAACTGCACCGCACTCTATTATCGCTGAAAAGATGATTCCGTTTGACCGTGAAGTATCTATCATTGGGGCACGCGACAAAGCGGGTAACACAGTTATTTATCCACTCACTGAAAACCAACACACTAACGGTGTACTTACGCTTTCAGTAGCGGGTAAAGAAAAAGCCGCAATTCAAGAACAAGCTGAGGTTGCATTTAACAAGCTAGCGCAAGAGCTTGATTATGTGGGTGTACTGGCAATCGAATTTTTTGATGTGCAAGGCACGTTATTAGTTAACGAAATTGCACCACGGGTTCATAACTCTGGTCACTGGACACAGCAGGGTACGCATTGCTCACAGTTCGAAAATCATATGCGTGCAGTTGCTGGTTTACCATTAGGTAGTACAGAGTTACTTCGTCCTACAGCTATGATCAATGTACTAGGCCAGTCTTCTATTCCACACTCAGTACTTGCAACGCCAGACGTTACAAGTCACTGGTATGGTAAAACGGCTAAACCGGGTCGTAAGATGGGGCATATTAATGTTTCGGCCAATAATCTTCATCAGCTTGGTGAGCGTTTAGCGCTACTTGCTGAAGTGCTGCCAGAACACGATTACCCCGGCGTTGCTGCTACCAGCACCCAACTTATTTTAAACTGATCAGTTTAAATTCTAAGAAGCCGAGTTTATCTCGGCTTTTTAATTTCTCTACAAGAATAACACCTCTTGTCTCAAAGCACTTGCGTCAGGTTTTTCTTCCTATAGACTAATATTTTTATATTAATATTAGCTTGTTATGTTACATCCTCGATTTAGAACAGTCGTATTTGCGTTTTTTATGGCGCTGTTTATGTCTGGATTTATGTCATTGGTGATCAGCATTTTTAATGTTGGTTTAATCGATAGCATTGCAACCATTTGGCTTAAAGCATGGGCTTTTGCTTTTTGTGTGGCATTTCCTACCGTTATTTTTGTCGCACCTGTAGTACATAAGTTAACCAACAAACTAATCAGAGCGCCGTTGTGATAGCCGAACGCCCAAAACAAATACTATTTATTACGTTATTTTTAGCATCTGCTTTGCCATTTGTTGGCTCAGCTACAGCACTTGTTGTTGGTGCTTTGTTTGCCATGTTATTGGGTAACCCATTTGCAGCACAGTCACAAAAAATGAGTAAATGGATGCTAAAGTTAGCGGTTATTGGCCTTGGCTTTGCTGTTGATTTTAGTCAAGTAATAGAAGTAGGGCGTAGCTCTATTGTGCTTACAATCGTTAGTATTACCGCGATTATTGGGCTTGGCGAAATTTTGTCTCAGTTATTTAAATTAAATAAAAATACCGGTGTACTTATTTCATTTGGTACTGCCATTTGTGGTGGTAGCGCCATTGCTGCAATGGCGCCTGTAATCAAGGCCAAAGATCACGAAGTAGCTATATCACTCGCTGTGGTGTTTTTATTAAACGCCCTCGGCTTAGTGTTATTCCCAATGATTGGTCATTACTTTGGCCTGACTGAGCAGCAATTCGGTGTTTGGGCGGCACTTGCGATTCACGATACTAGCAGTGTAGTAGGGGCTTCAGCCGCTTATGGCGCATCAGCGCTTGCTATTGCAACAACCATTAAACTCACCAGAGCGATGTGGATCATCCCCTATACAAGCATCGCGGGTGTGTTTTGGAAGTCTGATGAAAAAGCCAGTATACCCTTGTTTATCATAGGTTTCTTGGCGGCTGCGCTTATTAACTCAAGTTTTCCAGAGTATCAAACACTGTGGCACGCCCTTAACATCGGTGCTAAGCAAGTTTTGGTAATGACCTTATTTTTAATCGGCAGTGGTTTATCAATTTCAGTATTAAAACAAGCGGGCATTAAACCTTTTATCATGGCGATGATCTTATGGATCATTGTCAGCAGTATTATTTTACTACTAATAGTAGACGGATTTATTTCATGAAAAATTCTTTATTAAGTTCTTCAATAGCACTCGCTGCAGGCTTATTTGCTAATAATTTAGCGGCTGCAGATCTGCGTGTTGCCACTTTCAACGTGAGCATGGATGCAACAAACTATGCTAAAAAAGGTGAGGCGGTCGATAAAGATGCATTAAGCAAAGCATTAGCAAGTAACCACCAGCAAATTCGCAACATAGCAGAGATTATCCAACGTGTAAGACCAGATGTTATTCTACTGAACGAGTTTGATTATATTGATGCCGACAAAGGCATTAACGTATTTCGTAAAAACTACCTGCAAGTATCGCAAAATAAGCAGGTTGCAATTGATTATCCGTATTATTTTATTGCACCAGTCAATACGGGGTTACCTACTGAGTTTGATTTAGATAACGATGGTGTAAAGGGGCATTACAAAGGAGACGCGCAAGGCTTTGGCTTCTTTGAAGGGCATTATGCAATGGCAGTACTTTCTCGCTACCCAATTGATTTAGATAAAGCGCGTACTTTACAAACATTCAAATATAAAGATATGCCTAATGCGCAAATGCCTACCGACCCTAAAACTGGTAAAAACTGGTATTCTGCTGAGGAATGGCAAGCACTTCACCTAAGCTCTAAATCATTTTGGGATCTACCAATTGATGTTAAAGGAAAAACGGTTCATTTACTTGCTTCACACCCAACTCCACCAGTTTTTGATGGTGATGAAGACCGTAACGGTAAGCGTAACCACGATGAAGTGCGCCTGATTGCTGATTACATCAACAATGCTAACTACATTTATGATGATAAAGGTCAAAAAGGGGGCTTAAAAGCGAAAAGTCGCTTTGTGATTGTTGGTGATTTAAATGCAGCACCTGAAGGTGGTAAAGCTCGTCCTGGAACAACAGACCAAATTTTGAAAAATCCTCTAGTAAATACCTCATTTACACCTTCTAGCAAAGGGGCTAAACAATCCTATAAAGAAGAATATGCAAAAAACTACACGGCTTATTGGCAAGCCCGTGCTGATTACGTACTCCCTTCTAATTATGGTATTGAGATCAACGACGGCGGGGTATTTTGGCCAATAAAAAGTTCAGAATTATACCGTTTGATTAAAGATCGTAATGCATCATCTGATCATCGTATGGTGTGGCTTGATATCAGCTTGAAATAAGCTGTAATTAAACGGAAAAGTTTGGCTGTTTATCCTATAAAAATTGCTATTTCATCAGTGCTTCTGCTTAAATAGGGCGAATTATAATAACCCCGTAAGAAGCACTATGAAATTCAAAACCACTGCTAATAAAACGTTAGTGGCTCTCGCAGTCGCATCTAGCTTTATGCTAGCTGGTTGTCAATCAACCGCCTCAACACCTTCTGAAGAACAAGTAACCAATGTAGCCCCAGTTGTTGTTACCCCTGCTGACACAGGTTCAGCCGAAATCACGCTAGAGCAAGCAATGGCTCACCCTGATTGGTTAGGCCGTCAGCCAGAACGTGCTTTCTGGAACGGTGATTCTAACAGCATTGTTTATGCACAAAAGCAACAGGGTAGTGAGTTACGCGATTTATATGTTCAAGCGGTTAATAGTCAATCTGCATCACAATTAGCGTTAAACAAATTGCACACCGTAGGTGCAAAAAACGCAGTTTACTCGGCTGATAAGAAGCAACAGGCGTATGCATTTGAAGGTAATATCTTTGTTAAAAACCTAAGCACTGGTCAAATTACACAAATTACGCACGACAGCGCACAGCAATCAAAGCCGCAGTTCTTAACGGATGGCAGCCTTGCGTATCGCCAAGGTAATGCATTTTATAAAGTTGATTTGGCAACAGGCCGTCAAGTTGAATTAGTTAACTTACACCTAGACGATGCACCTAAAGGTGTGCAAGAGCCAGACACGTATATTGCAAAAGAGCAGCACAAACTAATTGATTACATTGCGCTGACTCACAAAAACAAAAAAGACCGTGAAGCGCGTAAAGAGCAAATTAATGAGCAAAACGACAGTATTGCTAATTCACAGTTCTATTTAGGCAAAGATAAACGTTTAGCAGATGTACAGCTTTCACCAAATGGCCAAGCACTCGTTGCAGTAACCACTGAAAACCGCTCATGGCGCGATGAAGGCGATATCATGCCTAATTACATTGCTGATGACGCGCGCGTAAAAGCAGAAAAAGTACGCCGTCGTGTTGCGGATGAAAAACCAATCAGCTCAGATGTTATCTACATCGACCTTAAATCAGGTGAGCAAACAACCCTTGCATTCGATACCTTACCAGGTTTTGATGAAGACGTTCTTGCAGCTGTTAAGAAAGAAAACTACGCTCGTGATGGCAAAACTTATAAGTCGGAAAAAGCACCACGCGCTATCAACCTAATGATGGATTGGGGTTGGGATCAAAGTGCTATCCAGTGGAACACAGATGGTTCACACGTGGCTCTTATGCTTGAAGCATGGGATAACAAAGACCGTTGGTTAGCCACTGTTGATACACAAAACAACAAACTTGTTTCACAGCACCGTTTACATGACGATGCATGGGTAAACTACGCATACAACGACTTTGGTTGGTTGAACAACTCAGATACGCTTTACTACTTATCTGAAGAGTCTGGTTACAGCCATATTTACAAAAAGCCACTAAATGGTAAAGCAACGCAGCTAACTAAAGGCCAATTTGTTGTTTCTAACTTAACGTTAACGGCTGATAACTCAGCGATTTACTACAAAGCAAACGTTGAGCACCCAGGTCTCTACGAAATCTATCGTGTAAACCCTGCAAACGGTGAGTCTGAGCAAGTCACTAACCTTGATGGCATGACTGATTACCAGTTAAGTCCAGATGAAAGCAAACTATTGCTAACCCACTCTAAGATTATGTCGCCACCTGAGCTATATGTTGCTGATGCAAAAGCAAATACCCAAGCAACTCAGCTAACGCATACGGTATCTGGTGAGTTCTTAGCGAAGAAGTTAATTGCACCTAAAATCGTTGCAGTGCCTTCAAGCCACACTGATCAACCAATTTACGCAAAAGTATATTACCCAGCTGATTATAAAGAAGGCGAAACAGGTAAAAACCGTAAAGCGGTTATCTTTAACCACGGTGCTGGTTACCTACAAAACTCACACATGGGTTGGTCTGGTTACTTCCGCGAGTTTATGTTCCATTCACTACTGGCTTCAGAAGGCTACGTAGTCATGGACATGGACTACCGTGCCTCTAAAGGTTATGGGCGTGACTGGCGTACAGCAATTTATCGCCAAATGGGTACGCCAGAAATTCAAGATTTAGCAGACGGCGTAAGCTGGATGGCAGATAACGCTAACGTAGATACACAAGCGGTAGGCACTTATGGTGGTTCTTACGGTGGTTTCATGACGTTTATGGCGCTATTTACACAACCTGATCTATTCCAAGCAGGTGCAGCGCTTCGTCCAGTAACTGATTGGGCTCACTACAATGGTCCTTACACGTCGAACATCTTAAATCACCCAGATGTTGACCCAATTGCGTATGAGAAGAGTTCACCAATTTATTTTGCGGAAGGTTTGAAAAATCGCTTATTAATCAACGCACCTATGGTAGATGATAACGTATTCTTCCAAGACTCAGTACGCTTAGTGCAGCGTTTAATTGAGCTTGAAAAAGAAAACTTTGAAACAGCTATTTTCCCAGTAGAACCACATGGCTTTGTACAGCCATCAAGCTGGTTAGATGAATACCGTCGTATTTATAAGTTGTTTAAAGAAACGCTTTAGTTTTAGGACATAGATGAAACAGCCACTTATTAGTGGCTGTTTTTATATGTAGACTTTAAAACATTTAAAAATACTGGTAAAGCCAGTACTGTGCCACCTAGTGCACCAATAAGATGAGCATCTACAGCCACATTTGATGCAATTAATTGGCTCACTGAATCACTAGGGCCTGCAATTTGCTCCCAAATAACTTTCGCCCATGTGCCTACGAACAACAACCAGCCTGAAAATAGGCCTGCTTGTACGTCTTTTACCGATCCCCAAATTATTACACCATGCAGTAATGCACTAAGTCCCGTATAAATATAAATATCAGGGCAAAATAACCACACGCCTAATCCACACCAAAGTGCAAGAACAGCGATGTTAAAAGCGTATCTAAATGGTGATGTATGCTCAGCATGTAATGCCCATATTAAAAAAATACCAGCGCAATTTAATAAAAGATGAGGCCAATTTGCATGAACGAATTGACTAGTGAAAATCCGCCAATATTCACCATTTGTAACTAACAACCGGTTAAATTCTAAATAATCATTTAGATTAAATGCCGCAAAAAAAGAGCTTAGTAAGATTAAACATAGGGGAGGAAGTACATATAGTGGTTTCAGGGGCAGGTTGATCATGTTATTTTTATGGCTTAGACATTTTTTGCATATTGTGCACGTTTCACACCAAGATGCCAATTAAACAAAACAACCGGGATTTAGTTTTTTATGTTTTTTAAAACCAAAGCACTTATCGTGCTCTCTTCTTCATTACTGTATTGTTCAACACTTTTAGCTGCACCGGCAAAAATTGAAACAAGAGAACCAGAAGCTGCAACGGGATTTGCTCATAAGCAAGTCGTTGAAGGCGATAAATATATGGTCGCAGCAGCCAATCCTTATGCTGTAAAAGCAGGGCAAAAAATGCTTGAGCTAGGCGGTACAGCAGTTGATGCAGCAATCGCCACTCAACTCGTTCTTACATTGGTTGAACCACAATCATCAGGCATAGGTGGTGGCACCTTTATGATGTACTTTGATAATAAGTCAAAGAGTTTAACAAGTTTTGATGGCCGTGAAACTGCGCCTAGTAATGCGGATGAAACACTGTTTTTAGATGAGCACGGTAAAGCGGTAAAATGGATTGAAGCGGTGGTTGGTGGTCGCTCAGTGGGTGTTCCGGGTATTTTACATGCCTTTGCATCAGCTCATAAGCGCTACGGCAAGCTTTCTTGGGAAACGTTATTTCAACCTGCAATAGCCCTTGCAGAACAAGGATTTGTTGTTTCGCCTCGCTTGCATAAGTTACTAGCTAAAGAACTAAACCCTGGTGTTACAAAGTTACCTGTTATTCGTGATTACTTTTTTCCAGACGGAAAGCCGCTCGCTATTGGCACTGTTAAGAAAAACCCTGAGCTTGCAGCACTTTATAAAGAAATAGCAAAACGAGGTATTGATGCTTTTTACAAAGGCGAAAATGCACAACAACTTGTTCATGCAGTGCAAAATTCAATTGTAGCGCCAGGCACACTTCGCGTAGAGGATTTAGCAAACTATCAAAGCAAAGAGCGTGCGCCAGTGTGTGTTGATTATCATCAATATGAAGTGTGCTCAATGGCACCACCTAGTAGTGGGGGAGTTGCTGTGTTACAAATTCTAGCCTTGCTTGAGCACAAAGAAATGGCAAAGCTTGAACCTAACTCAGTACAAGCGCTTCATTATTTTACTCAAGCATCGCGTTTAGCTTTTGCCGACAGAAATGTATACATGGGTGACCCTGATTTTATGGCAATTCCTACCGAAGGCTTATTAAACAAAGAGTACATTACCAGTCGCGCTAAACTTATTTCAGAGAAAGATGTTCATGCCGAAGCAGGCACGCCGCCTAACTCACTTGCTTATGCACAAGATGATGCGTATGAATTGCCTTCAACAAGTCATGTATCTATTGTTGATAGTGAAGGTAATGCGGTTTCGATGACAAGCTCTATTGAAATGGCGTTTGGTTCAACAGTCATGGTGAACGGGTATATTTTAAACAATCAACTGACTGATTTTGCTTTATCGCCAACAAAAGATGGTAAACCTTTAGCAAATCGTGTTGAAGCAGGTAAACGCCCGCGTAGCTCAATGTCGCCAGTAATGGTGTTTAACAAAGACGGTAGCTTGCGCTTAGTGGTTGGTTCACCCGGTGGTAGTCGTATCATTGATTATGTAGCGCAAGTGGTTGTTGGTGTGCTTGATTGGAATTTAGACGCGCAAGAAGCGATAAACTTACCACGCATTACAAACCGAAATAACTATACCAGCCTTGAAAAAGGCACCGAGCTTGCAAATCATAAAGCTGATTTTGTTAACCGTGGACACAATATTCGCATCTTAGATTTAAACTCTGGTTTACATGCTGTTGAACTAAAAGAGGGTAAACTTTACGGCGCTGCTGATCCGCGTCGTGAAGGTATTGCTTTAAGTGATAAAAGCCATTAAAAACGCGCTCAGCAGCCTTAAAGCTGCTGAGTTTTCATGTATACTAAAGAGTATGCAGTTTAGAGCATAAAATTCATTTTCTTCAATGGTCTGACAAGGTGGATTGTCATTGCAATTTCACCTTCAACAGTAATAATGTCAGGTCATAATTATGACGCATCAAAGCTTGGAAATATGACTACAAATACCGATCCAAATTATCTATATATTCCTTATTCAGGCCCAGGCCTTATTGAAACGCCACTGTTAAACAAAGGCAGCGCTTTTTCACAAAAAGAAAGAGAAAGTTTCAACTTAGCTGGCTTATTACCTCCTCGTTACGAGACTATCGAAGAGCAGGTTGAGCGTTGTTATCAGCAATATTCAAGCTTTAGCGACAACCTCAATAAGCACATTTACTTACGCGCAATTCAAGATAACAACGAAACCTTATACTACCGCTTAGTGCGTGATCATCTTGAAGAAATGATGCCTATCATTTACACACCAACAGTGGGTGATGCGTGCGAAAAATTCTCGGATATTTACCGCAGTGCCCGTGGTTTATTTATTTCTTATGAAGATCGTTTCCAAATTGATGATATTTTACGTAATGCTACAAAAGGTAAAGTTAAAGTTATCGTTGTAACGGACGGTGAGCGTATTCTTGGTTTAGGTGACCAAGGTATTGGTGGCATGGGTATTCCAATCGGTAAATTATCACTTTACACAGCGTGTGGTGGTATTAGCCCTGCTTATACATTACCTGTAATGCTTGATGTTGGTACAAATAACGAAAAACTGCTTAATGACCCAATGTACATGGGCGCACGTCATAAGCGTATCTCACAAGACGAGTATGATGAATTCTTAGAATTATTTATTAAAGCCGTTAAACGTCGCTGGCCTAGTGTGCTGTTACAGTTTGAAGATTTTGCACAACCGAACGCAATGCCTTTACTGAAACGTTACCGTAACGAAATTTGTAGCTTTAATGATGATATCCAAGGAACAGCTGCTGTGACTGTGGGTTCATTACTTGCTGCATGTCGTGTAAAAGGTGCAAAGCTTTCTGAGCAAAAAGTAGTGTTTGTTGGCGCAGGTTCTGCTGGTTGTGGTATCGCGGAGCAAATTATCAGTACTATGGTTGCTGAAGGCATTAGCGATGAGCAAGCTCGTTCTCAAATCTTCATGGTTGACCGTTTTGGTCTACTTACTGAGGGTATGGAAGGTTTACGTGATTTCCAAGATGCACTAGCTCAACCGAAAGCACACTTAAGTGAGTGGACTTACAGTGGTGAGTACGCATCACTTCTTGATGTAATGCACTGTGCACAACCAGACATCTTAATCGGTGTATCTGGTCAACCTGGATTATTTACAGAGCAAGTTATTCGTGCAATGCATGCATCATGTGCACAGCCAATTATTTTCCCATTGAGTAATCCATCGAAGCAAGTGGAAGCGCTTCCTGCAGATGTAATCGAGTGGACAGACGGCCAAGCAATCGTTGCTTCAGGTAGCCCTTTTGATCCTGTTAATTACAATGGCCAAGTATTTCCAATTCCTCAATGTAACAACAGCTACATCTTCCCTGGAATTGGCTTAGGCGTTATTGCAGCTAAAGCAACCCGTATTACAGATGCAATGTTAATTGTTTCAAGTGAAACGTTAGCAGAGTCTTCGCCTCGTGCTAATACCGGTAAGGGTAGTTTGTTACCTGCCTTAACTGAGATCCAAGCTTTAAGTAAACGTATTGCTTTTGCTGTCGCTAAAAAAGCGATGGAAGAGGGCGTTGCACTTGAATTAAGCGATGAAGCTTTATGGGCTGCAATCGAAAAGAATTACTGGTTACCTGAATACCGTAACTACAAACGTCGTAGTATTTAATTCTTTATTTCTATTTAGAAAAAACAGGCTTTTTAGCCTGTTTTTTTTATCGTTATTAAAAAATTTGCGCAATCACCTTGTTCATATTGAATTAACCCTTTAAGGTGATAATGGACGGAGTTTATAGTTAAGGAACATGAATTATGCGTAAGTTCGTTTTTGCCACAATTGCCAGTGCAATCAGTTTAAATGTATTTGCTCAATCAGCACCTGATTCACCTCATATCTACATTCAAGGCCAAGCAACCGTTACCGCTATTCCTGATAACGTCAAGCTGACAGTGGGTATCGTCGAAGTTGATAAAGACCTAATAGCAGCAAAAAATAAAGCTGACACCACAATGGCTAAAGCGATAAAGTTAGCCAAAAGCCAAGGTGTAGATGAAAAAGGTATTTATGCTTCTAATATCTCGATTCATAGGCAAACCGAATACAATAGAGAAACAGGTAAACAAAATTTTGTTGGTTACCGTGTAACGCGGAGCTTATCTCTGACTCTAGAAGACTTAAAAAAATACCCAATTTTATTACAACAACTTGTTGATTCAGGTATTAATGAAATAAATCAAACTCAATTTGTTTCTAGCCGCTATGATGAGCTGCACAAACAAGCACAAAAGCTCGCGATAAAAGATGCCAAAGCAGCAGCAAAAGAGTTTGCTAGTGATTATGGTGTAGAGCTAAAAGGTTTATATACGGCTTCGAACAGTCCTCTAAAGAGCGATGTACAACCGTATATGCGTGCCGAAAAAATGATGGTTGCCGCAGATGCATCAGGTAACTACGTGCCTGATGCCTATCAAAGTGGTGAAATCACCATCACGGCCAGTAGTTACGCTGTTTACCTCATCGAAAATTAATCTTCAGAATTGGTGGTAAATTTTGCCACCAATTTTTCCCCTTTGTCTTCAGATATTCTCGCAATTGCTTTTAGCATGTTGGTAATTTGCTCTCTGTCGTAATCATTATTTGTATTACGGTCTATATCCTCTACTATCGCTTCTAAATAAATGAATAGGCTCTCTGTGGCTTCACTGTTTTCAGACGATCTAAATAGAATATTTTTAAACGCTTCGAGTACGTTAACCATTACATAGGCATCACCCTTGGCGTAATTGCGTATAGGGGTAAAGTTATCGTGCAATAGCTCGTCAAAAGATGTTTCGTGGAGATATAAATACGGCTTATCACCCTCAGCATGCTTCAGCGAGTAGTTCACATCGTTAATATTGAGCCTTTTAATAAGTAGAATACTCAACATATCAATTGCTTTTACTGCCGTACCAGGATCATTAATACCTGGGCTCATCGCTTTTACTGCGATTTCAGAAATTTGCGTCATACCATAGCGGTAATGGTCACGAATGTATTCTTCGATATAAAAAATAAAACAAGCAAGCAGCTCTTCTACAAGTTCAGGTTTATCTGATAAATCCGTATCACACTTTAAAAAGGGATAACCTTTAACCGTAAAAAAACCTTGTTTAACCGAGATATAAATTCTGATGTTATGTTTTTTACACAAAGCACATAATTTATCACTGTGTGCACCTTTAAAGTAACCTTCTGTTTTACTTTTAATGCTATGCCAATCATCAAAGCTAGGAAAGTCGCTAACAGGGTTCTCCTCCTGCATTGAAATAATACTCTTTAGCTCCGCTTTGGTATTCTTGAACAAATCGTTGAGAACATTATCTACTTGAATTGCTTTAGAAATTGAGTGAATAAAGTAAACAAAAAAGCCCAATGAAATAAGGCCAAAAATTAATGAAAACAAGATGCCTAAAGAAGGGATCCCCGTATCTCCATCCCCAATAGTACGGATATTAATAAGCATAATAATGGTGTAAATAATGCTGCCTAAATAGAAACCCAGTACAAGTTGATGTGATTTACGAGTAATTAGGCCAGGTAGTACTCTGGGAGATAGGCCGGCACTGGCACTATTTAATACAATCATGACCATCGAAAAGCTAAACACAGTGAGTGAAATAATACTGCCTGCTAGTGTACTTAAGATAGTTCTGGCGTTTTCTTCACTGTCGACCAGTAACACACCAATTAGCTCTTTAAATTCCATCGATAAAGACGAATACTCAATAGCCGTTGTCACTAAAGCAAAAACTAAAAACATCACCGAGAGCATAGATGGGTAAAACCCTATACTGCTTATCATTTCTCGGTAGTTATCGGCTAATTTTCTTGGCGTAAACATGCACTTCCTTAAGAACAGTTAGACTTTCGATATGATCAAGTCATAATAGTTGAGAATATACAAACAGCCTAGCAATAAACTTGGCTAAGCGTCTAATGTTAAATAAAAATTTGGAAAAAATGTGATTGTTTCAATATTTGCAGCCGTTTTGGCGATAATGTACATCCAGTTAAGTTTTAGGGTAATTAAACTACGCAAAAAAAAGAAAGTCTCGTTGGGAGACGGCGGAGACAGCGCATTAAATACTGCAATTCGCACTCATGGAAATTTTATCGAATACGTGCCTTTTTCGTTGATTCTGCTATTTTTAGTAGAGTATCAAGGTCTTTCAAGTCATTACTGCTATGTTTTAGGGTTAATGTTAGTCGTCGGACGCATTTGCCACAGTTACGCACTAGCAGAAAATCAATTGAAATTCCGTGTTATTGGTATGGCGCTTACATTTTTAACGATGTTATTAAGCGCTGTTTTATTATTAATTACACGAGTTATTTAGCTTATGCAAACATCTGTTTTTACACTTGCCTTTCTTTTATGTTGTCAAAACGCGCTTGCAAGTGTAGAAATGGACAATCCAACATCAAGCATAACTTCAGAAAATCAAACGCTCCGTGTTGTCTATCCTAAGACCATGCCGAATTTAGATGAAGACGTGCTTTATCCGCTCATTTTACTTCGCTCTGCTTTAGAGCATAGTGGTGTAAAGTTCACTCTAACTCCTTCTAAACATCTTCTAGGCCAAAGCCGCGTACTAAGACAAATAGAAGTTGGCGGAGAGATCAACGTCAACTGGACCATGACAACGATTGAACGAGAGCAACGATTATTCCCGTTAAGAGTGCCTTTGTTCAAAGGTTTATACGGATGGCGTTTACTTTTAACAACCCAATCGCAATTAAAACAGCTAGAGCAACTGCACACGTTAGATGATTTAAAAACAGTTTACTTCGTTCAAGGGCAAGACTGGCCAGATACAAAAATATTACGAGACAACGGATTCGTTGTATCTACCTCTTTAGATTATACGTCACTTTTTAACATGCTAAATAAAGGGCGAGGGCAATTGTTTCCTCGTTCAATTTTGGAAGTTGATATAGAAAAAGCAATGTTTGAAAATGATATGGAACTTGAAGTGTTACCACAACTCATGCTGAAATACCCAAGCCCAATATATTTCTTTTTTAATAAGAACAACACTGACATTGCTGATGCAGTGACTAAAGGTATTAAGATCATGCGTGAAAATGGTGAATTTGATCGCCTTTTTTATAAATATAATGGCGCAGCAATCAATAATGCCAGCATACACACTAAGACTATTATAGAATTAGAGAACAAAGATTTACCTCCATTAACCCCAGTAGACGATGCGTCTTTGTGGTTAACAATACAGACTGTGAATGAAAAATAAGATATTTATAATCGGTTTGCCACGCACAGGCACAACCAGCATATGCCATAGCTTTTTAGAGCTAGGATACAAAACTGCACACACTGCTTATACCCAACAATCAATTCACAGCGCAGAAGTAATTGCAGATACCCCTGTGTTCAATGAATATAAACTACTCGACAAGCACTTTGATAATTGTAGATTTATTAATTTAGAGCGTGAGCTAACTAAATGGTTGCCATCAATAAGACAACTACTTACAAGAATGCACACCAACTTAATGCGAGAAGATGGTGGCTTTAATACTCACCTTAAACGTTGTTACATAGATACTTTTGGCCGTTTTAATTTGTCCGATATTGAATCTGACGAATACCTAACACAGTGTTATAACCGCCACCAAAATCAAGTTTTTGAGTATTTTAGAGGGCGAGAGCACCAGCTCTTGTCTTTGGATGTTGCTGACGAGCAAAGTCCTAAACTACTTCAAAGCTTTCTTCAAACAGAGCAAACTATCACCTTTAAACCACTGAATATAGCGGGCAAAGTAACAGCTTGGAATGACATAAAACACCCTAAAAAAGTGGCCTCTACACGAAATGGGAAAATAGATAAGTCACTGGGTTACAATCACAAGATTTTATAACGTAAATACGCTAAAATCGCCGCCATTATTAGTTAAGTTGCTCACTATTATGTTTGAATTAAAATATCACACGCCATTTGAATGGACTGAAGGTGTTCTTGCAGACTTTGATACTTTCTTGCAAGACCATGCCGCAGCTGAAAAAAAAGCTTCGGGTATGGCTATGTCAATGCTATCTCATTATCCAGATCGTCGTAAGCTGGTTAAAGCTATGACTGATTTAGCTTTAGAAGAGATGATTCATTTTAAACAAGTACTCAAGCTTTTAATGGAACGTGATGTTTCATTAGGTAATGATCAAAAAGATCCTTATATTAAGAATATTCGCGCATTATTCAGAAATGGCCGTGATGAGTTTTTAATGGATCGTTTATTAGTCGCTGGCGTCATTGAAGCGCGAGGTCATGAACGCTTCTCTTTAGTTGCAGAGGCACTTCCTGCTGGTAAAGAAAAAGATTTTTATGTAGCAATCGCTAAGTCTGAAGAAAAACATAAAAACTTATTTGTAGAACTTGCATACGAATACTTTGACAAAGCAGAAGTGGATACAAGATTAGAAGAGATCCTCGTTGCTGAAGCAGAAATTTGTAAGCAAATTCCATTTACAGCTGCACTGCATTAACGTTGATAACGTATTAGGTTTTACCTGATACGTTAAACAACATTTAAAACAATAACTAAGTGTTTAAAGAATACTTAACCCACAACAAATTGATTAAATAAACAGCAAACATTCATCTTTCTCTCCTATAGTTAAAAGTAATTAACTGTGAGGATAGAAGCATGAAATGGATGATGACTCTCACTACGCTTTCATTAATAGGGATTGTAATCACAGGTAACTCGATTTACTCCGAGGTTAAACTCTTTAGCTCAAATGATAAGCCACGCGAAATAACCGCAAGTATGTATCGCTCACTCATATGGCATAGCGATATCTACAAAGATGAAGAGTTTTTGCAAGTCGCTAAAAGCTATTTCAGTGATGGTAAGATTGATACGCTTGAATATACAAAACTGACAAACCTAGCTAAGAAGAGCAGTGGACCTATAATCTATCTGCAGCAAACAAATGAGCAACTTTGGCACGCCCGCTATCAATATAAACAATACCTCGAAGAAAACGCAGTGACGAGACTTGCCACTTTACATTAAAAGGCTTTGTACTGATTAATTAAAGGTTCAAGCTCTACAATCGTTGGCTTCCCGCCAAGGTAGTTGGTATCTATATGGTAAGTGTTGCCAAGCCAATAGGCGCGTTGAGTTGTGTTATGACCATGAATAGATAAATCAACGCTCTGATTATCTTCAACAATCTTCTGTTTTGCTATTGTTCGTTCCCACAAAAGTGCAGACACAGCAAACTGTTTATTATTTGAAGGGACCAACCAATTCCAATTATGCGACACAGTGTGTGATAAACCTATTTTAACACCTTGATAATCTAACAAATATGAAAGAGGGCGTTTGCGTAAGTAATTGCAAACAAATTCAAGTTCATCATCACTTGCATCTATATGCCAGCGACCACCATTTTTAACCCATAACGAAAAGTAGGCTTCATCATGTGCCAATAATGATTCCAGCAACATATGCTCATGATTACCCAATGACATGTAAACACCCAACTCAATAAAGCGTTGAAGAAGCTTTACGCTATCATTACCTCTATCTATAACATCACCAAGCGAAAACAGTACATCGTGATTTTTATCAAAATTAACAGATTCAAGCGCTTGTTCAAATTTTGCTAAGTCAGCATCTAAATCGCCAATAACAAAGACCCGCTTGTTTTTATCTAACTCAAGTTTAATTTGCGTTTGGTTTTGTAATACAACTTTGCTATTAATCAGCTTCAAAGTTACACCTATTGTTTAAAATCACTTATAGGCTAACATAATTAGTTTTAAACTGTTAAAGCTATAGGTGTAAACAGAAAGAAGATAAAAAGCCGACCTTGGGTTGAAAGAAGCCGGCTATCAAATTTACAGTTCCTGAGATGAGGCAGTAAATGTACCGTCTCCATTGTTTAACCACAGTCTTGGTGAAGCTGAGGCGCTTTCAGAACTTGTTTCAATTAATTGAAGGTCGTTATTTAAGTATAAGTCTGGGTAGCCATCATTATTAATATCACCTACGCTGGCACCATGTGTAAAAGTATTTTCAATTCCTAAAGCCAATTCGGTTGTGTTTGTTAAACCACTTGCTGAATTCATTAATAGTAAGTTTTGATATCCACTAAATGGAGGAAAATCATAGCCATGATCAGCTACAAATAAGTCGTCGTTCCCATCTAAATCAAAGTCAGCCACTATCCATGCTCTTGCATGTTGTACCTTAGCAACTCCTTGTTCAAAAAGGTCATTTGCCTCTGTAAAGTTTCCATTACCATCATTAACCGCAATATAAACAGGTGTTGTTTGTGTATCATGATCTGCTACAACAGCGCCATTATAAATTGCTTCAGACATCACTAAATCTAAAAAGCCATCACGATTAACATCTAATAAAGCGCTGCCACCGCCAGCTGACAAAGGCACATCAGAATAGGTAATTCTAAAGCTAACATTACCCGCAGAGCTTTGATTGATGAAGCTTGGGATCATTCGTTCACCAAATGTAGGAGCCACTAGGTCAATTATGCTATCACCATTGAGGTCACCAGCTTCAACCCGCCACACTTCTTTAATTTCACTATTAACAATTCCACCAGAAGCTAGGTCGGTAAACTGTAAGGAGCTAGCACTGTATTGAGCACCATTGCTATCGTCAAATAGCTCAATACTGGTAGGTGAAAATAAACCTGTTCCATCGTTTAAATAGATTGTTCCACCAAAACATCCAGATTTACTCGTTTGAGTGACTTCGCATTGCGCTCCATTAGGATTTTGAGCAAGAATAAAATCATCAAAACCGTCTTGGTCTATATCAGCAACGATAACCTCTCCCCATCCAGTGAAGATTGACTCACTTATATTCGTCGTTGCGTCAGTAAATTGCCCAGAATCAGAACCTAAAAGTAAATGGAACTCTGACTCTGTGTAATCTTCATTAGTGTTAACTAAAATAACGTCACTGTACTCATCGTTGTTAGCATTAATCATTGCCATGTGAGGACTTGCTTTTATTTGTTGATTACTATTATTCAGTGCAATTGCGCCCTCAAGCTCTGTAAATTCGCCATTACCATCATTAAGCATTAAAAGAGGGTTTTCATAACCCGTATTACTATAAGCTGACACAATAATATCCATATTATTATCGCCATTAGCGTCAACAATCAGTGATGATAGTACTTTTTTTGGGACAGTCGTGTTGACAACCTGATCATTATTATCATCAGAAGTAGGGGGGCTGGCGTCTTCATTACTTGTGTTTGAATCCGAGCCCCCACCGCCACACGCTACTAGATATAAGGGCGTTACAATTACCATTAACTTTAGGAAGCTGTGTTTCATTAGTTTATCTCCATTTAATTTAATTAACTACTCTTAGCTACTCTCATGAAAATTTCCAGCGATACTACTAGTTGGTGCTTTAAGCTTAATTGCTAATAATAGCACAATCTTTTTTTCTTGCTTTTTGATTAAAAACTATACTCTCAATATCTTAATTAGTTAGAAATTCAACGTATTCATGACTTTTTTCAGTAGCAGTTAAAATAAAAGATGGAGACAATCTGATTTTATATCAGTAATCAATGCTTTTTGTTTTCGTATATACATTGAATGAGTTTTGGCGGATATTCCAATGCTCTTTATAGCTACCGGTAGTTAATAAGCAAAGTAGCTTTTTTGGTTGTTTAACCTATATTAGATTTTATATAAAGATTTAGAAATTCATTTCATTAAAATATAACTCGTTGCTATTTGAGCATCGTCTGGTTATTATCTAACCTCATTTTTTAGGAGTTACCGCCAATATGAACAACTAAACCTGTTATCCAATTTCATTCTATCTTTTTGGACCAACAGGGTTAGTAGGCGTTGCTCACTATCACTTCAAACGCTTAGTACCAATTCGCTTAATTAAGTAGTCTATTTTGTGGATTGGTATCACTGCCCCTGTAATACAGGAGGCACTATGCCACACCTTCAAGCTTTTAATTTATGTTATCAACATGGCAATGGCGATGTAGTGTTTAACGACCTTTCATTCTCACTCACAGCTAAAGTTACTGCCTTAGTCGGCAAAAATGGCTGTGGTAAATCTATATTAGCGTCAATACTCGCTAAGCAAAAAGAGCCTAGCTCTGGCACGGTTGTTTGCCATTCAACCCTTGGCTTTTATCAGCAGATGAATGATGTAAATCAGGCTGAAAACCAAACTATTGCAGAAGCTATTGGACTAGAGCCTGTATTAAATGCCCTTGATAAGATAAACCAAGGGCAAGTTACAGAACAAAATTTATCTTTACTTGAAGGCAATTGGGACTTACCAGAGCGCTTTAACGCAGAGCTTTTAAGGCTTGGCGTAAAAAGCAAAACCCCTAACTCCTTAAGCAAACATTTAAGCGGCGGCCAGCTTAGCCAATTAAAGCTTTGGGCACAGTTAAACTGCCTCAAGCCTGGCATTTTAATACTGGATGAGCCATCAAACCACTTAGATGCAAAAGGTAAAAGCTGGCTTATAAATCAAATACACAACTTTAAAGGGCAGCTATTACTGATAAGTCATGACCAAGAATTGTTAGAACAAGTCCATGAAGTTTGGGAGCTAACAACCCTTGGTTTAACACAATATGGCACGTGTTTTTCTGAGTACCAAACGCAAAAACAGCAACAAGTTGCTGCGCTTGAAAACAAGTTAAACCACGTTGTTAAACAGCAAACTAAACTCAAAGCAGCAGAGCAACTACAAAAGCAAAAAGCACAAAAGCGAGCAAACCAAGGTGCTAAACTTAGAAAGTCTGGCAGCCAACCCAAAAAGTTGATGGATACTAAAAAAGATAAAGCCAGCGCTAATTTGTCATCGCAAAGTAAAAACACCGCCAAGCGGGAAGGTGAACTCACTCGTAATGAACAAGAGCTTTCGAGCAAGCTTGAACAAACTAAAGCACAGCAATTTTACTTAGCGCAATCTGTTGAGATTAAACCCCACAAAGTACTTAGCTTGGAGGGCGTTCTATTAGCGCACGGCACACAAAAACCGCTTAATTTACAGGTATTCAGTGATGATAAAATTCATTTAACGGGCGCAAATGGTTCAGGAAAATCAATCTTACTTAAAACCCTAATATACGACATACCAGTAAAAGCAGGGCGGTTACATTGCAATCAAGCACTCTATTATTTAGACCAACATTTTACATTAATTAACGACGAGCTAACCCTGCTTAAAAACGTGATAACTTACTGTAAAAACCTAGATGAGAGCACCGCACGTACTCTACTTGCCAGTATTAGCTTTAGAAAAGATGCTGTTTTTAAACATGCCGCATTTTTAAGTGGTGGCGAGAAAATGAAGCTCGCCATGTGTATCGTCAGTAATATTGAAAGCACTGCATTTTTGTTATTCGATGAGCCCGATAACCACCTCGACCTTGAATCAAAACAGCTCTTGGCTCAGTCATTACAGGGTTATAAAGGCGGGTTTATACTCGTAAGCCATGATAAATACTTTGTAGAAAGCATCGGCTGTAGTAGGCAAATTGGTCTATAAAATAGTCATTTTGTAGGAATAAATCATAGTAATAAACTTTAAGCCATAACGGTTACTGGCTGTGAAAGCAAAATTGTTTTTATGTTTTTTGATATACATATAAGAAAGACATTTCAAATCTAGGTTCGTAAAAAGTCATCGTTGTGGACTTATTGGAATGAAGAAAGTTAGTTTGAACAGTTTACAAAGTAAAAAATGAACAGTTCATAAAAAGTTATGAAAATCATGAAAACCCAAATTAACCAAAAAAGGGGCTGAAAAACCTTAAAATCTAACGACTAATGAACCTGCTTATAAAGATAAACACAGTATTTAACATAATATAAATCGTAAGTGTACACCATGGTTTCAGCCCTTGCGGGTAGGGAATCTAAGAAAGTCAAGACCGTCAAAATGTCGGGGGTACTTTTCATTTAAGCGACACTTTTACGCCAAATTTCTGCATCAGCTTCATTTCCCTTCCTTTCTGCTTTGTAAGCCTCTAAAAGTGCCATAGTTTCAAGGGGTTCAGGGTGTTCACCAACTAAAAGCAGTTTAAGTGCTGTAAGGTCAGAAAACTCAGCGTTTTTGGTTCTAACTGTGCTAAGCGTTTGTTTTGGTATACCTGTCAACTTGCTAACCATATAGTCAGAGTCAACATCTGCAACGCTTTTAAACCAATCTAATAGTTCAAGTGAAGTTCTTATTTCCATACGTTTTCTGTCCGTCTTGGCGTGTCGGTAAATTTGATTATAGTCGTAGTCAATGGCTATTGCATCAGTCCGACGACATTGACTTAGTACGACGCTAGTGACTAATATCACTCCCGAATCAGTCATGCGGCTGTTTCGCGATCTTGGCGGTTCGCTGGCGGTTGCTGTTTACAAAAACTTTGAAACAGTAACCGCCTAAACATTAGCCAAGACTGAACACAATAAAAATATAACCGCCAAGATAATGGACAGATATAGATGATTGATGCACCTAACAATATTTTAAGCCTCTCTACAGTTTTCGATACTAAGATTAACGTAAACCTTGAGTATAAATTCGTTCACTCAACGGGTGGTGTTACAGCGTTTTTTGATACGCTTACTTTTGATGATGAACTTGAGTTGATCAATTGCTACAAGCAAATGATGGGTACTCACGTTAACTGTGGTTGTTTTCAGTTATTACCTAATGAATTTGTAAAGCTTAAGAAACACGCTGAAGCCCTCGATTTATTAACCTAAACCAGCTTATTGCTGGTTTTTGTGTTTTTAGCTAAAGCCATTGAGGTGGCTTTACCTAAGAATACACTCGTTAAATAACGGTTATGGGCTTTAGTACTTGAATTGGATCATAGAGTTTTGTGGTTTGAGTGCTCCGTAATCGTGAGGTTTGAGTGACCTAATAGGGTTATCACGGGAACAATACCAACAGCCCTACATGTACGAAGCGATAGCGGCAACGGCTAGGACAGGCGCCCAACTGGGGTAATACAAGGTTCGCAACCTTGCGCATAATCACCGTTAGGAATACGGCCAACGCTATGAGAGTGAGCATGGGTATCAGGGGTGCATAGGTTGAAAGCACTTGAATAGTCACTCTTGCGGTTAGTTTACCAAGACAAGCCGCCATCCGAAGCAAAGGCTTACCAGTGCGCACTGAGCAAGTGTGTACTGGTAAGCCCCTTAATGCGACTTTGGATGCAGCGCCTACATTGCAATTAGCACAAGTACCGATTCAGTTCGGTTAATCTTGTAGCGGTTTGTAAGGGGCTTGCTGCACCCGAAGCGCAGCGAGGGGCAGCAAGGATATAAGAGTCTCCAGCCCTTTTAGGGCGCGCATTATAAACAGGAGAATAGCCCCGCAGGGGCCAACATTATTCTGGGTCACAACGGCTCTTTGTTGTGGCCCATACAACCCCAAGGGCGTAAGTGAGGAGCAAGGCCCTGCAAGGGCAACATTATCGCGCCCGAAGGGCGCAAAAAAAGCCGAACTAGTTTATTAAACAAAACAAGAAAACTTATAGGGCGGTGCGGTATGTGTGTCAACAAGCCCCAGAGGGGCTTTTGTCCACATATCCACGGCTGATTGTATTGTGTGTTAAGTGTGTCAATAAAGCCCGCAGGGGTTTTTGTCCACTTATCCACAAATTTCGTTTTTTGCGGCTTTCAGGCCGATTTAGATAAAAAGGTACTTAAGTGATAGAGAAAGTTAACGAGCAAATCAACAAGGTTGAAGTGGCCGCACTGGTGACTAAGCGCGCAAGTATGCTGCAAGCCAAAACTGCTGCAGTAAATTTGGGTGATGAAACGTTGGTTCTATTAAAAATGATGGTTGCACTCTGCGGGGAACTGAAGCAAGAGAGTCAGAAGGCCGCTAAAGAACTTGATGAGTTAAAGCAGTTAATTAGGGGGGCGCATGAGTGATTGGGTTCAAACCAATGATGGGATCATGGTTGCCTGCGGTTTAGCCGTTGGTCTGGTTGCTTGGGTGGCTATGTGGCTGTGTGTTATCAAATTGTGTTCGCATGTAGTTCCAAGCGAAGAAAGTGAAAAAGGGGTTAGTGATGAAACTACCAAGTAAAACAGTACCGGCACCTGATGGCGGGACGCACCCGCTTCGTACAAGTAGAAACCCAATATTAGGCGTTTACTTACATCATTGCGGCTCTGTGGCCAGTGTTCACCAGCCAAAAGGAAAACGTAAAAATACCCGTTACCTTATTTGTGAGGAATGTGGTACCGACCAATGCGCAGGGAAAGAATATCAACAAAAAATACTGGATAACATGCAGCCGAATATTGAAGCCTTGCAAAAAATCTGTGACGTACAAGGTGAATTACCTGTGAAAACTCACGAAGAAAATACACCTGACGCGCCCAGTGTAATAGATGAAATTAAGGCTATAGGTTTAGAGTGCGGTTTAGAGGTGGGTGGTGAAACGGGTGAGCCGCTTAAGCCGATAGATACCGCAGAAATAGCGGTTTACAGCCAAACGCAAGCCGAACCGTTAACCGAAAAACTAGCCGAAGAAAACGCACCTGCTGTACCGCTGAATACCGCTAAAACAGTGGTTCAAACCGAAACAACAACCTCAGTTGATCAAGCTAAGCCTGACAATGCAAAACGTGTTGGCTTGTTTGCCATCATCGGCGCGGGTGTTGGCGCATTACTAGCAATTTAAAAGGGTAAATCATGACAGACAAAAACAACGAACAACATGCCGAGCAAGCAGCATTAAACGATGAGTTTAAACCCTCTATTGAGGATGAAATAAACCGTGAAGCTGAGGTGTTGGCTATGGCAAAGACATTAGGCTTAGATGATGGCGATTTTGACCCTAAAGCTGCGGGGGTTCAAGATGAAACCCCTCTTACAAAAGAAGAAAAAGAAGCCCAGCAACGAACTGAGCTAGTAAATGAGCTTAAGAGTGAAGCGGGTTCTTTGTTCGCTGCGTCTAAGTTTGTAGGTAGCTTAGAGTTTATGTTTAAGAAGTTCGGGCATCATAAGTTCGCAATTGCTGCCGATGAAAAACAAGAAACGATTGAAGCGATTAAACCCGCCATACAGAAGTATAGCGGCTCGTTAGTGTCTATGATGGGTGACTATGAAGCTGAGGTAATGGCTGCTATTGCTGTTGGCTCTCTCACTTACGGCTCTATAAACCAAATTAAAGCGCTTAAGGCAATGGATAAAGAAAAAGTCGTTAATTCGAATGAAAACCCCGAAGCGGATGAGCAGCAAGCACAACATAGTGAGCCTATGCAGCCAGAAGCCGCACCAGAACAACCAAAGGCCGCTTAATCATGGATTTATCACCTATCAACCCTAATGATGCTCTAAACATTACTCATGCGCTTTATGCGGGCGCTACGGGGTCGGGTAAATCGACAGCAACCCGTAAAATGGGGCTTATCAAGCCCATTGATCAAGTTGTTTTTTGGGATTTGTACGGCCAATACAAAGGCAAAGAGTTTTTAGGTCGTCAGGTTCGCACCTATTCAAGCCTAAAAGGCTTTTTAATGGCGCTACATGCTGGCCGTAAAACCAAGCAAGGTTTTAAAATAGCATTTACACCTACTAACCCACCAAAAGACAAAAGCAGTATTCGTAAGCTGTTTTTAAAAGTGTGTGCCATCGTCTGGGGGATGGGAAACGGTAAGCACCCAAAAACATTGCACTTCATTGCAGAAGAAATTAACCGCGTAACGATTACTGCGGGTGATGAAGATTCGATTTATGGCGAGTTATTAGAAGCAGCTCGTAAATTCAATATCATGGTTCATTCTATTAGCCAGCGCTTAGCGCCGATACCAAACACGGTGATTTCTATGTCTGGTTATAAATGGATAGGTTGCCAAAACTTGATTAGTGATGTCGAGCGCGTAGCGAAAGAACTGCAAGTTAAACCTGCCGATATCATGGCTCTAAACAAGCTCGAATATTATTTTAAGAGTGAGGGCTTTGGTAATGTAAAAAAAGGAAAACTCCGCTTTTAAAACCATTCTCCGAGTCAAAAACCGCTTAATTGCGGTTTTTTTTCATCTAAATAAACCTAATAGGTTAACCCTCAATTACCCCCATTGACCCAAGCCGAAACGGTAGCGTTTACTAAAAACCACTCAAGCAAACAACGCAACTATGAGCGCAAATGTGAACAAACAAATGATAGTCGGCGCAGGCGCAGCGGTTGCTGCGTTTGCAGCAGTAAAACTTATTAAACACTTTTTTTAAACAGTAAAAGCGAGAGCAAACAAAATGAAACTGACCAAAAGTAACTACATGGTAATTGGTATTTGCACACTGATTGCGGTGGGTGTTGTGTGGGCATCAAACAACGTTGATGCAGTAGAAGATGTAATTGGTTAATTGGCGCTTGCCAGTTAAACAACGATTAAATAACTAACGCAGGACGTTAAAACATGAATGAAACAAGTATTTCAGCAGCAATTGCGCTGATGATGGGTGTAATGCAGCCAACAATGATCCAACTCGAAGGGGCGACAGGCGTTGCATACGGCGAAGAAGCGACCATAAAAATGCAAGCGGGTCTTGTTTATCACGCTATTGAGATTGAAACAAATTTAAAAGAAGTGCCAACGATTGAAAAAATCACCGTCGATATTGATGGTTCGCCAGTTGTCTATTCGTCTAACGTAATGTTGGACGTCCTTGATAAGGCCTATCAAAAGCACCAAGAAACAGGCCGTTTTGTTTTAGATTTATCTAAATTTGAATACCGCACGGCGGAAGGTGTTTATCAAACGCAATTGGTAACAGAGCTAACCGATACGGTGAGCCTGCAAATTAAATTTAAAGGCAAAGGTGCAACCGATCCAGATGTGCCAACACTTAAAGCAAAAGCATGGGTAACAGACCGTAAACCAACTGGCCGAATTTATGTGCCTACTCGTTACGAAGCAACGCAATACAGTGCAGCTGGCGGCGAACATACGTGGGCGTTTCCTAACGGCAGTGCAACAGAGCAAGTGCAACGCATGGTTTTTGCTGAAAATGAAGTCACAATTTCAGAGATTCGCGTTAAACGTGGCTCTAAGGTTATTCACCGCGTTACACGCAGTGACTTAGATTACAGCTTGCAGCGTATGGCGGGTGTTGCACCACAGGCGGGGTATTGCATCTTAGATTTCACTGCACTGGGCTTTGGTAAAGAAGGTGCGTTTAACACGCTTGATTTGAACTTTGAATTTATCGTGAGCGGTAAAGGCGCAATCAAAACCCACATTCAAGGCTTTAAGCAAGTAAAACCTAAGCCGACACGCCAGCAGCTAGCACAACTCGCTGTTCAGAAGTTAGAACTTCAAGCAGCGGCTTAAGGAGGGTTTATGTCTTGGTGGGATTCACTGGTTGAGACGGTTGTTGATGTTGGCAGCGATTTATACGATGGCGCAAGCACCGTTATTGGTGATCAATACGAGCACTACCAAAAAACAATCAACTCTGATAACGCAAAAAACGTAGATAACCTGAAAGAAAATGAGCCATTAAAAGGCAATAAGGTTGATGGCACAACTACGGTTGCTGTTACAAATGATGGCCAGCAAACAGGCACACCCGTTGTAACTAATCAGATTATTGCGGGGGTAGACAATAAAGTGTTGTTTATTGGTGGTGCAATTGTCGCGATATTACTGCTTAAAAAGTAAGGGGGAATTATGCCTTTACTCTTAGCCTTCGCGGCAGGCGGTGTAGGTGGCCTAGCGCTCAACTCACTGCTAGATAACACACTAAAAATTGGCTTGGTGGCAGGCGGTGGATACATCGCCTACCAAGTTTATAAAGGAGGTCGCTAATGGTTGGTTTAGGTGCATTAGGTGGAATGGGGGCAGGCGCTTTAGGGGCAATGAACCCAATGAGTGCTTTAGGTGGTGGTATGACGGGCGGCGGCAGTAGCGCAACCAGCGGTGACCAAGGCTTTGATTCAAACGCGACTTTTGGCGGTTTGAATTATGGCGGTACAGGCGTTAACCCGTGGCTAATCGCTGGTTTAGCTGGCCTTGCCCTCGTTTACATGCTGAAAAAATAACATGCAACCAGTTAGTTTTAAGATAGCGAAAAAGACCCTTGCTCCCGCTTTAAAGGGTGGTGCAGGGGCTATTAAGCGTGAAATTAAGCAAGGGGGTGCGAGTGTTTACCAGTCGAGCAATAAGAACATTTATGCCGTTGTTCGCCCAGAAGGGCAAGAGCTTGTTTTTGTTGCAGTGGCGGGCGTTAACTTAGCAAGTGTCGTTAATGAGTTTGTACTATTCGCAAAACAACGCGGTTTTAGCTCAATTCGTTACCACACTAGAAACCCTCACTTTTTGGCCAAAGGCGTCAAAGCGTTAGCCATCAAGCCGCAATTAATCGAAGTTCGCAAGGCCGTATTTGGCAATGACGAATATATCTACAGGGTAAAATTATGAAAATATTAACGAAGAAAGGCGCGCATAAACTAAAGCGCCGTCGAGTTAATCGCGCAGTTCGCCGCGCTCGCCGTGATGCAATCGGCGGTAATGTGAGCAGACCCCCAACATTTCGCCTAACACGCTAGGAGATTGCCATGGGGGGTAAATCTAAAACTAGTCAGTCTACGAGCAACCAGCAAACCACCAACAACATTGTTAATGATGGTGATTACGCGGGCGTAGGCGGCAACGTTATTCATGATGAATCATCAAATGATAACAGCGTTGATAACTCCCAAGAGTGGGAAATTGATATCGATAACTCGCAAGAGTGGGATATAGATAACAGCGTTGAAAATGACGGTGATTTTGCAGGCAATAGCGGCAATATTAACGTGCTTGATGGTGGGGCAATTGGTGATGCGTTCGACTTTGCAAGTGATGTTGCTGGCGGTGCATTAAGCTTTGGTGAAAAGGTCGTTGATGCAAATAAGGACGTGAGCAAAGCGGCCATCGATGCAGCAAATAAAGCTGCTGAAACTGCCGCTAAAACCGCCGCTGATGCAATCAAAGAGAATGGCCGAGTTGTTGACTCATCATTAGATTTTGCAGGGGAGGCCGTAGAGCGCGTAAGTGATACAGCAAACACAGCAATTAATGAAGTCGGTGATTTTGGCCGTTCAACAATTGATAGTTTTAGTGAGTTTAGCGTTGATGCGGTGACCGAGTTGTCAGACAGCTTACGCAGCACAACACAGACGCAACTAAACAACTCAGCGCAAACAGTTGCTCAAATTGCACAGTCAGCGAGCGAAGATAAAAGCATTATTTCAGAGCTTGCTCGAAATACAGCGTTACAAGGTCAAGACATTGTCGCTAAGCAATCAGGTGAGATGGTCAAGTACATGGCGTTAGCGCTGGGGGTTATTGGTATTGCTGTCATTGTTACATCATTAAGTAGGGGGCGAAATGCCTAAAATCACACTGGGGGCGGGGCAGGAGCGCCCCATCATCACATCGGGTAAATACCTGTCAATTGTTAATGCAAACTTACCGTTTATTGTGTCGGGCGGTTTTGGTGAATTGGTTGGTGAAGTTAACCGAAATTTTGAGCTTGAAGAATATCGCGACGTAACGTTTAAAAACGTAAGTGAACACACTGTTGAGCTTGAATACGAAGTATCAAACATCAAAGTCAGTACGGGTGGTAAAGGGTCGGTATCAATCTCTAATGCGGTTGAAGTGACGCGCATTCGTGAATCGATACAAGTTGATGCAAACGCAACGGTAGAAAACGGCAAGATGGCACTATTGCCTGCTAATAACTTTGAGTCATTAGCAAGTAATAAAACGGTGTTAGCGGTTGGCCAAACGCTCGAAGTATTTCCGGCGCGTGATGCTGAAAACCGAAACGTGTTAATCCAGGTAATAACTGACACACCTAATTTTACGGCGGTTCGGGTTGGTACAAGTGCGACTAATGTTGGTACGGGGATATTTTTATCAGGCAATAAAAATGCCCCCGCTTCACGTGAATTTGAAAACATGGCTACGTCAATTTTCGTAAAGAACGAAAGTGACGAACCAGTAACATTAGCGGGGGGTGAGCAATGGCGGGCGTAAATAATCAACCAAATTTAAAGCCATTAATTGATGAACAAACAGAAGCTCAGAAGCTTGATTTTTCGTGGCTCAAAAGCGTTGCAGCTGCGAACCGAACCAAGCTTGACCAAACGTTAGAAAACTTGGCCGCAGCAAATCAGGGAATTGATACGACACAACAAGCGATTGCTAACGCTAAAGCTGAAACAATACAAGCGGTAATAGATAAACAAGCGCTTACGGATGCGGCAATAACAGCAGCAAAAAATGCTATCAATAGCCATTTTGATACAAAGGTTGCTGCGCTTCAAAAGAGCGTGAACGCACTTAAAAATAGCGGTTTGTCTTTGATCACAGCAACAAGTAGACAAACGCTTTACGCTGGTGCTGACTTGAACCTTGATGAAATAGTGAATTTTTATTCGTATTACCACAAAGGTGCTATTTACGAGGGTTCAAGCAAAAACGTTGTTGTGGCAGATGTTCAGGGGAACGGTGTTTTTACAGGCTTCCAAACCCATGAAAGCGGCTCAGGTGGTGAAGTGCAAGTCATTATCGAAATAGACGATGAAGACCCAATTGTTTTTACACAAACACTGATTGGTAATAGAAGCCTCGTATTAGGTGCATTCGATGTATTCGCAGCTGGCTCAACTGTTCTACGAGAAGCGATATTTCCTACGCGAAGTACTGTCGCTAAAAAGTGCGGCATTCCGTTTAACAGCTCCTTGAGAGTGACAATTAACACTATCTCAGGGATGACGGAATCTACATCAAATGTATACACAAGACGCGCAGCGTTTTATCTATTAAATGGGGCTTAATATGCAACTTATCAATTTAAACAACTTAGGCGCTGAGCCTGTAATTGGTGATTTAGTGATGTACGTTCACGCTAAAGATGAAGCGGGTAACCCAACCATTTACGAAATCAAGCGCTATTATCCAGAGCAAGAGGAAGTGACAGGTGAACAAGTATAATTTACTTGTCACCCTCTGCACCATAGGGGTTATTTATATGCTAACTAAAAAACAACAAAGCGAGTTGCCGCCGAACGTGCGAAATAACAATCCGCTAAATATTCGTATCGGTAATGATTGGGAAGGTGAGCGAGAGCGCGACATAGAGAAAGGGTATGAGGAATTTATCAGCCCTGCGTTTGGGTTTCGTGCTGCTTACAAGCTACTGATGACGTATAAGCACAAACACGGCTTATACACATTACACGACATCATCAACCGTTGGGCACCGGCGAACGGCGAGCATGATGGGCAAACTTACGTTAATCACACAGAAAACTACATTAACTACGTGAGTAATCGGATTGGCTTAAATCGTTATGATGAAGTACCAGCGTATCTTTACCCTGAACTTATGCTTGCAATGTCAGATTTTGAGGGTGCAAAAGGTGCATTTAATCTTAATCAAGCGCGTGAAGGGGTCGCATTAGCAGCATGAATACTAAGTGGCTATTAACAACCGCAGCGGGTGCCATACTTGGCGCGCTCGTTGTTTATCAGGTAAAGAAACACACCAAGGGAATTTTAGACGATGAGTAAAGCGAACGCGTTTTTTAAATTCCTTAGAGGTATTTTTGCGCCCCTAACTACAGCAATTGATTACTACGGCCAAATTAAAAAAGCTGAAAAAGACCGTGATTTAGCGGTCATTAATAATCAAGCTCGCTTAGCACAATCAACGACTGATAATAATCATGATTGGGAAATGCAAAGCATACGTGATAAAGACAAAACGCTTAGGTTCTTTAGTTACTCCATGTTTACCGCCCCAATATTGATTACTGTCATATCACCAGAGCAGGGCGACGCCATCTTCAAAAACCTTGAAAATGTGCCGCCGTGGTTGGTGCAAACGTGGGTTGCCATTAATGGCGCTGTGTGGGGTATTGCAAGCTTAAAAAATGTAGTGCCTCAGTTTATCGGACAATTTAGGCGGGCTAAAAATGGATAACTTAAACCTAGGCTTAAAAGACTTTGTTTTTATCATTATGCAAATAGTGTTAATTACAACAGTCGTAGTCACTAACAAAATACACATAGGGTATTTGCGCCGACAAAACGAAGGGTTAAAAGAGTGCATCAAGGAGATGCAAAAAATAATCACCGAGTTACGCGTGAAGGTCGGTATTTAATGAATACTGTAAAATGGGCTCTAATTATTGGCGCTGGTTATTTTATTTACCGTAAAATGGCCGCGCCACTTGAAGCATTTGATAAAACCGTCAATACACTTACTCGGCCAGTTGCCCAAGCACTTGCAGAAGTGCAATTTCTCGTTAATGGCAGTCATTACATTAAAAGCCCAAATAGTGAGTTTTATTTAAACTCTGATAAGCTAGATAGTAATTACAAAGTCATTGATAAGGTTTGGTTAAAAGCCATATACCTAAAACACGATGATAACGGCGATTTAATAGAGGAAATTTTCGACCCATACTTAAGGCTAAAACCTAAATATTATCCGCTTTTAAATGGCTTGGTCGATGCTACAACAGTTAATTCACTAAAATAAAAAAGGCTCATTATGTACCACAATCGAAGAACTATCGTTAAAAAGCCTGTCCTGCAGGATGAATATAAAAACGCATTTGAAAATGGAAAACTAAAAAAAGGGTTTCGGTATATCAAAGGCGGGGACATCGTCACCCCAGACGGAACGACAATAAAAAAGGCCGCTTAATCGCGGCCTTTTTTGGGAAATTTTAAGAGTTGGGTGTAATCAATAAATAGATTAAAATTTCATCTAACAGTCGGTTGTGAGCGAGCAGGGGAGTCCGGTCAAACACGTTTTTGGACAAAAACGTGTTTGAGTATTTATTCGGTAACGCTTTGTTAAGAGGAAATAAAATAGTTGGCTAAAACTACAGGGAACGAGCAAAAGCCAGCTGTTTTATGTCCGTTTAAGCAACTTATTATAACTGTTTATCCGCCCTGATTTTTTCTTTTAAAGCTTCGATTAATTTAGAACCTTTAGCGGTTTTATTTGTACCTCCAAGTTCACGGTACAAATCATAAGTCGTAGCTAACGCATAATTAAACATAGCATCTTTTAAATCATCAGGTTTTAGTTTTGACAACTGATTACTTCTTGGGTACAAGCTTTGAGTCATCAAACAACTTACTGTATACAATATATAAAATTTAATATCTGCTATTTCTGTTGTTGTATAGTCTTTGTCTTTTTTCAACTTCTCTTCAATTCTCCGACCTAAAAGGGCTACTAAATAGTATGACTGTAGATCATTATTTTTATGAAATAGTTTAGAATATGATTCATCATCTTCTAGCAACGTTGAAGGTCGAGCCCTTGCAAAATTGGGTTTTTGCATTAAAACTGAAATTAGACATTGGGACATGAAAGGTACACTAATAATTTCTTTAGGTTTCTTGCCTTCATTTTTATAAAAGTTCTTTCTTCTGTCATAGAAAAGACCTCTTGGTTTTAAAAAATCTTCTATTTGACGGTGTACTTGATCTGTTGCTCTAAGTGATGATTTTGGAATTGGAGTTTGACTATTAGTCGCTCGAATTATTCTGTCGCGAGTCTCTTCGCTCTCCGGAACAATGATTCGAACAAGCACATCTCGATTTTCATCAGCTATCTTATCTTGGTGTAAATTATAAAATCGATGTATTTCAGAAGATGTTTGCAAACCGTTTACAATCTCAGGGTTATGAACAACTAACTCTTTTCCTCCAGGGGCAGCAACTTCACTAGCTAAAATAGTAACGCCGTTATTTAACCACCAGAACTCTTCATTGCCAGGGTTTTCAAGTGTGTCTTGTATTTCATTATTTACATTCGTTTTGCCTTGATAGTCTCTAACATTTGATTCGAATATATGTCGAATCAACTTTCCATCGTCATCAGTAATGAAGTTAAAGTAATCTGCCAAGTTTGTTAGAGCAATAAATACTTGTTCAGACGTTGATAGTGGAGTTTCTGATATCTTTAAACGAAATACATCATTAGGTCTTTCTTGCGCCATTTTTACTAACTTTTCAGCACCAAGAAATATAACCTTAGCTTCAGCAGCAGGTAACTTACCTACGATATCCTTCTCTAAGTCTTTGGCTTGTTTCTCTACATTTGGATGTAACTCAACTCCTTTGGATACATAATAAACACTAATTTTTAACTTTGGTTTCTTGGTAATAAGTCCAACATAAGTATTTTTAAATAATTCAAATGCAGCTAATATTTTTTCATTATATTGTCCAGAAAATTCGAAAGCATCAAAGTCCAAATCGAAAAGGCTTCTACATAATCTAGATAATTTTAAAAGCGGATCTTCAGAAAAACAATTTTCATATTTTGATTGAATTAATACAAATTCAATATCTACATTTTTCTTATATTTATCAGAAAGATTTTCATCTTCTTTTACTAGCTCACCATTTACAAATAAATAAAGTGAATCAGCACCGCCATCATGGCTCTGTCCTGCAATACCAGAATTTATTTCGTCATAGCTTAATTCATTCTCCTTCAAAACTTGGAGCGCAGAGTAGAACTCAAAGAAGTCACTTAAAGGAATATTTTCCTCAAAATTTTCCATTTCTTGTTTAATTATTGCATCAAGCAATATTTGGTTATTTTTAGACATCGATTTCCCTTGAGTTGAAGATGTTATATTTAATTTGATTTTCCGCCAGTTCTGAACTCACCACACCAATAAATCGTAAGGTACTTGCATTAGTGGTGAATGCGCATAAATTCTTAGACAGCGAATCTTTATTCATGATTTATAGCAAAATGTAAATAGCGTTTCTAGCTCGTTAAGCAATTTCTTCTAACCCATTTTAGGGCAAGGAAGAGTTAAAGCCAAACGTCCAAAATAGCACAATAGAAAAAAACCGCGCTATCAAAAGCGCGGCAAGGCCTAAGCAGTTTTTTTGTCACCGTATTTTAAAACAATATCCTTGAGGGCTAGTTGATCGCCCATTTTAATTAAGTCATTACCAATTGTTTTGAGGGTTTCACTGGCTTGGACTAAATCATGTAAGTGGGCTATTTGCTGTTTAAGGGATTCGGTTTCAGACTCGTTGTAACGTATCGAACGCTGTAAGAAATCAATTTTATTGATAGTGCTAGGTTCGTAGCGTTTACCGCGAGGCGTCCACAAATATCCATCCCGACATATGAAAAAACCATCCCAAGACCTATGAAACGTAAAACTCCCATTAATACGTGACTCAAGCATTGCAATCGCGCGTGGGCAAGGGTTGTTTGTTGAAATCCAGCGTTCAAGTGTGCGTTCAGACTTAATTAACAAAAAATCCATAGCTGCGCGGCGATCAAGTTTGCCGAAATTCATAAATCCAGCTCTAAATAGCAGTTGTTTAAAATCAGTCATTTCCATTTAAATCCATTGACGTTGTTATGTTGTTGCGTCTGCGCGGAGGAATGTTTGATGATTTTTTTAGATTGATAATTATATTTTCAATTAGTTTTATAGATTGATAGCCAAAAATAGAAAACTTATAAAAACGGAGCGTAGAATACAGATTTAAAACGAACGAGGAAACACCGACAATATGACAGAAAATACAGTATTTAACATAATATAAATTATAGGAATTTAAGTATCTATATATAGTCATACCTATCCTCTATGTATACTAAGTCCAATACTAGACGGTATCGGACATTAAGGAGGTGTTTTATCATATTATTCATTTTATTAGTATCTGTTTCTTGAGCTTACTTATCTCATGACTTATATTAAAACTATCAACTTGAGATGTAACGATAAGATGTAACAATATGGAATTTGTGAAGCCGTTGGAACCTATTTTGATAATTGATGATATGCAAGACATCAGAGATTATCTAAACCAAATTTTGACTGGTCTTGGCTTTGAAGATATTTTAGAAAGTCGAGATTTTGAATCAGCTAAAACTGTTATCGAAGAAAAGTCACCGAATGTTATCTTTCTTGATATTGAGCTACCCAATACTGATGGTACGGAAATTTTTGAATACTTAAACGACCATCATCCACATACACATGTTGTTATGTGCTCTGGCCATAACAGTCTTGAGAATGTTCAAAATACTTGGGAACTTGGTGCTAAAGGTTTTATCGCCAAACCATTCAACGCAAAAAAAGTCGACTCTGTTATGAAACGTCTAGAATTGATGGAAACCATAACAAATTAAGTAGTTTATGAATTCGACAATCCAACTCATTATAGATGACCTATCAACGATTATTTTTGGTAAGCAACAACAAATCAAACTCGCCCTTACGTGTTTATTTAGTGAAGGCCACCTGTTAATTGAAGATTTACCAGGCATGGGAAAAACCACGTTATCTCATGCACTTGCCGCAGTGCTTGGCTTGTCGTATCAACGTATACAATTTACCAGTGACTTATTACCTTCTGACATTCTTGGTACTAACATCTTTGATGCTAAAGAACATAGTTTTTCATTTCATCAAGGTCCTGTATTTAGCCAAGTTGTTTTAGGCGATGAAATTAACCGTGCAGGTCCTAAAACACAAAGTGCACTGTTAGAAGCAATGGAAGAAAAACAAGTAACGGTAGATTCGGTTAAACACGCCCTACCATCACCATTTTTTGTGATTGCTACGCAAAATCCTGTGCATCAATCTGGCACTTATCCGTTACCAGAATCACAATTAGACCGCTTTTTCATGCGTATTAGTTTAGGCTTTCCTGATAAACACGCTGAGAAAAACCTCATTTTAGGCTTAAACAATCGTAATTATGATGACTTGCCTGTTCGCATTAATCCTGAGCAACTTGCTGTTATTCAAAAAGAAATTAATACGGTAACGGTAAGCAACGCAGTGGTTGATTATATCCTTGAGCTCGTTGCGTTTACTCGCCAAGATAATCATTTTGTAAACCCACTATCTCCAAGAGCCAGTATTGCGCTTGCCCGCGCTGCGAAGTCATGGGCGTATATTGAAGGTCGTGATTTTGTAATGCCTGAAGATGTACAAGCGGTTTTTCCAAGTGTGACTGATCACAGACTTGGTTTAAACGCGGGTGACAGTGGCTATGCACTTAAACATGTGCCTGTAAGCTTATAAAACATGTTTAAGCGCTCTGCTTTTGTTAATCAATTTCGTCGTTTCGTTTTTAATAAGTTATTAAAAAACAAGCATAAAACTAACGAAATTGAACTCCAACATAAAACCATTTATGTATTACCTTCAAAACTCGGTGGGCAGTTTTTACTGATTGCACTACTTAATTTTGTAATGGGCATTAACTATCAAAACAACCTGATTTTAGCCATGGCGTATTTAATGGTGGTGGTTTTGGTGTTTGCGATACTCACTGGCTATAAAAATGTGCGAGGTTTGTCGGTTAAATACCAGTCAGTAAACGAAAGTTATGCGCCAGAAACTCCTCTTGCGCGTTTTCAAGTACAAGCACAATCACACTGTGAACTTATAAAATTCGTTAATGACAACCTTGAATCTGAAACTGTGTCACTACAAAATAAAGAGAAAAAGACCGTTGAAATAGCACTTAAATACAGTGAACGTGGTGCTTATGACTTTGATAGAGTTAAAATTATTAGTCACTTTCCATTTGGTTTAGTGTCTGTGTGGAGTTACATAGAGCCAACAGAAACGGTGTATGTTTACCCACAGCCTATCGCTTCTGAAAAGCTTGATACTCAGCTCCATGACAATGACGAACACGACGGCGATAACGCACAAGTTAAAGCGGGTAATGATGACTTTCATCAACTTACCCCTTTTGTGCAAGGTACAGCGCTTAATAAGGTATCGTGGAAACACTACGCTAAAACTCAGCAGCTATTAACGAAAGAGTTTACCAGTGATGCATCACAGGAATTAGCGCTTAATTTCAATATGTTAACTGGCAATAACGAACAACGTTTAAGCCAATTATGCTTTTTGGTAAACCAATTAACCGGTCAACACATGGCTTTTTCGTTAACCTTGCCCAAGAAATACATTGCTAAAGGCCAAGGGATCAATCATCAAAAAGCCTGCCTGCAAGCATTAGCGGAGTTTTAATTATGAATACGCCGCTTATAAATACTGTTTTATCACTGCTGTTTATTGTTATCAGTGGTTTTTTGTTTACTGAAGTACCTACTCCATTTTTAGCCATATTAGCTGGCTTAAGCTTTTTAAACCTGTTTTTAGGTAAGTTTTATAAAAAACTAAATGGATTGGTGGCAAATATTTTGGCTGCAGTTAGCTTAATTGCTTTATTTGTTCTGGTTGGTGTGAGCGATACGGTAAAGTTGTTTGTATCCATGATGCTACTTGCTAGCAACTTTAAATTGTTACAAGCGAAAACCGTTAAACAGTTTCAAACTGTGTGTTTACTGGTGTTTTTTAACCTTTCAACGGTGTATTTGTTTCATCAAGGGTTATTTGAAACCTTGGTAGTCAGTGTACTTTATATTGTTAACTTCGCGGTACTTGGCTATTTAACTAGCCCGCAAAGCTTTAAGGCCGCTAACAAACAAAGTGTTAAAACCATTCTACTGGCCTTACCCATAGCAGCATTTTTGATTTTGTTTTTACCCAAACTACCTGCATTTTGGCAGCTACCGGGGCCCAAGCTTGCTAAAACGGGTTTATCAGAACAAGTTAACCCCTTTTCTATTGCGAAATTAGCTGAGTCAGATGACTTGGTTTTTCGGGTAGAACAACAGCCAGGGCAAGTCCTACAAGCCCCCTATTACTGGCGAAGCCTTATTCATGATGAATTTAATGGTAGTGACTGGTTAATATCGGACATTTTAAAATCTCAACAATTTAACCCAATTCGCCGTACAATTACTCAAAGTAATAGCGTTAATTATCAGGTTATTGCAGAGCCCTCATCTTCAAATTGGCTATTTGCCCTTGGCTTTGCACAAAGTACTAATTCAGATGTGCACTCAACCTACAATGGCTTGTTAAAACGTAAAGGTAACTTAAACAAAAACATTAAATACGCGGTAACCAGCAGTGAGGCTATGCTGAGCCTGAATGCCTTTGAAAAACGCATTTATACCCGCTTACCGAACACAACCAATCCACAAACAACAGCATTGGCTAAAGAGTTGGCTGCTAAGCATGAAAATGCGCAAGGTTACTTTAACGCGCTACTTGATTACTTTAATCAGCAGCAGTTTGCTTACACATTAACACCTACGCCAATGTATGGTGATAATACGTTAGACCAGTTTGTGTTTGATACCAAACGTGGTTTTTGTGGACATTATGCCAGCACGGCTGCATTTATGTTTCGTGTCGCTGGTTACCCTGCCCGTGTTGTGTCTGGATATTTAGGGGGTGAACAAACTAAAGCCGCTACGCTTAACATTTACCAATATGATGCGCATGCATGGGTTGAAGTGTTCTTCGACCAAAAATGGCACATATTCGATGCAACCTCTGTTGTTGCCCCAGAGCGTTTAAATGGTTCACTATCACAACTGGGGGATTTAAACGAAAGCTTTAACGACAATCTTAACTTTGGTCTAAAGCGCTGGAGCCATTTTAAAGCTATAAACTGGCTTAGAATTCACCTTGAAGAGCTCGACTATAAATGGACTAACTGGGTGCTTACGTTTGACCAAGAATCACAACAAAGTTTATTTGACTCACTGTTTGGTAATAAATCAGCATGGCTTACGCCATTAGTTGTGTTAGGTACTTTATTACTGAGCTTTACTGGCTATTTTTTATATAGTAAGCGCCCAGTTCGAAGTAGCGAACCATTGGTTGATGACATCACTAAGCTTTATCAGTGGTCTAAAAAGCAAGGGTTTGAGCCTTTTGAAACCAACACACCACTACAAAATATCGCTTTGATCAGACAGCAAAAGCCTGTGTTGGAGCCTTATTTAAACGAGTTTGAGCAAATAATCGTCGAAGTACGCTATCAACAACAATCATATACTCAAAATCGCAAAAACCGTGTGCGAGTTCTGTTAAACTCTCTCAAAACAGCCAAATAGAGAACAATATGAATGCAGTAATTGTCGGCGTTATGTTGATGCTGGTTTTAACGCTTTGTCGAATTAATGTCATTGTCGCGATGACCGTGAGTGCCATTGTTGCGGGCTTAACCGCAGGCCTTGGTTTAACTGAAACTGTTAATGCATTCAATGATGGCTTATCGGGTGGTGCTGAAATAGCGCTTAGCTATGCGATGTTAGGTGCGTTTGCGGTGGCTATTTCTAAGTCGGGTTTAACACGTATTTTAGCGTCTAAGTTACTTAAGCAAGTAAACGAGAATAGTCATAGAGGCGAAACGACACTTAGTTATCTTATATTAAGTATTATTTTACTCTGTGCGATTTCATCGCAAAATTTAATACCTGTGCATATAGCCTTCATCCCAATACTTATTCCGCCATTGCTGATTGTATTTAATAAATTGCGCCTCGATAGACGCGCTATTGCATGTATTTTAACCTTCGGATTAGCCACTTCTTATATGGTATTACCTTATGGTTTTGGTGGCATTTACTTATACTCCATTTTACACAAAAACCTCACTGAAAATGGCTTAGAGATTGTTAATACACAAGTGCCGATGGCAATGATCATTCCAGCTATTGGAATGTTATTTGGTTTATTGGTTGCGGTATTTATCAGCTATCGGAAACGCCGTAGTTATGAGTCTCATAGCCTAACAGAGCAACAACAAGAGGTTGTGATTGAGCAGCCTAAAAAGGTGTTAGCTGTTGGTATTGCTGCCGTACTTTGCTCTTTAATCGCACAAAATATTAGTGGTTCTATGATCTTAGGCGGCCTTGTTGGTGTAGCGATATTTACCTTGTTTGGTGTTGTAAAGCTTGAGCAAAACGGCGATGTATTCAGTAAAGGCATTGCTATGATGGCGATGATTGGTTTTATTATGATCTCAGCACAGGGCTTTGCTTCTGTGATGAAAGCTACGGGTGATGTCGCTTCATTAGTTACCTCTGCCGCAGGAATGATTGAAGGTAACAAACCACTTGCCGCAGCATTAATTTTACTAGTTGGCTTATTAATCACTATGGGCATTGGTAGCTCGTTTTCAACAGTGCCTATTATAGCCACCCTGTTTGTACCACTTTGTATGGAACTTAATTTTTCGATAATGGCAACCGCTGCATTGGTTGGTACCGCGGGCGCTTTAGGTGATGCAGGCTCCCCTGCCTCAGACTCAACACTTGGCCCAACATCAGGCCTAAACGCGGATGGTCAACACGACCATATTTGGGATTCTGTGGTACCTACTTTTATCCACTTTAATATTCCGCTACTTATTGCAGGCTGGGTTGCGGCTATGGTTTTGTAACTAGATAAACAGTGTAGCTTCTTTTAATGGGGCTACACTAAACTATTCTAAAAAAATAAAAAGAAAGAAATCCCTCATACATCTATTCCTTGTACACACCTTGCTAAATTATTTTAACAGTTGTTGAAGGTAACTTTTAATACTTTTAGTATGATGTGTTCTTTGTATATTATAAATTAAGCACCCGAAGGTACTTAATTTATTTAAAACTTATAGTAAGTGTTATTCGAAACCATTGATCATCTTATCGCAAACTACCGGTGTTGGTCTGTGGTTATCATCAACAGCTACGAACGTGAAGCTACCTGAAATAGCTAAATGCTTGTCATCTTTATGCATTCTTTCTAAAAAGATTTCTACGTCTACTTTAAGGCTGGTATTGCCAACGTGAACAACTTTTGAAATTAGCTCGGCAAATGTACCTGCCGGAATAGCCTCTTTAAAATCAACACGGTCAGACGAAATCGTTACAAGAGGCTTACGACAAAAACGGGTTGCTGCAATAAAGGCGACTTCATCCATCCAAGCTAGCGCATCTCCACCAAACAATGTGTTATGGTGATTTGTACGGCCTGGGAAAACAGTTTTTGTTACTGACGTTGTTGAGTCAATAATACGCTGTGCAATAATAGCGTCACGATCGATTTGTTGTGTCATAGTCTCTACTTTTCATTAGCTAATGTGTCTTGCATCATTAGCGCAGGGTCAAGGCGTTCGTTTTTCCAATTAAAACGCCAGTCTAAATGAGGGCCGGTAACTCGGCCTGTTGCGCCGATCTCAGCAATTTTGTCACCACGCGTAATTTCATCCCCTACTTTTACATCCAATTTGCTTAAATGAATATAAGTCGAGGTAACGCCATGGCCATGGTCAAGAATCAAGGTGCCGCCAGAGTAGTATAAATCGGCATCAGCAAACACCACCGTACCACTTACTGGTGCATACACAGGGCTACCTGTTTTATTGGCAATGTCTAACCCAAAATGTGGGCGGCGAGGCTCACCATTAAAGTAGCGCTGACTACCATAAACACCTGAAATACGCCCACTTGCAGGCTTATAAACCGGATCTAAAAAGTATCGTAAGTCAGAATTTACATGCCTAGCTTTACGTACTGCAACAGCTTCACGGCTAATACGCTCAGACACTTCTTTAGGTGGCGAAACATATTTTTTTGCAACACCCGTGATTTTATCAATTTTGTAATCACGCTTAGTGATTACAATTGCTTGCTCGTGACTCACACCAGCACTATCAACCCAAGAAAGGTTATGATTCGTATCTGCATCACGGCCAAAGCCAAATACAAACTCACCATTTGTTGAAAGCTTAAGTTGCTCGCCATTGAAACTAACACTTTTAGCACCTTCAATTTGGCCAGTAACTAAACCGCCTTGAGTTAAATGTCCTTTTAATTCAACAGCACTTGCAGTTAAAGAAAATAATCCTGCAAATGCTGCTATCAGTAATACTTTATGCATAACTAATAGACCCTTTGCCAACCCCTTCGTAGGCTGTAATTTTTACTTCTGATTCAGGGTATTGGTTTTTAACTTGTGAACTTAAATAATCAGCAATACATTCAACTGTCGTATCGCAAGGTAAAATGTCGCAGCGTGATTTATCTATCACCATTTCAAAATAACCTTGCTGTGATGTATAGGCAAAACACACATCGTTACTCTCAGCACTTATATGTTGAAGTTCAGCTTTACTTATTTCATCTTCAGCTGTCGCTAAGTAAATATCTTGCCATTTATCTGCCCACTCTTTTTGTAAGCGAGGCATAGCCATACCGTCAAGGCTAATTCCAATTTGTGAGCGATGACCATGGATAATACGCTGGCAATTACCATCGTGCTTTTTAAGGCCGTGGCTGTAATGATAGTAGAAGCTTTGGCTATGTTCTGGCTTTAAGCTAATTTCGATTTTTTCGATATTATTAGGAAGCTGGGGCATTATCGTTTTAATTAAAAACTCAGTCACTGAGTTTTCATCAATGATATCAGCATCTATAGAACAAAAGGCTTGATTTGGTGCACTCATTGCTAAGTGATAATTATCACCGAAGTGACAATCTAGCACGCTATGCTCTGCATGCTGTGTTAGTGAACCATTTAATTTTGCTGGCACAGCAAGTTTATGGTCAATACAGTCATCAATAATGCCTTTAATTTGCTTTTTAACTAAACCAAAATCCAGCACCATCGACTCATCATTCAACTGACCATGTAGAGTTAAATCCACAATCCAGCTCTCGCCAACTGCGCCGCGTTTATTACACAAGTAAGAAAAATCAATCACTGTCAGTGAGTTTACAAAAAGGATCATAAATTTCCTTTAGACTGGTTAAAGAATCACAGCAATTATAATGATTTTTACTTCACAATGCGCGGTTTTATCTCCCTTTATCTGTAACAGTTTAATTAAGTGGTCATAAAACAAGCTGAAAATATAAATTATTTAACTGCTCCGAGTTGTTTAGCGTACAAGTGTACGCTAAAGTACATGGCAATTTCTAAGCGACGAATAAGAGTTATGGAACCTAAAAACAGCTATACAAAAGAAGAACTAATCCTTTGCGGTCAAGGTGAAATGTTTGGTGAAGGCAACTGCCGCCTACCTAGCGACAACATGCTTATGATGGATCGCATCGTTTCAATTACTGAAGATGGCGGCGAGCACGGTAAAGGCCAGATCGTTGCCGAGTTAGATATTAACCCTGATCTTTGGTTCTTTGACTGCCACTTTAAAGGTGACCCTGTTATGCCTGGTTGTCTTGGCCTTGATGCAATGTGGCAATTAGTTGGTTTCTTCCTTGGTTGGTCTGGTGGTCCTGGTCTTGGCCGTGCACTCGGTGTAGGTGAAGTTAAATTCACAGGTCAAATCCTACCAACAGCTAAAAAAGTTACTTATCGTTTAGACATGAAACGTGTTATCAAACGTAAATTATTCATGGGTATGGCTGATGGTACTGTAGAAGTAGATGGCCGTGTAATCTATGAAGCGAAAGATCTTAAAGTAGGTCTTTTCCAAGATACAACTGCATTCTAATTTTTTACTTGTTTGCAGATACAAAAAAGCCCCTGCATGGGGCTTTTTTGCGTAAATTAACAGGTGCCTATATTAAGTTTTAAACATATTGCGGTTTTCAATTGCTTCGCGCCAGCCGCCTAACCATTCAGATTTAGGGTCGATTTGTTGATAAGGGCATTGATCTTTGGAACGGCCTGCCAAGCCTGCTTTATAACCTTGAGAATGAGCTCTTTCTAAACGATCTCTTTTCTGTCTCTTCATAGGTAATATCCTCACCTTTTATATTTATAGATATGTAGCGAAATTGACATCTACATTTAATGAATAGTTAATAAAACTGTTAAATTCAAATAGCAAAAAGCAATTAAATAAATTGACAACAAGTAACATGCTGATGCTCAACTGAATTAACATTTTAAATGACTAAGTGGTCGTACCTCTCATCTAAAACCACCTATAAATACACTTAAATTCGGCTAAAAATTTTATCTCTTTTAGCTTCATAATTGTGACCTAAGCCGTTTCGGCAAAGTTCCCATTTAAATTGTAATCATGACAAATTTATGATGATTACAATTTAGGCAATTAATTACTTGCATATTAAAAACCGATCGGTCTAATATTAAGTATGCAAACAAATAACACAACGCCAAGCCGTCGTGGCAGGCCACCAAAAATAGCACGTTCAAATGCAGATACTCGCGCTCTTTTAATTAATACGGGTTTAGCTGTATTAACTGAAAAAGGCTTTAGTGCAACCGGCATTGATTTAATCTTAAAATCAGCGCAGGTACCTAAGGGCTCTTTTTATCATTACTTCAAAAGTAAGAATGATTTTGGCTTAGCACTTATTGATGCTTACGACAGCTATTTTCAAGCAAAGTTAAAACGCCATCTAACTGATGAAAAAATAAACCCGCTTGAAAGAGTTGTACTGTTTGCTAACGACGCCAAACACGGCATGACAAAGTTTGAGTTTAAGCGTGGCTGCTTAATTGGCAATTTAAATCAAGAACTCAGTTACCTTGATGAGCCAATGATAGAACGTATTAAGCAAGCTTACATCAGCTGGCAAGCTTTAATTGAGCAGTGCCTAGTTGACGCAAAGCAGCAAAAGCAAATACCTCAATCATCAGATTGTAAGATGCTTGCTGAGTTTTTCTGGATCGGCTGGGAAGGCGCAGTAATGCGCTCTAAACTTGATAAATCAAGTGAACCACTTACCCTTTATACAGCACAATTTTTACGCTTAATTTTATAAAGCCGTTTTAATACGGTTTTATTTTAACCATTAAAAGACGATCGGTCTAAAAGGAGTCAACATGACAACATCAGTAAAATCGGTAGTTATCAACAAAGATGATCAAGGTTATCGTGCCCACTACACTGACTTTCCTATAGAGAGCATCCACCAGCACGATGTAAATATTGATGTTGACTACAGTACGTTAAATTACAAAGATGCCTTAGCGATTACTGGTAAAGGCCCTGTAGTGAGAACATTTCCTATGATCCCTGGGATTGACCTTGCAGGCACAGTGACAGAGTCTAAGAGCGATGAATTTAAAGTTGGTGATAAAGTCCTGTTAAATGGTTTTGGTGTTGGGGAAAAATACTTAGGTGGTTTGAGTTCAAAAGCGTCTATGAGTGCAGATTGGCTTATCCCCCTCCCCGCTAATTTAACACCAAAACAGGCAATGCAAATTGGTACGGCAGGTTATACCGCAATGCTGAGTATTATCGCCTTAGAAAAACAAGGTATCACACCACAAAGCGGCGAAATACTTGTCACCGGTGCTAATGGTGGTGTGGGCAGTTTTGCAATCTACTTATTAAATAAGCTTGGCTTTGATGTGGTTGCAACAACAGGTCGAATGAATGAAGCAGACCACCTTAAAAAATTAGGCGCAAAACGCGTTCTATCTCGCGATGAATTCTCAGCGCCAGGTAAACCGCTCGCAAAAGAGCAATTTGCTGGCGCAATTGATTCTGTGGGAAGCCACACCCTTGCCAATGTCTGTGCATCTATTAAATACGGTGGTGTTGTAACAGCATGTGGATTAGCACAAGGTATGGACTTTCCGGCAACGGTAGCACCGTTTATCCTTCGTGGCATTAGTCTTATGGGCATAGATAGTGTAATGCGCCCAAAAGCCGACCGAATTGAAGCATGGCAACGTTTAAGTGAGTTAGTTGAAGCTCAGTACCTAGATACTATTTCGCAAGAAATTCCACTTTCTAATGCCGTTGCAAATGCAGAAGCCCTATTAAAAGGTGAAATTCGCGGCCGCGTTGTAGTTAATTGCAAAGAATAGGCGCGAATATAAACATTCTTAGCAAGTTAGCTATAAAACTAGGGTAAAGGCAATTATACTTACCCTAGTTTTGTAATACCGGACAGTCTAATGAGTAATAAAGAAATTTTCAGCAATAACCCACTGCAAGGTGTTGGTATCGAGCAAGTCGTCACAGAGCTTGTCGAACAATATGGCTGGGAATTACTCCACGCCTATATGCGTTTGAACTGCTTTAAGAATAACCCAGATGTAAAATCTGCTGTTAAGTTTTTACGTAAAACCCAATGGGCACAAGAAAAAGTCGAGAACTTTTATTTGTATCGTCTTAAAAACTTACCACGCCCTGACGATGTAAACTACGAATTACCGCCGCGCGATCGTGTGATCCCAGCTGATCAAAAACCAGGTGAACCTTGTGAGTTAAGTTTTACCGATGCAAAACGCATTCATGAGAAGAAAGAAGCGAAGCAAAAAGCCCGTGCCCGTAAGCAGCGTTCAAGTGCCAGTAACCCGTGGGGTAATTAACCCACTAGAAAGTCTTGAGACTGTATGCTGTGAGTTGAAAAGAGCCGCCTATGTGGCGGCTTTTTCAATTAAGGAATAAACGCACATAACCTAAAAAAACTTAAGTTATAGCAGAGAGTGTATAATGGCTGTAAATAAAATTTATAGTTTTTGGCTCGTTATTTTTTTAGTACTAATGCCAACTACAAGTTTTGCCGAAAATGAGGCTGTACTTAAACTGTTAGAAGAAGATGTAAAAAGAAAAATAGTTCTTTTATCGGACAAAATATCTGAATGCAAAGAGATTGCTAACTCATCGTCATTAAAACTTAATACTAAGACATTTGAGAAACTAAATATAGATAGAAACGCTTTTTTGAAATCACTGTTCTACTTAAATGTACGAAATAGAAACTTGTGTGAAAACAGCTTACGTCAATCATTAGCTTTTGCCATTGGTCAATTAGACTTCACACGTAATGAGCTTGGTTTAGGTATATCTGATTACTCAAAATCAAGCTTTGAGCTATTGTATGAATCATCTGAATTATTAAAGATGAAAGTCCACTATGAGATGCAAAGTAAAGCGTTTAAAAATGAGTTAGAAAAACAAATTGGTACCAGCCCTTTTGACTTTAGCCTTGTTACAAAGATGCTTGATTCTTATTAACTCAATCACATGTAAATTAGCCACTACTGTATTTTAGCAAGTTGTAAGATTATATAGCCTATAAATAGCCTTCTTAATTGTGGTTTAAATTTCCATTTAGGTTGATTACTATATTAAAACTGTATTGATATGTTATTTCTTTTCTTATTTTCAAAGGACATGTATGTCTCACTACAACGAATCACCAGAACAAATCACGAATGCAACGCAAGGTTATGTTATGCAGCAAACAATGTTGCGCATTAAAGATCCAAAGCCGTCTCTAGATTTCTACCAAAACGTTTTAGGCATGAAGTTATTGGGTAAATATGACTTCCCTAAAATGGAGTTTACGCTGTACTTTTTAGGCTATGAGCAAGACATGCCAACAGGCACCGATAAAGAAAAAGCACAGTGGGTGTTTCGCCGCCCTGCTCTTATCGAGCTTACACATAACTGGGGCACAGAAAAGGACGACAGCTTTACAGGTTACCATAGTGGTAATGATGAACCAAAAGGCTTTGGTCATATAGGTATTAGCGTGCCAGACGTGTACGCAGCATGCGAGCGTTTTGCAAAATACGATGTTGAGTTTGTCAAAAAACCAGACGATGGCTCGATGAAAGGCCTAGCTTTTATTAAAGACCCTGATGGCTATTGGATAGAAATACTCTCGGCAGAGGGTATCACTGAGATAATTGAAGAGCATAAGTAAGAATTCCATCGTTAATAACCTGCTATTTAGCAGGTTATTTATTTTCCATTCTAAGGTTTCACTTCTAAATATGAGCTTGCTTTAGGATAAAAAATTCTGCGAAGTTTAAATTGAGTTTGCATAAAAATAGACTGCAAAAAGCAAAGGGAGGTACAAAATAGAACTGACACCTGCCAGCAACCGCATCTTATTACGGCCGAGAATTTCAGTAGCATAATCAAGCTTAGGTGACCAAACTAAAGGCAGCAAAGACCAAACTATAGCAACGCATAACCATCCATTCCAAAATAGAGGTGTTAGAAAAACTTTATCTGTTATAAATCCATAAAATCCGAACAAACCCACAGACATAAAGAGCGCATTTGTTATTTCTTCAAATTTAACAAGCTTAGGACTGTCATCTTTACCTGATAGATATCCATATACCTTGAAAGGAAATGGCACGACAGTAATGGCTAGCAAAATAATAAATGATATTAGCCAGAACATATAATAACTCCATTTAATAATTTCTATTCCAATAATTATTATTTGGTCTTCGTCTAGCTTTCAAGCCATCTGATAAAAGCCTAATAACACTCACCTTCACAATTACATACTTGTATAAACAATTCCCATAATTGCAACAAAAAAAACTAATAGACAAAATGTTGAACTTGCTGGTGATTACTCTTTTTATCGGGGGCTTACTTCTCTAGAAGCAGGATTTTTTATTAGGTATAGAGTGAAAATGCGAAAGTTCAGCTTTTTCAACTGCTATGATTGTCCCAATAACATGGTTAGAATTTACATAATCACCACAGCAGGTTTAAATCCCCCTCTATTGGCCGTAAGTACCGTAATAACATAAATCTAAGGAAAGAATCTGCACCAAGTTTACATATTAAAAATTAAACTATTACTTTTGCTTCTTTTAACGCATTAATAAGCACATGATTAGGAAATGTAATTTCTTCTTTACCATTAGATATTACTTTTTTAGAAGGTTCCCCACATTCAGCACATATCTTTATACACCAACCTAAGATAAGCTGTTCTTTCGAAGAACATAAACTATTTTTATTGCAAAACTCTTTAACTGTTTCAAAACTGTTGGAATCCAAACTTTTTAAACTTATAGATTCTAATTTAGAACCTAAAGCATCCAATCTCTGTTCATGCAATAAAAACTGCTCTTTTGTTTTACGTTCTAATTCTTCTCGCTGCTCAATTTCCATAAGTAATGTCTGTGCAAGCCTTTTCACATCAGAATCTTTACTTACGATAGGAGCGGGGTATTCCCCATATTTTGTAAGAGCTGGTACGACTTCATGAAAAAGCCATCTTTGAAATTTTTTCCCTGCTTGACTTGAGTCACTTGAGAGAACTCGATACAAGCCAGGTTGGGTGACGTATACCTCTAAATCATCATTTGATGAATTGGGAATCATTATATATTCGTCATCATCTAAAATTTTAACTTGTGCTTTTAATACATTAACTAATGATTTTGCAATGTGAAGCTCATTTAACTTCCTGTTTTCTTTAGTTAATATAACAAGTATATCTTTCAGTGAAAGATACAAAATATCACCTTTATTAAAAGTCCTTATATCACTTGAACCAGACTCACCTTTATAACAAACCATTACTAAATTATCTTTCACACAAACTCTCAACCTACGACTTCTAGTGTTCCTAATCTATAAGTTTTTAATTTGAATGTACATACTATAGTTCAACTTACCCGCTTTGGATCTCTTGGATAAAACTCATCGGGCTGTTTAGTGCATAAATCAAATTCACGGGTGTTTTTGTAAGGTAGCTTCATAAAGCCTGCCACACCTACATCTGTGATATTAACTGCATATTGCATGAGCTTACTTAATAAACGTTTAAATTCAGGCTCTTTACTGGCATCAAGCAGACGATAGTAATGATGTATTTTCATCCTATCAGGTAAGGCTTCAAAAATGATACAGCCTGTATGGTGTATCTGGTTTAGCTCAAATACGCACTTTATAACCTTTTTCGGGAGCTGCAATTGCTCATCAGGATCTTTACCATCTTCAAAGTAAGAGTGTGGTCTGGTTACATCTGAGGCTTGTACATCCATTACTTCATAATCAAGTTCAGGTAAGTGTTCAAATTTAAACGCACCGGTGCCATCGCGTTCGAGCTGAATGGTTTTGCGCGCATCAAACAAGCAACATTTAAAGAGGCCTTTTTGTTCAATCCCCTGCGCTAACATCACCGTGTTGTTAATCGCATCGGTAAAGGCAGTGCCGAGTGTTTCATCATGCAGAATCAGCGATGATTCAACAAACAGTGAGTTTTCTTTCCAATGAAAACTTAGGCCACCTACTACTGGGTATTTTGCTAATCGGCTTATAGAGGCCAAAAATGCTTTTTCGGTGTCGCCGGTATCAAATAAAAATTCTTTGTAGTATCTATCGAGCTGGGCATCGTTTACATCAAGTAATTGTTGATTATGGTCGGCTTGCCGTAAAAATTGTTTACGGGAGCTATAAACCACGGTATCTGGGTGCTCATCAAACTCACTAAACCAATAAGGAATATGAGGGCGAATGACTTTACGGGGTAACTCAGGGAGGTAAGCTTTGGCCATTGTAGGCATGTTACGCATAAAATAATCACCCGCACCATCACGAGTGGACTTATTTTTTGAAAGCATACCGTCAATAACACGGGCAAGCTCCATGGGTAAATTGAGGCTTGTAGCCGGAATAACCGCAGCTCCAAATCGACACGACTGTGCAGACGCCAGTGCATAAAGGGTTGATGCAACACCTTGCTCATCAAAACGTGGCGATGACTGCCCGCCCGACATTTGCTCATCACCAATAAAATACACATCCCCCATGCGTGCATTAGTGGTGCTGATATCAGCAGACATAAGATCCATAAAATTGCTGGCAACCGGATTACCTTCAGCGTCTATTTGTGCATATACAGAGCTGCCCCAATCCACCAACGACAACTTATTGGTTTGTTCATCATAAACGATGTTAGAGGGTTTAATATCGCCATGCACAATTGGTTGCGGGCTGATGCCATTTTTGTGTTCACGTAAGTCAATAAGAACATTGCGAAGCTTAAGCGCCAGCGCCATAATTTTTGCTGCGCTAAAACGCCCCTGTTTGATGGAGATTTTTTCTAAGTCTTCACCTAGAGCGCGCTCCATCATTAAAATGCCTTGCTTTTTAATGCGCTCAAATGCATAAAATTTTGGCACCAGTGGATTATTCACTTGCGAGAGCATGTACGCTTCGTCTTCTAAACGGTCACGCACACTTTGCGCAAGGGTTATGCGTGAAAACTTAAAGACCCAAGGCATCCCTTCGTCATCAATACCCGCAAATACAAAGCCAAATGCACCAGAACCTATTAATTCAACATCGCTGTAACCAAGCAAGGTTAGCTGTTTAATACAAATGTTAAGCCATTGACGGTGCTTTTTAGCATCATGGTGAGACAGCAAATAAACAGACTGTTCTTCATTAATATAAAAATTGCGGATTTGTTTAGGATTCACTGCATCTCTCAAGGTAGAAAACGACTTTAATTATTGAATGTAGGAAAGTTAATTACAAGGGCTGAGTTCAATTAAGGTTTGTTGCGACTTAAAGCAAAAAAACGGCAAGCAAAGCTTACCGTTTTGGACTCAATGGGTAGTTGAAATTAAAGTCTTATACCACCATCAATTTCTACAACACGACCTGTAAAGAAATCGTTCTCTACAATGTATTGTGCTGTTTGGGCAATTTCTTGTGCTTCACCAAAACGACCCACTGGCGTTACTGCCATCATGCGTTGTTTTGCTTCTGGTTTCATTGCATCTGTCATTGCTGTTCGAATAACACCTGGTGCGATTGCACCAACACGGATACCAAAGCGACCTAATTCTTTCGCCCAACCCGTTGTCATCGCAACAACACCGGCTTTAGACGCTGCGTAGTTTGTTTGGCCAATGTTACCAGCACGGGCAACACTCGACATATTAACGATAACGCCACCTTTGCCAGACTCGATCATGTGGCTCGCAGCTTCACGACCAGCTAAGAATACACCGGTCAGGTTCACATCAATCACAGATTGAAATTGAGCCAACGACATTTTATCAACTACTTTGCCTTCTTTTGCTTTGATAAACATACCATCGCGTAAGATACCCGCGTTGTTAATTAACACGCCGATATGGCCAAAGTCTTTGTTAATCGTGTTAAACGTTGCTACCACTGCATCTTCATCTGTAACATTAGCAGCATACGCCACGACTTTTGTACCATGCTTGGCAAGCGCTGATACTGCAGTATCAAGTACGTCTTGTTGCATATCGATAAGGGCGATGTTCGCACCAAGCGATGCAAATTTCTCGGCCATTGCAAAACCTAAACCTTGCGCACCACCGGTAATTACGATGTTGTTGTTTTTAATTTCCACAACAATCTCCTACTTCGAGAATAATTTAAAAATAGCGCTAAAATCATCACTACCCGCACCTTGATGCTGAAGCATAGTGTATAGATTCTTCGCCATTGACCCCATTGGGGTAGATGAATTACTTTGCTGAGCCGCTTCCATAGCAAGACCTAAGTCTTTTGCCATTAAATCAACCATAAAGCCCGGTTTATAATCATTACTTGCTGGCGCCGTTTCCATTACACCAGGGCATGGGTTATAAAGCTCAAGTGTCCAGTTACGGCCAGAGCTTGCAGTCATGATGTCACTTAACACTTTTGGCTCAAGCCCGTTGTTAATGCCCATTTGTAGTGCTTCGCTAGTACCAGCCATTAAAATGCTTAGCAGCATGTTGTTACAGATTTTTGCGACTTGTCCTGCGCCAATATCACCAGCATGGAAGATGTTTTTACCCATATCTACTAGAGCAAGCTTGGCTTTTTCAAAGTGGCTTTGCTCACCACCGACGATAAATGTTAAAGTGCCCGCTGTTGCTCCTGCAACACCACCTGATACCGGCGCATCAACAAAATCAATACCTTTTTGAGCAAGCTCGCTACCCACTTGACGCGCTGATTCTGCATCAATGGTTGAGCAGTCAATCACTAAGGTTTTGCTATCAAGTAAGTTGATAAGACCTGTTTCGCCTAAGTAAAGCGATTTAACGTGTTTGCTTGCTGGTAGCATACTGATAAAAATATCAGCGCCAATGGCACACTCTGCTGCATCGTTTGCAGCAATTGCACCTTTATCGGCAAGCTCACTGACCGCCGCTTTATTCAAGTCAAACACGCGAACTGTATGACCTGCATTGACAAGGTTTGCCGCCATTGGGCCACCCATGTTGCCTAAACCAATAAATCCTATTGTTAATTTAGCCATTTGTTTACCCCTTGGACTTAAGATGACGTTAATGAGTTAAGTGGGTGAGATTGCTCATCCCAGCGTGCTGTAAAGAAGCTATCTACAACTGCTTCGTCGATATCGCTAAGCGATTTAAACTGCCAGTTAGGTGCACCGTCTTTGTCGATTAGTAGCGCACGAACGCCTTCTTGGAACTCGCCTACTTCGCCACAGCGTACTGACATACCCAGCTCCATTTTGAAGCACTGTGCTAACGTCATCTCTTTTGAATTTGCTAATTGACGTTCAACCAGCGCACAACTAAGCGGACAACCATGTGCTAATGACTTTTGCGCACGGGTAAGCCATTTGTCTTCGGTTTCTAAAGCTTGAATGTAGTCGATTTTTCCCTGCAATGAATCAAATTCAGCCAGCTTTTGTATAACCGCTAAGTTATCTTTTATATTACCTTTAGGGACACGGCCTGAAATATTATCAATGGAGATTAAAATGTTTGTCAGCTTTTCGTGGTTTAATGAAGCTGTTTTGCCCCACTTTTCAGCTGTGATAGCCGTTAAAATAGCGTCATATTTATCTGCTGTTGCATAGTGATCAGCAAGATTAACAAACAAGGCATCTTCAGCATTGATAGACGCCGCAGTTAATCCTAAAAATAAACCGACTTGCTCAGGCATTTTATGTAAGAAGTAACTGCCGCCCACATCTGGGTATAAACCAATGGTTAGCTCAGGCATGGCAATACGTGATGTCTCTGTTACCACACGGTGACTTGCCCCAGCCATTAAACCAAGGCCGCCACCCATAACAATGCCATTACCCCAAAGTAATATTGGCTTTTCATAGCAGTGAATTAGGTAGTCTAATTTATACTCAAGGGTAAAAAAGTCTTCAATGTAGTTAGCAGGCTCACCTGTGCTCATTGCTTTATGCAGGCTTACTACATCGCCACCGGCACAAAATGCTTTTTCGCCAGCCCCTTTTAGAACGACCATGGCAACGGCGTCATCGTCAGCCCATTTTCTAAGCTGAGGCTCTAGCAATTGGATCATGTCGTAATTTAAAGCGTTTAAAGACTTAGGCGCATTGAGTGTCGCAATTGCAATGAGGCCGCTCTCGGCCTCTGCAGTTTCAAACACCACAGGCGCATCTTGATGATTTAGTAGTGTTACATTAGTCATTAGCCATTTACCCAATTTGCTTTACGCTTTTCTAAGAATGCATTCACGCCTTCTTTTTGGTCTTGCGTATCAAACAACTGTACAAACAACTCACGCTCTAATGGCAATGCATGAGACATAGGTTGTGTGCGACCTTTTTGGATAAGCTCTTTACATGCAGTCACAGCAACTGGGCTTTGCTCGCCAACTTGGTTAGCAAGTTTCATTGCCGCAGCTAAACTTTCGCCAGTACCAACCACTTCTTCAACAAGGCCAATTTCGCGTGCTTTGTCTGCTTTTAGGCGCTCGCCACATAAGATCATGCGTTTTGCCCAGCCTTCACCAACAAGCCATGCAAGGTTTTGCGTACCGCCAGCACAAGGCAACAAGCCAACTTTCGCTTCAGGAAGTGCCATTTGAGCTTGCTCTTCAGCAATACGAATATCACACGCAAGAGCCACTTCAAGACCACCGCCCATGGCATAACCATTAATTGCCGCGATTGATACACCACGGAAATTGGTTAACGCTTCAAATGCATCACCAAACACTTTTGACATAGTGGCAGCAACGCCTTTGTCACCGCTGGCAAACACGTTTAAATCAGCACCTGCGCTAAAGAACTTTTCACCTTGACCTGTGATCACCAATGCATAGACATTTTTGTTAGCATTTAGCTCAGTTACAGTGTCTTTAAGCGCGGTTAATGTATCTTGTGTCCAGGTATTCGCTGGCGGATTATTCATGGTTAAAACCGCTACGTTACCTTCAATATTTAAATCAATCGATGGATTAGACATAGGTTGCTCCTTATAGAATGTCGCCAGCTGACTCAGCTAAGATACGACGTGCGATAATCACACGCATGATTTCGTTTGTGCCTTCAAGAATTTGATGCACACGGACGTCTCTAAAATGACGCTCTAATGGGTATTCTTTGATGTAACCGTAACCACCGTGAATTTGTAATGCGTCGTCACAGACTTTAAAACCAACATCTGTAGCAAAACGTTTAGCCATCGCACAGTAAGTGGTTTTTTCACTGTCACCGGTATCTAGTTTAAATGCGGCTAAGCGCACCATTTGACGAGCAGCAACAAGCTCGGTGTTCATATCGGCAATCTTAAATTGCAGTGCTTGGAAAGCAGCTAATGGCTTACCAAATTGCTCACGTTCTTTTAGGTATTCGCGCGCAGTATTAAGAGCTGCTTGTGCTGTACCTAATGAACAGGTAGCAATATTAATACGACCGCCATCTAAGCCTTGCATTGCAAACTTAAAGCCTTCACCTTCTTGACCTAGTAAGTTAGCCGCAGGAATTCTGACACCTTCGAAGCTAATTAAACGTGTTGGCTGTGCATTCCAGCCCATTTTTTCTTCAGCTTTACCGTATTCGATACCTGCTGCATCTGCAGGCACAACAAATGCCGAAATACCGGCTGCGCCTTCACCACCAGTGCGCGCCATAACTACTAGTAAATCAGTTTCACCAGCACCCGAAATAAACATCTTAGAGCCTGAGATCACAAACTCATCGCCCTCTTTAACCGCTTTGGTTTTTAACGATGCCGCATCAGAGCCAGAGCCAGGCTCTGTTAAACAGTAAGACGCAAGTAACTCACCCATTACTAATTGTTCGCAGTACTGGGCTTTTACTTCCTCAGTACCAAAGCTTGCAATCATCCAGGTTGCCATATTATGAATGGTCAACATAGCGGTTGTTGCGGTACAACCCATGGCAAGCTGCTCAAAGATAATGCTTGAATCAAGGCGAGATAAACCTAAGCCACCCGCTTCTTCAGGGGTATATAAACCACAAAAGCCTAGCTCACCGGCTGCTTTAATGGTGTCTTTTGGGAAAATGTGTTCTTGGTCCCACTTAGCTGCATGTGGAGCAAGTTCAGACTCTGCAAACTGACGGGCTGTTTCAGCAAACGCTTGCTGATCTTCGGTTAAATTAAAGTCCATAGTAGACCTCTATTTGTTGTCTTATTCTTGTGTGAATAACGATTGTTGTCGTTTAAATGTGTGTTCTTTGAGCGAGCGTGTGCTCGCTCAGCAGTAAATTAATTACGGCTTATTTAAGGTTGATACTCATGTTCGGACCTGAGGCGATATCATCCTCGAACCAACGTGAAGTAATTGTTTTCGTTTCTGTGTAAAAACGAATACCTTGCTTACCGTAGGTGTGTTGGTCGCCGTAGAATGAGCCTTTCCAACCTGTGAAAGAGAAAAACGGGAGTGGCACAGGAATTGGCACATTAATACCGACTTGACCTACTTCGATTTCATGTTGAAATTTACGTGCAGCAGCGCCGCTTGATGTGAATAACGAAGTACCGTTACCGTAAGGCGAGTTATTGATAAGCTCAATCGCCTCTTCAAGAGTATCTACAAACATACAAGCCAGTACAGGACCAAAGATCTCTTCTTTGTATAAATCCATCTCGGTTGTTACATCAGTAAATAGCGTTGGACCAACCCAGTTACCTTGCTCGTAACCTTCAACAGTAAAGTCAGAGCCATCAATTAAGCACGTTGCACCTTGTTCTTTACCACTTGCGATAAGTGATAGAATACGGTCTTTAGCTGCTTTTGATGTTTGTGGGCCGTAAGCCGCGTTAGCATCATCCCATACACCTGGGCGTACGTTTTCAAAGCCTGCTTTAATTTCATCAACCCAGTCTTTAGCTTGACCAACAAATACAGCAACCGAAATACCCATACAGCGCTGACCCGCAGCACCTACAGACGCACCTACTAGGTTGTTTACAACATGCGATTTACTTGCATCTGGCATAATAACCATGTGGTTTTTTGCACCTACACACGCTTGTACGCGTTTAAGGTTTGCTGTGCCTTTTGAATAAATGTATTCACCTACACCACACGAGCCAACAAATGAAATAGCACGTACTGCTGGGTCTTCTAATAGACGGTCAACTTGTGGTTTTGTACCATGAACAACTTGTAACACCCCTTTTGGCGCGCCCGCTTCAACAAATAGTTCAGCTAAACGCATCGGTGTTAGTGGATCTTGCTCTGATGGTTTAAGAATAAAGGTGTTACCACACACAATAGCCAGTGGAAACATCCATAATGGGATCATCGCAGGGAAATTAAATGGCGTAATACCCGCACATACACCCAGTGGCTGCATGTAAGAGTAAGTATCGATTTTACGCGCTACGTTTTCCATTGTTTCACCCATCATTAGTGATGGTGCATTGGCTGCTTGCTCAACCACTTCAATACCACGCCAAACATCGCCTTTGGCGTCTTCAAAAGTTTTACCCAGCTCATGACAAATAATCGTCGCAAGCTCGTCATGGTTTTCTTTTAGTAGTGCTGCGTATTTCATCATAATACGCGCACGCTCAGAAATTGGCACTTCTTTCCATGTTTTAAACGTTTCTTTTGCAGAGGCAATGGCTGCATCCATTTCAGCATCCGTTGCACACGGCACTTGCGCTAACACTTCTTGGTTTGCAGGATTGATAACATCAATCAACTGCGTTGAACTTGATTGGGTAAATTCGCCGTTGATAAATAAAGGTACTTGGTGCATGAGGCACTCCTCCCCAGTGGGTATAAAGAGGCCGCAACATGATAGTTTTTGAAATACGTTGCGGCTGTGAGAGATTAAAATTCTAAAGTGATTAAATAGCTTCGATTGCCATAGCAACAGCTTCACCACCACCGATACACAGTGAGGCAACACCTTTGCTAAGACCACGATTCTTTAATGCATGAATTAAGGTAACTAAGATACGCGCGCCGCTTGCACCAATTGGGTGACCAAGTGCACAGGCACCGCCATTGACGTTAACTTTGCTTTCATCAAGTTTTAACTCGTTAATTGCAAGCATAGTCACCATGGCAAACGCTTCGTTGATTTCCCATAAATCAACATCATTCACAGACCAACCGGCTTTTTCTAAAAGCGATTGCATCGCGCCAACCGGTGCTAAAGTAAATTCGCTTGGTGCTTGAGAATGTGTGCTGTGAGCTACGATACGACACAGTGGCGTTAAACCTTGTGCTTTAGCATCTGATTCACGCATTAACACAAGCGCTGCTGCACCATCAGAAATTGATGACGAGTTTGCAGCTGTAATCGTGCCATCTTTTTTGAATGCAGGACGTAAACCTGGGATTTTATCAGGGCGTGCATTGCCTGGTTGCTCATCAATCGCAACGGTCACATCACCTTTACGTGTAGAAATAGTGTGCGCTGCAATCTCGTTTGCAAATGCACCTGTTTCAATCGCACTATTCGCTTTAGTTAGTGAGCTAAGCGCAAAGTTATCCATTTGTTCACGACCAATTGAATACTGATCGGCAGTGTCTTGTGCAAAACAACCCATTGCTTTGTTGTCGTAAGCATCTTCAAGGCCATCACACATCATGTGATCTTTTACTTCGCCATGACCCATACGCATACCTGAACGTGCGTTTGGTAACATATAAGGCGCATTACTCATGCTTTCCATACCACCCGCAACAGCGGTATTGATAGAGCCTGATTTAATTAAGTCATGTGCAAACATTGCAGCTTTTAAGCCAGAGCCACATACTTTGTTGATCGTTGTAGCGCCAGTACCTTGATTAAGGCCTGCTTTTAACATTGCTTGGCGTGCAGGTGCTTGACCAAGACCAGCTGGTAATACACAGCCCATGATCACTTCGTCAATTTTATCGGCAGATAAACCGGCTTGCTCTAAGCTACTTTTAATAGCTGTAGCACCTAAATCAGTTGCGTGTGCACCACTTAGTGCGCCCATAAAACCACCCATAGGGGTACGTTTTGCGGCAACAATAACAACGGCTTCAGTAGTCATAATTGGCTCCATGTAAGTGGTTATCATCATGTGTTCAAATCATGTGTAACCAAACAGTTAATTTGTTATAGTTTAATTTCGATTTAATTCAGCATACATAATATTTACGTTTACGCCAACGTAAATCTAAAATCAACTTTTTTGCGGTCGTTAAAACTGTAAACTTATCTGTATTTTGTTGTATTAAAAATCGAACATCTGCTTACAAGGCTAGATAAATAAAGCTTTTCAACAAATCCAACCAGTTATCTTTATAAGTCTAAAGTATAACTCCTAAATCACCCTTTACCTTTACGTAAACTTCACTTATATTGGTGTTATTCGAATGAGGTAAATAAATCATGAAACAAGACAATCAAACAAACTTTGAAAGCGCAGCAGTTGAACCTGCTAGCAATGAGCAAACGTTTAGTATCAGCGAACTAGCAAAAGAATTTGATATTACCACCCGCTCTATCCGCTTTTACGAAGACCAAGGCCTGATCTCACCAGAGAGAAACGGTCAAACCCGTATTTATTCAAAACGCGACAAAGTAAGACTAAAACTTATTCTACGCGGTAAACGCTTAGGTTTTACCTTAGCTGAAACGGGTCGTTTGTTTGAACTGTACGACGCAGATAAATCAAGCGCTAAACAGCTAGTGACTATGCTTGACCTTATCGCAGAGAAAAAAGCGGACCTAAGCCAACAAATGGACGACATTAAAGTTGTTCTGATGGAATTGGTTACAGCAGAACGCCGCTGTCGTGAAACCCTTAATAATTTAGACGAATAACCTGACAACAATCTCGTCAACAGACTCTCACAGGAACACACATTATGAGCACTATTTCACTATACAAAGAAATGAACTTCGGGCTTGGCGAAACAGCAGACATGATCCGCGATCACGTTAATAGCTTTGCGAGCCAAGAAATTGCCCCACTTGCAGAACAAACCGATATAGACAATGCCTTCCCTAATCAACTTTGGCCACAGCTTGGCGAAATGGGATTATTAGGTATGACAGTACCTGAAGAATTTGGCGGTGCGGGCCTTGGTTACCTTGAGCATGTAATCGCAATGGAAGAAATTAGCCGTGCAAGCGCATCGATTGGTTTAAGTTATGGTGCTCATTCAAACCTATGTGTTAACCAAATCAACCGTAATGGGTCACAGGCTCAAAAAGAAAAATACCTGCCTAAGCTTATCAGTGGTGAGCACATTGGTGCCCTTGCGATGAGTGAGCCAAATGCGGGTTCTGATGTTGTATCAATGAAATTAAAAGCTGAGAAAAAAGGCGATGTGTTTGTACTTAACGGTAACAAGATGTGGATCACTAATGGTCCAGATGCCGATACCTTTGTTATCTATGCAAAAACAGATTTAAATGCCGGCCCAAAAGGGATCACAGCGTTCATCGTTGAGCGTAACACACCAGGATTCTCTACTGCGCAAAAGCTAGACAAACTTGGTATGCGTGGCTCTAACACCTGTGAATTAGTGTTCGAGAACTGCGAAGTACCAGCAGAAAACATTCTAGGTAACTTAAACGAAGGCGTAAAAGTACTTATGAGTGGCCTTGATTATGAGCGTGTTGTTTTGGCCGCAGGCCCGCTTGGCATTATGCAAGCATGTATGGACATTGTGGTTCCTTATATTCATGAGCGTAAACAATTTGATAGCCCAATTGGTCAGTTCCAGCTTATTCAAGGCAAAATTGCTGACATGTACACGCAAATGAATGCTGCTCGTTCATACGTTTACACGGTAGCTCGTGCATGTGATCGCGGTGAAACAACGCGTAAAGATGCCGCTGGCGCTATTTTATATGCAGCAGAGCTTGCAACTAAGATGGCCCTAGATGCTATTCAAATCTTAGGTGGTAATGGTTATATCAACGAATACGCGACTGGTCGCTTATTACGTGATGCAAAACTATATGAAATTGGTGCAGGTACCTCTGAAATCCGCCGCATGCTAATTGGTCGCGAATTATTCACTGAAAGCCGATAGGACCTTGTTATGACGATTTTAAAATCGAGTGTAAATCCACACGATCCGCAATTTTTGCAAAATCACGACAACATGGCCGCTCTCGTAAGTGATTTACGTGAAAAGGTAGCGGATATCCGTTTAGGTGGTGGCCCTGCCCTGATTGAGCGCCACCAAGGCCGTGGTAAGTTGTTTGTTCGTGACCGTATTGAAACGCTACTTGATGAAGGCTCGCCATTTTTAGAGATTTCACAATTTGCTGCCTTTGGCGTATATGAACAAGCTATTCCTTGTGCCGGTGTTGTGGCTGGGATTGGTCGTGTGAAAGGCGTTGAATGTATGATCATCGCCAATGATGCAACCGTAAAAGGCGGTACATACTTTCCACTAACAGTGAAAAAACATCTACGTGCCCAAGATATCGCAGAGCGTTGTCATTTACCGTGTATTTATTTAGTTGATTCAGGCGGTGCAAACCTGCCTGAGCAAGATGATGTATTTCCAGATAAATTACACTTTGGCCGAATTTTCTATAATCAGGCACGTATGTCTGGTAAAGGCATTCCACAAATTGCGGTCGTAATGGGTTTATGTACTGCAGGTGGTGCTTATGTACCAGCGATGGCTGATGAAAGTATTATCGTAAAAGAGCAAGGCACAATTTTCTTAGCAGGCCCGCCACTGGTTAAAGCGGCTACAGGTGAAGAAGTGAGTGCTGAAGAGCTCGGTGGTGCTGATGTTCACTGTAAAACATCAGGTGTTGCCGATCACTATGCTGAAAACGATGCCCATGCACTTTCTATCGCGCGCCAATGTATTGAACGAATTAACTATCAACGCCCTACTGCACCGTTACTTGATGATGTTAAACCGCCGCGTTACGACATTAACGAAATTTACGGCATTGTGGGTACCGACCTCAAAAAGCCATTTGATGTACGCGAAGTAATTGCCCGTGTTGTTGATGATTCATCATTTGATGAATTTAAACGCTACTTTGGCGAAACACTAGTAACCGGCTTTGCAAAAATATTTGGTCACCCTGTCGGTATTGTTGCCAACAACGGCATTTTATTCAGTGAATCAGCGCAAAAAGGCGCGCACTTTATACAACTATGTGCACAACGCAAAATTCCTTTGGTCTTTTTACAAAACATTACTGGCTTTATGGTTGGTAAAAAGTACGAAGCCGAAGGTATCGCCAAACATGGTGCGAAAATGGTAACCGCTGTGTCATGTGCTGATGTACCAAAATTCACCGTGTTAATTGGTGGCTCGTATGGTGCAGGTAACTACGGTATGTGTGGCCGTGCATTCGAACCAACCATGATGTGGATGTGGCCAAACGCCCGTATCTCGGTAATGGGTGGTGAACAAGCAGCTGGCGTTCTTGCTCAAGTAAAACAAGACGGTTTAGCCCGTAAAGGCGAAAGCATGACTGATGAGCAAGTCCGTGAGTTTAAAAAGCCAATTATCGAGCAATACGAAAAACAAGGTCATCCATATTACGCCAGTGCCCGCCTTTGGGATGATGGCATTATCGATCCTGCTGATACCCGCAATGTATTGGGGCTTGCCTTAAGTGCAGCTAAAAATGCACCAGAGCGCGATTCGCAGTTCGGCGTATTTAGAATGTAATGGAGGCCTTATGTCAGTAACACTCGAAATAACAAAATCAAATGTGGCTGTACTGGTACTAAGTCGCCCTGAAAAACACAATGCATTTAACGAAGAAGTCATTAGTGAGCTGATCCGTTTAATTGAACACGCAAACAGTTGCGATGTGCGCGCATTGGTTTTAAAAACCGAAGGTAAGCACTTCTCTGCAGGGGCTGATTTAAATTGGATGAAGTCGATGGCAGGCAATGACTTTGCAGAAAACTTAGCGGATTCTATGCAGCTAGCAAAGCTTATGAAAGTCCTTGCTACCAGCCCACATCCAACAATTTGTGCCGTACAAGGTGCTGCATTTGGCGGTGCGTTAGGCTTGATTGCGTGTTGTGATATCGCAATTTGCCAAGACGATGCACAATTTTGCTTAAGTGAAGTAAAGCTGGGTCTTATTCCTGCGGTTATCAGCCCTTATGTCATTAAAGCTATTGGTGAGCGCGCTGCACGTCGTTATTTTTTAACGGCAGAGATTTTTGACGCGCATACAGCTAAGCAACTGGGTTTAATTCACCAGATCACCGGCGATTTACAAACAGCGCTCGATAAACACTTACAAAACCTTGTTAACAATGGCCCTATTGCTGTTAAAGCAGCAAAGCAGCTAATAAACGATGTGGCTGGCAACGTAATTGATGATGCACTGATTGAGTTAACCGCTGAGCGCATTGCTCGCATTCGTGTATCTGAAGAAGGCCAAGAAGGTCTGACTGCATTTTTTGAAAAACGTGCCCCTAACTGGCAGAAATAGGACCCATTATGACAACAAAATCATTAAAAAAAATTCTCGTTGCCAACCGTGGTGAAATTGCCTGCCGTGTTATGCGTACAGCAAAGCAAATGGGCTTAACAACGGTTGCAGTGTATTCAGATGCTGATAAACATGCTCAGCACGTAAAGCTTGCTGATGAGGCCTATCACATTGGCCCCGCTCCAAGTAAAGATTCATACTTAGTCGCAGACAAAATCATCGATGTTGCAAAACAAGCAGGTGTTGATTGTATTCACCCTGGCTATGGTTTTTTATCTGAAAACTGTGACTTTGCACTCGCGTGTGAGAAAAATGATATCGCCTTTATTGGCCCTCCAGCATCAAGCATTGAAGCCATGGGTTCAAAAACACGCGCTAAAGAAATTATGCACCAAGCAAATGTACCTTTAGTGCCTGGTTACTATGGTGATAATCAAGATACTGAGTTCTTACAATCTGAAGCTGAAAAAATTGGTTACCCGGTACTGATTAAAGCGGCCTTTGGTGGCGGTGGTAAAGGTATGCGAGTTGTAGAACACGCAAAAGACTTTATCAGTGCTCTTGAAGGTGCAAAACGTGAAGCAAAAGCCGGCTTTGGTAACGATTTAGTACTGTTAGAGCGCTATGTCACCAAACCTCGCCATGTTGAAGTACAAGTTTTTGCTGATAGTCATGGTAACTGTGTGTACTTAGGCGACCGTGACTGCTCATTACAGCGTCGTCACCAAAAAGTAATTGAAGAAGCCCCTGCTCCGGGTCTATCTGATGAACTTCGTAAAGAAATGGGTGAAGCAGCGGTACGTTGTGCCAAAGCGATTAACTATCGCGGTGCTGGTACTGTTGAGTTTTTACTATGCGGTGATGAATTCTTCTTCATGGAGATGAACACCCGTTTACAAGTAGAGCACCCAGTAACAGAAATGGTAACCGGTGTTGATTTGGTGAATTGGCAAATCAATATTGCGGCAGGTGAAGTTTTACCACTTAGCCAAGCAGATATTCAGCTACAAGGTCACAGCTTTGAAGCGCGTATTTATGCAGAAGATCCAAGTAATGACTTTATTCCGTGTTCTGGCCACATTGACGCCCTATTTACACCGAACGAATCTGAATTTGTACGTATAGATACAGGGATTGCAGCGGGTGATGAAATTAGCCCGTTCTACGACCCTATGATTGCTAAATTAATTGTTCATGACGATAACCGTGAGGCAGCGCTTGGGCGTTTATCAAAAGCATTAGAGCAATTCCACCTAGCAGGTTTTAGCTGTAACGTTAATTTTTTACATAACCTTGCTAACCACCCTACTTTTCAAGCAGGTGCACCCGATACGCACTTTATTGAAGACCAAGGTGAGCGACTTGTTGCTAAAAACAAGCAACAGTTTGTTATTGCGACCGTTGTGGCAGCCTATACGTATGCACATCAACTAAAAGGTGAAAGCAGCAGCCCATGGCAACAATTAACAGGCTTTATGCTAAACAGTGACGCTAAAACAACAATTCCGTTTGTTGATTTAAACGTTCATGCGGTTAAAACATCAGAAGGCTTTGAAATTAGCTTAGATGGGGTTGACTATACAACCTCGGGTAAGGTTGAAAATGGCCTTGCAAACCTAGTCGTTAATGGCGAAAAAGTTGTGGCTCATATTAATCAAACAGACTCTCACATCACAGTGATGTACAAAGCACAGCAAACGGTGCTAGAACTGATTGATAAACACTATATTAGTGAACACGAAAGTGATGCATTGCCACTCGCTGCACCACTCAATGGTACTGTTGTTAAACATTTAGTTGAAGTGGGTAGTACTGTCGCTAAAGGTGACGCTGTTGTCATCATTGAAGCGATGAAAATGGAATACACCCTTAATGCCCCGCATGATGGTGTATTAACTAGCTATTGCTTTGCTGAAGGTGAACTGGTGAGCCACGGTGATATGCTCGCGATTGTTGAAGAGCCGGAGGCGTAATGGCACAGTTTCCTGATTTTGTTCGTATTGTAGAAGTTGGCGCCAGAGACGGCTTGCAAAATGAAGCCGCCGTTAGCACTCAAGATAAAGTCGCTCTTATCAACGGCCTTGCAGATGCTGGGCTTAAAGATATAGAAGCAGGCGCCTTTGTGTCACCTAAATGGGTGCCACAAATGGCTGACTCTTGCGATGTAATAAGCGCGTTAAGTTTGCCAGACGTTAATTTAAGTGCCCTCACCCCAAATTTACGAGGTGCAGAGGCGGCAAAACAAGTCGGCATACAAGAATTTGCGATTTTTACAGCAGCAAGTGAAGCGTTTTGTCAAAAGAACATTAACTGCTCTATTGATGAAAGTATTGATCGCTTTAAAGATGTTATGGCTTTTGCCAAAGCGAATAACATTCGTGTTAGAGGTTATGTTAGCTGCGTTATGGGTTGCCCATATCAAGGTGATGTCGACTACAATGATGTATTAAACGTCTCAAAGCGATTACTTGAGCTTGGTTGTTACGAAATTAGCCTAGGTGACACCATTGGTGTAGGTACAGCGAGAAAAGTCGATGAGTTATTAGATATACTCTTGCAACATATTGATAAATCTAAACTCGCTGTACATTTTCACGACACCTACGGGCAAGCGCTAACAAATATTTACACCGCCCTAAGCCGCGGTATAGCAACGGTTGACAGTGCCGTTGCAGGCCTTGGTGGTTGCCCTTATGCCAAAGGCGCGTCAGGAAATGTTGCCACTGAAGATGTAGTTTACTTACTGCAAGGGCTTGGCATAGAGCATGGAATTGATTTAGAAAGACTGGCGAAAGCTGGTTGGGCTATTTGCAGTGCATTAAATAAACAACCTGTCAGCAAGGTATCACTTGCTCTAAAGAACACTCAGAATAATTAAGGAGTAGGCTCATGGCCGGTTTCGATAAAGTGGTTTCAAGTTATGAAGCTGCAATGGAAGGTTTAAAAGATGGCGATACTATTATCGCTGGTGGCTTTGGCTTGTGTGGTATTCCTGAGGGACTTATCAGTGAAATTAAGCGTAAACAGACTAAAAATCTAACCGTTGTCTCAAACAACTGCGGTGTAGATGATTTTGGTTTAGGGGTTTTACTTCACGATAAGCAAATTAAAAAAATCATCGCGTCTTATGTGGGTGAAAATGCGCTTTTCGAAAAACAACTACTCGATGGCGAAATTGATGTTGTTTTAACACCACAAGGGACACTCGCTGAGAAGATGCGCGCTGGTGGTGCGGGTATTCCTGCGTTTTATACAGCAACAGGTTACGGCACCCCTGTTGCCGAAGGTAAAGAAGTCAAAGAATTTGATGGTCGCCCGTATATCTTAGAAGAGTCAATTACTGGTGAGTTTGCCATTGTTAAAGCATGGAAAGCCGACCGCTACGGTAATCTTGTATTTCGCCACACCGCAATGAACTTCAACCCGATGGCCGCGACAGCAGGTAAAATTACCGTTGCTGAAGTTGAAGAAGTTGTTGAACCAGGTGAACTTGAGCCAAGCCAAATTCATACCCCAGGTATTTATGTTAATCGCGTGATCAAAGGCGACTTTGAAAAACGCATTGAACGTGTAACAACTCGCGATTAAGGAGCAATAAAATGGCATTATCACGTGAACAAGTTGCAATGCGTGTTGCACAAGAACTACAAGATGGCTATTACGTAAACCTAGGTATTGGTATCCCTACTCTGGTTGCTAACTATGTACCTGACGGTATCGAAGTTATGTTGCAGTCTGAAAATGGTTTATTAGGTATGGGTGCGTACCCAACCAAAGACCAAGTTGATGCAGATATGATCAACGCGGGTAAAGAAACCGTGACAGCAGCCACAGGTGCAGCAATATTTAATAGTGCAGATAGTTTTGCCATGATACGGGGTGGTCATGTAGACTTAACGGTCTTAGGTGCATTTGAAGTTGACCAGAACGGTAACATCGCATCGTGGATGATCCCAAAGAAGCTAATTAAAGGCATGGGTGGCGCGATGGACCTCGTTGCTGGCGCGAAGAATATTATTGTTACGATGACTCATGCAAGCAAGCATGGCGACTCTAAGTTATTAGAAAGTTGCACTTTACCGCTAACTGGGGTTAACTGTGTAAAGAAAATCGTAACTGATTTAGCCGTACTAGAAGTTAAAGACGGCGCATTTCATCTAATCGAACGCGCTCCGGGCGTGTCAGTAGATGAAATAATTAGCAAAACGGCAGGCAAATTGCTTGTTGAAGGTGATGTTCCAGAGATGGTTTTTTAAACCACTCACATCCCATGTACCGACCTCATTCCCAGTGCCAATGGCGCTGAGTTACCCAAAATCCCTCGCAAGAGGGATTTTTTTTATCTATTGATTTACTGTAAGTTGCACCAATTTGTCACATAAATAGTATAAAATGCCCTAACTTTGTGAAGTGAAAGTCTTTGAAGTATAGGGTGTTACCTGTTTCAGAAAACTGCTAAAATCTTTTAAATGCAATAAAAGTAGATTAAACAATCAATTAAAGAGTCTTTTTTATGCATTTGTGCAAATATTAGCTATATTCAACTTTTACTCTCTTACTTTTTACATTTTGGGATAATAATTGCTTAGCAGTTAATTAACTAACAAGCGCTATTGAGACTTACTGAAATTAACTATGCAAACACCTATACGTGGCTTACGCTCATTTTGTTTTGCTGCACGCACCCTTAGCTTTAAAGATGCTGCAAACCAACTCTACCTTACGCCTTCAGCCGTAAGCCATCAGATCAAACAATTAGAAGAACAATTGGGTATTGAACTGTTTGAACGTCAAACCCGCTCTATCCGCTTAACAGCTGCGGGGAAAAATTTTTATGACTCTGTATCGCCGCTTATTAAAGCGCTAGAAAAAACCATTAACGAGTTTAGTCAGTTACAAGAGAACGTGACTATAAGTATTACGCTACCTGAGTTTTTCGCCAGTGAGCTTTTAATGCCAAAACTGAGCGAATGGACTAGCGATCATCCAAATACAAACTTACAGCTTAATACCTTAAAAACGCGTAAAGAGCTGACTAAGCAAAGCGACTTATCGATTGTATTGTCTTCGTCTAAACCGCACGAAGGGGTTGTACATGAGTTGTTTTCGCTATCGTATACGCCAGCTTGCAATAAAGAAAACTGGCAAGCATGGCAAGAAAACCCGTTTCAGGCATTAAATGAAGTTCCTCTAATACTTCATAAGGCGCGTCCCTGGGCTTGGCACCAATGGGCAGAACATGCAGGCGTTGAAGACTTTGCACCAAAGCAAATTATTCAGGTTGATAGTATGTTTGGTGTGGCACGTGCTGCGCAACAGGGTATGGGTATTGCCCTAATCCCCTTACCTATCAGTCAGACTTGGTTTGATGAGCAATGGTTATTTAATTTCACTAATATGCCATTAAAAACCAAGGATAAATATTACTTAGTGCAACACGAACCAAGTGAAACCAATGCACAATTAGAGCTATTTATAAAATGGATGATTGATACTTTTAAGCACCTTAAGTAGTTATTATGGCCCTCAGAGAAACCTGAGGGTTGTCTAAATCTATAATATCTTAAATAACAATCAACTAAGCTTTAACTCGTTTTAGCCCACCTTACCATCCGTAATAAGCGTCTTAGTAATATATAAAAGCCAATTAAACCAATAGCAACTACCAGTACAAGGGTTAGTAAGTCCATTTTCAATCCATCAATAAGCCCTCAACTTAAAGTGGGGACAGTTAGGCTTTTTAAATCATCAAATTATTGTTCAGCTATTTAAAACTCTATACTTTTAATTTACGACAATTTAAGCATAACCCTTATAAACTAATGCATACAGCGCTTAGTCTTAAATTATTACATTAGACTAAAGTCTATAAGTTAATTTTCTTCATCTATTGAGTGTTTTTTTATCGTTTGTTGAATTTTTTCTACTCAACTAAAGTTCAATTGTCGGCACTTGATACCGATATAACAGAGGAAAAGATTATGTTTAGTACACTTATGAAACCCGTTGTAGTTAGCTCTTTATTAACTTGTTCAGCTATGGCAATGGCTGATCAAAGTGACTATAAATTAATGGTAATTGACCAATCGACACAGGCAAGTGCTGAGGTTAACCGTCAATACGAATTAGCATTTAACCAATGTGCGTTAAGTGTTCAAGCAAAGAATTTTACCGAAGCTGAAACGCTTTGTTCAAAGGCAATCAGTTTACTAAATACAAGCAAAGTACCTGCTTATAAACGCCGTGAATTAACGTCATTTGCTTTAAGCAACCGCGGTGTTGCTCGCATCATGTCTGAAAACGACACAGCTGCACTGTCTGACTTCTACGAAGCAGTACAAATTTCAGGTAACGAGTTAGTAGAGCACAACTTAACGCGTGCGAAAGAGAACTTAGCATTATAAGTTCTCACAGAATTGTGTTGTCTCAAACAAAACCCAGCTTCGGCTGGGTTTTGTCGTTTATGTACTTTGAATGCCTCCCAACACTTAAATAGCTTGTTTTATAGAAGGCTTTCAAATTCAACATTACTTTATAGAACCCAAAACAAAACAAACGCCAACATAAAACCAAGTAACGCTTGCAACTATTTGCCAAATATCTAAACCTGAGGTTGTAATAAATATTGGAATAGCAACTAAACCCCGTAAAGTACAAATTACCGCAATAGTTACTAAAGCAGGTTTGAGAAAAGGAACTTTGCGGATTAAGCCCGCCGCTGAAAAAGCAAACACAGCACAAGCAAACATTAAGCTCGCTACTATTAGTGTGCCAATGGGGGCAAGCAAAGTTCCGTGTATTGAAGATTCAATAATTTGTTGAGGAGCCCTAGCAAAAACATACCAACTAGGCCCGCCAAATATACAGAGTACGTGCCAGATAGCAGAAAAAAAACGCAATAACACCCGCACTAATTAATAACTTTGATTGAACACTAAGGCTCAATATTGACTCCGTTTTACTGCAATCTTAGGTCGTATTAAAGCAAATCGACTATAGTCCACTTCAAACCTTTCTGATCCGAAACTTTACATCCCCAAAAGAGGTAATCCCTTTCGCTGCTTATAAGTTAAAGCTAACATCAAACAAGACTTTATTGTTGCTTTTGGTAACGATGTTGATAAACAAAGAGCTATTGCTCTATTTCCTTGAAAATGAAGCTGTTCACCATATAGTTCACGAAATGTATCTACCAATTTAGTTTGGCAGTTGAAAAACAGATAATAATTGTTAGGTGACTTTGACTTCCAGTCGATTCGAAAAGGGCTGCCTGTTCTTACACTGTAGCTAGGCTCTCCCCATTTTAGTGTCTCGTCAACTTCACCTAGGCCCAATTCAGATGCAATTTGAAAAACTAACTCTCGAATCTCGAAGAGCTTAGCTCTGGCATTTTCAGGGTATTTATCAAATGTGTTTTTTACTTCCTTGTTCATTTGAGTCTCCGGTTATTCATTTTATTCAGTCAAATAAAATGTATGGTTTGGAAAATCGATGAAGCAGTGCTGCCATACAATAAGCCACTTGTATTTTAGACTCACTCACCACTTGCTTCAGACAATGCCTGTTTGTAGCTTGAATCAAAATTTTTGAGTAACTGATTCAGGAAATTGAGGTTTATCTGATTAGGTTTAAAATTTTGACCATTTTCTATATTCGCTATGTGCTTTCTTAGCTTTGCTTCGTCTTTACTCCAAAAAGCGATGTTCCCTAAAACAAAGTCATTCCAATACATTTTTGAATTACTTAAGTCTTCATTGGGATCCAATACTTTTTTTGCGTGAAAAACAGCGTGTTTATAATTACCCGCTAGCCCTTCCATTTGTGCTAAATGCCAAGTTAATGAGCTTTCTTTTGAATTATTATGGGTAATAAAACGTTTAATCAGAATAGCAGCTTCAGCATGACAGCCTGATTTTTCAAGTAACCTAAATCCAGCATCGTAAGTCTGATCAAATTGCTGGTATGTAAGATTTAAATCTTCTTTTAATCTTTCTTCAAGCGCAACTTTACAATCAGCAAACACAACATTTGATATAAATAAAAATCCAATTGATAAAAATCCTGTTTTCATAATTCTTTCCTTGTTGTTCTCACTATAGGCTCGTCTATGATTCTTTGACAAAAATTTTAATTGTTTTGCTAAACACCGCGATTCTCATATACAAACATATTTACTCAGGTTCAGAAGCATTTTCAACTTGTAAAAATACAGGTAACTTTGAAATTTAAATGCCACCTTGAAATGCTTTTTCCATAATTTTTAACAAAGTTACTAACCAATGGCTACTGTTAAAAAGTTATCTCGTTTATCTAAACCTATCTCCATATAAAAATCACAGTCTACAGATGTATATAAATGAGCCAGGCATGAAAATTTATAAGCACTCAGCCAAACTTATTTCAGTTGTTAAAGATACTAGAATCGACATTACATACGCTCAACCTTCATAAAACTCCAAGCTCTGAGTAATTACTCTATAGATTAAATTTCTTCATCTATCAGGTTTAATTTAATCGTTTGTTTAGCTTATAGGAATATTTTAAAGTTCACTCGTTGGCAAGAAACACCAACTTATTCAAAGGAAAACTATCATGTTAAAAACACTTGTAACCACTATTGCACTTAGCTCTTTATTAACTTGCTCAGCGATGGCAGTAGCCGCACAAGCTGATTATAAACTGATGGTTATTGAGCAAGCGCAAACCAACGATAATGCAACCAGCCAATACGAAACTGCCTTCAACCGCTGCGCATTAAGCGTTAAAGAAAAGAATTTTTCAGAAGCAGAAAGCCTGTGTACACAAGCAATCTCTCTTCTAAGTACAAGTAAAGTACCAGGTTACAAACGCCGCGAGTTAACATCGTTTGCACTAAGTAACCGAGGTGTTGCACGCATCATGTCTGAAAACGATACAGCCGCGCTTTCTGACTTTTATGAAGCAGTACAAATTTCTAAAAATGAACTTGTAAACCACAACTTAAGCCGTGCAAAGCAAAACTTAGCGCTGTAGTTGTAAAGGTTCCCCCAACCAAATTGTTGTCGAAAGCCCGGTTCTTGTGTGTTCTGACTGGGCTTTTTTTTGACCTGATTAAAGGCCAATATCAAACTGCTGCTTTAAAGCTCTAACTTGGTCACTGTGGGTAGATAAATATAAATTAAATTGCTCAATAACATCAGGATATTTAACTGTTGATAGATGGAAACTTTGCACATCTACCGCAAGTTTATCGTGAAAGTACACGGGCACTCTGTTTTCAAACTCTTCTCGCATTTTATAGTTCAAAACATCTTTAGATATGTAAATACAATTTATTCGCTTTAACAATAATAAAGAAATCAATTCACTGGTATCAGCCGTCTCCACAACGTCTATCTGCTTTTTCATAAAATGTGATTTATAACTTTGTGATGTAAAGCCTCGAACTTTACCTATCCTACTACAGTCCGAAAGCGTGGTATTTTGTTGCAAACTCGCAATGCCTGTAACTGTATTCAAAATAGATTCTGAGTAAATAATGGGGTTAGATTTCGAAAATGTATCTTTAAACGATTTTTGCCACTGCGGATTGTCAGGATATTTAAAATCAATATAGTTTTCAGTAACCAGATCCCTATAAAGACGATTTAAAGGGGCGGGATAAAACTTAACGCTATAACCAAATTCTCTGCTGAATTGTTTAAGCAATTTTTCACTAAATCCTGTGAAGTTAGGCTTTTTACTGTCACTGCCATCGTAATAAGGTAGATACTCTATATTCTCTACACCTATCACGATGGCTTTTAATTCCTTACACACTAATCCATTAGAAAATAAGCACAATTTTAAAATTAACGTATAAATTAGTTTGGTTTTCAACACAAAAAGTATCTAGTTTCTCCAGCCATAGTTTTAGGATAGGCTATAACTATGGTTTCAACTAATTTTTACTAATAACATTTAACTACGCGGAACAAACTCAAGTACTGTTGCATTGATGCAATATCTATCTTGTCCTCTTGGACCTTCCCCCGGAAATAAGTGCCCTAAATGAATCCCTGAGCTTTTGGATTTTAGCTCTATGCGCTGCATACCATAGCTATTATCTTCATGCATCGTTACACTATTTTTAACAGGGTGAGTAAAAGACAACCACCCTGTTCCTGAATTAAACCTATCTCGGGTATCAAATAATGGTGCACCACTTAATTTATCGATAAAAATGCCATCTGGGGTATTTTTAAAAATGTCATATTCCTTACAAAACGGGCTGTCTGTTCTGGAATGAAATGCCACTCGAAAGGCCTCACTGTCCCCCAATTTAAATGCGCCCAATGCTTTGTAAAACTCCTCCTTATTTACATACCCTTGACGCCCATAAACTTCTTTACCATCTTCGATAAATAAAAGTGTGGGTGTTGCCCAAGTAGGTGTGTTAATAACCAAGCCAGCGAGTTGATCAGCATGGCGAAAAGTCATAGGGATTGTGCCCTTGTAAGCATTAGCAACTTCTTTTTTAAATTTTTCGCAATACGGGCAATAGCCTTTAGCATCTATTACTACGATGTGTTTGTTAGCGAGTAAGGCAGTGTTATCTATTTTAGGCTTTTCTAATGGGCTAAATACAACCCCTGTAGAATGATCAGGACAGTAGCCATTCGGATTTTTCTTTATATAGTCTTGGTGATACTCCTCTGCTTTAAAAAACCTATCAAGCGGTTTGATAACCGTTTTAATTTCACCAAAGCCTGCAGATGATAATTTTTTTTGATACTCTTCTTTAAGGCGATTTGCACTAACAAGCTGATTGGAGTTGCTGGTTAGAATAGTCGACCGATATTGTGTGCCAATATCATTGCCCTGCCGGTTAAGCTGTGTGGGATCATGACTTTCGAAGTAATGTTTTAAAAGATCTTCTGTCGTTAATTTGTTGCTGTTATAAGTTACTTTAACTACCTCAGCGTAATTGTTTTCATCAAAACGACGAGAACTACGTGTAATATTTTTATATGTCGCCTTAAAGCCTTGGCCATCAGCATAACCCGATACCGCATCGAGCACACCGTTGAGGGCTTCATAGCGTTTTTCTGCTCCCCAAAAACAACCCGAACCTAATACTATAGTTTCAATATGCTTAGTTGCATTAGGCAGGTCTTCTTTGGCCAAAACGGGACTGATACTAGCAACTGCACTGGCGGTGAACCATGCCACCAATAAAGACTTAATTGTCATACTAATTTACCTCGTCATAGCGTGTGTATTTAATAGACCTAAGAGAAATATAAAATATTTCAACTTAAACGCATCCCACGGGCTATTCACCGCTTAAAATTTAACTCTTTAGTGTTAATAGGGTAAAAAAAGCTTTTTTTAACATTGGGATATATAAATGAGAATTGCACATAGCTTATCTGCTCTTGCATTGGGTATAACGCTTGCTACGCAAGTGAATGCAGCAGAGTTCACTTTTAAGCAATCTATTCAAGCAACAGATAACACTTTGGTATTGTTTTTAGACACTGAAACACAAATCGCCAAATTCAATCATTTAGCCTCAGAGACACAAACTCACATCAACAAAGTGATTGATTTTTCAGACTTTGAAGCTAAATATGGTAAGACATTAGAGATCATTGCTCCAAATGGTAGTCAGCATCAACGTATTCTTCTAGTTGGCTTAGGTGAACAAGCAAAGCTAGATGCAGCAAAAATGGCAAAGCTTGGTGGCAATGTACATGCACAGCTACATAAAGCAAAACAAGAAAACGTCAGCCTTGATTTCTCAACAATCACTGATCAAGAAACTAACGCTAAATATGCTGCAGAGTTTGCCCATGGCGCAAATCTACGTGACCACCGCTTTGAAGTTTACAAAAAAGAAAAAGATAGTCACTTAGTGAGCTATACAGTCGATGTAGAAAATATAGACCAAGCGGTCAAAAACCATACTTTACTACAACATATAGAAGAAGGCGTATTTTTAGCTCGCGACTTAACAAGTGAAGTTGCAACTGAAATGACGCCGGCTGATTTTGCAAAAGCTGCAAAAGAACTTAAAAAGTTAGGTGTCAAAATTTCTATTTTAGAGCCTAAGCAAATCAAAAAACTTGGTATGGGTGCACTAGAAGCAGTTGGTCGTGGTAGCGAACAAGGTTCACGTTTAGTTGTTGCGCATTATCAAGGAAATAAAAATACACCGATCGCTTTAGTGGGTAAAGGTATTACATTTGACTCTGGTGGTTATAGTCTAAAGACAGGTGCATCAATTGCCCGCATGAAATCAGATATGGCCGGTGCAGCAGCGGTACTTGGAACGGTTAAAGCAATGGCACTAGCAAAAGCTGATACTAATGTCGTTGCAGTAATGGGCATGGCAGCCAATATGGTGTCACAATTTGCCGTTGCACCTGGCGATGTAGTACGTACAGCCGAAGGTCTAAGCGTAGAAATTGTAAACACCGATGCTGAAGGTCGTTTAGTGCTTAGCGATGCAATGTGGTACGCCCGTGATAAATTTAAACCAAGTATTATGGTTGACGTTGCAACATTAACCGGCTCTAAAATTGGTGCTGTAGGTAATGACTATGCTGCCATTTTCTCTGAGGATGACCAATTAGTAGAGCAACTAACGATCGCTGGTAAGCAAGTAAACGAAAATGTATGGCGTTTACCCCTTGGCTACGAAGATGCATTAAAGTCTGATATCGCAGACTTAAAAAATATTGGTTCACATGGTCCAGGTGCAACAACAGCAGCTAGCTTCCTGAAAAACTTTGCGGGTGAAACTCGCTGGGTTCACATTGATATTGCCGGAAATGCGCTTAACAGCAAAGCAAAAGATGAGCTTGCTGAAGGCGGCACTGGTTACGGTGTGCGTTTGTTATCTAACTGGCTTCTAAACAACCAGTAACAAAAAGATTGCCTACAACACCAGGTTGTAGGCAATTAACACTCGATTAAAATACAAAAACTGTATTTACATCAACAAATTCGTGCTTTTATGCTATGTTGCTATGACTAATCACTTTTAAATTGGGATGCAATGACTACATACAGCTCGCCATCGATTACTGTACTTACCACTCACTGCATTTATTTTGATGTAAGTCATTCAGAACAGACAATTCTAGAAACACAAAAAAAAGTCTGGGCTTTAGCACAACTCTGCCAACAATCTGGTGATTTTATTGATGTAGTGCCGGCAAACAATAATCTGACTTTATATTTAAACGATCCTTTAAGACGTCAATATTGGTTATCAGCTTTGAATGAGCACTGGCTTGAAGTCTCATCATTAAAATTTAACTCTACCCACCATCAGTTACCGACACGTTACGGTGGAGTTCATGGCCCTGACATTAAGCATGTTGCACACTATCACAACCTAAGCGTGGATGATGTAGTACAATTACATAGTAGTGGCACCTACCATGTATTATTTTTAGGATTCCAGCCAGGCTTTGCCTATCTAAGTGGTTTAGATAAAAAGTTATACACACCGAGACGTAGCGATCCTCGTACATCTGTTCCTAAAGGCTCAGTTGCTATTGGCGGTGAACAAACTGGTATCTACCCAGAAACTTCGCCAGGTGGCTGGCAAATTATAGGTCACACCGACTTTAAATTATTTGATATTAATGCTCCCTCTCCTTGCGCTTTTGCGCCAGGTGATACCATCGAGTTTACAATCAAGGAGGTGCTATCGTGATCACCGTTGTTAAACCGGGTATGCAAATGTCTATACAAGATCAAGGACGCACAGGTTCAAGACATTTAGGTATTGGTCAATCAGGTTGTATCGACCCATATGCACAAATTATTTGTAACCGACTAGTCGGTAACCCTGATAATTGCCCTGTACTTGAAATCACGTTAGGTCTTGCCGAAATTAAATTCGATAATGATTACTACATTGCCCTACACGGCACGGATATGAAAGCTACAGTCAATGGTAACCCTCTTCAACCAGGCTGGAGTTATTACATAAAAAAAGGCGATGTATTAAAACTTAATGCTGCACGACATGGATTTCGAAGCTACCTTGCTATAGGTGGTATTTGGCAATTACCAACGCCTATATTAGGCTCTTACTCTACCGATTTAACCGCTAAGTTTGGTGGTTTACATGGTAACGCTTTAAACCCTGGTGACAGCATAGACATAACACCACAGTACAAAACCAAAATTGGTTTAGGTGCGATGCTTCCACCAAAAAGTACACACATACGTGTTTATGAAGGCCCTCACAATAAATTACTGCCAGAGCAAAGCATCGACAAATTTATTAATCATTCATGGCATATTTCGCCCAGTAGTAACCGCATGGGAGCGAGGTTAAGTAGTGATGAATGCAAATTAGAACATGGTTTATCATTACCTTCTATGGCAGTCATGCCTGGTAGTATCCAGTTGCCACCGAGTGGCGAGCCTATTGTTCTTTTAAATGATGCTCAAACAACCGGTGGTTATCCATTACTAGGTACAGTTATTGAGGCTGATTTAAGACACTTTGCCCAATTAAAACCGGGGGATTTTTTACACTTTGAATTCGTCAGTTTAAATGAGGCAACTAAAGCACAACAAAAGCTAACTTCTCATCTAAATCAATTAAAAATTGCTCTAGAATATAAAAATAAACAGTAAAATAGTGAGCAGCACCCCTCTGTGCTGCTCAATTTATAGATCTTGTATACACAAGATCACCAGCACAAATTATTTAACCAGTCTACTGCACAAAACCAGTGCAAAGATTAACTAAAAAAATAGCTGCTCGCTTTTGGATATAGAGCGATTTCCGATTTATCCATTGTCTATGAGCTTATTGCAAAATAGTTATTGATCATTTTGGTGCAACGCTCACCTATTATGGTGCATATTTTATTCTTAAATATTTAGAAAACCTGTGTGACTTAGGTAATTATTTCTGTTAAAACAAAGGTTCGCAGTTTTAAATTTATGTTAACTGCACACATAATAGGAATGAGGAGTCACTATGTGTTCAATTTTTGGTGTATTAGATATTAAATCTGATCCCACACAATTGCGTGGTCAAGCAATTGAGATGTCAAAACTTTTAAGACACCGCGGGCCAGATTGGTCTGGCGTATATTCGTCTGATAAAGCGATTTTAGTTCATGAACGCCTTGCTATCGTAGGTGTATCAAGTGGTGCCCAACCACTGTATAACCCTGAACGTACTAATATACTTGCTGTTAATGGTGAAATTTATAACCACAAAGAGTTAGCTGCAAATCTAGAAAGCGATTTTACTTTTCAAACGCAATCAGACTGTGAAGTCATATTGGCTTTATACAAGCAAAAAGGTCCTGAGTTTTTAGACGATTTAAATGGTATTTTTGCGTTTTGTTTATACGACGAAGAGCAAGATGCCTATTTAATAGGCCGTGACCATATCGGTATTATTCCGCTTTATACGGGTCATGATGAGCATGGTAACTTTTATGTAGCCTCAGAATTAAAAGCACTTTCGCCAATTTGTAAACATATTGAAGAGTTCCCTCCTGGGCACTTCTTATGGAGCAAAGATGGTCAATTACGAAAGTACTACGCCCGCGATTGGCAAAGCTATGATGCAGTAAAAGATAACGATGCAAAAGCAAGTGATGTAAAACAAGGTCTTGAAGCTGCGGTTAAACGTCAATTAATGTGTGATGTTCCTTATGGTGTATTACTATCTGGTGGTTTAGATTCATCGGTTATTTCTGCTATAACGCAACGCTTTGCTGCAAAACGGATTGAAGATAACGACGAGTCTGATGCATGGTGGCCAAAGCTGCATTCATTTTCGGTTGGGCTTGAAGGTTCACCTGACTTAGCTGCGGCACAAAAAGTAGCTGATATGATTGGCACGGTTCATCACCCTATTCACTTTACTATTCAAGAAGGCATTGATGCACTGCGTGAAGTGATTTACCACATCGAAACGTATGACGTAACAACCATCCGCGCCTCAACACCTATGTATTTAATGGCACGCCAAATCAAAGCCATGGGTATTAAAATGGTGTTGTCGGGTGAAGGTGCTGACGAATTATTCGGTGGTTATTTATACTTCCATAAAGCACCAAATGCACAAGAGTTCCATGAAGAGCTCAATCGTAAAGTGTCTAAGCTTCATATGTTTGACTGCTTACGCGCTAATAAATCAATGGCTGCATGGGGCGTTGAAGCGCGAGTGCCATTCTTAGATAAAGAATTTGTTGATGTCGCAATGCGTATTAACCCTGAAGCGAAAATGTGTAAAGACGGTAAAATCGAAAAACACATTATTCGTGAAGCGTTCGACGGCTACCTGCCAGACGAAGTGCTTTGGCGTCAAAAAGAGCAATTTTCTGATGGCGTAGGTTATAACTGGATTGATACTTTAAAAGAGTATGTGAATGAGCAAGTAAGCGATCAAGATCTTGCCAATGCGAAGTATAAATATCCGATTAATACGCCTGATTCTAAAGAAGCCTATTTCTATCGTAGTATTTTTGAAGAACACTTCCCTGGTGATGCTGCAGCTAAATGTGTTCCCCATGGAAAGTCTGTTGCATGTTCAACACCTGAAGCTCTAGCTTGGGATGAATCATTCCAAAACAATGCTGACCCTTCTGGTCGTGCTGCTGGGGTTCACAACGACGCGTACAAAAAATAAGCTTTTGATATTATGCTGCAAGTCACCACTTGCAGCAATTTAACTAACGTAACAAATTAGCTTCTCGAAAATTTCACTGTCATCAAATAATTATCTACCTGCGCCATAACTGTTTAAATTACATTCAAACAAGCTAAAAAACTGTATTTATTCGGATATTTAGGGACAAAAGCATTTACATTTGTGTACGACCTCCTACACTAAAGATTAATCATGGGCACTATTATGATTAGTATTCAAACTATTTTTAAATTTCGAACGTAAAAATACTGATATAGCTAATTTGTGTGCCTACCGGCCGTTTAGCTATCTGCTAAATAAAATTACAACAAGAGGTATTCATGAGCGAACATCATGACAAGTACAGTATCGACAATACAGATTACACTGTCGGTCAGGACAATGTACAAAAATGGGGCTTTGATGTGCACAACCCCGTATTTGGTATTAGTGCAGGCTTAATTGCGCTATTTTTAGTGGCTACACTCATTTCTGACGCCGAAACGGCCAAAGCAACCCTTGACGGTATAAAGAATGACATTATTAATAATTTTGATGGCTTTTTTATGTGGTCAGCAAACTTATTCGTATTGTTTTGCTTGGCGTTGATTGTGTCTCCTTACGGTAATATCCGACTTGGTGGTAAAGAAGCGCGACCAACCCACTCTCGTATTTCATGGCTGGCAATGCTATTTGCTGCAGGTATGGGTATTGGCTTAATGTTTTGGGGCGTAGCTGAGCCCGTTGCCTACTTTACAGGCTGGTATGAAACACCACTCGGCGTTGAAGCTAACACCCCAGAAGCTGCCAAACTAGCAATGGGTGCAACTATGTTCCATTGGGGTTTACACCCTTGGGCAATTTACGCGGTTGTTTCGCTTTCGCTCGCATTCTTTTGCTATAACAAAGGTCTGCCGCTATCTATTCGTTCAATTTTTTACCCTATTTTAGGCGACAAAGCGTGGGGCTGGCCTGGCCACCTTATTGATATTCTAGCTGTACTTGCCACGCTATTTGGTCTTGCAACGTCTCTTGGTTTAGGGGCACAACAAGCGGCTGCAGGTATTAATCATGTATTTGGAACCGATAGCGGCATTGGCTTACAAATTGGCGTTATTGTTGGTGTGACGTTACTTGCTGTGATTTCTGTAGTTCGCGGTATTGACGGCGGTGTAAAACTGCTTAGTAACGTAAACATGCTTATCGCTTTTGTATTACTTGTATTTGTTGCACTTGTTGGTTTTTCTGCAGCATTTGGCAACCTTCCTAATACGGTAATGGGTTATGTTGAAAACATTATTCCACTGAGTAACCCGCATGGCCGTGAAGATGAAACCTGGATGCATGGCTGGACTGTATTCTACTGGGCTTGGTGGATTTCATGGTCACCGTTTGTAGGTATGTTCATTGCGCGCGTATCTGAAGGACGTACAATTCGTGAGTTCTTAATTGCCGTATTACTTGTGCCTACCGTTGTGACTATCTTCTGGATGTCAATTTATGGTGGTATCGCTATTGAACAAGTGGTGGATAAAGTGGGTGTACTAGGTGAAAAAGGCTTAACTGATGTACCACTGGCTATGTTCCAAATGTTTGAAGCATTACCTATGTCACAAGTGCTTTCATTCATTGCAATTGTGCTGGTACTCGTGTTCTTTATCACTTCTTCTGATTCAGGTTCATTAGTTATCGATTCGATTACCGCAGGCGGTAAGGTTGATGCACCTGTACCACAGCGCATTTTCTGGGCGACCATTGAAGGCGCAATTGCTGCTGCTCTAGTTTGGATTGGCGGCACGCAAGCTATCGAGGCATTACAAGCTGGCGCTGTATCAACAGGCTTACCTTTCACCGTAGTACTGCTGTTAATGTGTGTGAGCTTGCTGCTTGGTTTAAGAACTGAGCCAAGAGGACGATAAAAAATAAAAACCCAACAGGAGAGTCAGTTCTTGTTGGGTTTTGTTTCAACATATGGAATATCTTAAACTATTTTTTTATCTGCCAATCCCCTCCTAAGCTTTTGTGTAACATTACGACTGTGGTTGAAGTGTTTAATCTAGCTAAAACTTCTGCATCTTTTAGTTGGTTGTTCTGTTTTTGCGCATTTAGAACTGAAATATGATCAATTAAACCATCACGATACAAAACTCTTGCTTTATCCAATGCCATTTCAGCATGACTAACAGCTTTTGAAATTTGAGTATTGAATTGCTGAGCATTCGCATACGCGTAGAGCGTTGTTTCAACTTCATTAAATGCAGCATTAACAGTGTGCTGATAGCTTAACACTGACTGTTTAAAATTGGCTTTTTGCATATCAACCATGGCCTGAGCTCGGCCGCCATCAAATATATTCCAACTTACTCCAGCGCCTAATGACCAAGATATTGAATCCGAATTAATAAGATCATCAAAGTCACCCGCTACAAAGCTTGGCGCACCAGTAAGGAAAAGGCTTGGGTATTTAGCAGCGATAGCCGCACCCACCTCTTCATTTTTGGCAGCAATTTCTCGCTCCGCCAGTGCGATATCGGGACGTCTTGTCAGTAGTTGTGAAGGTAACCCTGTTGGCACCAGCCCTTGCATTTGTGGTAATGGTGCATCAGTAAATCTCAATTTAGTTTGGTTCACAGACTCACCAAGCAAAATAGCAATGCGATTCAGGTGAACTTGCTGCGCTGTTTTAAGTGGCAAGAGTGCAGATTTAGTCGTCGCGAGCATTGTTTTTTCATTGGCAATATCTAATTCAGAGCTATAACCATTTTCAAATAATGATCTAACGAGCGCTAAAGACTGTTCTTGTTGCACTACATTTTGCTGAGCAATAGCAAGGCGAGATTGCGCGCCTCGGTACTGCAAATAGTTGTTAATAACATCAGCTGTAACAGCTGTATTGACAGCTGTTTTCATAACCTCTGCTTGTTCAGCTCTAATTTTTGCAGCGGCAGACATACTCTCTATACGTCCGAATATATCTAGCTCCCAGCTGGCATTTAAACCGACAAAATGATCTTTACTATCTCTACTGGCACCGGAGATATAGCCCCCACCAAAACTGTCTGGTAAGGCAATATCACCAATTAACCCACCGGCAACGGCTTCATTTTCACTAAACCGTAAATCAACCACACCTGCACTTAAAGAAAGAGTCGGAACTTTATACGACGCGACTGATTGATGATAAGCATTCGCTGCGTTAATCCTCTCACTGGCTTGTTTAATATTAATGTTCTGCTGTTGAACATCCTCAACAAGCTCAATAAGTTGTTCATCAGCAAATTTATGCCACCAATTCTGCTGTGTTAATTGCTGTTGTATCTCTTTCGAATTTGATGCATTTAAATACACATCAGCAACACTCACGTCTGGTCTTTCATAATCTGGCGTCATAGAGCAGCCACTAATAAGTAATGCTGATGAAATGATTGTTAATGTTAGCTTTTTCATTTTAATACTCCTCGCCTTTATCGTGTTGCAGTTGCTTTTCTAATCGCTCTTCTTTCGCATAAAACAAACGATATAGTGCAGGCATAATAAACAGTGATAAAACAGAAGCGGCCATCAACCCTCCAATTATAGTGGCGGCCATTTGGTCGAATAACTTGTCTGTTAATAATGGAATCATGCCAAGTGCCGTTGTCAACGCAGCCATTGAAATTGCCATAGTACGATTGAGAGTTGCATCTTTCACTGCATTAACAATACGTTTGCCATTTTTTCGCTCAAGCTCAATTTGATCCATTAGTACAATACCGTTTTTAATAATCATGCCTGACAGACAAATCATGCCGACAATACTCATGAAGCCAAATGGTTTATCTAATGCAATTAAGCTCCAAATAATCCCAATACTTGCAAGTGGTAGAGTGATAAAAATGATCAGTGGCTGACGGTATGCATTGAACATGGCCACTAAAATAAGCAGCATTAATACTGTCGCTTTAGGGTTCTGCTCTAAAAGATCATCAATCGAGCGTTTTTCATCATAATACTCTCCTCCCCAATGCATGCTGTAGCCCTTAGGTAAAGTCATCGACTCTATTTGAGGTGCTAATTCAGAACGTACTGATGCAGGAGTTGCATTAACTACACCCGCCTGTGCAGTAATGGCTGGTTGACGATTTCGACGCCAAATAACACTTTGCTCGCCTTTTATTTGTATATCATCAACAACTTGCCCAAGTGGCACACTATGGCTTGAAAGTAATGATCTCACTGGAATATTATCAAGCTGCTCAATACTACTATCGCTATTGATTAGCTTAATTGCGATTAAGTCATCACCTTGACTCAAGGAACCTATTTGCATACCTTCAGAAGCTTGGTTAAGTGCTCTTGCGATATCAGTACGGTTTACACCCGCAAGCCTTGCCGCTTCTTGATTTATAATTGGAACAAGAACCTTACTTTCTTGACGCCAATCATCACGTACATACTTGGTATTTGGATGTGAGCTCATAATGTCTTTCGCTTGTTTTGACAGTTGCTTTAATACTTCTGGATCCGGCCCTTCAAATCTAACTTCAATTGAATACTTATCCTTCGTCGCTAATTTTAAATCTCTAAAGCGCGGTTCAGCATGTGCAAACTCAGCAGCTAACCATTGGTCGCCTCGCTCAACTAATGGTGCTATGCCTGCAAAATCTTGTGTATTAATGAGGATTTGCCCATAGCTTGAATCCAGGGGCTCTGGCTCAACTGTTACAGAAAAACGGGGCGCACTTTCACCAATGTAGCTTGAAATACTTTTTACTTCTGGCTGTGCGAGTAACCATTGTTCAACTTTTTTCATGTCCTCAGAAACAACATCACTTCGACCACCATTAGGTAGCCAGTAATCTAAAAACACAATTGCACGGTCTGAGCTTGGCATAAAGTTTACTTTTAGCATTGGCGCCGCGAGGAGTGTTGCAACAAGCAAAGGAACGACCATTAAAACTGCTTTTTTAGGATTATCGACAGTCCAGTTAACTGCTTTGCGATACCCTGCCATGACCTTAGATTCTTTCTGCTTTGTGTGGTTGTTATCTACACGAATAAACGCCCAACATAGTAGTGGCGTAACTATCATTGCTACAACCCACGAGAGCAATAATGAGCTACATAACACTTGCACTATTGATAAAGAAAACTCGGCAGAGTCTGTCTGTGAAAACAGCACTGGCGTTGTTCCCATCGCCGCAATAACTGTTGCGCCTAATAATGGCCAAGCCATTTCTGAAATGGACTCTCTAACGGCTTCTGTTCTTTGAATGCCTTGCTTTAACTTAGCGACAAATAAATCAACAATTACAATCGCATTATCAACTAACATACCCAAGGCAAGAATAAATGAACCAAGTGACACACGCTGAAGATCAACATTAGTCATATTCATATACACTAATGTAAATAAAATAGTTAAAAATAGACTAACACCAACAATTGTCGCGCTGCGCCAGCCCATAAAAATGAACAGCACAACAACCACAATTACGACACTTTCAATTAAATTAGCGACAAAGTTGTTGATTGATTTTGTAACCTCATCAGGCTGGTAAGCAATGATGCCAACACTTGCACCAATAGGCAGTTCAGATTCAAAATCTGCAAGTACAGATTTTAACTCATCACCAATATTAACGACATTTATGCCATTTTCTGGGCTAACAGCCAGTGTAACTGCCTGTTGACCATTAAAACGGCTAGCTGTATTGATTGGTGTTTCATAACCCATAGTAACAGTGGCAATATCACCAAGACGTACGACTCCAGAACTATCTTTAAGCTCATTGATACCTGTACGAATCATTAAATTTTGTATGTCAGCAAGATTTTGATATTGGCCTGTTTGCTCAACACGAATATTCTCTTTGCCAATATCAAAGTCTCCACCATTCACTGGGCTTGTTTGAGCATTAAGTTGATCAACAAGCTGCAACATAGAGATATTACTTTGTGCTAACTTTGTATCGCTTACAGCAATATTGACAACCTGTTTACGCACACCATGTAATTGTACTTTTTTAATGCCATCAACAGCTTTAATTCGACGTTGCAATTCTTTCGAATAATCATCTAGTTGATGCATTGGAATGTCGTCACCATAGACTGCAAACAACATCCCATAAACTTCAGAAAATTCATCTTGCACTACCGATATTTGAGCTTCAATCGGTAGCTCTAATTTAACATCTTGAACTTTTCGTCTTAACAAGTCCCATTGTTGGGGTAACTCTTCAGAAGAATAGCTTTCTTTGAGGTCAACAAAAATCATTGAGCTTCCTGGGCGAGATAACGAACGAAGCTTCCAAAGTGACCCCATTTCTTGCAGCCGCGTTTCAACTTTGTCCGTTACGAGCTGCTCAACTTCCTCGGCTGATGCACCAGGATAAAGCGTAACAACAACCGCACTTTTAACGGTAAAAGTGGGATCTTCTAACTTACCCAAGTCAAAATAAGAGTAAACACCAGCAATCATGCAAAGTATTGTGAAAAAAATCACAAATGTTCGTTGGCGAAGTGCGAAAGTAGATAAATTCATAGCTTACTTCACCTCTTGAACAAAACTTATTTGCTGACCATCTTCAACAAATGCACTGCCTGAAGTAACGATATAATCGCCACGCTTTAACTTACCATCTATGCACACAACCGATTGTTTTTGGTTTGTTATCTCAACCGGTAGCTTTTGAACGGTATTCCCTTCTACTTTAAACACAAAACTATTTACTGATTGTTGCACCAGTGCTTGCGTAGGAACACAGAACTTACCTTCTTCATCTACAATATTAAGGTCTACGTATACAGGCTTTCCGGAAAAAAGCGGCTCGTTATTCGGGTTTTTAACTCCAAAAGTGACTTCATAAGTGCGTTTAAGCTGATGTGGTACGCTTGCTATATCCGTCACGGTCGCTGATAAAGAATTATCGTGCCCATGCCAATTAATCTGTGCAGGCATACCAAGTGCAATTTCATTAATAGCGCCTTCTGGCACATCAGTGACCGCTTCGAGTAAATCTGGTTGATGAAGGGTTAAAACAGAAAATTGTGGTGATGTTTGTTCAAATGAATCAATAGCAATCTGTGCGACAACACCATCAAATGGGGCTTTAAGGTTGGTATAACGTAGCGAGTCTTCTGCTTTTTGCAGGGCTTGTGTAACTAATTTTACATTAGCAATTGCACGGCTATACATAGTTTCAGCACGGTCTAGCTTTATACTTGCTATTGCGCCATCTTTACTGGCATTGCGAATACGAGAAAGCTCAAGCCCTGCCAGCTCTTTACTCGCAACGGCTTCATCTAAGCGTGCTTGCAACTCACTGACTTGCACTTCAAAATCATGGCTATCTAACGACGCAAGTATTTGACCTTTTCTGACAAACTGGCCTTCGTTTACAAATATATTTTCAACTTTACCAGCAACGCGGAACGACAAATCAGCCTGCTTTTGTGATTGTATTACGCCACTAAGCCTGAAATTTCTGTAGTTTTCCTTATGCTCTAATTGAACAACATTGACTGGTCTAAGTGGTTTTTCTGGTGTTTTAAGTTCAGCTTGGCAACCCGTTACCCCGATTGCCACAGCTAAGATAGATAAAGTTTTTAAACTATTCATAATATAGCTTTCCATATGTTGTTTTGGGAAAGCGATTATATTATTTAATAATAGTGAGATAATTAGCCTATAGCGGCAAACACTATTCCATTTATTGAGACAATTACTGCCACTTGTTTACTTGATCTAAGAAATAATCAATAAATAACCTAGCGGCATGAGAAGTACCCTGCCTACTTGGGTAAACTAACCAGATATCCTCAATCATAGTTTCGTATTCTGGCAGTATGTCAACGACTTCCCCAGCGGCTAGGGCATCTTTCACAACAATCTCAGGCATCAATGCTATTCCTGAGCCAGCTAATACGCTATGCCTTATAAAATAGGAGTTATTAACAATTAATTGGCTGTTTACGACTACACTTTCAGTTTGAAATTGCAGGGTATTTTCTAGCCGACCATCAGGCCAACGCAGTAAAATTATAGAATGATCTTGAAGCTCATTTAACGACTTAGGTTTACCAAACTTTTCAATGTATTGCCTGCCCGCATATAACTTACGTTTAAAAGGCTTGATTTGGCGCGCTACAAAGGAGCTGTCTGCTATTGGTCCAATATGAATGCTGGCATCTAAACCATAGCTGATAATGTCATGGTAACCCAAGCTACTTAGGTGAGTTTCGATCTGAATGTTCGGATATTGACGTAAAAAACCCTGCAAAATATCATGACAAAGAATGTCTGATTCATTTAAAAAACCTATTTTTATACGCCCTGTTGGACTGTGACTTTGAGTTCTTACAACTTCATTCGCTTTATCAAGTTGAGGAATAATATTCAACATATTGTTGTAGTAATCTAACCCCGTGGTCGTTAGCGTTAGATTACGTGTTGTTCTAATTAGTAACTTGGCACTCAGCTGTGTTTCCAGTTCACTAATTCGTCTGCTCACAGTTGATCTTGGTAGATTTAGCGCTTCTGCAGCACTTGAAAAGCTTTGTAGCTCAACCACCAGCATAAAAAGCTTAATATCATCTATTTTCACAATTGCTCCTTACTGAGCTAAAACCAGAGTTGAGACAATTCAGTATCTGGTCGGTAATGGTAAGCGAGTTGCGCTTGTAATAGCTCGGCGGTTGCTATGGCGTCATTTAAAGCATTATGATTTTGATATGCGGGTAAAGAATAGCGTGTTCGTGAATCAGCTAACCTTACCGAGCCAAGTTTGGAGTTAAATAACCGACCTAGTAATCCCTGCTTTGCCTTCAGAGCCCTTCTTTCAAGCTCTAATGTATCAATAACGGCAAATTCTACCCCTTCATTAACGCGTGACATCATTGCCTGATACAAAAAGTGCCTTTCAATTGGCGCAAAATGAACCACGATGACTTTACCTGTTAAAGCCTCAAGTACCGGCTCCATAATTGACGAAAAATCAGGGGCATGTTTGAGCTCAGAGTGTGTTATTCCGTGTATAACAATAGACTCTTCATCTAACTTTTGCTGCGGTTGGACGAGCCAATGGGCGCTGTCTTTGCAATAAATTCGTTTTGATGTAAAAGGGACTAACCCCACACTAACAATATCATCTTTATCAAAATTTAGACCGGTCGTCTCAAAATCTAACGCGACCAATGGCACTTCACTAATTGGTAAACTGCCATTTGATACAGCTGATTGATAAAAACTTTTAATCACTGGGTGCGTACTTTTTTCAGCTAACAGCTCATAACGCTTCGGCCAATCAATTTTTGAAGGGTGAGCAGCCATTATTTCATTCCTGAATTGGCTGAGTAGCGAAATTTTAAGAAGTTTTGCGCTTTATCTAAGATAGCGAACGCCTCTTTTAAGTTTCGCTGCTCAAAAGGTGATAGCAAATGTGGCTCTAAATCGTTATCAGGTTCTTCATCGAGCATTTCAATTTGCCATGCTTGATGTCGAATACGGATCATAGCGATATATTCAAGGGCATCTCGTAAGTCTTGCGCTTTGCCTTCGGGAAGAAGCTTTGCATCGATAATATCTTCAATGCGCTCAAATGAATTTTGCTTTCTACTACCAATTGCCAGTGCATGTACACGTATAACATCAGACAAAGGTGCTGTCCCACGGCGTTTCAAATTCATAGAACGCTTGTGCTGACCATTGTGCTCTAAAACGAAATCTTTAAAAAAGCCTAAAGGTGGGGTTCGGTTACGCGCATTAGCTGCCATATTGGCTAAGAATCGTTTATTGCTACGCCCTTCTTTTGCAATAAAACGCTTTAATTCATCAGCCCATTTGGTTTTGCCGTAAACGCCGTCCAAATCAAAAAATATAGAACTGTGTAATAAAGCTTGAGGCTTAGGCTCTGCTATCCAGCCTGCAAATTGTTCTTGCCATTGCTCTCGTGTTAAACGCCACTTTTTAAATGACGCCATAATTTCACCATCACAGTACTTATAACCACACTCAGCCAAGCCATCACAGACAAAATCAGCGAGCTTTTGGAAATAATCATCGTGCAAAGACTCATCAAAACTATTATCAAGAATAATGGCATTGTCTTGGTCGGTCACAATTAACTGCTCATCTCGTGCCATAGACCCTAATGCAATAAAACAATATGGAACAGGCGGTGGGCCAAATTGCTCTTCAGCTAAATCAAGCAAGCGTTGTTTAAATGTGCGCCCAATTACAGCCATTGCCGTACCAATCATATGTGAATTGGCATCTTCATTCACCATACGTACAAACACACTCGGCAGTTGCCTTGCATAATGAGCTAAATCTTCCACCGACTGCTGTGCTAATATACCGCGCACTAATAACAAGCTACTTTGCGACTCATAGCGTAAAATATCGGATAATGAAATAACACCTATAGGCTTTTTCTTTACCACAATGGGCAAGTGATGAATGTTGTCTCTAAGCATCGCAAGAACGGCTTCAAATACATACGCATTGCTATCAAGGAGTACTAAATCTGTTTGCATTATTTGCTGAGCATGTGACTCATAACTCAGCCCTTTTGCAATTACACTTGAGCGTAAGTCTCTATCGGTAATGATCCCCACTACTTGGCCATCATCATCATCGGGGTCATCACTAATAGGTTTGTCTGCATCGGTGACTAGAACTGACGAAACCGACTCTTGTGTCATCACCTGCGCCACCATTTGAACTGTTGCATCTTTGGCAACCGTTACAACATCACGGTGCAATAAAGATTTTACCTTGGCTGTAGTTAAGTCGTTACTATCAGCTTGCTCAACGATTGCTTGATGTAAGCGCACATTACCATCAGCTTCAAAAAAGTCCGCAAAGGGTTCAAACTGGTCACAATACTGGTTAAATAACTCTACATTGATACAGTAAACAAGTGTGTCTTCAAGTGCTTTTGCTGGAAACCGAACTTTGCGATTCATTAGCAAACCCATTTGCCCAAAAATACCGCCAATAGTTAAACGGTTATACAAATCTCCGTCACGACGATACATTTCAACCGCACCGGTACGAATAACGTATAAATCAGCGATATCTTCGCCATAATTTAATATTTGTGTACCTGCGCGAAAATAAGCAATTTCAACTTGTGATGCGAGTTTATTAATGGCCTCATCAGGGAGATCATCAAAAGGAGCGTGATCTTTCAAAAATTGGGCAATATCGATGTGTTCGGCTTGCATATGCGTACCTAGTCAGAAACTTTTTCTTGATTGTGAGCGTAATCGGCTATTTTTTCAAAGAAAAATAGCCGATTTTAATAAATTAAGCTTTTTCAAGCTCATCGGCAAGTAGTTTAGACTCATCCCCTCTTGGTTTAGTAAAACGCGCTAAACCGAGGTAAATAACAGGGGTTAAATAAAGCGTAAATAACACAGCAAGTGCTAAGCCTCCAAATACAACCCAGCCTATTGCATTTCGTGCTTCGGCTCCCGCCCCCGTTGAAAGAATGAGCGGTAAAGCACCCAGTAAAGTTGAGACTAATGTCATGGCAATAGGTCGTAAACGCACTAAAGCGGCTTCTTCAACTGCAACTCTAACGGAGCGGCCTTGATCCCGTAGCTGGTCAGCAAATTCCACCAGTAAAATCGCATTTTTAGCAATCAAACCAATCAGCATCACTAAACCAATTTGCGAGTAAATGTTCAATGAAGTACCCGTTAAATACAGGGCTAATATTGCCGATGTAATACCAAATGGTACGGTTATCATTACCACTATAGCACTATTAACGCTCTCAAACTGGGCTGCCAACACAAGTAAAACAATTAAGAATGCTAGAACATAGGTTATAAGTACTTCATTGGCGGTTTCTTCAAAGGTAAGGGCTTCACCTTTGAACGCAAGGCTAATACCGCTTGGTAAACTTTGCTGCGAAATTTCACGAATTTTAGTAACCAGCTCAGCGATTGTCACATCTTCAGGTAACTCCATACTAAGCTCAATGGCTCTACGCTGTGCATGGCGCTCAAGCTCTGCAGCAACACCCTCTTCCGTTATAGTTGCGACGCTGCTAAGTGGTACTAGCTCGCCATCGCGCGTACCAACATATAGATTGGCTAAATCATCAGGGTTCGTTATTGTTTGGTTTTGAGCTTGCAGCATAATTGGGATTGATTGGTCACCAATGTTTAAATCGGCGATATCATCACCATTAATTGCCGCTCGTAGCGTCACTGATATATCACTGAGCGATACCCCTAATTCTTCAGCACGGCGCCTATCAATATTAACCCGCAATTGTGGCTGCGATGGCTGATACGAAATACGCACAGGGGCAACAGCTGGCATCGCTTTTTCAATTTCAGCAGAGAAGTCTTGTGCAGCTTTAAATATCTCTAAATAATCTTGGCCAAGTAATGCAAGCTCGATTCCCCCACCTTGACCACGTAAGTTCAAGCTATTTGAGCCACCAGGATAACCCGCCGCGCCTGGAATATTACCCAATGGTTCGCGAATTTTATCAATAATTTCTTGCTGACTAAAATGACGTTCATCCCAATGTTTTAACGGAACTGTAATGAATACGATGTTAGGATCCCACTGCCCAACTACAGTATAAATTGACTCAATTTCTCCGCTTTCAACATAAGGTAATAAAATATCTTCCATCTGCACAGCTTGCCTATCCATAAAATTAAGGCCAACCCCATCTGGGCCACGGGCAAAAATCCTAATTTTGCCGCGATCTTCTGTCGGTAATAACTCATTATCTAAATTGAAATAAAGTGCACCAGAGCCTGCAGCAACCAATAAACACGCAAAAAATGTTAACCACGCATGTTCAAGCACACCATGAATAGAGCGTTTATATATTGCTGCTAAACCATGTCCCAATTTAGCGAAAGGATGAAAACCACCTTGCTTTAATTTCAGCTTTGAGGTCAATGCAGGTACTAATGAAAGGGCCACAAAGCTGGAAATAATCACTGCACCGGCTAGTACCCCACCAAATTCTCTAAACAGTCGCCCTGCTGTTGAAGGTAAAAAAGCAATAGGCACGAATACTGCGGCAAGTACTGCGGTCGTTGCTACTACTGCAAAAAATACTTCACGGGTGCCAATAACCGCTGCTGCACGCCTACCCAACCCTAAACCACGTTGCCGCTGTATGTTTTCACTCACCACAATCGCATCATCAACAATTAGACCTGTTGCTAACACTAACGCCAATAAAGTTAAAATATTAATCGAAAAACCTAGTGCCCAAATAAGCGCGAGCGATCCAATTAATGCCACAGGTATTGCAAAGGCAGGAACAAGGGTTGCTCGCCATGAGCCAATAAACACCCAAAGCGTAATCACCACCAGCAACACTGTCAGTAATAAAGAGTTGATAACCTCATCAACGGAGCTTCTAATAAACTGTGCGTCATCAGAGGTAAGCGTAAACTCCATTTCAGGAAAACGTTCGCGCATTCCTTCAATTAAGCTAAGAACTTCATCAGATATTTCGATAGTATTTGACTGTGCTTGGCGAATAATTTCCATACCAATCACTGGCGTGCCATTGAGTCTTACAAATGAGCGCGGATCTGCAGGGCCAAAATACACCGCAGCGACATCACCAATTCGAGTATCATCACGAACAATAATATCGGCTACCTGCTCTGCAGAAATAGACGTTGCATCGGCACGCACGATCACTTGTTGATCGCTCGACTTTAAACTTCCCGCTGGTACGTCAAAAGGCGCTTGGCGAAGCACGTTAGCAATATCAGGCACAGTTAGATTAAAGCTACTCAGTTTGAGTGGGTCTATTCGAACACGTAATACGCGTTCACGATCACCGTTTAAGCGTACATCAGCAACTCCAGGAATAGTTAAAAACTGAGGTGCTAAATCGACATCAACGCGCTCAGTTAACGCCTCAAGTGACAAGCTGTCGCTTGATACCGTTAACGATACAACCGCTTCGGCATCGTTATCGGCTTTTATTATAGATACACGTTCAACTTCCTCAGGTAATTCACGCTGAACACGCGCGACTGATTCTCGGGTTTCATTTGCTGCATCGTCTAAATTTATGCCAGGTCGAAACTCAACCACAATGCGAGCGTTATTCTCTTCACTTTGAGCGCGAATAGTCTTAACGCCACTTACCCTTGCTACAGCTCCTTCAAGCTTACTGGTCACCTCTGTATCAACAGTTTCAGGTGAGCCACCAGGAAATGAGGCTGAAACAGTAATTCGAGGTCTATCCACGTCAGGTAATTCACGAACTTCAACACCTGCTATCGCTGCAATACCAGCAATGATGATCAACAAATTCAGCACCACAATTAATACTGGCCGACGTATCGCCATTGATGGTAAATCTTCCATCATAGGTTGCTGTTTCATTATTGCTCCTTGGCCAGTTTAATATCATTAATATGAACTAACTCTTGGTCAGGTCGTAAACGCTGAACACCTTCAGTTACGAGTAAATCACCTTCTTTTAATCCACCGGACACGAGTAAACGTCCTGCTAATCGTTGTTCAATTTTGACATCAACACGGGTCGCTTTATTATCAGCACTTTTCCACACATAAGGGCCTGCAGCGCCCCACATCATGGCAGCTTCAGGTACTACAGCGAAATCATCACCAAGTATATTTATATTTACTCGAAAGCTCATCCCTGGCATAAACTGCTTGGCTGAGTTATCAAGTTTTGCTTTCGTTCTTAAAGTGCGCGTTTGTCCATTTATACGCGAATCTAATTGTGCAATTTTTGCCTCGTAAGCTTTCTCGCTAAGCCAAGGAGTCACTTCCACACTGCCTTTGCTTCGCAATACATTAACTGCGGCCTCTGGGGCATTAAAGTTAATGTAAAGCTCAGTTGTGTCATCAATCGTTGCAATAGCTGTTTGGGTGGTGATCCTATCGCCTACTTCAACGTCGGTAAGACCCATCACGCCACTAAATGGGGCACGCACTTGGCGGTCTTCTAATTCAGTTTCAGCCTGAGTTAACTGAACTTTAGCCAGTTCAAATAAGGTTTTAGCATCATCTAGATCACTTTGTGGGACAGCTCCTCTAGCATGACTTTCAACTAATCGCTTCATAGTGCGCTCAGTATCTTGTAATGTAATTCGAGCTTCTGTAAGGGCTGCTTTTTGACGGCGAGAATCTAACTCGAGCAACAATTCACCTTTTTCGACATTGTCTCCTGGTTTAAAATGTACATGGGTAACTCTATCCCCTACAGCAGGATAAAGTGTTACTGAATGAATTGCCTCAGCGTTACCAACAGCTTTTATTTGCTGTTTTGTTTGTTCTAATGTAACGGGTTGTACGACAACATTTGCTGCATGCGCTACTGTTATAAAGCTAATACAGGCTAAAAATGTCCATGATTGAAATCTGCCAAGCTTCAAAATTTCACCTAAATAAGAATCGTTTTAATTGTTACGAAGTGTAACAGCTTTGTGATCAATAAGAAGATATGTTCGATTAATAGCAGTTCAGTGCGGCTAATGTCATTATAAAGGCTGGTAAAGCTTATTAATCAAGGGCTGCAAGCAAAATATTATTAGCTAATTGATATAGCACTGGTACTGAGTAAAGAGTAAAGAGTAATAATGAGAAGTGAGTAGCATGACGATGGCTACTCACTTTTTAAATAAATCGAGCGACTACTAGATGAGCTGTTAAAACCTAAACACAAGCGATGCCACGATTGTTTGTGTTGAGATATCAGCTATGTCGGTTTTTTCATAGTCGATTGTAGCCGCTACGTTATCATTAAAACCATAGCCAACACCAAAGCCCGTTAACAAGGATACTCCGGTATCACTTTTTTCAACCACACTATAAGATTCTGCTGATTCTTGTAAGTAGCTAAAATCATTGTCCCAGACGTAGGCACCAGCGTGTGCTCTTAGGAAAAAACTCCCCGTAATTGGGTAAGTGGCAATAATTCGTGTATCAAAAGAAAGTGTTTTAAAATCTCCCTCGTACACAGTCTCCTTGGTCGGTTCATTTTTATTATTGACCGTATCACGGTAAATATTAAAGTTTGCTTCTCCAGGTAAGCCTAGTCCCACTTCAACGGCAAAATATTGGTTAAACTGATAACCATAAAAACCTCTAAAGCCTTTACCTGACTGCTCATCACTGTAATTTAGTGGTGCGAAAGAATCTTGCTCTATCGAAGGGATAAAATTGATATCGTAATTATTATTTTGTAGAGCTAAACCAAAGTAACTGAACTCATTATTAGAATTGGCATACGACAGTAACGGCATTAGGCATAGTGCCGCGGTTGTAAGCTTTAATTTCATAGATATCCTTCTCTTTTTGTTCCAACATTCTTAAATAGCAAGGCAGGCTAATCGCTATATTTAGCCAATTTAAAGCTCTGTATAAAATATTTAAAAATTAGTTGGTTGTATAAAATTTATCAAAAGCGGCGCTAATGTACATCATTAAGGAACGACATTAAAGTTTTCACTATAATTAAACGCAAAAAACCCCAGACAATGCTGGGGTTTCTATCAATTCATAGAGCTAAGAATTACTGTTGGCGCTGTGCTTCTTTTTGCGCTTTTTTAGCTTCTTTACGCTTACGAAGAACTTCTTGCGCTTCGTTACCGATGTGACCTTCGCCACGCGCTTGTGCTAATTCGATTTGCTTTTGACGCTCAGCAAAACGGCCACGTTGTTCTTCTGTTAGGCTGTCGTGACAGTGATGACACGAAACACCTTCCATGTATTCAGGCTTTTGCTTTTCTTCTTCAGTGATCGGCATACGACACGCGTGACATTGGTCGTAAGAACCTTTTTGTAAATCGTGATTTACCGCAACACGGTTATCGAAAACAAAACACTCACCTTCCCACATGGTTTCTTCCTTTGGTACTTCTTCTAAGTACTTAAGAATACCGCCTTCAAGGTGGAAAACTTCGTCAAAGCCTTGCTCTTTCATGTACGCAGTTGATTTTTCACAACGAATACCACCAGTACAGAACATAGCGACTTTCTTGTGCTTTTCTGGGTCTAGGTTTTCTTTCGCCCACGCTGGGAATTCACGGAATGTTTTAGTATTTGGATCAACCGCATTTTGGAAAGTACCGATCTCGATTTCGTAATCGTTACGCGTATCGATAAGAATCACTTCAGGATCTGAAATTAACGCATTCCAATCCGCTGGTTTTACGTATGTACCCACTACTTCACGTGGGTCGATACCTTCAACCCCCATAGTGACGATTTCTTTTTTCAGTTTTACCTTAGTACGGTAGAACGGACATTCGTCATCGTATGACTCTTTAGTCACAATGTTATCTAGGTTTGGTTGTGCATCTAACCATGCAAGTAGGTTATCGATACCTTCACGTTTAGCAGAAACAGTACCATTGATACCTTCAGCTGCAAGTAACAAAGTACCGCGTACTTCATTGTCTTCCATTACTTTAAGTAGTGGTTGGCGAATCGCTTCAAAATCAGGAAGGGCTACAAATTTGTAAAGTGCGCAAACAACAAAGTGCTCGCTCGTTACATTGTCTTTATGAACAGCAGTCATGGTTTTACCTTTTGCTTTAAATGCCCATGTGGGGCGTTAACCGAATCGCAAATCCGGCGCATTGAGGGCGCGTATTTTACGCGAATTAGCGATAATTGCAAAAACTGATGCGAAATAGCTGTGTTTTTACTGTCTCCAAGTGAGGCAAGTGCGTTATAATGAACAGGATTTACAAATTTTGCTCATCGGAGATTACGCATTGCATTTTACTGAACTTGGGATTGATACACGCCTCGAAAAACAACTTGCGCATCAAGGCATCACCCAGCCCACTGACATTCAAGCTCACGCGGTACCAACAGCTATCGCAGGCCATGATATTTTTGCACAGTCAAAAACAGGATCGGGCAAAACGCTGGCGTTTTTATTACCTGCTGTACAGCGTGTAATGAAACAAAAAGCACTCAGTAAACGCGACCCTCGCGTTTTGATCGTTGCGCCTACACGCGAATTAGCAACCCAAGTATACAGCCAATTAAGACTATTAATTGCTGGTACAAACATTAGTGCCGTAAAAGTACTGGGTGGTGAAAACTTTAATGACCAAATTAAAGCGCTTCGTAAAGACCCACATTTTGTGGTGGGCACACCGGGGCGTTTAGCTGACCATTTGAGTCAACGCTCATTACAGCTTTCAGGGTTAGAGCTGTTAATTTTTGATGAAGCTGATCGTATTCTAGATTTAGGTTTTACCGATCAAGTTAAAATGATCAACGAGCTTGCTGATCACCGTTTACGCCAAACGTTATTGTTTTCAGCAACCCTTGACCATGCACAAGTTGATGCTTTGTCGCGTAACTTATTACGTTCACCAAAACAAATATTGTTAAGTGCCTCTAACGAGCAACATAGTGACATTACCCAGCAGCTTTATTTAGCTGATCATCTAGATCACAAAGAAGCCCTACTTGAGCACTTTGTAAAACAAGATAATGTTGGCCAATGCATTATTTTCACTGCAACACGAGCTGACACCCAGCGTTTAAGCCAATTGTTAAACGATAAAGGCTTTAAAGCACAAGCGCTTGCGGGTGACTTAACACAGGCTAAGCGCCTTGAAATCATGGATGCCTTTAGCCGTGAAAACTTTAAAATCTTAATTACCACCGATGTTGCATCACGTGGTCTTGATTTATTAAGCGTGACTCACGTTATTAACTTTGACCTACCAAAACATGCTGAAGAGTATGTGCACCGTATTGGTCGTACTGGTCGCGCAGGCTTTAAAGGAACTGCTATTTCGTTAGTAGGCCCGAAAGATTGGCCTAGCTACAAAGCAATTAAAGCATTTTTAAATGATGAATTAAGCTTTTTCACCGTTGACGGCCTTGTTGGTAAATTTAAAGGTCTGCGTGAGAAAAAACCAAACACAATTTGGAAAAAAGCAGAGAAAAAAGTGGCTGCTAAACCTGCAAAACCAAAACGCAAAGCAGCCCCTAAAAAGCCTAAAGCCCCTATTCAAGCACCAATTGATGTAGATGGTTTTGCTCCAATGCGCCGTAAGAAAAAGCCAGAACAGGAATAACAATGAGTATTTTAGGAACCACACAAACCCTTTTCGTTAACGAAATGTCTAACGAAGGTGCTTATTTAGATGGCCGTGATTTAGGCGAAGTATTCTTACCAAGCAAAGAAATTGATTACGAACTAGAAGCTGGCGACAGCGTTCAGGTATTCATTTACTTAGATCATGCAGGTCACCCAACTGGCACCACAAAAAAACCATTAGCAGAAGTAGGGGAATATGCCCTACTACGTGTTAAAGCAATCAACAGCACTGGTGCGTTTATGGATTGGGGTCTCGAAAAAGACGTACTTGCGCCATACAACGAACAAAAGCCAAAAATGAAAGACGGCTTTTCTTACCTTGTACGCTTATACCTAGATAACGCCAGCCAACGTATTTGTGCATCGAGCAACTTTAATAAGTTTTTATCGAAAGATGAACCAACTTACTCTGTAATGGAAGAAGTTGACTTAATCGTTGCCGGTAAAACAGACCTAGGCTACAAAGTACTCGTGAACGAAGCCCACATTGGCGTTGTTTACTACAACACGGTATTTAAAAAGCTGTTTGTTGGCCAACGTTTAAAAGGCTTTATTCAAAAAGTACGTGAAGACGGTAAAATCGACGTACTACTTGAAAAGCCAGGCATGGGCAAAGTGAACGACCTAGGCGAAAAGATTTTAGCAAAATTAAAAGCCGAAGGTGGCGTACTTCACTTAGGTGATAAGTCAGACCCAGAAGCAATTAAAAAGACTTTCTCAACCAGTAAAGCAAACTACAAAAAAGCCATTGGTGGTTTGTTTAAGCAAGGTTTGATTGATATTGAAGCAACGTCGATTAGGTTGAAGTAAGTTGCGAGTCAACAAGATATTGAATTATCTGAAAGAGTAAAGTTAACGCTTTACTCTTTTTTATTCTTATTGGTTTTATAGCCTTAACGTGCGTGTGCCATAAATTTTCAATCGCAATTTTGAGTATTTTTCATTTAAAAGTGAAAGTCGCTATTCTTCCATAGACTGCCTTTCCAGATTAACTCACTTCTGCCCCAAAATGAGTTAGCGTAACTGCTCTAGAGCTCTGCCTCAAACGAAGATTGAAAATTTTCTTTTGATACAGTCTTTATATTCAAAATTTACAACTTTCCCCTATATTCAAGAAAATGAGCAATTTGCGCATTCTTGTCATAAGACCACTTTACCAATTTAAATTATTTTGTTAACTAGCAAAAGGTTAGCTAATTTGATAAAAACGTAGTAATCAGAAAAGTGAGCAGTTGCGTGGTAGAAATATGCGCGATTTGCGCACTATTAAATTGTTATGTGTACCGAAAATTCATCAGTAAATTTAATACTTCCCAGCAAAATGTATAAGTGATTATCGTTTGAAATGCCCTAAATGCCAGAGTAGTGTAATTCCTAAACAAGAATACGTTTCTCCTCAATATACAAAAAATTCATGTCCTGTTTGTGGCTATGAATTTATGTTTAGGTTTAATAAGTTGCGGCTTGTACTAATCTACTCTGTTTTAGCACTTGTTTTACTTGGTTATTTAATTAGTTAGGTTTAATGTACACATAACAAAGCAAATTAAAAGTGCGGACAAAAATCAGTTGGCTTTGTTCGTGCCTCACAAATTTTAGCCAACTAATTTTTGCCGTTTATTTGCGGCGTTAGCTGTACTAGGTGAAATTTGATTCCATATTTTGAAATCAGTTTAAAACCCAGCATCGATTACTTTTTGTGGGTGCTACCTGTTTTATTTTTGCTTGTGGCTTTTGTTAGGCTGCCAGCCATCACTGATCTTGTATTGAGCACGGTTAAAATTTCACGAAATTGGCTTTTATCAATTTTGGGTATGATTTTTTTCATTGCACTGTTTAGTACTTACTCCGAGTTACAACAAGATCTCGATGTTAAAAGTCAGATTGATGCGGGTGAGTTTTCACTTGTATCAGGCTGTATTCAAAATTATCGCCTAGATGAAGTTAAGGGACATACAGCAACATTTGAAGTGCAAGAGGTCGAGTTTTCTTATAATAACTATACAAGAACACCTTTTTTCTATGAAAAAGAGTTACCAGGTAAAGTTATAAAAAATGGCAATTGCCTAGAAATAAGCTACTTAACAATATCTAAAGAAAACAAAATCATAAAAATCGTACAGCTAACAAAGTAATTAAACAAAGGACACAAAACAGCAGGCTTGTGCTCCTTCGTCGCCAATTTTAGCCTGCTATTTTGTGCCGTTTATTACGGCGTTACTTTTTTCTGGATTCTCGTATGTTGCATCAAATTGAAAGGTGGATTGATCAGGTGAACATTGAGTACCAAGAACAAAGGATTTCTTGCTCTAAATTCTTTGGTGAATTCAAAGGTTTTTATCCTTTAGAGTTCCTTCAACAATCATATTTTGTGATTGTCGATACAATCCCCAAGCCTAACTTTCCTGAGTTACGTCAAACGGGGTTGGGTGACTTTATAGATATGGAAGTGCACGGAATTACGACAAAAACACTTATTATGTTCTCCCTCAGTTTGCATCGGATTTGCGCTTACATTTTCACGAACTTGTCCATGTTGCACAATGGAGGCATTTAGGTGCAATACCATTTATGGAACGCTACATAACTGAAATTCAAACTTCTGGATATTATGAAGCACCTTTAGAGAAAATGGCATACGCTTTTGATGATCATTTTACGAAAGGTGGCAAGAAAATAGATGTTCCAAATTATGTAGCGAAAGAATTTAACAAGGCATTTAAATAAAAAAAACAGTGGGTTATGTTACGCTTCGCAAAGCATTTTAACCCGTTATCTTTGTCTGCTGACTGCAGTGTTATTACCGTCCACTCGTGGCACTCTAAAGACTGAGGTGATAAATGGAAAATTACTACTTAGAAATTGCGATTGGAATCGCCGCACTTTGCAATATAGTAGCAAGCATTGTGATATTGAGGTCAGACTCATTTGAAAAAGCTCAAAAGGTTGCACAGATTATTATCGTTTGGTTAATACCCTATGGCGCTTCTATTGGGATTATGATGTTTATAATTAGTGAAGATAAACCAAAGCTACCGCCCTCTGCACCAGGCGGTGGTTCCGCAGATCGAATGAGTCAAATGGAGTAGACGAAATGTCTCTTGTTGGCACAGTTCCGCCCTTAAGCCCTTGCCCCAAAGTGAATTAACGTAATTACTCTATAGATCACCTTTTAGCTATTAGATATAGTGATTCACCTAATGATATTGGCTCTACTCCATAATCTGATAATCCACTAACTTTTATGTTGGTGATGACATAAATAACTGTATTAATATACAGTTTATTATTATGTTCCCATATTCAAAAAAATGAGCGACGAGCGCATTTTCTTTTTCTGAATACCTTTAGTGTCAATAAAAATATTAAAGTTGGCAATGCATTACGTTATTTGTTAAAAATAGATTCATTAATACATGCGCGTAACATCGGCACAAAGATGCGCGACGAGCGCACTATAAAATTGTTAGGTGTTTCTGTGATCTCTGAGTATTTTGATGATTGGGAAGTAAAAAAAGAGTTTTCTCAGGAGTTCATTTCCTTATGGAGTGGCTGGCTAGGTCAAGATGAGTGTTACAAACTAGATGAAGTAACAGAACCTGAATGGGAAAGGTTTAATCAATTAGTTAGGTTGCTACATTTAGAATATGAAATGTACGCTGTCAATTTAGAAAACGAGACCATTAATAAACTTGAAGACCTAGATAAATATTTGCCCACTTACGCAGAAGATATGGATAGAGGGCAAATGAACTTCACGACTATTATTATTCCTTCTTTAAATGTAGTTTTAGCTGAAACTTGGGATTACACATATATCCTTTATCATATAAATAATGGTACAGTTGAATCGCTTAAACCTTTAATAAAAAAGAGTAATTTGTTTATTTTTAGTGACTAAAAACCTAACAAGTTAATTAAACAATGGACGCAAAACAGTAGGCTTGCGCTCCTTCGTCGCTTATTTTAGCCTACTATTTTTCGCCGTTTATTAAGGCGTTACCGAATAAATACTCTGACTCATTTATGTCCAAAAACGAGTTTGATTAACTGACTCTCAAATGCAGTTAACCTAGGGAAATTGCCACAAACAAAAAGAGCACTGTATTTAGCGCGATATAAATCACGCTTACAATGCTCTTTAAAGACTATTTTAAAATAACGAGGATTATTTTAGTGAGTCGTTAATTTCTTTTAGTGTTGCAACGGGGTCTGCCGATTGGGTGATTGGACGGCCTACAACTAAATAGTCGCTGCCATCTTCAACGGCTTGTTTTGGTGTCATGATGCGCTTTTGGTCACCTGCATCGCTGCCTGCGGGACGAATACCTGGGGTAACCAGTTTAAAGTCTGCGCCGAGTTCTGCTTTTAGCTTTTTCGCTTCTTGTGCTGAGCACACTACCCCATCAAGGCCTGATTCTTTGGCAAGGTTTGCTAGGTAAATTACTTGCTCTTCTGGCGTTTTATCTACACCTAAACGAGTAAGTTCTGCGGCATCCATACTAGTAAGTACGGTTACTGCAATGAGTAATGGAGCATCATCACCAAACTGTTCTAAAGCGTGTTTTGCTTTAGTCATCATTTCAACGCCGCCAGAGGCATGCACGTTAACCATCCATACACCCATTTTTGCAGCCGCTGTCACAGCTTTAGCCACTGTGTTTGGAATATCGTGAAATTTTAGGTCTAAAAATACATCAAAACCTAAGTCGATTAGTTCCTTAACAAAGCTAGGACCAAAATACGTGAACATTTCTTTGCCTACTTTAAGGCGACACGTATCAGGCGATAATTGCTTTACAAACGCAAGAGCTGTTTGTTGATCATCATAATCAAGGGCAATTAATACTTTTTTTGAATCTTCGACAGACATAACTTTCCTAAAAACTAATGGACTAATATGAATTAAAAACCGTCTATGCCACGGCTTGGAACAATTGTTTCCCAGTGCTTACAAGATGGACATACCCAATAAATGGTATGACTAGTAAAGCCACAGTGTTGGCACTGAAAATCAGGTTTGGTTGCGATATAAGACGTAACTAGCTTATCAATTTGGTCTAGCACATCTTTAATATCATTATTTTGTTTAGCAAGTAGCTGTAATAAGAAGCTAAAGCCACGAATAGTTGGATGACGCTTTAAACTATCCGTTAAAAATTTTATTGCTTGATCAATATGACCTTGTTCTAGTAAAGCTTGGCAGTGTTTTATTTTTATAAGTACCCCACCCTTATCGAGCAACTCGTTGAGTAGCTCATGGAATTGATGAGTTAAATTAAGCTTTTCGTAACTTATAGCTAGCTGTTCAACAAATACAGGGGCAAAAAAGGTAAATTGACAAATTAGCTCACGCCAATAGTAGATTGCTTTTACGTAGTCTTCTTTAATAAATGCACTGTGGCCAAGCTCATACAATGGGCGAATAGCTTTGTGGTTTAAGCTAATGGCTTTACGCATAATTTGCGTATCATTATCTTGTAAGGACGCTTCACAGTAAAAGTTGGCAATGGCTTTTATATGTTGAGGTTTAGTGAACAAATCACTGTGTGCCTCGTACATATTAATGCCTTTTTCCCATTCACGGGTTTGTGAATAAAGATTAATAATTGGCTCTAACGCTTCTTTGTTTCCTGCCTTTACAAGCCAAACTAAGTGTTCTTCTGCGCCATCTAATAAGCCTGCCATAATATAATCTTCAGCAAGCTCAAGGCGACTAGTAGCAGCTTGTTGCTCATCAAGGCTTGGGTGTTTTAATAACAGCTCATGAATTTTAATGGCGCGGTCAAGCTCGCCACGGCGGCGGAACATGGTTGCAAGTGTTGAGTAGTGTTCAACCGAATCAGCAGCGACTTCAAGAAGGTTAATAAGGTGTTCTAAGCCTTGATCTTCTTCTCTGTCTAAGAGAAATTTAAGGCCTTTAGAATATTCAGAGGTGATTTGTCTATTAAGCTGATGAGCTTGGTTTTTAGCACTGTTTTTACCCATTATCCAACCGTAACCGGCTGCAACGGGTAAAAGTAAAAACAGAAGCTCAATCATGGTTAGGTGTCTTTATTAGCAACAAGCTTTTTATTGTTTTTTTCAGGCGCTAACTTTTTCTTTAAGCGATAATTTTGCCACTTTAACTGCGAAAACAGTGTAAAGCTTATAAAACAACCAATGGCGACACCTAAAACAAAGCAGATACTTATTACAACAGCTAAGGGCAACGTATTACTGGCAATTAAATAATTGATTTGCACCAATTGTGGATTTTGTGAACCAAGTACAAACGCAATAAATAAACACAGCGCTATTAATACAATTTTTAATACCCTAAACAAGTAACTACTCCTGTATAAAACTAGGCAATACTCTCATTTACGCGATCACGTAATTCTTTACCTGGTTTAAAATGTGGTACGTGCTTACCGTCTAACTCAACTGTTTCGCCAGTCTTTGGATTACGACCTGTGCGTGGAGAACGATAATGCAATGAGAAACTTCCAAAGCCACGGATCTCAATACGATCTGAGCTAGATAATGAACCGGCCATTTGTTCAAGAATTTCTTTAACGGCATTTTCAACATCTTTCACTGGGATGTGTGCGTGTTGTTCAGCTAGTTGTTCTATCAATTCTGACTTAGTCATAACGTTTCCTTAAAAAGAGATAAAGGAAGGGCAAAACTGCCCTTCCAATTAAAGACTATAGATTAGTCTTTTTGAGCATTTTTGAATGCTGCAGCCATTGCGTTTTCGAACGCAGGCTCTTCTTTCTTAAGCTTCTCTAGTACTTCTTTCTCTTCTGCTTCGAAAAGAGCTTTAACTGATAAGCTTAAAGTGCGGTTCTTACGATCAACACCAACGTATTTCGCTTCGATTTCGTCGCCTTCAGAAACTACAGTTGTAGCATCTTCAACACGCTCTTGAGCGATATCAGCTACACGGATGTAACCTTCAACGCCTTCGATTAGCTCAACAGTTGCGCCTTTCGCATCAACTTCAGTCACTTTACCTTTAACAATAGCACCTTTTTTGTTTGCGTCCAGGTAGTTATTGAAAGGGTCAGCTTCGATTTGCTTAACGCCTAGAGAGATACGCTCACGCTCTGGGTCAACTTGCAATACGATAGCAGTGATTTCGTCGCCTTTCTTGAATTCACGTACAGCTTCTTCGCCTGGCGTGTTCCAAGAAATGTCTGAAAGGTGAACAAGACCGTCAATACCGCCTTCAAGACCGATGAAGATACCGAAGTCAGTGATTGATTTGATCTTACCAGTAACTTGGTCGCCTTTGTTTTGTAGACGAGCAAATTCTTGCCATGGGTTAGCAATACATTGCTTAAGACCAAGAGAAATACGACGACGCTCTTCGTCGATTTCAAGAACCATAACTTCAACAGTGTCACCTAGTGAAACAACTTTTGAAGGGTGGATGTTCTTGTTAGTCCAATCCATTTCAGAAACGTGTACTAGACCTTCTACGCCTTCTTCGATTTCAACGAAACAACCGTAGTCAGTAAGGTTAGTTACACGACCAGAAAGCTTAGAACCTTCTGGGTAACGACCAGCGATAGCTGCCCATGGATCTTCGCCAAGCTGTTTAAGGCCTAGAGATACACGAGTTTTCTCTTTGTCGAATTTAAGAACTTTAACTGCGATTTCGTCGCCAACATTAACGATTTCTGAAGGGTGCTTAACACGCTTCCACGCCATGTCTGTGATGTGTAGTAGACCGTCAACACCACCAAGGTCAACGAACGCACCGTAGTCAGTAAGGTTCTTAACGATACCTTTAACTTCTTGACCTTCAACAAGGTTAGCAAGAAGTTCTTCACGCTCTTGTGAGTTTTCTGATTCGATAACTGCACGGCGAGAAACAACTACGTTGTTACGCTTTTGGTCAAGCTTGATTACTTTGAACTCAAGCTCTTTACCTTCAAGGTGAGTTGTGTCACGTACTGGACGAACATCAACAAGTGAACCAGGTAGGAAAGCACGGATTGAATCAACTTCAACAGTGAAACCGCCTTTAACTTTACCGTTGATAACACCAGTAACAGTTTCTTGCTCTTCACACGCTTTCTCAAGACGGATCCACGCTTCGTGACGCTTCGCTTTCTCACGAGAAAGGATAGTTTCACCGAAACCGTCTTCGATTGCATCTAGTGCAACATCTACTTCGTCGCCAACAGCAACTTCTAGTTCACCAGCAGCATTTTTGAATTGCTCAGCAGGGATTGCACTCTCAGATTTAAGACCAGCATCAACAAGTACGATGTTGTTCTCGATTGAGATAACTGTACCTTTAACGATAGAGCCTTGCTCTGCTTCAAAACCCTTTAGGCTTTCTTCAAATAACTGCGCAAAATTTTCTGACATTATACGTCTCTAAATAATTAAATAACCAATTAGCAACCATGCTGCATGGGGTTGTTAAAATAGCACTGGCCTCCTGCCGGCACCTTAAAAAATTTACTTTTTAGCTTTAGGAAGCTTACCTGCAAGTACTGCTTCATCTAACAAAGTTACAACTTTATCAAACACTTGCATTGCATTAAAATCACTTGTGTCGATTTCAATCGCGTCATCTGCAGGTATAAGCGGCGCAATTTCACGATTCATATCGCGATGATCACGGGCCTTTATATCCTCAAGTAGACCACTTAGTGTAACATCTAGACCACGTTCGTTCAACTCTGCAAAACGTCGACGCGCGCGCTCCTCAGCAGAAGCTGTCAAATATATTTTCAGTGGTGCATCAGGGAACACGACCGTTCCCATATCACGACCATCAGCAATTAAACCATTTTCAGTTCTAAATGCTCGCTGGCGGCGTAACAATGCTTCTCTAACTCGCGGCAGTGCTGCTACTTTTGAGGCAGCAGCCCCTACTTCTTCGTTTCTAATTGTGGTTGTGACATCCTCGCCTTCCAAAATAATTTTCGATGTGTGTGCTTGGCTATCAACCAAAAATTGCACATCTAAATTTGCAGCAAGAGGAACAAGACCTTCTTCATTGTCTAATTCAATTTGATGATGGAGTGCCGCAAGTGACAACACACGATAAATCGCGCCGCTGTCTAATACATCCCAACCTAATTTCTCGGCTAACAAGCGGCAAACAGTTCCTTTACCTGAACCACTTGGGCCATCTATGGTGATAACGGGCATTGATAACGCCTGCATTTATAACCTCCTGCAATGCACACCAAAATAAAACCGCGATATTATACGTCAGTTCTGATAATAGATCCGCATTTAGAGTGTAACTTTTTATATTTTCTTCTGTTTTATTGACTTGAGACAGACTCTAGTACTTTGAAAAACGTTGGAAAAGTTTTGTATGTACACTTAGGATCGTTAATGGTTATTGGCTTACCAGCAACTGCCACCATCGCAAAGCACATGGCAATGCGGTGGTCGTTGTAAGTATCAATCGCTACATCGTTAAATGTTTTAGGTGGTGTAATTTCGATGAAATCTTCCCCTTCAACAACCTCAGCACCTACTTTTCGAAGCTCTGTGGCCATGGCATGCAAGCGATCTGTTTCTTTTACACGCCAGTTATAGATATTGCGAATGGCCGTTTTACCTTTTGCAAAAAGCGCAACAGTTGCCAGCGTCATTGCCGCATCAGGAATTGCATTGGCATCAATATCTACGGCGTTCAGCTCTCCCTTACGAACCACCAGCTTTTCATCGTACCAATCAATTTTAGCGCCAACTTGTTCCATGACTTTGGCAAAACCAATATCGCCTTGAACAGATGCAGCACCTACCCCATTGATCTCAATTTCGCCGCCCGCTATTGCAGCAGCCGCAACGAAGTAAGAAGCACTAGATGCATCCCCTTCAACCATTATACGTTCAAGTGCTTGATACTGTTGACAGCCTTTAACGTAAAACGTTTCGTAATTGTCATGGCTCACAGTAACGCCAAAACGCTTCATCACATCAAGGGTGATATCGATATAAGGTTTTGATACCAAGGTGCCTTTAATAGTGATTTCTGTGTCGCCATTAAATAGCGGGGCTGCCATTAATAATGCAGTTAAAAATTGACTTGAAATGCTGCCATCAATTGCAACTTTACCACCGTTGATTTTGCCGCCTTTAATAGCCAGAGGCGGATAATCTTTATTTTTTAGGTATTCAACATCACCGCCAAGTGCTTGTAGCGCATCCACCAAATGGCCGATTGGGCGCTCTTCCATACGAGGCTCACCCACTAGCTGGTATTCGCCTTCTACCGCCGCTAACACCGCTGTAAGAGGACGATAAGCCGTACCAGCATTGCCTAAAAATAGTGGCTCGCTAGGTGTTTTAAATTTACCGGCAACACCTTCGACAGTTGCCACTGTTTTATCTTCATTAAGCGATACATTAACGCCTAAAAGTTTTAGTGCACCTAACATATGACGAATGTCGTCACTATCAAGTAGGTTTTCTACAACTGTGGTGCCCTCTGCCAGCGCTGCTAACAGTAAAATACGGTTTGATAAACTTTTTGAGCCAGGCAGTGTCACACTGCCATTTACCTTTGTAATCGGTTCAAGACGAAGCTGTTCCATAATTAGCTGTTCTCCTTGGCGAATTTATCCATAAAATTAACCAAAGCTTGAACACCTTCTAGCGGCATCGCGTTATAGATACTTGCACGCATACCACCGACAATACGGTGGCCTTCAAGAGCTAATAAACCAGCTTCTTTTGACTCACTGATAAACTTGTCATTAAGCGATTCATCGTTTAACCAAAACGGTACGTTCATACGCGAACGGCAATGCTTAGCAACTTTGTTGCTGTAAAAATCTGAGCTATCAATGTAGTTGTAAAGTAGCTCTGCTTTTGCGATATTTTGCTCTTCCATGGCTTTAACGCCGCCATTGGCTTCGAGCCACTCAAAAACTTCAGCCGCTAAGTACCACGCAAATGTAGGTGGTGTGTTATACATGCTGCCTTGTTTTGCTTCTAAGGCGTAATCAAGAATACCTGGCTTTGCAAGGCCCTCGCGCTCAAGTAACGTTTTGCGGATAATAACAATCGATAAGCCAGACGGACCGATATTCTTTTGTGCACCAGCGTAAATAAGATCAAACTGATTCACATCAATTTCGCGCGATAAAATAGTCGAAGACATGTCAGCCACAATGGGAGCTGACGGATGTGAAGGCACATCAAAAATTTCAATACCATCTACGGTTTCATTTGGACAATAGTGAATGTACGACGCATCCGCAGGTAATTCCCAGCTGCTCGCTGGTTTAATAGAAAACTGACCATTTTGCTGCTCATCATCACGCACATTGATACTTTCAACGGCAGTGAATTTTGCGGCTTCTTGTGTCGCGCCTTTTGACCACACACCGTTTTCACAATAAACAGCGGTTTTATCATTAAGGTGAAGGTTAAGCGGAACTGCGCTGAATTGACCACGACCACCGCCGTGCATAAATAACACTTCAAATTCATCGCTAATATTCATTAAACGACGCAGGCTAGCTTCACATTTAGCAGTGAGCTCTATGAAATCACTACTGCGATGGCTGATTTCCATCACAGATACACCTAAACCTTGCCAATCTATAAATTCTTTTTGTGCTTTTTGCATAACTGCTGGCGGCAGCATTGCCGGTCCTGCACAAAAATTATATTTAGTCATTACTTTGCCTCATTCCAGTAATTATAGTGCTAATAAAAAAAGCGGCCGAAGCCGCTTTTTAAATCAATGTTATTCTGAAGGTGGGTTATCACCCGTTTCTTCAGGATTTGTATCGACTACTTCAACGGCCTCGCCTTCGATGGCTTCAAGCTCATCAACTTCGATTTCTTCGATACGTTGTAAACCAACTACTTGCTCTTCGTCAATAGTTCGTATCAAAATAACGCCCTGAGTATTACGACCAACCGTAGAAACCTCGTTTACACGGGTACGTACTAAGGTACCGCGATTCGAGATAATCATGATTTCGTCGTTGTCGTCAACTTGTACTGCACCAACCACAGCGCCATTACGCTCGCTTACTTTGATTGATACAACACCTTGTGTTGCACGGCTCTTAGATGGGTAATCTTCAAGTGCAGTACGCTTACCATAACCGTTTTCTGTCACAGTGAGGATTGCACCATCTGACTTAGGTACGATTAACGACACAACGCGTTGATCGTCTGCCATCTTGATACCACGAACACCTGTTGCTGTACGACCCATTGGACGTACACCTTTGAAGCGGATTTCTGGGTTACCGTTTTCGTCTAGAACTGGGTTACCGTTTTCATCAACGACAGCTGATTCTTCCGCTTCTTTAAAGCGAACAACTTTACCCGCATCAGTGAATAGCATGATTTCATTCGTGCCATCAGTGATATCAACACCAATTAGGCTATCGCCTTCATTTAGGTTCACAGCGATGATACCGCTCGCACGTTGACGGCTGTATGCTGTAAGTGGTGTTTTCTTAACTGTACCAAATGCAGTCGCCATGAAGATGTATTTATCTTCTTCGTACTCACGTACCGGTAAGATAGCAGTAATACGTTCATCAGCTTCAAGTGGTAATAAGTTAACAATTGGCTTACCACGCGCTGCACGGCTTGCAAGTGGTAACTGATATACTTTAAGCCAATACAAGCGACCTGCCGTTGAGAAACACAGAATTGTATCGTGTGTGTTAGCAACTAATAGACGTTCAATGAAGTCTTCATCTTTCATCTTCGTTGCTGACTTACCTTTACCACCACGACGCTGTGCTTCGTAGTCAGATAATGGTTGATACTTAACATAACCTTCGTGAGAAAGCGTTACTACCACGTCTTCTTCATTAATTAGGTCTTCAAGGCTAATATCGTGAGCTGCTGCACTGATTTCAGTACGACGTTCGTCACCATATTGCTCTTTAATTTCTACTAGCTCATCGCGGATAACTTCCATTAAGCGCTCTGGGCTTGAAAGAATGTGTAAAAGCTCGGCAATTAGATCAAGGAGTGTTTGGTACTCGTCTAAGATCTTCTCATGCTCAAGACCCGTTAGCTTGTGTAAACGTAGGTCTAGAATTGCTTGTGCTTGTTGCTCAGATAAATAGTATTGACCGTCACGGATACCTAAATCATCAGCTAACCAATCAGGACGTGCAACGTTATCTTCACCTGCTTTTTCAAGCATTGCTTTAACAGTACCCAACTCCCAAGAACGTGCTGTTAATGCAGCTTTTGCTTCTGCTGGTGTTGGTGACTTACGAATCAGTTCGATAATCGGATCGATATTCGCAAGAGCAATCGCTAAGCCTTCAAGCGTGTGAGCACGATCACGGGCTTTACGTAAATCAAATACGGTACGACGTGTAACAACTTCACGGCGGTGTACGATAAACGCTTCAAGCATTTCTTTAAGGTTAAAGCACTTAGGTTGGTTGTTATCTAGTGCAACCATGTTCATACCAAACACAGTTTGTAACTGAGTTTGTGCATAAAGGTTGTTTAAGATTACTTCACCAACATCACCACGTTTGATTTCGATAACGATACGCATACCGTCTTTATCTGATTCATCACGTAGTGCGCTAATACCTTCAATCTTCTTATCTTTAACAAGCTCAGCGATCTTTTCGATAAGACGCGCTTTGTTAACTTGATAAGGGATTTCGTGAACGATGATTGTTTCACGACCGGTTTTTTCGTCAACTTCGATTTCAGCACGAGCACGGATATATACTTTACCACGACCGGTTAAGTACGCTTGCTCAATGCCTTTTTTACCATTGATAATCGCCGCAGTCGGGAAATCAGGACCTGGGATATATTCAATAAGGTCAGCAATTGACATATCAGGGTTTTGAATAAGCGCTAAACAACCATTGATAACTTCTGTTAAGTTATGAGGCGGAATGTTTGTTGCCATACCAACCGCGATACCTGAAGAACCGTTCACTAATAAGTTAGGTACTTTTGTAGGTAATACGTCAGGAATTTGCTCAGTACCGTCGTAGTTAGGTACGTAATCAACCGTTTCTTTTTCTAAGTCAGCTAATAATTCATGTGACATTTTCGCCATACGGACTTCCGTATAACGCATTGCTGCCGCAGAGTCACCATCAACAGAACCAAAGTTACCTTGGCCGTCAACAAGCATATAGCGTAATGAGAAAGGCTGCGCCATACGAACGATGGTGTCATATACCGCGCTGTCGCCATGTGGGTGGTACTTACCGATTACATCACCAACAACACGTGCTGATTTCTTGTAAGGTTTATTCCAATCATTATTGAGTTCGTTCATTGCGAATAAAACACGGCGGTGAACTGGCTTTAAGCCGTCACGTACGTCTGGCAATGCACGTCCTACGATTACACTCATCGCATAATCAAGGTAGGAATTTTTTAATTCATCTTCAATATTGACTGGCAGAATTTCATTGGCGAGATCAGTCATTTGATTTCACATTCCTTCAGTATTGACTCATAAAGAGGCAAAGCGCCGTCTTCAGAGCTTTAGTTATTATTTCCAGACCATGCTATCACAATTTATTTAGATTTACAGGCGCTAAATCTTTGCGATTTATTAATTTACCCCTATATAATGGCCTCAGATTGACGAGGAAGTTTTTTATGACCGAACATCAAAATGTAGATAATGCAGAAATTGCAAAGTTTGAAGCCATCGCAGAACGTTGGTGGGATCGCGACGGAGAGTTCAAACCTCTTCATGAAATAAATCCTCTTCGCTTGGATTTTGTTGCCGATAAAGTGGGCGGCTTATTTGATAAGGAAACCTTAGATGTTGGCTGTGGTGGCGGCATTTTAAGTGAAAGCATGGCACGTATGGGCGCAAAAGTGACAGGCATCGATATGGGTCAAGAGCCTTTAACCGTTGCCAAACTACACAGTTTGGAAACCGGCGTGCCCGTTGATTATATTAAAGTACCCGCAGAAGAGTTTGCGGCTGAGCACCCTGCTCGCTTTGATGTGATCACCTGTATGGAAATGCTGGAGCATGTTCCAGATCCTGCTTCTATTATTCGTGCTGTAGCAGAACTTGCCAAACCAGGTGCTGATGTATTCTTTTCAACATTAAATAAAACCCCGAAAGCATACTTATTTGCCATTGTTGGCGCTGAAAAGCTTTTAAAAATGGTTCCCGAAGGTACTCATGACCACAAGAAGTTTATAAAACCTGCACAACTTATTGCGTGGGCAGAGGAAGCGGGGTTAAAAGTAAGAGCCAGTACAGGCCTTACCTATAATCCGTTTTCTAAGCAGTACAGCTTAAATGATGATGTCAGTGTTAATTACATTCTTCACTTTGAGAAACTAGCCTGATGAGTGGTGTACAAACACCCTCTATCGATTTTGATGCCTTTATCTTTGATTTAGATGGCACACTACTCGATACCGCAGATGACTTAGGTGGCGCATTAAACCGTGTGTTAGCAGATGCCAATGTGGCGCCTGTTGCTGAGCATGTTTATCGCCCCGCTGCTTCTAATGGTGCAAATGCATTATTAGAAGTAGGCTTTGGTGATAAATGGCCCGAACTTGAACAGCTCGCCTTGCGCCAGCAGCTTCTTGACTACTACGCCGCAGATATTGCTGTGCACAGTAAATGTTTTAAGGGTATAGAGCAGCTCTTAGTTGCACTTGAACAAAAAGACATTAAATGGGGCATTATGACTAATAAACCAAGTTTTTTAACAGAGCCCTTAGTCAAAGCAATCCCTTCTTTAAGTAATGCTATGGCTGTGGTGAGTGGAGATACACTAGACGTGGCTAAGCCATCTCCAGATCCACTACTGCACACTGCTGAGATCCTCAATGTTGATCCCAGTCGTTGTTTGTATATAGGGGATGCAGAGCGCGACATCCAAGCGGCAAAAGCAGCCAATATGTATAGTGCTACTGCTTTATGGGGCTATATACCCAGTGTTGATGCTGCTCTGGATTGGCAAGCTGATTTCAATTGGCATTCGCCTATTGATGGATTTAACCATATATAGTGCTATATTTAAATTTAGATACTATATATTGTGATCGGTTTGAGTTTTGAGCATTCTTTGACGATAAAAAAAACAGTCAAAATTTATTTTTAAAAACGGTAAATTTTCTAGATCTTGAGTTGATTTTTACAAATTTCATCATCAATGAATGGTCAAAGGTTAATGCTCACTAACACAATGTGCTTATCCAGTAGTTATCCACAAATAGGGGCATTTCTGTCCCTTGCAAATGATCGCAGACCACACTATCTTGTGATCTGCAATTTAAAGAACACCAGATATTGTGGCTAAATGTTATTCAATTCACACAATCTAGTGTTTAATAATAAAAATTATACTGAAGAATAAATTTTCACTAAAAATATAATTTCCCAAGGAATACAGGCAAGACTATGAACCAACAGCTATCTGTAAGCAAACGTGACGGCCGTAAAGAGTCACTTGATCTAGATAAGATCCATCGCGTGATCGCTTGGGCCGCCGAAGGTCTAAATAACGTGTCTGTCTCGCAAGTTGAATTAAAATCACATATTCAATTTTACGATGGAATTCGTACCGATGACATTCATGAAACTATCATCAAAGCGGCAGCTGATCAGATCTCTAAAGATACGCCTGACTACCAATACCTTGCTGCTCGATTAGCTGTATTCCATTTACGTAAAAAAGCGTACGGCCAATTTGAGCCACCACGCTTATATGATCACATCACGAAATTAGTTGAAGACAAACGTTATGATCAACACTTACTTGTTGATTATACCGAGCAAGAAATCGATGAGTTAGATTCTTATATTGATCACAACCGCGACTTAAACTTCAGCTATGCTGCTGTAAAACAGCTAGAAGGGAAATATTTGGTTCAAAACCGTGTTACTGGTGAAATTTACGAAAGTGCACAGTTTTTATATATCTTAGTTGCTGCAAGCTTATTCTCTGATTATCCAAAAGAGACGCGTCTTGACTACATCAAGCGCTTTTATGATGCAGTATCTACATTCAAGATTTCGTTACCAACACCAATCATGGCCGGTGTGCGTACGCCTACGCGCCAGTTCAGCTCATGTGTACTTATCGAGTGTGGTGATAGCCTAGATTCTATTAATGCGACATCGTCTGCGATTGTTAAGTATGTTTCACAACGTGCAGGGATTGGTATTAATGCGGGTCGCATTCGTGCGCTTGGCAGCCCAATCCGCAACGGTGAAGCGTACCACACAGGTTGTATCCCGTTTTATAAGCATTTCCAAACAGCGGTTAAAAGCTGTTCACAAGGTGGTGTACGCGGCGGTGCAGCAACCCTATTCTACCCATTATGGCACTTAGAAGTTGAAAACTTATTAGTTCTTAAGAACAACCGTGGTGTTGACGATAACCGTGTTCGTCACCTTGACTACGGTGTACAGTTCAACAAATTAATGTACAGCCGTTTAATTAAAGATGATTACATCACTTTATTTAGCCCATCAGATGTACCTGGTCTATATGACGCATTCTTTGAAGATCAAACGAAGTTTGATGAGCTATACATCAAGTACGAGCAAGATGAGTCAATTCGCAAAAAACGTATTAAAGCGATTGAGTTATTCTCAATGTTTGCACAAGAGCGTGCAAGCACAGGTCGTATCTACTTACAAAATGTTGACCACTGTAATACACACAGCCCGTTCATTTCGACTGTGGCACCAATTCGTCAATCTAACCTATGTTTAGAAATTGCATTACCAACTAAGCCACTTAGCAATGTAATGGATGAAGAAGGTGAAATTGCACTGTGTACCTTGTCTGCGTTTAACTTAGGTGCAATTGAATCACTTGATGAATTAGAAGAGCTTGCTGAACTTGCGGTTCGTGCGCTTGATAACTTACTTGATTTCCAAGACTACCCTGTTCCAGCAGCAAAAAACGCGACTATGGGTCGTCGTACGTTAGGTATCGGTGTAATTAACTTTGCTTACTACTTAGCGAAAAATGGCAAGCGTTACTCAGACGGCAGTGCAAATGCGCTGACTCACAAAACATTTGAAGCAATTCAATATTACCTAATGAAAGCGTCAAATGAATTAGCGAAAGAACGTGGTGCATGTCCGAAATTTAACGAGACTACGTATTCTCAAGGCATTATGCCAACAGATACTTATAAGCGTGACTTAGATCAGTTCTGTGAAGAGCCACTTCACTTAGACTGGGATTCATTACGTGCCAGCATTAAAGAGCATGGTATGCGTAACTCGACGCTGTCTGCACTAATGCCTTCAGAGACATCATCGCAAATCTCTAATGCAACAAATGGTATTGAACCACCACGTGGTCATATCAGTGTTAAAGCAAGTAAAGATGGTATCTTAAAGCAAGTTGTTCCTGATTATGAAAATCTGAAAGATAACTACGAGCTACTGTGGGATATTCCTTCAAACGATGGTTACTTACAACTTGTTGGTATTATGCAAAAATTCGTTGACCAAACGATCTCTGCAAACACGAACTATGATCCATCTAAGTACGAAGGCGGTAAAGTACCTATGAAGGTGCTATTAAAAGATTTACTAACTGCGTATAAACTCGGTGTTAAAACCCTGTACTATCACAACACCCGTGACGGTGCATCTGACTCTCAAGATGAGTTGACACCTGAGGTTGAAGATGACAGTTGTGCAGGCGGCGCTTGTAAAATCTAATTAAATTAATAACATAACAAAGGCGGGCTCATTAGCCCGCTTTGTCCTGACTGTTTTTTGAGAAATCACTATGTCATATACAACTTTTAGTCGAAACCATAATAACCAATTACAAGAACCGATGTTTTTCGGCCAAACGGTAAACGTGTCACGTTACGATCAACAAAAGTACCCTATTTTCGAAAAGCTAATCGAAAAACAATTATCGTTTTTCTGGCGCCCAGAAGAGGTTGACGTAAGTAAAGATCGCTTAGATTTCCAAGCGCTTCCTGATCATGAAAAGCACATTTTCTTGAGTAACCTAAAATATCAAACACTACTTGATAGTGTGCAAGGTCGCTCTCCAAATGTTGCCTTACTGCCGATTGTATCAATCCCTGAGCTTGAAACATGGATCGAAACATGGGCATTCAGCGAGACTATTCACAGCCGTTCTTATACGCATATTATTCGTAACGTAACGCAATCTCCTGAGCTTATCTTCGATGATATTGTAAGCAATGAAAAAATCAGTGAGCGTGCTGATGCGGTTACTAAATACTATGATGACTTAATCAACATGGTATCGCTATATAATTTATATGGTGAAGGTAAGCATGTTATTAATGGGAAAGAAATTAAAGTAAGCTTATTTGATCTTAAAAAGCAGCTTTATCTTGCTATGATGTCGGTAAACATCTTAGAAGCCATTCGTTTTTACGTAAGTTTTGCGTGTTCATTTGCTTTTGCTGAGCGTGAATTAATGGAAGGTAATGCGAAAATCATCAAGCTAATCGCCCGTGATGAAGCACTGCACTTGTCTGGCACGCAGCACATTCTGAACATTATGCAAGATGGTAAGGACGACCCAGAAATGGCGATCGTTGCTGCACAATGCCGCGAAGAAGCGATCCAAATGTTTGTCGAAGCTGCTGAGCAAGAAAAAGATTGGGCAGAATACCTGTTCAAAGATGGTTCTATGATTGGTCTTAACAAAGATATCCTATGCCAATACGTTGAATACATTACTAATGCACGTATGACTGCGGTAGGCTTACCTGCTCAGTTTGAAAGTAAGAGCAATCCTATCCCTTGGATCAACTCTTGGTTGGTATCAGACAATGTACAAGTTGCCCCTCAAGAAGCTGAAATTAGCTCTTATTTAGTTGGTCAAATCGACTCTCAAGTTGATGCATCTGACTTTGGTGACTTCGACCTGTAATGAGCACTAACACCACTGCACAGGTTATCCTTGCAGGAACAGACAGCCAGAATGTAGAGTTTGATTCTGGCTGTTCATCTCTCCTTGAATGCCTAGAACAACAAAAAATAGATGTCCCCTACCAATGCCGAGAAGGTTACTGCGGTGCATGCCGTGCGAAATTAGTTGAAGGGAGCGTCAAGTATAATCAAGAGCCGCTTGCTTTTGTGCGAGAAGGCGAAGTTTTACTATGTTGCAGTAAGCCCAATGGTAAGATAACCATTGAGCTTTAATGCCACACTAATTGCTTACTCTGATAAAAACCAAGCTTATCTGCAACACTGATTGCATGCTCATCAATAGTGACATCCCACTGTAGGTTTTTAGTTAGGTGCGACGCTAAATCATCGATAAATTGATGATCGAAGGCAATCAAATGTCCATTGCTGATCAGGTCAAGTGAATGCTGATATTCATTCAGCCAATCACCATCCAATGTTGTCACTACCCATAATTCATCCACCCTTTTCGCCATTTTACTGAGAGTGGGAAAATCGGGTTCATCAACGGCTAACCAAGTTATATAGTGCTCATCTAATGCTTTGATAGCAACATCAGGCTCTGAACGATCTGATTTTGCATTAAGCACAGCATCCTCATTATATGAAAATACACAATAACTTAATAATTTAAGAACAAAGTGCTGGTAGCTTTCTGAGCGCTCGCACGCAGTAGTAAATACCGTAGAATGATTACGGTGCTGGCGTAAGTCAGCAATACTAAATTGTGCCTTGAATACCCTATTTTTATCAGACATAGCTATAAACCTTTACACGAGTAAGGTGTATTGAGTATAGCGGATGTATGGTAAATAGCGACAAAACAAAAGTTATACTATAACGTCATTGTTTTACCATAAATGAGGTGTTATATTATATCAAGATTATTAATAATAAACTCAGAAGTAGGAACGATGAATAAACTTACAGTACTTTCAAGTGCCGTTGCAGCAGCTTTATTTTCACATTCAAGCTTTGCAGCTGTTATCTCAGGTCAAGTTCTAGACGATAAGCAACAACCCATTGCAAATGCCGAAATTCATGTTCACGGTAAATCACAAACAGTGGTAACGGACAAATCAGGTCAATTTAAAATTGATGTAGATAACAAAGGCCAACTCCACATAAGTAAAGACAACTACATTGATAAACGTATAGAAGTTTCTGGTGACAGCCAATCAGTTGTCGTCAATCTAACACCGACGTCAGTTGAAACTGTTGTTGTTTATGCGTCAGCCCTACATAAAAATAGTTTAGAGATGATCTCACCGGTTAATGTACTTGCTGGTGATAATTTAAAAAACAAAGCCAAGCCAACTTTAGGTGAAACACTAAAAGGCTTACCTGGTGTGAATGCGAGCTATTTTGGCCCAGTTTCATCAAGCCCAATTATTCGTGGCTTAGATGGTCCACGTGTAAAAATCACTCAAAATGGTCTTGATAGCAGCGATGCCTCACGTATTGGCCCAGATCACGCCACATCTAACGACAGCTTAGCTGCTGAACAAATCGAAGTACTTCGTGGCCCTGCTACCCTACTTTATGGCTCAGGCGCGATTGGTGGTGTGGTGAACGTTGTTGATAACCGTATTCCTACCGATAACATCGAGTCTTTAACCGGTGCTGCTCAATACACTCACGATACAGTATCAAATACCAATACCTACGCCGCTAAGTTAGAAACGGGTAATAACGGATTTAATTTCCATTTTGACGGAACTAAGCGTAAAGGCCACGATTATGAAACACCTACTTTCGAGCTTCCTGAAGAGCACGAAGAACATGAAGGTGAAGAGCATGAAGAGCACGAAACAGCTAACAGCGTAGAAAACACATTTATCGACAGCGAAACTCTAAATTTTGGTACTAGCTATGTAGGTGAACATTTAACGGTAGGCATGTCCTATGGTCGTATTGAAACTGACTATGGTATTCCAGCTCATGAACACCATCATCATGAACATGACGAGCATGAAGAAGGTGAGCATCATGAAGGTGAAGAAGAGCACGAAGAATCAGTATTTGCACGCTTAGAACAAGACCGTTGGCAAGGTTACATGAGCTATGCATTGCACGATAACTGGATCGAAAATATTACGCTTCGTGTCGGTTACACTGATTATCAACATGCTGAAATTGAAGGTGGAGAAATCGGCACTGTTTTTCATAACGAAACAACAGAAGCACGTGCAACCGTTGAGCATACATTAGGACAATGGCATGGCATAGCAGGCTATCACTTTTATGAGTCAGATTATGATGCAGACGGTGAAGAAGCCTTTACCCCTGCCAGTACCACAACTTCAAACGCATTATTTTTACTCGAAGAAAGTCAATTTGGTGACGTTACGGTTGAGCTCGGTGCACGAATCGAAGATTACAAAATTGACTCTGATGTCACCATGAGTGAACACCATCACGATCATGAAGATGACCACGAGGAAGAAACACACGAAGAAGCTGAAATTATCAGCTACAGCGAAGATTTCACTAACCTTAGCTTATCTGCAGGTGCGATTTGGCAATATCAAGAAGGTCAAAGTGTTGCTCTAAGTGTGTCACGTTCAGAGCGTGCACCACTCAGTGCTGAGCTACTATCAAATGGTGTGCACATTGCTACTAGTACCTATGAATTAGGCCTTGGTTATCACATTGAAGATGGTGAAATTCATTTTGAACCGGAAAATATTGCTCAAGAAACTGCCACCAATTTTGATTTAAGCTTCCGCCGTTTTATTGGCGATTTTGGTTACACAGTTAATTTCTTCTATAACGATATTGAAAACTATTACTACCAACAAAATACAGGCTTAGTATTTGATGAAGAGCACGGGTTAGAATCAGCAGCTGATGCTGATGAAGATGCAATGGCGGTTTATCAATTCGCGAGTAAAGATGCAAAACTTTACGGTGTTGAGTTTGATGTTCATTACCAAGTTACACCGAGTGCGTTGGTAAAAGTATTTGGTGATTCAACAACCGCAAAATTAAAAGATGGTGAAGGCTATTTGCCGCGTGTGCCAGCCAATAAACTTGGCTCTGAATTACAATATACATTTGCAGATTGGCAGTTTAGCTTAACAGGTACACATTACTTTGAGCAGTCAGATATCACAGCCTATGAAACAAAAACTGATGGCTATACTTTGTTTGATGCATCTGCTAACTATCAACTTGATTTAGGCCCTGTAGATACACAGCTTTACATTAATATTGATAACTTAACCGATGAGCTAGGTTTCGTACACAGCTCATTTATTAAAGAGAAAGCACCACTACCAGGTCGTAATTTCAGCTTGGGTATTCGCGGTTATTTCTAACTTGACTTAACTTTTAATCGTTATAAAAAAACCCTTTCACTTTAAAAGTGAAAGGGTTTTTTATTAAGCTTAGAAACTTAAAAAATTAGTTAAAGGGTTCAGCCCTTTTGTTCAATCTTCGCCCATGAATCACGAAGACCCACAGTTTGATTGAATACTAATGTTTCAGCTTTGCTATCACGACAGAAGTAACCCGTACGCTCAAACTGGAAGCCCTGCTCGGCTTGTGCGTTGGCAAGTGACGGCTCAACTTTAGCGTTCGCAAGCACTACGAGTGACTCTGGGTTCAAAGTTGCGTTAAAGTCTTCTGCAGCGGCTGGGTTTGGTACGTTAAATAAGCGGTCGTACAAACGTACTTCAGCTGTGATTGATTCACTTGCTGATACCCAGTGAATTACACCTTTAACCTTACGGCCATCACTTGGGTTTTTACCCAGAGTTTCAGGATCGTAAGAACAGAAGATAGTTGTAATTTCGCCGTTTTCGTCTTTTTCAACGCGCTCAGCTTTAATGACATAAGCACCACGTAAACGTACTTCTTTATCAAGAACTAAACGCTTGAACTTGTTATTTGCTTCTTCACGGAAGTCTTCACGCTCGATATAAAGTTCACGAGTGAAAGGCACATCACGACGCCCCATCTCTTCTTTATTCGGGTGATTTGCAACAGATAATGTTTCTACTTTATCTGCATCATAGTTTTCGATAACAATCTTCACCGGATCAAGAACAGCCATTGCACGCGGTGCATGTTCATTTAAGTCTTCACGGATACAAGCTTCTAGCATACCCATTTCAACCATGTTTTCTTGTTTAGTGATACCGATACGAGAACAGAACTCACGTACTGATGCAGGTGTATAACCACGACGACGTAAACCAGCAATTGTTGGCATACGTGGATCGTCCCACCCTTCAACATGACCATTAACCACTAAGTCGTTTAATTTACGCTTAGACATAATGGTGTACTCAAGATTTAATCGTGAGAACTCGATTTGCTGCGGATGACAGTCAAGGCTGATATTATCCAATACCCAATCGTATAAACGACGGTTGTCTTGGAACTCAAGCGTACATAATGAATGTGTAATGCCTTCTAGCGCATCAGAAATACAATGCGTAAAGTCGTACATTGGGTAAATGCACCACTTGTCACCTGTTTGGTGGTGATGAGCAAAACGGACACGATATATAATCGGGTCACGTAATACCATGAATGAGCTTGCCATATCGATTTTTGCACGAAGTACACACTCGCCTTCTTTGAATTCGCCATTACGCATTTTTTCAAATAACGCTCGGTTTTCTTCAATCGATGTATCACGGTATGGGCTATTTTTACCTGGCTCTTTTAACGTACCACGGTATTCACGCGCTTGATCGGGCGATAAGAAACACACATATGCAAGGCCTTTTTCGATAAGCTCAACAGCATAGCCGTATAGCGCGTCGAAATAGTTAGATGAATACTTGATTTCACCATCCCACTTAAAACCTAACCACTGCACATCTTCTTTAATCGAATTTACGTAATTGATGTCTTCTTTTTCTGGATTCGTATCATCAAAACGTAAATTACAAAGACCTTGATAATCTTTGGCAATACCAAAGTTTAAGCAAATCGACTTTGCATGACCAATGTGTAAAAAACCGTTTGGTTCTGGTGGAAAACGCGTGTGCGTAGTCGCATGCTTACCGCTTGCGAGATCTTCATCAATACGCGTTCTAATAAAGTTACTTGGGCGATTCTCAATTTCCGCCATAGGAGCATAATCCTCTGAATATTGCATGGTGACAAAACTAATGCATTATTACAAAAACAAACCTTAACATACAGTAGTTGAATCATGTTTATTGAAGATATTAAGCCGATCGTTGAATACATAGTTCACAGACTCGACAAAATCGGTAAAAAAATTGTTCTAACGCAATAAAATGATCATCCAGTAGCGATATAGTCCCGACAGTTTTACTTTTTATAAGGAAAAAAGATGGCTTCGCTCAATCAACATCGAGTCTATATTCCAAGCTCAGCACGTGCAAACCAATATGTGCTAGTTGAATTTAAACCAAACGATGAGTTTTTCGCGCAGTTTAGCTCAGTTAACTGCAGTTATAAGCGTCTTGCAAGGGAATTATTTGCACTATGCGACGAATACGAACTTCACAATGTTCATCTAATCGCAAATGATAAACTACCCGTGGTTCGTTATCACGATGAGGCATATAGCTTAGAAACCGCCAAACAAATTCTGTTTTTTTACAATCCTCAATACCACGAAGCACACACTATATTTGCTTCGGATGATGAAAAATGTAAAAAGATTCGCTTCTTATTCTTGGCAACAGGTGAAGAAATCAGAGCAAATGCAGCCCAGTTTCATCACAAAGTACAGCGCGTCATTAGCAGCTTACAAGATAAGCTGTTAAGTAACCAATCTTCGCTAAAAATTCGCGATCACCAACATCTTACTTATGACATGTTTGCAAAAGCAAAAGGCCATAAAGAAAGCTACGGTTATAAATTAAGAAGCCTCTACCCTCGTTATCAGTCTCGTCAATGTCACTTACCAAGTGAGCACAGTGAAATGACCTATGCGGGATTCTCAATTCCAGTCACGCGTGCGATTAAAACGCAGTTCCAGCATATGCTTAACGAAGCAAACTACACACAATTTTATCAATATATTTTTGATGCGTTTAAACGCGCATGTGAAAAACGCCAATTAACACTCGGGGCTTTTATCGCTAATGGTACCCGCCCTATAGTGCGCAATAGTCATATCGATAATGCGCAAAGCAACAGTGAACTACAAAAATTGACCTTTGATTGCAACACCAAGGAACCCCAACTACAGCATTACTGGGATGCCAATAGTTTAGTTGACGTGCTACATTTTGTGATTGCAGCCGCAGATAAAGATAAGCATGATATTGGTTATGGACGGTTTATGAACCAAGTTCAAAGTGCAATTAATGAAGTGACCGATGAGCTGGCGTTCAACCCAACTCGACAAGATTTACGAGTGCGTTTTTATCAGCACATTAACTATCAATATTAGATAAATACAGTATTGAAAATGAAAGGTGACGCGCATGCGTCACCTTTTGGTTACCTGTTTTTACTCAGCTTAGTGAGGTCCAAGCGCAAAACCTTAGACCGGCGTTCATGGTTATAGAGCGCTTTTTTCTTAGCTGGCAACTCATCGACTGTTACCAATTCAAAACTCTGCTCTAAAAACCAGTGAATACTCCGTGTAGTCAGTGCGAATAAATGCGAGTAACCCGCACGTTTAGCTTTATTAATAATAAACCTCAGTAGGTAACTGCCACGATCTGCATCTCGGTACTGAGGATGAACAGCCAAGCTTGCGAACTCCCCTACTTGTTCATCTGCAAACGGATACAAAGCTGCACAGGCAATGATAAGTCCATCACGTTCGATCACTGTAAATTGCTCAATTTCAATTTCAAGCTGCTCTCGTGAGCGACGCACTAAATAGCCTTGCTGCTCAAGGGGTCTAATAAGGTTAATGATACCAGTTATATCAGAGATAGTCGCGCTACGAAGTTGCTCTGAACTTTGTGGTGCGATTTGTGTACCAATACCATCTAAAGAGAACAATTCTTGTAGTAACGCGCCATCTTCTTTGTAACTCACTAGGTGGCAGCGATGCACACCGCCTCGGCAAGCATCAATTGCTGCTTGTAAGAAAACAGTCGCACTTAAACAGGAATCAGCTTGCTTGCGGTAATTCGCTAAAACACGCTCCGCTTCGTTTGGCATCAGCTCAGCGATTGCTTCGCCATTTTCATCTAAAATACCGGCCTCTTCGCAGAAGCCTAGCATTTTATCGGCACGCAGTTTTAACGCAACTTGAGTAGCAATTTCTTCTGCGGTTAAATTAAAACTTTCACCGGTAACCGATGCCGCAATCGGCCCTAATAGTACAATACCGTTATTATTTAACTGATGGCGAATACCCTCTACGTCGATGCGCCTCACTCTTCCTGAGTGATGATAATCAACCCCTTCATCCACACCTAGTGGCTGTGCTATGACAAAGTTGCCACTTACCACATTTAAAAATGAGCCTGACATAGGTGTACTACTAAGAGACGTTGATAGTCGTGCCGTAATATCAAATTGCATCGCACCTGCGACTTTTTTAATGACATCAAAGGTGGCGTTATCCGTTACGCGTATCTCATTGTGGAACTGACTAATTATGCCAACTTGCTCAAGTGCTGCATTAAATTGTGGTCGTGCGCCAAACACTAAAACAATTTTAATACCTAGGCTGGTAAGTAATGCAACATCGTTGATAATGCTGCGACAACCAGGCTGATCTATTGCCTCTCCACCAAGCATTACAACAAAAGTTTTGCCTCTGTGGGCATTAACATAAGGAGTTGACTGACGAAATCCATCGACCAATTCAGTGGTACGCACGTAATATTTACCTTGTAATATCGGATGTTTTTAATAAAAACGAATAAACAAGGCACCAGTCTAAAGAATTTATATTCACAAATAAAGCATTATTATTCTCATTTCATGAATAAATTTTGACATCGATAGGTAACAATATACCAGATACAAAAAAGGCTCGCATAAGCGAGCCTTTTTAAGAGATTAAAACTGATTACCAGCCTGTTTTCTCTTTAAGTGCATTACCTATATCAGCTAATGAACGTACAGTTTTTACGCCCGCAGCTTCTAATGCAGCAAATTTCTCATCAGCAGTACCTTTACCGCCTGCGATGATTGCACCAGCGTGACCCATACGTTTACCTGGAGGTGCAGTAACACCCGCAATGTAAGAAACAACAGGTTTAGTCACGTTGTGCTTGATATACTCAGCAGCTTCTTCTTCTGCAGTACCACCGATTTCACCGATCATAACGATTGCTTCAGTTTGCTCGTCTTTTTCGAACATTTCTAAAACGTCGATGAAGTTAGTGCCTGGGATTGGGTCACCACCGATACCAACACATGTTGATTGGCCGAAACCAGCATCAGTCGTTTGTTTAACCGCTTCGTAAGTAAGTGTACCAGAACGTGATACGATACCTACTTTACCAGGCTTGTGGATATGACCAGGCATGATACCAATCTTAGTTTCACCCGGAGTGATAACACCAGGGCAGTTAGGACCGATCATACGAACACCAGTTTGGTCAAGCTTAACTTTAACGTCAACCATGTCTAGTGTTGGGATACCTTCAGTGATACAAACGATAAGCTCGATGCCTGCATCAATAGCTTCTAAGATAGCATCTTTACAGAAAGGAGCTGGTACGTAAATAACAGATGCAGTTGCACCTGTTGCTTCTACAGCGTCACGTACTGTGTTGAATACTGGAAGACCTAGGTGCGTTTGACCGCCTTTACCTGGGCTTACACCACCAACCATTTGTGTACCATACTCAAGCGCTTGCTCTGAGTGGAAAGTACCTTGGCCACCTGTGAAACCTTGACAGATAACTTTTGTATCTTTATTGATTAATACAGACATTATTTGCCCTCCGCAGCAGCAACAACTTTTTCAGCTGCGTCTGTTAGTGACTCAGCAGCGATGATGTTAAGGTCAGAACTTGCAAGAACTTCACGACCTAGTTCAGCGTTAGTACCTTCTAAACGTACTACTACAGGAACATTTACACCTACTTCTTTAACTGCGCCAATGATACCTTCTGCGATCATGTCACAACGTACGATACCACCAAAGATGTTAACTAAAACAGCTTTAACGTTGTCGTCAGATAGGATGATCTTGAATGCTTCAGATACACGCTCTTTAGTCGCACCGCCACCAACATCTAGGAAGTTAGCTGGCTTACCACCGTGTAGGTTTACGATGTCCATTGTACCCATTGCTAGGCCTGCACCGTTAACCATACAACCAACGTTACCGTCTAGTGCAACGTAGTTAAGCTCGAAGCTAGCAGCGTGAGCTTCACGCGCATCTTCTTGTGAAGGATCGTGCATTTCGCGGATTTTAGGTTGACGGTAAAGCGCGTTACCATCTACACCGATTTTACCGTCTAGACAGTGAAGGTTACCTTCGTCTGTGATTACTAGCGGGTTGATTTCTAAAAGAGCGAAATCGAAATCGTTGAACATGTTAGCAAGACCCATGAAGATCTTAACGAACTGTTTCATTTGAGTTGGGTTTAAACCAAGTTTGAAACCTAATTCACGAGCTTGATAAGCTTGAGGGCCAACTAGTGGATCGATCTCAGCTTTGTGAATTAATTCTGGAGTTTCTTCTGCAACTTGCTCGATTTCCACACCACCTTCAGTAGATGCCATGAAAACAACTTTACGAGAAGCACGATCTACTACAGCGCCAAGGTATAATTCGTTAGCGATGTCAGTGCAGCTTTCTACAAGGATTTTAGCTACTGGCTGACCATTTTCGTCTGTTTGGTAAGTAACTAAGTTTTTACCTAACCAGTTCGCAGCGAACTCTTTCACTTCGTCGATTGTTTTAACTAGCTTAACACCGCCAGCTTTACCACGGCCACCTGCGTGAACCTGTGTTTTAACAACCCACATATCACCGCCAATTTTCTCAGCAGCTGCTGCAGCTTCTTCAGGTGTATCGCAAGCGTAACCGTGAGAAACTGGTAAACCATATTCGGCAAAAAGTTGTTTTGCCTGATACTCATGCAAATTCATGATGCTTTATCCAATTTTTTATACTAAAAGAGCTGAATATTTATGCAAATAAACAGCTATCCCAAATTGCGCACCTAGTATAAATCCCAAGGCTCGACATGAAAACCCCAGTTAGACCAAAGGCGCAAAAAAAAAAGCTGCGAACATGGTCCACAGCTTAGTTTTTATACAACTAGATTAAACATCTAGTAATAATCGAGTTGGATCTTCTAGTAACTCTTTAATTGTCACTAAGAAGCCTACAGATTCTTTACCATCAATTTGGCGGTGATCGTAAGATAACGCTAAATACATCATTGGTAAGATTTCAACTTTACCGTTAACAGCCATAGGACGATCTTGGATTTTGTGCATACCTAAGATTGAAGACTGTGGTAAGTTGATGATTGGTGTAGATAGTAATGAACCGAATACACCACCGTTAGTGATAGTGAAGTTACCACCAGTCATATCATCTAGAGATAATTTACCATCACGACCTTTAAGTGCTAACTCGCGGATGCCCTTCTCAATTTCAGCAACTGATAGCTTGTCACAGTCTTTAAGAACTGGTGTTACAAGACCACGTGGTGTAGAAACCGCGATGCTGATATCGAAGTAGTTGTGATAAACGATATCATCACCATCGATAGATGCATTAACTTCAGGGAAACGCTTAAGTGCTTCTGTTACTGCTTTCACATAGAAAGACATGAAACCTAAACGGATACCATGACGCTTTTCGAATACTTCTTGGTACTGCTTACGAAGGTCCATGATTGGCTTCATATTAACTTCGTTGAACGTCGTTAACATCGCAGTAGAGTTTTTAGCTTCAAGTAGACGATTAGCAATTGTTTTACGTAAACGTGTCATAGGCACACGTTTTTGTGTACGGTCACCCATAGGCGCAGCTGGTGCAGATGCTTCTGCTTTTGGTGCAGCAGCAGGTGCTTTTAAGAATTTATCTACATCTTCTTTAGTTACACGGCCATTTTTACCAGTACCTTTGATTTTAGATGCATCAAGGCCTTTCTCAGCGATTAAACGACGTACTGACGGTGTTAATACGTCAGAGCTGTCACTTGCGTCGCTAGAAGCAGCTGGCGCTTCTTCTTTAGCAGCAGATTTAGCTGGCGCAGCACCGGCTTTAACAGTACCGATTACTTGCTCACCTAGCACAGTTTCACCTTCTGCGTGAATGTGCTCTCCCATGATACCGTCATCTTGAGCAACAACTTCAAGAACAACTTTATCAGTTTCGATGTCAACTAAGTTTTGGTCGCGAGTTACCGCTTCGCCTGGTTGTACATGCCATGTAGCAATTGTCGCGTCTGCGACTGATTCTGGAAGTACAGGTACTTTAATGTCCACTTCTTTACCTTCTGATGCTGGTGCTGATTGCGCCGCAGCCGGCGCGTCTTCTTCTGATTTAGCTGGTGCTGATTCTTTAGCAGTGTCATCACTTGCTGGTGCTGCATCTGCATCACCAAGTAAAGCAATTACTTGCTCGCCAAGAACAGTTGCACCTTCTTCTTGTGAAATTTCAGTAATTACACCGTCATTTGGTGCAACAACTTCTAAAACAACTTTGTCTGTTTCAATATCTACCAAGTTCTGGTCACGGCTTACTTTATCGCCAACACTTACGTGCCAAGTCGCTACGGTAGCATCAGCAACCGACTCAGGAAGTACAGGAACTTTAATTTCTGTGCTCATTGCTTATCCTTTCTTTTCAATAGTAAGCGCATCTGCAACGAGCGCTTGTTGTTCTTTTGTATGCACTGACATGTAACCACATGCAGGCGATGCCGAAGCTTTACGACCAGCGTAAGTCAATTTAGCACCTTGCGGGATTGCATCAACAAAATGGTGTTGTGAACAATACCACGCACCTTGGTTTTGCGGCTCTTCTTGGCACCATACAAAGTCTTTAACATGCTGGTAACGCTGCATGATTGTATCCATCTCATCATGAGGGAATGGATATAGCTGCTCAACGCGAACAATAGCGATGTTATCTAATTCTTGCTTACGACGCTCTTGTAGTAGCTCGTAGTAAACTTTACCACTACAAAATACAACGCGTTCCACTTTATCAGCGGCAATATCATCGATTTCATCGATCATATTGTGGAACACACCTTCAGATAACTCTTCCAGTGTTGATGTTGCCAGCGGGTGACGAAGTAACGACTTAGGTGTCATAACAATCAATGGACGACGAAGTGGGCGTACCGATTGACGACGCAGCATTGCATATACTTGCGCAGGTGTTGAAGGTACACACACTTGCATATTGTGATCAGCACACAATTGCAAGAAACGCTCAAGACGTGCTGAACTGTGCTCAGGACCTTGACCTTCATAACCATGAGGAAGTAAACATGTAAGACCACATAAACGGCCCCACTTTTGCTCACCTGAGCTTAAGAATTGGTCAAATACAACTTGCGCACCATTAGCAAAGTCACCAAACTGTGCTTCCCACATAACAAGTGATGTAGGCTCAGCGGTTGCATAACCGTATTCAAATGCAAGGACTGCTTCTTCAGATAATACAGAATCGTATACTTCAAATGCACCTTGATTCTCACTGATGTTTTGCAGTGGTAAGTAGGTAGATGCATCTTGTTGATTATGAACAACAGCATGACGATGGAAGAACGTACCGCGACCAGAATCTTGGCCTGTTAAGCGAATGTCAGTACCCGCATCAACAAGGGTTGCGTAAGCAAGTGTTTCTGCCATACCCCAATCAAGTGGTTTTTCACCGGCAGCCATTTGTTTACGATCATCGTAGATTTTCTTAACACGTGATTGCGCTTTGTGGCCTTCAGGGTAGCTAGCAACGATATTGCCAAGTTCTTTAAGCTTTTCTACTGAGACTTTTGCGTCATACTCTACATTCCAATCGTGACCAACAAATTTAGCCCAATCAGAAGAGTGTGATGTTTCTGGTTGAATTTCTTCAACAACACAATTACCACCGTCAAGGCCATTACGGTATTCATCAGCAAGTGCTTTTATTTCTTCTTCTGAGAATGAGCCTTCAGACACGAGTTGGTCTGCATAGATAAGACGCGGTACTGGGTGCTTTTTGATTTTTTGGTACATAAGAGGCTGAGTCGCATTTGGCTCATCCGCTTCGTTATGGCCGTGGCGGCGATAACATACTAAATCAATCACTACGTCACGTTTAAATTGATTTCTGAAATCAAGGGCGATTTGTGTAACAAATGCAACTGCTTCAGGATCGTCAGAGTTAACGTGGAAAATTGGTGCCTGAACCATTTTCGCAATATCAGTACAGTATGGTGTAGAACGTACATCCGACTGTTTCGATGTTGTAAAACCAACTTGGTTATTAACAACGATACGGATACTACCACCACAACTAAATGCATTAGTTTGCGATAAGTTAAATGTCTCTTGAACAACACCTTGACCTGCAATCGCAGAATCACCGTGAATAGTAATTGGTAATGCTTTGATACCTGACTTATCACCTAAGCGGTCTAAACGCGCACGAACCGAGCCCATAACTACTGGGTTTACGATTTCAAGGTGAGATGGGTTAAACGCAAGTGCCATATGCACATTGCCACCCTTAGTTGCAAAGTCAGATGAATAACCCATGTGATACTTAACATCACCTGAGCTTAATGTGTCTTTGTGTTTACCAGCGAACTCATCAAATAAATCAGAAGGATTTTTACCTAATACGTTTACTAGTACGTTCAAACGACCGCGGTGAGCCATACCAATAACGGCTTCTTTTTGCCCGCTTTCGCCGGCACGATGAATTAGCTCTTTAAGCATAGGTACTAATGCATCACCACCTTCAAGTGAGAAACGTTTAGCACCAGGGAATTTTGCGCCTAAATACTTTTCAAGACCATCAGCAGCAGTTAAACCTTTAAGGATACGCAGCTTCTCATCTTTTGAAAAAGTAGGACGTGATTGCACTGATTCCAAACGCTGTTGTAACCAACGTTTTTCTTCAGTTGAAGTGATGTGCATGTACTCAGCACCAACTGACCCACAATAGGTCGTTTTTAGTGCTTGGTATAACTCACCAAGAGGCATGGTTTCGCGACCTACGGCAAACGAACCCACATTGAATTCACGGTCAAAATCAGCTTCTGATAATTCGTGATATTCCAATTCAAGATCACGAACACGTTCGCGTTGCCAAATACCTAATGGATCTAGGTTGGCATTTTGGTGACCACGGAAACGGAAAGCATTAATAAGTTGCAGCACTTTGACCTGTTTAGGATCGCCAGAGCCACCCTCTGCTACCACTACTTCTCTATGCTTGTTTTTAGCAAGCTCCGCAAATTGTGCACGAACTTCTGAATGTTTAACGTCAACATCCACACCATCAACTTTTGGTAATTGTTCGAACACTTCTCGCCATTCTTCTGGCACAGAAGTCGCATCATCTAAGTACGCTTCATAAAGCTCTTCTACGTAAGCAACGTTACCGCCGTTTAAGTGAGAAGATTCTAGCCATGCCTTCATCACACCTTCGTGCATTTATAAGCCCTTTTCTTTAGCGCAGAAATTAATTGTTATAAAAACAAGGTGGTTAATAAATTAACCACCTTACATATTCAATATCCTTAAACCGAGCGGTTTAAAAGCATTGATTTGATTTGTCCAATCGCTTTGGTCGGATTAAGACCTTTTGGACACACGCTAACACAGTTCATGATACTGTGACAACGGAACACGCTGAACGCATCGTCAAGGTCTGCTAAACGCTCTTCAGTTGCTGTATCGCGGCTATCTGCCAAGAAACGATACGCATGAAGAAGGCCTGCAGGACCAATGAACTTGTCTGGATTCCACCAGAACGAAGGACACGATGTTGAACAACATGCACATAAAATACACTCATACAAGCCATCTAACTTATCACGCTCTTCAATTGATTGAAGACGCTCACCCGCCGCAGGCGTGTCATTAATTAGATAAGGTTTTACCTTTTCGTATTGAGTGTAGAACTGACTCATGTCAATAACAAGGTCACGTACCACTGGTAAGCCTGGTAAAGGACGAATTACGATTTTACCTTTGCCACCTTTTAGTAGCGTTGATAAAGGTGTAATACACGCTAAACCGTTTTTACCATTCATGTTGATACCGTCTGAACCACACACACCTTCACGGCATGAACGACGGAATGATAATGTTGGATCTTGCTCTTTTAATTGCATAAGCGCATCCAATACCATCATATCTTGGCCTTCTTGCGTTTCTAACGAGAAGTCCTGCATACGTGGTGCATTATCAACATCTGGATTGTAACGATAAACCGAAAATTGTACTTGTGCCATCGTCTCGCTCCTAGTATGTACGTGCTTTAGGTGGGAAAGCTTCACGCAGTTTCGGCGCGTAGTTTACATCACGTTTGCTCATTTCTTCGCTCTTAGGATCGTAGATTGAGTGACATAACCAGTTTTCGTCATCGCGATCTGGGTAGTCAAAACGAGAGTGTGCACCACGGCTTTCTGTACGGAAGTTTGCAGCTACTGCAGTTGAGTAAGCTGTTTCCATCAAGTTATCTAGCTCTAAACATTCGATACGTGCAGTATTGAACTCTGTTGACTTGTCGTCAAGACGCGCATACTGAAGACGTTCACGAATTTCTTTAAGCTCTTTAAGACCTGTTGCCATTGCATCACCTTCACGGAATACCGAGAAGTTAAGTTGCATACACATTTGTAGATCTTTCTTGATTTGTACTGGGTCTTCACCTTGGCCAGCTTTAGAATTTTCCCAACGGTTAAAGCGTGCAAGTGATGCTTCAAGGTCTGATTCAGACGCATCTTTACCTGCTTCAACACCGTTAAGGTACTTACCTAAGAAGTTACCAGCAGCGCGGCCGAATACAACTAAGTCAAGTAGCGAGTTACCACCGAGGCGGTTAGCACCGTGTACAGATACACATGCAATCTCACCAACAGCGAATAAACCTTCAACTACTTTCTCTTGGCCGTTTGCATCAATTTGTAATGCTTGACCATTTACGTTAGTTGGAACACCACCCATCATGTAGTGACATGTTGGGATAACTGGAATTGGTTCTTTAGCTGGATCAACGTGTGCGAATGTTTTCGCAAGGTCACATACGCCCGGAAGACGTAAGTTAAGTGTTTCTTCACCTAAGTGGTCAAGCTTAAGCTTGATATGTGGACCGTAAGGACCCTCACAACCACGACCTTCACGGATCTCAGTCATCATTGAACGCGCAACAACGTCACGAGACGCTAAGTCTTTCGCATTTGGCGCGTAACGTTCCATGAAGCGTTCGCCGTCTTTATTTAGAAGGTAACCACCTTCACCACGACAACCTTCAGTTACAAGTACACCAGCACCGGCGATACCTGTTGGGTGGAACTGCCACATTTCCATATCTTGCATTGCAACGCCAGCACGTGTAGCCATACCAACACCGTCACCAGTATTGATGTGAGCATTCGTTGTCGATGCGTAGATACGGCCTGCACCACCTGTTGCTAATACAACAGCTTTAGATTTGAAGTAAACAACTTCGCCAGACTCGATGTCGATTGCTGTACAACCAACAACGTGACCGTCGCTGTTTTTAACTAAATCTAGTGCATACCACTCAGAGAATACGTTTGTTTTGTTTTTAACGTTTTGTTGGTAAAGACAGTGTAATAACGCGTGACCAGTACGGTCAGCTGCTGCTGCAGTACGTGCAGCCTGTTCACCACCAAAGTTTTTCGACTGACCGCCGAAAGGACGTTGGTAAACACGGCCATTTTCAAAACGAGAAAATGGTAAGCCCATGTTTTCTAATTCAGTAATAGCTTCTGGGCCTGTTTTACACATATATTCGATAGCGTCTTGGTCACCGATAAAATCGGAACCTTTAACCGTATCGTACATGTGCCATTCCCAGTTATCTTCATGCGAGTTACCCAAAGCTACCGTAATACCACCCTGTGCAGACACAGTGTGAGAACGTGTAGGGAAAACTTTTGAGATAAGTGCACAGGTTTTGCCTGATTCAGTGATAGCAAGAGCTGCGCGCATACCCGCACCACCTGCACCAATCACTACAGCGTCAAATTCACGAACAGAATAATTCACTTAAACACCCCATAAAACGATTAGACCAATTGCTACGTAAGCAACAGCCATAAGGTTTAATACAAAGCCTAAAACAGCACGTAATTTAGCGCATTTAACATAGTCAGTAAGAACTTGCCAAAGGCCGATACGGGTGTGAACCATAATGCAAACTAGGGTAATTAGCGTAAACCCTTTCATTGCTAGGTTTGAAAAAAGGCCTTGCCAGGCTTCGAAAGTGACTTCAGGCGTGCATAAGAAATAGCCGATAATAAAAATCGCGTAAGCGCTGATTATTAAGGCTGTCGCACGAAGCGATACGTAATCTTGTACACCATCACGTTTAAGAGTTGCTTGATTTAAAACCATATCCACACTCCTGCTAGAATTGCAGCTACAACGCCTAAAGCTAATGCAACTTTAGCGCTGAAGTTTCCTGACTCAAGTTCTTCCCAGTGACCCATATCCATAATGATATGACGGATACCACCGATTAAGTGATACGCCAATACAGAAATAGTGCCCCATGCTATGAATTTGGCAATGAATCCGCTGAACAGACCCTTGACGAATTCAAAACCTTCTGCAGAAGAAAGAGACTCAGACCACGCCCAAATGACAAACGTTAAAGCAAAAAATAATGCAACACCGGTGACGCGGTGAAAAATTGATGCTTTAGCCGTTGCCGGCATAGATATAGTTGTTAGATCTAGATTTACAGGTCTTTGCTTTTTCACAGTTACTTGCCCATCTTGCCCACATAGGGGCTCATCTACTTGTTTTTCTAAAACCCATCAAAATGAATTTCGATGGAACTATCTAAGTAAACCGTGTTGATACACAAAAAGTTCACACTTATGCAAAACTCAAATGTAAAAATAAAGTTTACCTACAGACAATACGGTATAAAACCTTGGATAGTATATATAGCCAGAGGTCTTTTTACAATTCTTGTTTAGTAAGAGTCGTTTGCGAATTAGCCAATGGTATAATATTTAATCCTGACAGAATATTTATTATCCATTTGTGCATAATGTTTATAAAAATTGACTTTAACCCCCTCTTTCACGTTAAAATGAAAAGAATGTGCTTAAACAGATTCAGAACATAACAATCAGAGTTGTTATCTTAATAGGAGATAAATAGATGGCGGATAAGAAAGCCACGGTCCATATTGATGGTCTTGATCCAATCGAACTTCCAATTTACCAAGGCACTGCTGGCCAAGACGTAATCGACGTACGTACGCTAGGTTCTCACGGTCACTTTACTTACGACCCAGGTTTCATGTCGACCGGTTCTTGTGAATCTTCAATCACTTACATCGATGGCGGTAAAGGTGTTTTATTACACCGCGGCTACCCAATCGAACAACTTGCTGACGAGTCTAACTACGTTGAGCTTTGCTACTTACTATTAAACGGTGAGTTACCAACGAAAGAACAGTACGAAGCATTTGCGCAAGAAATCACGCACAACACAATGCTAGATACTAAGATTGCTAACTTCTTCCAAGGCTTCCGCTTTGATGCTCACCCAATGGCGATGCTATGTGGTGTTGTAGGTGCGCTTTCATCGTTCTACCATGAAGACTTAGACATCACTGATGCAACACAGCGTAAAACAAGTGCTATCAAACTAGTTGCTAAGCTACCGACAATCGCAGCAATGGCTTACAAATACAATGTAGGTCAGCCATTTGTTTACCCACGTAACGATTTAAGCTTTGCTGAAAACTTCTTACACATGATGTTCTCAGTACCAGCTGAAGAGTACAAAGTTAATCCAGTGCTTGCTAAAGCAATGGATAAAATCTTCATGCTTCACGCTGACCACGAGCAAAACGCATCAACGTCAACAGTACGTTTAGCAGGTTCTTCAGGTGCAAACCCTTACGCGTGTATCGCTGCGGGTATCGCATCTTTATGGGGCCCTGCGCACGGTGGTGCTAACGAAGCATGTCTTAACATGTTAGAAGAAATTGGCTCTGTTGACCGTATCGACGAGTATGTTGCTAAAGCTAAAGATAAGTCAGATCCTTTCCGTCTTATGGGCTTTGGTCACCGCGTATACAAAAACTTCGATCCACGCGCAACAGTAATGCGTCAAACGTGTCACGAAGTACTTGCTGAGCTAAACATTCAAGATCCACTTCTTGATATCGCAATGAAGCTTGAGCAAATTGCGCTAGAAGACCCATACTTTGTTGAGAAGAAACTTTACCCTAACGTAGATTTCTACTCAGGTATCATCTTAAAAGCAATCGGTATTCCAACAAGCATGTTCACTGTAATCTTTGCAATGTCACGTACTGTTGGTTGGATCTCTCACTGGGATGAGATGCTTTCTCAACCTGGTCACAAGATCAGCCGCCCTCGCCAGCTTTATACTGGTGAAACAAAGCGCGACTACGTATCAACGGACAAGCGTTAATTTTTGCTTAAATGCTTAAAAAAGGCCGCACAGCGGCCTTTTTTATTGCCCTAGACTTGTCTATTTATACAAAATAATTAAAATCGTCGCATTCACGCTGTAAAAGGGCTTCCATGTTTGATATTGCAAAAATACGTGCTGACTTTCCTCTGCTTAAGCAACAAATTAATGGGCAGCCATTAGTCTACTTAGATTCAGCAGCCACATCACACAAGCCTCAAACGGTCATTGATGCACTCTCGCATTTTTACAGTGCGGAAAACGCTAATGTACACCGTGGTCGTCATACTCTTAGTGACAACGCAACTCGTAAGTATGAACAAGCCCGTACAAGCCTTGCCGACTATTTTCAGGTAGAAAGTAATGAGCTAGTCTGGACGAAAGGGGCGACTGAGTCGATTAATTTAATTGCGAACGGCTTAACATCTAAACTGAAAACGGGTGATAAAGTCGCTATTTCATCTATTGAACATCATGCGAATATTGTGCCTTGGCAACAACTTGTGAAGCGCATTGGCGCTGAATTAATTGTTTTACCAATTACGAGTGATTTGGTCATTGACGCTCTACATTGCGCAGAGTTTATCGAACAACATAAGCCCAAAGTCGTTGCTATCACACATGCATCAAACACGCTGGGGAATATCACAGACTTAGCCCCTATCATCAAAGCATGTAAAAATATTAATGCTATTTCAGTCATCGATGGTGCACAGGCTGCAATGCACTTACGCCCCAACTTACGAGAAATTGATTGTGATTTTTATGTGTTTTCCGCACATAAAATGCTTGGCCCAACAGGCTTAGGTGGCTTATACGGCCGCTTTGAATTGTTAAATTCACTTGATGCTTACCAAACAGGTGGCGAAATGATTGAAACAGTGAGCTTAACACAAAGTACTTTTCGAGAGGCACCAGGAAAATTTGAAGCAGGAACCCCAAATATTGCGGGTGTCATAGCCTTTAATGAGGCAATTGAATATTTAACTTCGTTAAATTTTCAGCAGATGCGTCAACATGAGCATACAGTTTTCAGTTATGCGATAAAACAATTATCAGCAATTGATGGTATTACCATTTACTCTCAACATCACAATAACATTGGTAACATCAGCTTTAATTACAAAAATGAGCACCCTTTCGATTTAGCGACTTTGTTAGATGGTTTTGGTGTTGCTGTACGAAGTGGTCATCACTGTACCCAACCGATTATGAGCCAATTATCAATTTCGGGGACTGTTAGAGCCAGCTTCGCTTTATACAATACTAAAGAGGACGTTGATGCACTTGTCACCGCCCTTAAAAATAGTATTGAATTATTAGATTAAACTTGGATAAAACATGAATTCACCTTTTCAAGCCGTAACAAAAGACATTGAAAATGCAGCAGGCTGGCAACAAAAGTACCGCCAAATAATGCTATTAGGTAAACAGCTACCCGTTATGCCTGAAGCGCTAAAGGTAGATGATGCGTTAGTTAAAGGCTGTGAAAGTAAAGTTTGGTTATATATTGAGTTTGATCACACGGAGAATAGCCTAGTGTTGGCTGGAGATTCCGATACTCGAATTGTTAAAGGGTTACTGGCATTAATTTTAGCCTTATACAATGGTCTAACACCACAGCAAGCAACTCAAATAAATGCGTATGATGAATTTGAACGACTTGGTCTAATTAGCCATTTAAGCCCTTCTCGTGGTAATGGCATAAAAGCCATGGTCGATAAAATTCAAACCATGGCCGAGCAAAAGCGATAAAAAACGTTACTTTAAACTACGCTGTTTTTTATCTAAGTACTTTCTAATCGCTTTGGCTGCAATAAAAAAGCCAAAGCTGCCTGTAACCATGGTTGCAGACCCAAAACCGTTGTTACAGTCCATATTCATTGAACCATCTGCACCTTGTTTTGCTTGGCAAACGTCACCTTCTGAGGTTGGATAGACAAGTTGCTCGGTCGAATAAACGCAATCGACATTAAACTTACGCTTAGGATTGCTACTAAAGTTGTACTGTTTTCGTAAGATATAACGGACTTTTGCAAGAAGTGGATCATGCGTTGTCTTAGCAACATCACCAAAACTGATTTGACTTGGATCGGTTTGTCCACCGGCACCACCGGTTGTGATAACGGGTAATTTTATACGTTTACAATGGGCAATTAGCGCCGCTTTTTCTTTTACGGCATCAATACAATCAATCACATAATCAAAACCTTGAATATGCTCACGAATATTATCTAGCGTTATAAAGTCATCAATAACATTAATTTTAATATCTGGGTTAATCAACTCACAACGTGTTTTCATTGCTTCGACTTTTGCTTCACCTACGGTGCCAGTCAAAGCGTGTATTTGACGATTAACATTGGTTGCGCATATATCATCTAGGTCTATCAATGTCAGTTGACCAACCCCCGTACGTGCTAACGCCTCAGCAGCCCAACTGCCTACGCCACCAATACCTATGACACAAAAATGTGCTTGTTGCAGCCAATCAAATTGTTGATGACCATATAAACGCTTAATACCGCCAAAGCGAATGTCTTGTGTTGTTTCTTTCATTTACCAATCCAACGTCCAAGGAGTCTGCCACTCTTTGAATTCGTCTGCGTTAAAAACTTCATTGAGATATGCGCCTGTTGTATGCGCATACCGATATTCTTTAAGCTGCCCTTTATAGCTAAACTGCAATGCATAGGCATGCAAATTAGTTCGCTCATCCAAGCTCCCTGCATAAGTGGCATCACCGAGTATAGGGGCACCAATACTTTTCATTGCCACTCTTAATTGATGTGTCTTACCAGAAAATGGTTTTAATAAATATGCACGCAAGCTTGGGCGAATACTTTTAGAGTAAAAGCGAGTAACCGCTGGGTTTTCTTGGCTTTTTAGTAACTTAAATGACCCTCGGCGACTTTTTTGCATATCGCCTTTAATCCAGCCTTGCTTTTTTTTAGGCTTAGTATCGCTAACGGCTATATAAAACTTATTAACCAGATGCGCTGTGAAAAGCGTTGTAAACTCCGCTGCGGCCTGTTTGTTTCTAGCTAAAATAATTAACCCTGAAGTCACTTTATCGAGGCGATGAACAGGAAATAACTTTTCGTTCACTAGTTGCTCCGCAAGCACGACAAAGCCAGCACATTCTTCACTGTGAAAGCTAACACCTGCTGGTTTGTAAAAAACAAAAAAGTCATCTTCACGTGCATGAAGATGAACCCTATTCATTTCAGTCATTGTTACTAGTTGCTCAAAGCGGCTATGACACGTTTGAGATCTTCAGGTGTATCCACACCGGCTTGAGGCTCACACACAGCTCCTGCAATTTTAATTTTATAACCATGGTATAAAACACGTAATTGCTCAAGTGACTCAAGCTGTTCTAGACGCGACTCAGGTAGCGCAATATATTGTTGAATAAAGCCTGCGCGATAAGCGTAAATACCAATATGACGCGCATAGTCAGCAAGATTTAGTTTACTATTATCATCGTTCATCATTACTTCACGATGGTAAGGAATGGGTGAACGCGAAAAATACAGGGCATTTTTTTCTGTATCACTGACAACTTTGACACAATTAGGATTGAAAATGTCATCTATGTCATTAATGTTTGCACTTAACGTTGCCATGGGTGCATCTGACTCTGCCAGTAATTTTGCAACTTGACTTACGTTTTCACTGGCAAGTAATGGCTCATCACCTTGTACATTAACAACAATAGTGTCACTTGTAAGATTGAGCTTTTCAACAACTTCGGCAAGACGTTCTGTACCAGATTGATGATCTTCTCGTGTCATTAATACGTTATCTGTAAAGCCCTTTACAACATCAAACACGGCTTGATGATCGGTAGCAATATACACCGCACTGGCACCCGATGCAGCCGCTTTTTCATAAACATGCTGGATCATCGGTTTACCACATATATCCGCTAAAGGTTTACCAGGTAAACGGCTAGAAGCGTAACGTGCAGGGATGACTACTACGAATTCCACTTATCAACCTCTTCTTGGCTTAGTTCACGCGCTTCGTTTTCAAGAAGTACTGGAATATCATCTTTAATCGGATAAGCTAATTTCGCAGCTGTACTAATAAGCTCTTGATTTTCTTTATCAAGGCGCAACTTACCCTTACACACTGGGCAAGCAATAATTTCAAGTAATTTTGTATCAAAGGCCATGGAGGATCCCTTTTTGTTTTAATAATGAATTTAATTTTTCAATAACAGCGGCTGTTGGCCTAGCGTCTACGGGTAAATAATACCAATTTGACTTAGCAAAACTAAAGCATTTTACGGCGTCTTTTTCAGTCATAAACACGGGCTCATTTCCAAATGCTAAAAAGTCAGTTGCTTGATAATTATAATGGTCCCGAAAATGATGTGTCGATAATAAATTTATACCTTGTTTTTCAAGGCTCAACTCAAAGCGTACCGGATTGCCAATGGCGCTAATAGCGTGTCCGTTTGTTGGCGTTTCTGTAACTTGTTCAGACGACGATACTAATCTAAATTGACTTGCATTCAAATCATAACGGTATGCTGTTTCGCCACCATTTTCGACAACTAAATCAACTGACTTTAAGCGTGCTTTCGCTTCTCGAAGTGGGCCTGCCGGCATTAAAAGTCCATTACCAAATTGACGTTCACTATCTACAATACAGCACTCTATATCACGCGCCATTTTATAATGTTGCATACCGTCATCTGAAATAATGATATCGATGTCGTGGTTTTGTAACTGCTCGATACTTGCTTGGCGATCGGGGCCAACCATCACAACACAGCCTAAACGACGTTTAATAAGAACCGGCTCATCACCCGCTTCACTTGTGGCTGTATCATCAGTGACTAAAAGCGGATAACTTGCTGACTTACCACCATAACCGCGACTGATCACTGCGACCTTCAGTCCCTGTTGTTGCAAATACTGCGCTAACCAAATAACAAACGGCGTTTTACCATTCCCCCCCACACTAATGTTACCAACAACAATTACTGGCACATGGGCTTTAAACGCTTTGAGTATATTAATTTTATAAAGGTATTTTCGCAGCGTTGAAATCAACCAAAAAATAACACTTAGCGGCAAGAGTAAAACAGTTAATAGGCTTGGTTTTTTATACCAGCTTTTTTCAATGACACTCACTACTGCTCACCAAATTGCATTTTACATAAGGCCGAATAAGTACCGTCTTTACTTAAAAGCTCAGAATGCGTGCCTTTTTCGATAACCTGACCATGATCAATTACATAAATACAATCACTGTTTTCTATAGTCGATAAGCGGTGTGCAATCACTATCGATGTTTTCTGCTTCATCAAAGTATCAAGTGCTTGTTGAATTAGTTTTTCGGATTCAGTATCCAGTGCAGATGTAGCCTCATCTAGAATGAGAATAGGCGCATCTTTTAAGATAGCACGCGCGATGGCAATGCGTTGACGCTGACCCCCTGATAGCATCACACCGTTCTCGCCAACCATGGTATTTAAACCTTCTGGTAAATCCTTAACGAACTCCCAAACATGCGCTTGTTTAGCAACGGCCATTAATTCATCATCTGATAAAACACGATCTAAACCATAGCAAATATTATTAGCAATTGTGTCATTGAACAGAACAACCTGTTGCGACACTAAAGCAAACTGTTTGCGCAAATCAGTTAGTTTATAATCAGACAATGGCACCCCATCTAATAATATTTTACTCTCTCCTTCGAGCTCATAATAACGGGGTAAAAGGTTCGAAATTGTTGACTTTCCTGAGCCAGAGCGCCCTACTAATGCAATGCTTTCTCCTGCTTTAATTTCAAGTGATAAGTTTTTTAAAACAGGTTCATCTTTTGTAGGATAACGAAAGGTTACGTTTTGAACGTCAATGTGCCCTGTCACTTTATCGGCTTTATGCGTTCCTGTGTCTTTTTCTACTTCTTCATCAAGTACTAAAAAGATACTTTGCGCGGCAGAAATACCACGTTGCAAGTCACTGTTGACATTAGACAACTGCTTTAATGGGCGTAGTAGCATCATCATTGATGAAATTAGTAATACGAAATCACCTGAGCTAATGGTGTCAATCATCGAAGGCATAGACACAACCCATAAAATCACTGCCATCGCGCTCGCAGCGAGGATCTGAATAACAGAAACACTGAGCGCTTTAGTGGCATCCATTTTTATGCGCTGCTGACGGTTATGGTTATTGATTGCCGAGAATTGAGAAATTTCTTGTTTTTGACCACCAAAACCATGGATCACTTTGTGACCCGATAGCATTTGCTCTGAGCTACGTGTAACTTGCCCCATAGCTGATTGAATTTTTTTTGAAATTTTGCGAAAACGTTTTGATACGAACGCAACAATCACTGCAACTAAGGGGATAATAACTAAGAATATTAGCGATAATTTCCAGCTGGTATAAAACATGTTGAATAGTAAAAAGACCACGAAGGCGCCTTCCCTAACAACAATAAGCAATGCTTTTGTAATTGCCTGTTGAACTTGCTCAGTATCAAAGGTGATTTTTGAAATTAGATCACCGTTTGAGTTTTTATCATGAAAAGAAACAGGCAGATGTAAGATATGCTCAAACAATTGCTGACGTAAGCTTCTAACAACTTGTGAGCCTACATAGCTTAAGCAATACGATGACATATAATTAAACATGCCACGACCTAACACCAATGCAATAACCACGAATGGTGCATAAGTTAGAACTTGCGTGTTACGGGCATTCAAACCTTCATCAATAAATGGTTTCATCAAATTGATAAACAATGCATCCATTGCTGAGTAACCAATCATGCCGACAATAGCAAAAAATGCAATAAGCTTATAATCACTCACATAACTAATTAAGCGCTTATAAATTTGGGATGTAGTTTGATCCATAACACTCTCTTATTCATAGACTTCGACTATTGTAGCCTTATGGGGGTAAAAACAAAACGTCAATCTTCTTCGAACCAATAACTTTGTGACTTACGAGCAAATTCTAGCTGGTAATCATTTTGATAAAAGGTGATTCGTATATGACCTAGGTTGGCCGTTGTAAATTGAGGTATATGGTGCTGCTGATAACGCTTTACAACCTCTGGATGAGGAAAATTCCACTGCCCTTGATAAGCAGCAGAGTGAATCACAATATCAGGCGCGACTCGCTCTATAAACTCAGAACTTGAAGACGTATTACTACCATGATGTGGACTTACCAAAACAGTGCTTTGTATACGCGCATTACTATCAACTAATGCTTGCTCTACCAATTTAGAAATATCGCCAGTTAATAATAATTGATGATTTTTACTCTCCACCATGATTATACAGGACTGATCATTTTTGTTGGTCGACAACGTGGAATGATTGATAGTTCTGACACTTAGATTTTCAATCTGAAAAAACACCTTTTCACAGGCCTGATCAAGGCCATTTGGATGAAATGTACTAAGCGTTTTACCAAAACCAGCAGCTTGCCAACTTTCAAGACCTCCTGCATGATCATTATCTTGATGGCTAACAACCGTAGCTATAATCTCAATATTATGACGTAAAATATAAGAACGCAGTACTGAGTTTATGTAATCAAACCGTCCAAAGTAGCGCGGTCCTAAATCGTAGATAAGTGCTTTTTGATTTGCACTAACCATAATCATAAGCCCATGACCAACATCAAACACATCTAACTTAAATTCACCTTTAGGTGTTAAATGCCAATCAATCAGTGCTAACGTTAATGGAAGAAAAACCAGTCGCTTATAAGGTGAGAAAAAGAGTATTACTAAAATGACATAGAACAATAAGAGTAGATTAAAGCTAGGTAAATAAAAGTTTAGCCATCGCCAATCTGAAGGTATTGAGGTTAGATATTGGTAGCCGTGATACAAAAATTCATCAAAAAATTGCCATAAAAAGCCCAAATCTACCAGTATTGATAAAAAGCAGTATGCTACTAATAGTGGCATTAATATTATACCTAGTAACGGCACCGCAATGAGGTTTATGAGCAAACCAATGACGCTAATCCCGCCAAAATAATAAAGCGTGATCGGTAACAACCCTAAGAACAAACCACATTGAACTATGACTAACTGTACCACCCCCCTTGCTAGCTTGAATTTTGGGTAAGAGCGGTAGTTCAATGTTAAAAAAATAATTATTACTGCAATAAAACTAAAGTAGAGCCCTGGATTTAATAAAGAAAAAGGATCAAAAAATAATAAAATAGTTAAAGCATACAGAATGGCTCGCCACCTTAGAGGCTGCTTTGCAAAGCTATAAATTATTAAATAGCAAGCTAACATCAACAGTGCTCGCGTTGCAGAGACAATAAAACCACTAAGGTAGACATAAAAAAATGCAAGCAATAACCCAATAACTACAAATAACTTATTAAGGTTATTTTGTTGATTATGCTTTACAGAAAATAGACCAAACAATAACTTGCTGGTATAAAAACCAATCGCGAATATTAGACCAATGTGTAAACCAGAAATAGCCAGTAAGTGACTTAAACCAAGTTCTTTTAAGTGAACTTTATCAGCGTCTTTGATTTTACTTCTGTCACCGGTCAATAATGCATAATACAGCCACTGCATCTTCATATTGTCTGTGATAGAAAATATAAAACCACGGTATGACTCACGGGTAGTAGATTTTTTCTGAGCTGAGACTAGCACGCTTTGACCTACAGAGCGGCCCTCATATAATACACGTTCGGACAGTGCAAAGCGCTCTGCATCAAATACATCAAAGTTCTTTACACTCCTAAATGGCTTTAGCTTTAATTTGCTGGTTAACACATCCCCTACGTAAAGCTCATTATCACTAATGACACTCAACATAGCAAAAGGCGTCGCTTTGAAGTTTTTATCCTGTTCTGATAAATCAATAATCTTCGCTTTTACGTAAAATGGAGATTGGCTTGAGTGAATGGATACGATTTCAATTTTTGCATCTACGACCTTATTTCTTTTCAAGTCCTTGTAAGGAAGACTATAAAAATAGTGGTAGTTAAGAAGTACAACCAAAATAGCGCAAATAAATCCTAACAAAACTGACGAAAAAGGCTTAAAATAGGCACCAGCTAAAACAATAGCAAAACTGAGTATATAAAACGCCGCAGTGTGCAAGGTATAAACGGTTATAAAACAACCGAATATAAACCCACTGCATAACCAAATAGATGTAAATGGTTGCTTTAAATGGCTAAAAAAACGATCCAACGGTTTTTACCCGATCATAACAAGGTAAGAGATCATAAATATTTAAGAATTTTTGGTCGTTTGTTGCATGATGCAAATTTGTGGCATCTTAATCGACGCTCAGCCCGCGGAGCATTTGCAGTCGGTTTGTTTTTTGCTTTCATCCCCGTTCCTTTTCAAATGGTTTTAGCTGCCGCACTTGCTATCCCTTTACGCGTTAATTTACCCATCTCGGTTGCGACGGTTTGGATAACAAACCCGCTGACTATGCCACCTATTTTTTATTGCTCATATATCGTTGGCACTATTGCACTTGCGCAACCACCACAACATTTTCAGTTTGAACCTAGCTGGCAATGGTTTTTAGACAGCCTGACAACAATTGGACCGGCATTTCTTGTAGGTTCACTCATCTGCGCCACAGCTGCAGCTATTATTGGTTATTTTGGAATCGATATGCTGTGGAAACGCTCGGTGCGCAAAGCTTGGCTACATCGCCATAAATAAAGTACCCAAATTAACAACGAATGTATAGACAAAAAAACCCAGCGAAAGCTGGGTTTTTAATGGTCACTCATTTTATACCAACATATTTAAGTATTATCGCATGTTGGTATCAGATTATTACTTTCTGAACGCGCGGCGTACTGCAGCAAGGGGCAGTAATAATAAAGTGTACCAAGGGAAGCTTGATGATTGACGCTCGTATTCTTCAATCTCTTGCGCAGGGCATTCTTCAACACTACCGCTGGTAGGTGTTAATTTAACGGCAACAGCAACACTTTCATATTCAATATTACCATCAACGTCTAACACAACATTACCAAATGAGTCTGTCTTCTCAACCGTTTTAGTTGCAACACCAAAAATCTCATTGTTGTTGTTAATTGCTTTCGCCTCAGCAACAGTATACTTAAAACGGGTCTCACCATCAGCTTCGTAACAAGGTAGTAAGCTATTTATGTTAACAATTTTGTCTTCACCAATTGTGTACATAAAGCCTTCTCGACGACGACTTGTTGAATTGAAAATATCAGTTTCACCTTCACCAACAATCACACCGTTGTCGTTAATGTCGTTTGCTAAAGAACTAGAGCTTGTGAAAAAGTCTGTCGGAAAAACAACGCTATTACTATTCTTATCGAAATAAAAGAACTTAGTACGAGTTCTATTTTCTATACGCTTATTGGCATAGCCAACAATGATATTATCATTATTAATTGCGAGCGCTTTACCGCCTACCCAGTCGTCATCTTGGTTAATAAACTGTTTTACTTCACCATTTTCAAAGTAAACAGGCATCGAATAACGTCTATCGTCGTAACGTACATCGGATGTGCCGGCAATCAGACCATTTTCATTTACAGCTAAGGCATTACTTCTAAAGGCAAAATCTTCGTCATCTTCAGGTGTAATTGCTAAGCCAAAAACCTCAGTGTTAGTAATGTTCAAGCTATTATCAAGTGTCCATTTAACTGCACGTTTATCAAATAAGCCTGTTGATATGTTTCTATCTAAACTTTCAATACAGTCCGATACTGGTTCATCTTCACCGTCACAGTTATCGTCAATGTCTTCTTGGCGGTCAACGGGTATGCCAGTCGATACGCTACCAACTACAATGTAACCATTATTGCTTTGCACGATATCAGTCGCGATACTTGTACCACCATACTCATTAAACTCGGGTACTAATGGCACTTTTACACCGTCAGGGCTTATTACAATACCACGGCTGATAAACTCACGTAAAAAGTGCGTTTCTTCTTCGTCTTCATCCGTTTGCGTAAAGGCTGTTTTTTCGTAAGGCGCACTGCCCCAACCAACCATTACGCCATCATCAGTGACTGCGTTTAATAAATTAGTCGTCGAGCGAGTCAAACCGTCATAATCAAGTGACTGTTCATCAAAAAGAACTTGCTCAGAAGCGCCTTCAGCTGTGTATACCGTAGTAAGCGCACTTGATATTTTTTGATACTCAGAATTAGTTAAACGACCAGATCGAGCATCTGTTACAAAGGAGATCATAAACGCATGTGCATCTGCATTGGTATTTACAGCATCGTTATTTTCAATATCATCGAGTGTAAATGTGATCTCTTTGTCGATAAGTTCATAGCTAGCTTTGGTTGCATCGTATGCATTTCTAATCGCGCTATCTTCAAAATCGATATAAGAGATATCAATAGGTAGTCGATAGACACCATTCGCTAAACCAATAATATGACCGTTTTCACTGGCATCGGTAATATAGCTGTGTTTTGCACCGTCTAATCGACCTAGCTCAGTCAATTGATAAGTTGCGCTCATTGCTGAGGTGCTAAGAGTCGCTAATATACTGGCAGCGAGTAATTTATATTTCATTTTAATCCTTACTACTGATTCTTTAATTCTTCGAGTTCTTCCCAGCGCTCAAATGCGGCTTCAAGCTCAGACTCTAACTGGGCTAATTGGTTCAATGCGTCTGTTGTAATAGCAGCGTCTTGCTTAAAAAAGTCAGGGTCATTAACGACAATTTGCTGAGCTTCGAGTGCTTTTTCTAGTTGCTCCACTTTACTGGGTAATTCTTCTAATTCAAGTTTTAATTTGTAAGAGAGTTTATTACTTTTCTTTTGTGGTTTTTCTTGCTGACTACTCGTTTCAGGCTTTTCCTGTTTTATCTGCTGTAGTTGCTTTTCTTGTTCTGCTAAATAAGCAGCGTAGGCCTCGTAATCACTATAGCCGCCTACGATATCTGAAATTTTTCCTTGGCCTTCAAATGCCCACACAGAACTACAGGTATTATCGATAAACTCACGGTCATGGCTAACAATTAATACCGTGCCCTGATATTGATTAATAATATCTTCAAGTAATTCTAGGGTTTCAATGTCTAAATCATTGGTTGGTTCATCAAGTACCAGAATATTAGACGGTTTTAAAAATAACTTTGCTAACAACAAACGATTTTTCTCACCACCTGAAAGCGCTTTAACAGGCGTACGCGCTCTTGCCGGTGGAAATAGAAAGTCCTGAAGGTAACCTAATACATGACGAGAGCGCCCGCCCATCATCACCTCTTGTTTGCCTTCAGCAACATTATCTTGCACGGTTGCTTCTTCATCAAGTTTTTGACGGTACTGATCAAAATACGCAAACTCGAGGTTTACGCCTTGCTTCACACTTCCACTATCAGGTGCTAAATCACCAAATAAGATTTTTAATAAAGTGGTTTTGCCAATACCATTCGGACCGACAAGGCCAATACGGTCGCCACGCATAACAAGTGTCGAGAAATCTTTCGCAATCACTTTATCCTTAAATGCATGGGCAATATGTTTTGCCTCAAATACCAGCTTTCCTGAACGATCAGCCGTTTCTATATTGAAATCTGTTTTACCAACTTGATCAACACGCTGTTTACGCTCTTTACGTAAGGCTTTAAGAGCACGGACTCGTCCCTCGTTGCGGGTTCTTCGTGCTTTGATCCCTTGGCGTATCCACGCTTCTTCCTCTGCTAGACGTTTATCAAATAACGCATTCTGTGTTTCTGCAACTTTTAAATCATGCGCTTTTTGCTCAAGGTAAGCGGCATAGTTACCAGGGTATGAAACGAGCTTACCGCGATCTAAATCAAGAATACGGGTTGCAACAGCACGAATAAAAGCACGGTCATGAGAAATAAAAACGATACCGCCTTTAAACTCTTTTAAGAATTGCTCAAGCCAAATAACACTACTCATATCTAAGTGGTTAGTCGGCTCATCAAGAAGGAGTAAATCAGGCTCACTAACAAGTGCTCTGGCTAGAGCGACCTTACGCAACCAACCGCCAGATAGCGATTCCAGCTTTGCTTCTGGGCTTAATTCTAAGCGAGATAAAACCAGTTGAATGCGCGTATCAAACCGCCAACCATCAACCGTTTCTAGTTGATTAGATAAACGTTCTAATTTATTCAGCAGTTTATCGTTATAATCTGTCTGCATTTGATTGCTAACTTGGTGATATTCAATCAGTAAGTTCGCTATATCAGGCATGCCTTGAGCAACATAATCAAAAACAGTCCCTTCGGCTCCTTTAGGTGGATCTTGCTCTAAACGCGAAATACGGATACCGCCTAATTGGTTTATTTCACCATCATCTAATGTTACTTGGCCATCGAGCACTTTCAGTAAGGTCGACTTACCCGCGCCATTTCTACCAACAATACAAACACGTTCACCCGACTCAATGACTGCATCAGCATCATCAAGCAGTGGGTGTGTACCATAAGCAAGTTGTGCTTTGGCTATTCTGATTAAATCCATCGTGATTACTACTCTTATTCTTTGTTATCAGCAATAAACTGCGCCAATGCGACAGTATCAAAAGGCCAAAATAATTTATTGCCTTGGCTGCTTTCAACAACCGGAATACTTGTTTGATAAAGCTCAATTAATTGTTCATTATCCATAATATCTTTTGCTGCAAACGGTATATTTGCAGCACTTAATAACTCATCTGCCAGCTCACATAAATGACAACCATCGGTGTGATACAAAGTAAAATTAGCCATGGGTGATAAGCCAACTATTATGAATTTGCTTATTACGCTTAAAGTCTGGCGACAGTGTTTTCGCTGAAATATTTTCAGCTTTTAAACCTAAGCCCATCAGCCCGACTTCGTCTAAGTTAAAGCCTCGTTTATTGTTAGAAAAAATCAACGTGCCATTCGGACTTAAAATTTTCTTAACCCATGTGAGTAACTTAATATGATCGCGCTGTACATCAAATGCATCTTTCATACGTTTTGAATTCGAAAACGTCGGAGGGTCTAAAAAGATGAGATCGTATTGGCCCTGCGCATGCTCTAACCATTTTAAACAATCAGCTTGTTCAAAACGATAACGAGTATTGCTAATACCATTGAGGTCAAAGTTTTCTTGCGCCCACTTTAAGTAGGTTTTAGACATATCTACTGTAGTAATCGCTTTTGCACCGCCAATAGCTGCGTGAACCGAAGCACTGCCAGTATACGCAAACAAGTTTAAAAAACGTTTACCGTGTGCATTTTGCTGAATATAACGTCGTGCCAAACGGTGGTCTAAAAACAATCCTGTATCTAGATAATCAAATAGGTTAACTTTGAATTTAGCGCCAAACTCTTCAACCACTTGCGTACGGTTTTGTTTTGATACCTTGGTATATTGCTCTTCGCCTTTTTGTTTTTTACGCACTTTAACAGCGATATTCTCAGACGCGACTTCTAACTGTTCTGCGGTTAGACTGATTACATCTTGCAGACGTTTTTGTGCTGTATTGTCATCAATCTCTTTTGGAGCAGCATATTCAAAAATAACTGCTGAATCATCGTAAATATCAACAGCTACGTTATATTCAGGAATATCTGCATCGTAAACACGATAACAGCTCACTTCATTTTGCTTTAACCAGTTCTTTAAGTTTTGTTTATTTTTCTTTAAGCGGTTTGCAAATGCTGTTGAGCCTTCATAATTAAGCGCTGGCTTGTCTTCTTTGCTTAACTCGACTTGTTTATCGTCAAGTTGATAGAGATTTAGAACAACATCTAACGGGCCATTTTTAAATTTATAACGTTTAAGTTTTACTAACTTTAACAATTTAAATAGGCTTTCGTCAGTCCCAAGCAAGGCTAGCTTCCAATGATTAAAGTGCTTTTTGAAACCCACACCTAAACCTCGGTGTAAGTTAACTAACTCTGCCATCGAGCCTAAACGTTCACCATAAGGTAGGTTAGAAATCACCACGCCTGGTAGTTTAGCCACGGACGTTAGCTTGGTCGCATCACTTTGCTTAAACTTAATAATAGTGCCAAGGTCTGCACGCTCAGCATTTTCTTGCGCCTTTGCGATTACACTGCCATCAATGTCATGACCAATAAGCCATAATTTAGGATCAGTAATTTGAGCCGTTAACTCCGCTTTTAATTCTTTGTATTTCTGTAAGCGGAAACTAGGTAAGCGCTCAAAAGCAAACCCCTCACGGAATAGCCCTGGCGCTTCATTGCGTGCCATGCTGGCCGCTTCAATCAAAATAGTGCCTGAACCACAACATGGGTCAAATAATGGTTGTTGTACGTTCTCAAGCCAACCACTTCGTTTTACTAGAGCAGCAGCCAAATGTTCTTTGATTGGTGCTTTACCTTGATCTTGACGATAGCCACGCTCAGATAAACGCGGGCCTGAATAATCAATATAAAGAGCAACACCATGACGATTTAGCCGTGCGACCACTCTTACGTTTGCATTAAATTTATCGACATTTGGTCGTTGTTCATAAAGATCTGCAAAATAATCAACGATAGCATCTTTTACAACCAGCCCAGAAAACTGCGTGTTTTTTAGATCGTGATTCGTACCTGTAAAATCCACTGCGAATGTTTGCTTTGGACCAAACCATTCTTGCCAAGGTTGTAATCGCGCAAAATTGTAAAGGCTTTCTTTGTCCTTAACACCTTCTTTTTCTTCTATCAGCATCATGATACGCGTCGCAAAACGACTCGATAAACAGATCTTTTGTGCTAATAAACTATCTGCTTCAAAACGTACAGAGCCCACGGTTTGTTTAGAGACTTCTGCACCGAGTTCGGTAAGTTCATCAACAAGTAAATTTTCAATTCCGATAGAAGTAAGTGCGATAAATTGCAAAGTAAAAACCCTTAAATGCTAATTGCGCAGGATTATAGCATAGCTTAGCGAACAAAAACGCCATCAATTAAAGGGATATTATGCTGTTTTGAAGTGTTTTTGCTGGATATAAACAGGATGGATACGATTGTTAAGAACTTTAATAGCTTCAAACTGTTGCAATGACAAGTTTTCATCTAACTGAAAGTGCTCACTTAAGTTGATACATACAGACGCATCTGATGAATGGTCAACAATCAGAAACTCGCCTTCTTGTGCTTGTGAGCACAACTTTACTACAGCCTCAACACTTGGCTCGCTACCCATATATTCATGGAAAAACCAGCTTTTAGCTAGCACAGGCTTTAAATGAAACTTAACAGCTGTCGCGTTGAGTGAAATTTGGCAAAGCTCTGCAGGATTCCATAACGAAAAGGTTTCAAGATACTGATAGACTTGCTGATAAAATGCAGCATCTTCAAGGCTGAAATTAGGCTCTTCAAGAACAGCATCGGTAAGCTGACGAAGTTTATAGGGCGTGCAGAGTTGCATGCCTTGGTCAAGGTCGACCAAAAGGCGATTATTTTTAGAACAAGCAAGCCACTTCCATTGCTTTGATGCTTGTAACATGACTCCTCCTTAAACTAAAAATTCCTCTTTACTTAGCACACTATTATAACGAAAGTAGACCATTAATAAAATGATTTTTTAGAACATTTTATTAATGATCAATCGCTTAGATAACCGATCCTTATAAGCCGTTAAGGATCGTTTTTACCAATTCTGGGCCTTTATAAATAAAGCCAGTATAAACTTGAACAAGGTCTGCTCCTGCTGCAAACTTTTCTTTTGCAGAGTCAGCATCATCGATACCACCCACACCGATGATAGGTAGCTTGCCTTCGGTTAAGCGCTTAAGCTCACTAACCACGTGGGTTGAGCGCTCACGCACTGGCTGACCAGAAAGGCCGCCCGCTTCATTTGCGTATTGTTGACCTTGTACCATAGCGCGCTCAAGTGTTGTGTTTGTCGCAATAACGCCGTCGATCTTATTATTGATCAAAGACTCACTTACTTGCGCAATTTGAACTTCATCCAGATCTGGAGCGATCTTAACCAGCATTGGCACTTGTTTGTTATGTTTAGCAACTAAATCAAGCTGCTCATTTTTTAAACTTTGCAATAAGTCATCTAGCGCTTCACCATATTGTAAATCACGAAGACCTGGCGTATTTGGTGATGAAATATTTACTGTGATATACGATGCATGCTCAAATACTTTTCGCATACAGTGAATGTAATCATCTTTACCCTGCTCGTTTGGTGTATCTTTATTTTTACCAATATTAATACCTAGAATACCGTCATATTTCGCCGCTTTAACATTGTTAACTAGGTTATCAACACCCTTATTGTTAAAACCCATACGATTGATAATCGCATTTGATTCAGGTAAGCGGAAAATACGAGGCTTGTCGTTACCTGCTTGTGGGCGTGGTGTAACAGTACCAACTTCGACAAAACCAAAGCCCATTTGCGCAAAGGCATCAATACACTCTGCATTTTTATCTAAGCCCGCGGCTAAACCTACTGGATTTTTAAACTCCAGTCCTAAGAAGTTAACGGGTTTATTAGGGACAGTTTGTGACCACGCAGCACTCAATGGCGTATCAGCAAATCGGCGTAAGTTATTAAGTGCAAATTCATGAGCCCACTCCGCATCACGAGTAAACATAAAACGGCGAGCTAAATCATAAAACATGGCTTGTTGTTCCTTAGGTAAAAATAAACAAGGTAGCCGCTTAAAACGGACCATTGCAAATTAAGGGCAAAAAAATACCCCAGCGAGCTGGGGTATGTATTTTAACGACTTTTCATTTATTTGGAAGTGTCACAGTTGTGGCTTAACAACATTAGTTCACGAAGTGCTACTGAGAACTTAGCAAAATCGTGACTTTGCGATGTTTTAAACTCAGATAACATTTGTTTCCAACGTTGTAATAGTAGATCTTGGTTGTCCATCCACTCATCGATTTGTGCATCAATATCTTTGCTGTCTGCTGCAAAGCTATTAAGTACTACAGCTGATAATGTACGTTGTTGCCAATCAAGCTCTTCACGGTATGACGCACGGGCAAGTGCTTGCCAATGGTTCGCAACCGGTTGATTAGTAATTTGATCCAAGAACCAATGTAAGCCCATACGTGCACCAAGCTTGAAGTAGGTATTAGATACCATATCAATATCGCGATTTGAGTTATTGGCAATTTCTGCTAAATCCATTACAGAGAATAAGCTAGAAAGTGACACAACACGAGTTGCAAGCGCTTTTGGAACACCGCTTTCAATTAATTTATCAGCAGCTTTAACTAGACGCTCACTTTCTTTGTCAACCATGTAGTTGTTTAAGTTATCACTTAAATCAGCAAATGTTGGTGCAAAGAATTCAATTGCTTGCTCAATGGTTTGTGCTTTGTTGCGATGACGTAAGAACCAACGTGTTGCACGACGAACCGTACGGCGAAGCTGATAAAGCATTTCTGTTTGTACAGCTGCTGGGATCTTATTATCTAATGCAACAATTGATGACCACGTTTCTGGCATTTGGAACACTTCTTTCGCAATTGAGTAGCAAAGTGCGATTTCAGCTTCGTTTGCACCTGTTTCTTCGTGCATACGAACCATGAAGTTAAGGCCCATATCATTAACGATATTATTAGCAAGTTTCGTTGCGATAATTTCTTTACGAAGTGGGTGGTTATCCATCGCATCGTTGAACTTCTCACGAAGTGGTACTGGGAATGAGTTAACCAACAGCTGACGGTAATATGGGTTCTCAGTAATTTCATCAACAACAAGCGACTCTTTAAGAACCATCTTCGCATAAGAAACAAGTACAGATAACTCTGGTCGAGTTAAATCTTTACCCGCCGCTGCGCGCTCTGCAAGCTCTTCATCTGTTGGAATAAACTCGATTGCACGGTTTAGTTTACCCTCTTTTTCAAGAGCGTGAATAAAGCGTACTTTCTCTTTAAGCGTTGATGCGCCTTTAGATTGTGTAATCGACAAAGTATGTGTTTGACGGTAACAATCTTTCAATACCAATTGCGATACTTCATCAGTCATCGAATAAAGCAGCTCATCACGTTGTTTACGTGTTAAGTCACCTTCAGCCACTAAGCCGTTTAGTAAGATCTTAATATTTACTTCGTTATCTGAACACGCAACACCACCTACGTTATCGATGAAGTCCGTATTTACGCGACCACCTTTGGCAGCAAACTCAATACGACCCAGTTGAGTTGCACCTAAGTTACCACCCTCACCTAAGATCTTCGCACCAAGCTCTGCGCCATTGATACGTAATGCATCATTTGCGCGGTCACCCACATCTGCATCCGTTTCTTTAGAGTTCTTGATGTAAGTACCGATACCACCATTCCACAGTAAATCAAACTCCATCATTAACGCTGCTTTGATTAACTCGTTAGGTGTCATGCTCGCTTTTTTAGTGCCAAGCATTTTCTTCATTTCTGGGCTTAAGCTAATTGATTTAGCCGCACGAGAGAATACGCCACCACCTTGCGAAATTAGCTCTTTATTGTAATCTTCCCATGAAGAACGCGGTAAGTTAAATAAACGCTCACGCTCAGGGTAAGATGTTGCTGCATCTGGATTCGGATCAACGAAGATGTGCATGTGGTTGAATGCCACTTGTAAGCGAATATGCTTAGAAAGCAACATGCCGTTACCAAATACGTCACCCGCCATGTCACCGATAGCAACAACTGTGAAATCAGTCGTTTGACAGTCAATATCCATCTCACGGAAGTGGCGTTTAACAGATTCCCACGCACCTTTAGCTGTGATCCCCATTTTCTTATGGTCATAACCTACTGAGCCACCTGATGCGAATGCATCACCTAGCCAGAAGTTATACTCATTTGCGATACCGTTTGCGATATCAGAGAAGGTTGCAGTCCCTTTATCGGCAGCAACAACTAAATATGGGTCATCTTCATCGTGACGAACAACATCAACTGGTGGAACAATCTCACCGCGTTCGATGTTATCTGTGATATCTAATAAACCACGGATGAAAATTTTGTAACACTCTTGGCCTTCTTTGAAGAACGCTTCACGGTCAGTCGGTAGTTGTTTACATACGAAACCACCTTTTGAACCCACTGGTACAATAACGGTATTTTTAACTTGTTGTGCTTTAACAAGGCCCAGTACCTCAGTACGGAAGTCTTCACGACGGTCAGACCAACGTAAGCCACCACGTGCTACTTTACCACCACGTAAATGCACACCCTCAACGCGCGGCGAGTATACGAAAATCTCGAACGCAGGCAGTGGTAATGGCATTTCTGGGATCATTGAAGGCTGAACTTTGAACGATACATATGACTTAAATTGGCCATCCGCTTCTTTTTGGAAGAAGTTCGTTCTTAAGGTTGCATTGATCATATCAACGTATAAACGGATGATACGGTCATCATCAAGGTTCGCTACGTTTTCAAGCTCTAGGTAAACTTGGCTTACAAGCTTCTCAAGCGCCTTTTCACTTCCTGGGTTCTTAACTGAGAACTTTTTAGTGAATAAGTTAACGATTTGCGATGCGATATGTGGATAATTTGCAAATGTGCTTTCAATATAAGTTTGCGAGAAAGTCACACCAATTTGACGCATGTATTTAGCATAAGCGCGCAGAATAGATGCTTCACGACCTGTTAAACCGCCCATTAATACTAAACGATTAAAACCATCGTTCTCTAGGCGGTTATTCCACACATTTGTTAGTGCAGCACGGAAACGCGCAGACACTTTATCAAAGTCAGCAATACCTTTGTTGTCAATTAGCATGGTGAAATCCATGATCCAATTAACCTTGCCATCTGTCGTTTTAACTGAGTAAGGCGTTTCACCCACTACACGTAAACCAAAGTTTTCAAGCATTGGCATAACGTCAGATAAGTGAATTGGCTCATCTTTGTGGAATAAGCTTAAACGAACAACATTTGTATTCGCTTCTTCTTGTGGACGGTAGAACAACATTTCTAATTTGTTTTCGTCGTTAAGAAGTTCAAGCTTTTCAATATCAACAACCGCAGCGCTTGGCAGAACTTGATCTTTATACGAGCTGGCAAAAGCTTGTGCATATTTACGGTTAAGCTCTTTACCGCGGGCTTCACCTGCACTTTCAAGTAACGCAGATTGTAGTCTATCTTCCCAAGTACGGGCAGCTTCAATTAAGTTGTTTTCGATGTCTTTCACGTTATATTCAATATTATTGTCAGTCACACGCACCGTGTAATGTGTACGGGCTAATGTTGACTCAGAGAAGAAAGTAGTAAATTCGACTTTATCGTCAGAATTAAATGCGTTTGCTAAAATACGTTGTGTTTCACGACGTAGTGCGGTGTTATAACGCTCACGTGGCACATACACCATACATGAGAAGAAACGACCATAGGCATCTTTACGAACAAAAATACGACACATATCGCGTTCTTGTACTTGTAAAACACCCATAGCTACTTCGAGTAGCTCTGTTTCACGTGCTTGAACAAGTTCATCACGTGGGTAGGTCTCTAAAATATTTAATACCGCTTTGTAGGCATGGGTGCCTTTTGCAAAGTCACACATTTCCATGATGCGATTGATTTTGCTTTTCAGAACAGGCACATCGGTTGCGCTGTTGTTATAAAAGCTAGATGAGAATAAACCAAGGAAACGGTCTTCACCAATCACATTGCCTTCATCATCAAAACGTTTTATACCTACATAATCAATGTATGCTGGACGATGAACACGAGAAACAGAGTTTGTTTTAGTCAAAATAAGTAAATTACTGCTGCGTGCTTCTTGGCGAGCAACTTCAGGTAATTCAGATAAAAGACGACTGTGCTCTTCATCAGTGTTTTTCATTAGACCAAGGCTTGTGCCTTTTTTACCTTTTAACTGATAGTCACCTTGAACAGGAGAAAGCTCATATTCACGGTACCCCATTAGTGTAAAGTTATCTTTTGCTAACCAGTCTAGAAACTCAACCGTTTCAGCAACTTCGTCTTTGTTATTATTATGGTGACGGTTTGGTAAGTCCTTAGTTACAGCAACTAGCTTTTCGCGAATTGGCTGCCAGTCTTCAACAGCAATAGATACATCAACAAGGACAGACTCAAGCTCTTTTTTGAAAGACTCGATTACTTTAGCATCAGTTTGGCGGTCTATTTCAATGAAGAAAACCGTTTTAGTCGAGGTTGATTCCTGCTCAGCTTTTAAACTAGAAATACCCGTGATTTTTTCATTCTTATCACGTTGAATTTTAAGCGGAGAGTGAAGTAGCAGGTGAGAAGCGATATTTTCGCGAGTCATCGCCATACGCACAGAATCAACTAAGAAAGGCATATCTTTAGCGATAATTTCGACAATTGTGTGCGATGACTGCCAGCCATCTTTTGCAACTTCAGGATTGAAGACACGGACAACCGCGTCATCAGAATTATTTTTTTCTAGCGAGTTCCATAGGCTTAGTGCAGCGCCATATAAGTCACTATCGTTGCGATGTGCCAAATCCTCTTTAGACATATTGCTGTACAAGGCTTTGGCGAATTTCTCAACGAGTAACACATTATCAGCGTGAACTTTTTTCTGGATCAGCTTACAGACATTATCTAAGATAACCGAGGCTTGCCCTTCATTTCGTGTCATTGTATGTTCCTTAATCTATACTACTTATTGATTAGTAGAATATTTGTACAGCCATTTATTAGCGTGGAGTCAGGTAAATTCTAACTCTTTTACAGCTAATAAACAGCCTTTTCGATGAAATCATTTTAAGCTTTTCAGCTATTTGGTCATCTATTCACAAAATATAGATATAAATGGCCATTACTGGCCATATTGGAGCACAATTATTCACATTATTTTTTCTGGTCAGTCCAGAGGAAACTACCTATTGCAGGTAAAAGTAATACGGCACCCAACATATTCACTAAGAACATAAAGGTCAGTAGGATCCCCATATCAACTTGGAACTTCAAATCAGAGAAAATCCATGTACTCACACCAATGGCTAAGGTGATACCTGTGAATAACACCGCACTGCCTCGCTCTACTAACGCATTACGATAAGCAACCTCAAGTGCAACACCTTGTTTTAGCTGCCCCATCATTGATGAAAGAATATAAATGCCATAGTCAACACCAATACCTACACCTAAAGCAATAACTGGCAATGTTGACACTGTTAAACCAATTTCAAGCTGCACCATCAACGCTTGTGCTAGGGTCGATACGATATACAAAGGTAGTACCACAGCAACAGTGGCTTTCACACTTCTAAAGCTAATTAAGCATAGCATGATGACGGCACCGTAAACGTAAAGCATCATGGGAAGTTGTGCCGCTGAAACTGATTCATTGGTAGCTGCCATCACACCCACTGGGCCTGAGGCAAGCTTGAACTTCAATTTATCGGTTTCCTCTTTAGCCGCAAACTCTTTTACTTTAGCAACCACATGATCAATAGTTTCGGCTTTGTGGTCTTCTAAGAAGAAAATCACAGGCATAACAGAGCAGTTACCATCAAGTAAGCCTGAGCTTGTTTCAACTCTTGCTGTTGATTGTACCAAGCTTGCTGTATTACGCGGTAAGCTTTGCCACTTTAAATTACCTTCATTAAAGCCAGCATTCACTGACTGCGCGACAGAACTTAAACTAACTGCTGATTGCACACCAGGCACATTTTCCATTTGCCATTGGAAACGGCTGATACGTTCCATCACATCATGTTCTGTACACGCAGCAGGATAGGCTTCAACAATAACTTTTAAAATATCGGATGAAATGGTGTATTTATCTGAAATCAAGAAAGTGTCTTGGTTATATCGTGCATCTTGATGAAGCGATGGCGCACCAGCGTGTAAGTCACCAATACGCATTTTATCTGCTTGCCAGTAACCAAAAGCAAACAGTATCACTGTAAGTCCGATGATTAGCCGTGCCGTTTTAGGGTCTGTTGCTTTAACCAGTATCTCGCGTAAATTATCAAGAACATTTGGCTTATCTGAGTGTGTGCCAGATTGGATACGCACTGAGCCTTCAAACTGCATGTATGATGCCCAGACTGGAAGCAAAATTAAGTTCGTGAAAATAATCACCGCCACCCCTAAGCTCGCCGTGATCGCAAGTTCACGAATAATACCGATATCAATAGTGAGTAACGTTAAGAAACCAACTGTATCTGATAACAGTGCAATACCACCAGGAATTAATAAAGCCCTAAAACTTGCTTGGCAACAAACTCGCGTGCTGCTGCCACCGCATACTTTCTTGCCAATATCGTTAATCATTTGCACACCATGGCTCACACCAATTGCAAACACTAAAAATGGCACCAGAATAGACATAGGATCTAAACCAAAACCAAGCGATGACAGTAAGCCAAGCTGCCAAACCACCGCAATAATAGAGCAAGCGATCGGTAAAATAGTGAGTTTTAAGCTATGGCAGAATAGCCAAACCATTACAAACGTAAAGGCTATTGCAATTGCAAAGAATAACAGTACGCCTTTGGCACCCTCTGCGACATCTCCCGCCATTTTCGCAAAACCAATAATATGAATACTGACTTTATCCGTGCTTAGAGGTTCACGTACTTGCGTTTCTAGCTTTTCTGCAAACGCTAAAGTATCGAGCTTTTCTTGTGTTTGTGGATCAGTTTCCAATAACTGAGCTGTTACCATGGCGCATGAATAGTCGCTGGCAATCATACGGCCAACGACTTTGGCTTTTTCAATGTTCTCTTTTACAACGGCAAGTCCACGTTTATCCGCGGTAAAGTTTGCCGGTATGATTGGCCCCCCGGCAAAACCATCTTCAACGACTTCGACGAAACGGGCACTGGGGGCAAAAATTGAATTAACTAACGGACGATTTACACCAGGAATAAAGTAAAGCTGGTCATGAACAGCTTTAAGCTGGGTGAAAAATTCTTCATTAAAAATATCACCATCTGCATCACAGACAGAGATCAAAATGCTGTTAGCTCCACCAAACTGTTTTTCATGCTTGGTGTAGACCTTCATGTAGTCATGATTAAGTGGAATATTTTTATTAAATGACGCATCTAATTGAATCTGCGTTGCTTTAAAAAGTAAAAAACAAGTAATTAATGCAAAAGAGATAATCGCAAATAAACGGTGACGGAATACCGCCTTTTCTAAAAAATCTAAAAAACCACGCATTACGGATTCAACTCCTTCACTTTAATACCATCTTCTGAAGCCATAATGAGTTTATTTTGAAATACAACACCATCAAGTAGAGACTTGCCATCATCCATTTGTTCTTCAGTTAGTTCATCATTTTTAATATGAAAAATGACACCGCTATTGGCAAACAGCAGCCATTCGTTATTGTAGTTAATTGCACTGTTTACTGTTGCGAAATTGTCTGTGTGGATTTGTTGCCATTGTTCACTGCCTGCTTGACGAGTAAAAATATTCCCTCTTAAACCTGCAACTAAGTCTTCTCCTTGAGATTGATCTGCAGTTGACGCAAACGTAAAGAAAGACCCCATATATATTTCTTCTAGACGTTGCCACGTGCCACCGTTATCAAAACTTTCAGCCATCAACCCCATTTCACCAACCAATATTAAACGATCATTGGTTTTCACAATGCGGTTAAAATGTGGAAGAATCGAAGCTGTCTCATACTCATACCCTTCTGGGTCACTCTTTTTTAGTTCATTAAGGTATGCACGGTCTTCTTCAAAAAGTAAGCTATCTAAAAATCGTTTTTGCCATTTCTGGCCACCATCCTGCGTTTCAAAAAACATGCCGTATGCACCCACAGCATAGCCATGCTTTTCTGAGGTGAAAAGTATATCTAAGCAAGGCTTATCCATATCTGGAAGTGCTTGCTGAAGCTGCCATGTTTTGCCCGCATCCGTAGTATTAATAATAGTGGCATCATGACCACATGCCCATCCTAGGTGCTTATTATAGAAATCGACTGCGGTGAGTAAAACTTGCGTTGGAACACTGGCTTGCTGCCATGATTGTGCATCGTTACTGGTGATTACGACGCCGTGTTTTCCAACAGCCACTAATTGATCATCAATTAGTTCAATATCTGTGAGGAGTGTTTTGTCTGCATTAACAGCACTAATAGCATGTTCTAGTTGGGGCATGTCCTGAGAAAAACATGAAGCACTATAAGCAAGACAAGCATAAAGCAAATACTTCATAAGGGTAAATCGCCTTCGAAAAGATAAATGAGTAAGCCATAAGTCACGTGTTAAACCAATTGTGCCTAATTGACTAATATGAATTGCAAAGGCACCTGATAAAACAGGTGCCTATTTGGATTAACGGCCTTCGCGGCGAAGTGCGCTTGACGTAAACTCGTTATCGTTAAATGATTGTGAGAAGTCATACATCTTCTCTTGGTTATCTAAACCAATAGCCAAATAACGACGTGAATTAAGATCATGGTAAACTTCTAAGGTACTCCAGTGAGTTGGTACTTCATAGTAGTTTAGGCCATGGGCCATCGCCACACGATACATTTGGTCACGATTATCATATATATCTGCTACGTGAACTTGCCAGCTGTCTTCATCAATATAGAACACACGTTTTTTATAAATGTGACGAGTGCCCTCTTTTAAGTTAGCTTCAACAACCCAAACACGGTGCTTCTCATAACGAACGTATTCAGGGTTGATATGACCTGCTTGCAAGATATCATCGTATTCAAGCTTATCGCTGTGCAGTTTGTAGCTGTTATATGGAATATAAAGCTCCTGCTTACCTTTTAACGTCCAGTTATAACGGTTTGGTGAACCATTAAACATATCGAAGTCATCGGTAGTACGTAAACTATCTGCTGCAGTACCTGGTGCATCATATGCCACGTTTGGCGCACGACGAACACGACGCTGACCAGAGTTATAAGTCCACGCTTGACGAGGTGTTAAAATTTGGTCCATGGTTTCATGGACAAGTAATGCAGTACCAGCAAGACGCGCAGGTTCTGTTACTTTTTGCTTAAACTTGAATAGAATGTTTGATTCTTGAAGTTTTTCAGGTGTCGCTTTTGGATCTGAATACTCAACTAATAGTTGCTCATCAAAGCCAACATAATTATATGAGCCTGATGCTGTTGGTGCAGCTTGTCCACCAAAACGTTCAATAGATAAACCTCTAAAACGTAATAGATGATTCCAGATAGCCTCTAAGCCATCCTTAGGAATAGGAAACGGTACACCAACCGCCGTGTTTTTAATACCATTACCACCTTCAACCAACTCAGCTGTCGTTGCATATTTTTTAGTTGCATCATAAACAAACTGAGGATAAGAAGCGCTACGGCGAGTTTGATAAATATTCATTTTGAACGTATCAGGATATGTTTTGAATAGTTCAATTTGACCAGGGCTTAGGTATTCTTTGTATTTATCTACGTTTGACTTATCAATGGTAAATAAAACTTTATCTTCAGCGTATGGGTCTGGGTGGTGCATTCCCGCTTTATAACTAGCAGGAGGTGTTGTAATTCCCCCTGTCCAAGCTGGAATAGAACCATCTTTATTCGCCGCTTTCTCTGCACCGATTGGTGTTAAATCATTACCTAAACGTGCTGCTTCATCAGCGGTAATTTTTGCAAGTACACTTGAGCTTGCGAAAACACTGCAAAAAGCTGCAGCAATGAGGGTAGGTTTTCTAATAATCATAATTTACCCTTAAATTGAATATTTGATATTGAAAGAAACATAATCGCGGTCAGAGAATGTATTCGTCGCGCCACCACCCCAGAATGAGTTGTAGCTAAAGTCGAACGACCACGCATTTTGATAGTTGAAGTTCATAGTTACACCGAGTGATTTACGGTCTTCAACAAATAAGAACATTGGGTCTGGTGTAATACCATTCACGTCATGTGAAAATACAAAACGAGGGGAAAAGTTCACACCGTTAAAGATATTGAAATAATCACCCTTTGCGATTAAACGGTAGCCCCACGCTGATGCAGTTGGGAAAGGGTTTGTCTCTGGGCCATTAGAAAGACCTAAGTGCAGTGTAGAATAATCGTCAGCCAATGGACCTTGGATAACGCCACTACGCCCTGTACCTGCCACGTTTAAACGAAGCTCATCATATTCCGGCATATTATTAATTCGTACACCACCAATTTCACCGACCACAGCCCAGCTATCAGCACCTAAAGATGGCCCAAATAAATGAGTCGCCGTGAATTGCAATTGCGCAGTATTACGTAAAATAAAGCCTTGTGCTAATTCACCAGGACCGACAACGCTTGTTGCATCACCTGGGCTCATTTGTGAGATACCGGCAAAATCAGGGCGGATACCTGCAACAGCTAATTGCTCAGGCATACCAGCATAAAGTAACTCTACGTCATCAATTTGCAAAGGCTCATCTTGACGGAAGGCAAACTCACCCGCAAATGCGGTTTCGCCTAACGAAGTATTAAAGCTTAAACCGTAAAGCTTAATATCTTCAGGGTATTCTAATTGGCCCTTAGTAAACGCTTGTAATCCAGTTACATTATCTTCAGTAATTTCAGTGCTAAGTAACATACCAATATCAGACGCAATTGCTGCGCTTGTAAAATTAGAAACTTGACCTGATATTACCGGACGACGGCTATGATAGTTGATGTGATATAGCGCAACTTCAGTATCATTTAGCTCAGGTAAAAACATACCTAAACGTAAACCATATTGACCACCATCATCAGGCTCACTCTTACCTGCGTTGCCCTTACCTTTTAACGCCACTTTAGTTGGGTAAGCTAAGTACAGCTGTGCCATCATCGCTTGGCCTTGCGCTGATGTAGGATCGACTCCTTGCGAGCGCACAATGTCATCTAAACTATTTAAGCTTTCTGTTAAGAATGCTAAATCAATGTCAGGGTTTGAGGTAAAACCAAGTTGGATATTTTGTTGGTAACCATTCTCTGATGCAAAATCATTGGTTGAGAAGTAAGTACCCGCAGCAGGAAGACGTGTCTCGTGCCACTCGTACTGATAAAACCCTTCTAAAGTAAGGTTATCGGTAATACCGAGCGATGCCCAAAGCATACCCACAGGGATGAACGCTTCTTTAAGCTCAGCACCAGGTGCTTTAAGGCGGTCAATATCAACCGGGTTGACATTAATACCATGAGAGATCAGTGTACTTTCACCCCAGTTTACGACTTGTTGACCTAAACGGATAGATAGCGGGTTACGCCCTTCATTTAAATCGAAGTTAGCCCAAACGTAGGCATCTAAAAGTCGCAGGTCCGCACACACTTGTTCTTTAGTATCGTCATCATCACATGGATCGACTTTTTGCCCAGAAGTTGGATTGTTATAAGCGAAGTCGCCATCCATCAAAGCAAAATCATAGAAGTACATGAAGCGTGTGAAGAAGCCATAGTTATCTTTGCTAATTGATAACTCATGGTTGCCTTTTAATAGCTTTGAAAACGAATCGCCACTATCGAAGTTTAAGTTACCAGCATCACCGTTATTTGAATATGCACCTGGCTGGTTCCAAACATCCGCAGACGAGTAGATAGGATGTAAAGCTGAGTGATAGCCGGTCCAATCGAATGACGGGTTATTACTTTTACCTATATGCTGAAAGTCGCGGTCTTCAACACGAATGCTCTGTCCATAAGAAAAACTAGAGTCAAAACGGACGTCAAAATCCCCTAACTCAAAAGTTGCCGCGTGCAAAGCAGTGCTTGAAAGCCCAAGGGTTGCTGCCGCAAGCCCCAGTGCTATTTTGTTTTTAACAAAAAGCGAGCGTTTTATCATTGTGTTCATCCCCCTGTAACGGGTTGTTTTGTGATCAAATTGTTGTTTTTAGTATCTTTCTAACGATAGAAGCGAAATAGTAAAAATACAATATAGAACGCGTTCAATCGGTTAATATTTATTTAATTATGTGACGTTTACGTATTGGTAAGACGTCATACCAGATAATTTATACACGTAAATTAACAATAGAACAAACCGAATTAACAAAAATATAATAAATTTAGTTAATTGGGGACAGCAAAGTACGGTTAATTTTAGAACAAAATACCGTACTTTGAAGAAGAGTTATAAATTAGATTTCATGCTTTTAGCTGACTTTCTCAAGTTTAAGGAATCTGTTTTGCTCAGTGAGTATCAGCCTAAAGCGCCCTCTTATTCCTATCGAAGAAATAAAAGGACGCAAATGTTCAGCATCGAAACGAACTGTTTTACCACCATCTTCCGTCACTTGGACTGATTTATATTTACCATGATAATAATCTAAACATTTAGAGTAACTCAGGTAGAGCGAAAAATAGTATTCGTTCATTAACTAGCAAGTGCCTTCTCTACTTTTTCATATAAGTCGTCACTTAAACCATCCAATGACGCTAGCCGAGTAAGTTGTGCCTTCATCGCCGCTGAGCGATTGTCGTCATAGCGACGCCATGACATGAAAGGTGTCAACATTCTTGACGCATTCTGTGGGTTTATTTCATTAAGCTTAACCAATAGATCACCCAATAACTGATAGCCCTTGCCATCTGCACGATGAAATTGCGTAATATTAAAATGACTAAAACTACCCACTAATGCTCGAACACGGTTAGGGTTGCCAAAATCAAAACTTGGGTGCTCATATAAACCTTTAATTTCATCGATACAGGTATCAGTATCATTCATCGCCTGTAAGGCAAACCACTTATCCATTACCAGTACATCATGACGCCACTTGGCATCAAATTCACTCAATAAACGCTCGCCAAGAGAATGATTTGCTTTCACCACAGCACCCAGTGACGCGAGCACATTTGTCATATTCGCGCTATTTGCAGCTTCAATGATTAGCTCATTGATAGCTGGATCAGGTGTTTTAGCTAAGTAATGCAAACAAACTTGTTTTAATGCTCGCACCGCAACAGCGTCAGCAGACGTTGACCCATCATCTTCGAGTGATTGATAACAATTCGTTAAGGACTCTGAAAGACTCGATGCAATTTGTTTTTCAAACGCATTTAATACATCAATAATATTATCAACAGGAATGACTTTGTATTCAGCAGCCAGGGTATCGTAGCTTGGTAACTTAAGTAATTCAGCAATCAATGCTAAATCACCTTCACGCTTAGTAATAAGCGTATCGAATGTATTAATAACCGACGGCGATAACTCGTTATTACCCGACGAAATCGCTGTTTTAATTTCATTGGTCAAAAGACGTTGTTGCGCATCCCAGCGGGAGAAGTCACTACGAGCAAAACGCATTATATGCAGTAAATCCTCAGCCGAACTTGATTGATTGACAACACAAGGGGCCGAGAAGTCTTCCAATAAAACAGCAACAGGTCGCTCTGCGAGTCCTTCAAAAACAAATTGTTGCTTCTGTTTAGTTACATTCAATACTGAATCATGGGCTTGATCATTAACTACCAGTGGTAATGACTCCCCCGCCGGATTCAATAATTCAATAGCAAATGGAATATGCAACAGATCATTCTCAGGTTGATTGTCTGGTGCGAACTGCTCAATTGTTAAAGTAAACGTTTGTTTTTCGCCATTGTACTGTTGCTCAACATTCAGTTTTGGAGTGCCAGCTTGACTATACCAACGTTTAAATTGGCTTAAATCAATGCCTGACGCATCATTCATAGCAGCGACAAAGTCATCACAGGTCACAGCTTGTCCATCATGACGCTCGAAATAGAGTGACATGCCTTGCTGGAACTTCTCTTCGCCCAATAAAGTGTGCATCATACGAATAACTTCAGCGCCTTTGTCATAGACTGTAACAGTGTAGAAATTATTCATTTCAATCACTTTTTCAGGGCGAATTGGGTGCGCCATAGGCCCAGCATCTTCGCTAAACTGGTGAGTACGCATAACCTTAACCGCGTCGATTCGGTTAAGTGCTCGTGAGCCTAAATCACTACTAAATTCTTGGTCACGAAAGACCGTTAAGCCTTCTTTTAATGATAGCTGGAACCAATCTCGACACGTTACACGGTTACCGGTCCAGTTATGAAAATACTCATGGCCAACGATAGACTCAATGGTATGGTAATCTTTATCTGTGGCCGTCTCTTGGTTGGCTAGTACGCATTTGCTATTAAAGATATTTAGCCCTTTATTTTCCATCGCACCCATATTAAAAAAGTCGACAGCAACAATCATGTAAATATCTAGGTCATACTCAAGATTAAAACGCTCTTCATCCCACTGCATTGACTTTTTAAGTGAAGACATTGCATGCGGGGTTTTAGCTAAATTTCCTTTATCGACAAATAATGCCAGCTCTACGTTACGACCAGACTTAGTTGTGTACTGATCACGCAAAACATCAAAATCCCCTGCTACTAAAGCGAACAAGTAACTTGGTTTTTTGAATGGGTCTTGCCATTTTACAAAATGACGACCGTCATCCAATGTGCCAGCGTCAATTTGATTACCATTTGATAATAAATGAGTGTATTTCTGGTCCGCGATAATGGTGACATCAAAGCTGGCTAAAATATCAGGGCGATCCATGTAATACGTGATTTTTCTAAAACCTTGCGCTTCACATTGCGTGCAATACGCACCGCCAGATAAATACAACCCTTCAAGTGATGTATTTGTTTGTGGATCAATATGATTTTCTATTTTAAGTGTAAAGCTGTCAGGTAAATGATGGATAATCAGCTTTTCATCTTCAAGTGTATAATCATCGTATTGTTCATTATTTACAGATAATGAAATAAGCACTAAATCCACACCATCTAATATTAGATCGGCCTCGGTATTATCCGTACGACTCACCGTCATTGTCGATTGCACTGTGGTTTTTAATGGTGCTAATTCGAAGCGTAAATCGATATGGTGAATTGAAAATTGTGGGGCTTGGTAATCTTTTAGATATTGAGCTTGAGGTTTATTCGTTACAGACATAAAAGGCTCCAAATGGCCCCACTTCTGTAGGGCCTTACGTTATTATTCAACAGTGCTTGGTTTCGCATGTTTTGGGGTAATGCGTAAAATCTTAATTCCCAAATAAGCATAAATAACCGCTAGGAACGGATTAATTAAATTAAAGAAAGCATACAGTGCATAATCAAATGGATTGATTAATAAAACACTTTGCATATACGCACCACAAGTATTCCAGGGGATCAATGGACTAGTTATCGTTCCGCCATCTTCTAAGGTGCGTGATAAGTTAACCGGCTTTAAACCACGTTTTTCATATTCTTCTTTAAACATGCGGCCAGGCACGACAATGGCAATATATTGATCAGCCGCTACCGCATTTGTACCGATACACGTAGCAATCGTTGCGGTAATAAGCGAGCCGGTACTCTTCGCTATTTTTAAGATGCTCTTTACGAACATATCAAGTAAGCCCGTTTTTTCCATAATGGCACCAAACATAAGCGCAGTCATAATTAACCATGTAGTCGTTAACATGCCAGCCATACCACCACCACTGAGCAATGAATCCATTTTTTCATCACCAGTATCGATACTAAACCCATCGAAAAAAGTGGTCCATACTAGTTTAAAATAGCCAATAATTTCACCTTGTGATGCATCAATTTGGCTGCTAATTAAATCTGATTGAAATAGCATTGCCCAAATAGCACCAAGCACAGCACCGATTGATATAGCAGGAAAAGCTGGCATTTTACGAATAGCTAAAAATAGCAGCACAGCTAAGGGCACTAGCATTTCAAAACCAATGTTGAAGTTTTGTTCCAGTAAATTGACAATTACTTCAATACGCCCTGCCTCAGCTGAGCCACCGGCATTAAAGCCCATAAAGATAAAAATAATTAAAGCGATGATAAAGCTTGGTACCGTTGTCCAAAGCATATGATGAATATGGTCAAATAAATCGGCACCGGCTACTGCAGGTGCTAAGTTTGTGGTTTCTGAAAGAGGGCTTAACTTATCACCAAAGTATGCACCAGAAATAACAGCACCAGCAGTAACAACTTGCTCAAGACCAAGACCAGTTGCAACACCTAATAACGCCACACCAATAGTTGCAGCTGTGGTCCATGAACTACCAATACTCATAGCTACAATGCCACAGATTAAACAACTGGCAGCATAAAACCAACTTGGATTAATGATTTGAAGGCCATAGTAAATAAGGGTGGGTACAGTACCGGATAATAACCAAGTACCAATTAAAGCACCAACCATAAGCAAGATAATAATTGCACCAAGGGATAAAGTGATCCCTTCAATCATGGCTTGTTCAAGTTTTTTCCATGTATAGCCATTTTTTAAACCAATTAACGCCGCTGTAAAAGTGGCGAACAATAATGCAATTTGGTTAGGACCTGATGACGAATTATCACCAAACAAATAAACAGCAGCACCTAAAAGGCACACAAGCACAGTAATTGGGATCAAAGCATCTAAAAAACTAGCCTGCTTGATCGGCTTTTCTTCAATAGAATTCAAAAGATAGTCTCCTACACGTCTTATGTGGCGTGTTTAATTATTATTGTAAGCTTGACGCAAAACTTCAGTGGCTTTTTTGACAGCCAGATTGTCCAATTATAACAAGCTGACCTGTTTTAGGTAGCAAAAAAGGCGCCTAAGCGCCTTTTTATTAATCATAAGTAAGTATTTATTTTTTCGCGATACGGCCGTACTTGATGTAATCTTGCGTGATTAATGCCGCTTCTTCCAAAAATGGGTCAAGATCATCTAAGGTGTCAGGTAAATCGTCTAAGTTCTCTACCGGCTTTTCACCTAGGCGAACTAAGCGTTCATTGGCACGCTCAAGTGCTCGTTCTTCACCTTCATCTTTCTCTTTAATACGAGCGGCTTCAACCAGTGAAATTGTTTTACGATCTTTCTCTTGTTGATAACGCTTAATGTCATCAAATACGTAACCAAACTCTGGCTCGCTCGCAATACGTGTATCATGTAACTTATTCACATACGCAATTGCAGGCTCTAGGTTATCAACAGAGTTGTATTTAGCACGAATGATACTATCCCACGGTAACGCGTTGTCTTGTTGGCTTTCGCCCCAATCCGCTGGATCGACTGCCGATGGGAATGATACATCTGGTATCACACCTTTATGCTGAGTACTACCACCATTAATACGATAGAATTTAGCAATTGTGTACTGTACGCTACCTAATGGGTGATCATATAAGTCATAAGCACGACCAAGTGGTTTATGCTGTTGTACTGTACCTTTACCAAAGGTTTGCTCACCAATGACAATTGCACGACCATAGTCTTGCATTGCAGCTGCGAATATTTCAGATGCTGAAGCACTGTATCGATCAACTAAAACGGTTAATGGACCATCATAAAAAGTGACACCATCGCGGTCTTTTTGCTCTTCAATTCGATTATTTAAAGTGTGGATTTGTACCACGGGTCCTTGATCAATAAATAAACCTGACAACTGAGTTGCTTCGTATAAAGAACCACCACCGTTTTGACGCAAATCGATAATAATACCATCAACCTTAGCTTCTTTTAACTTAGCTATTTCAACTTTAACGTCTTGCGATAAGTTATTGTAGAAACCTGGTATTTCAATCACACCAATTTTACTGGTTAGGTCTGAATATTTAGCTTCAAATACTTCTGATTTGGCTGCGCGGTCTTCAAGGCGAATTTTATCACGCGTAATCTCAACGACTTTAGGTGTACCATGGGCGTCTGCACCTTTTAAATATTGCAAACGAACTTTAGTGCCTTTAGGACCTTTGATTAAGTCAACCACGTCATCAAGACGCCAACCAATCACATCAACAAACTCTTCGCCATCTTGAGCTACACCAATAATTCGGTCATCGGCTTTGATTTGTTCTGATTTATCCGCAGGGCCACCTGGCACTAAACTACGAATAACCGTGTAATCTTCATCATAGCTAAGAACGGCACCTATACCTTCCAGCTCAAGGTCCATATCCATCTTAAACTGTTCAGCACGACGTGGCGATAAGTAAGAAGTATGTGCTTCGATGCTACGTGCAAATGAATTCATCACGATTTGGAAAGCATCTTCACTGTTTGTTTGCACTAAACGTTTTTGCGCATTGTGGTAGCGCTTGGTAAGAACGTCTTTAATTCCTTGCCAATCTTTACCCGTCATTTTTAAACGTAACGCATCATATTTAACGCGTTGACGCCAAAGTTCATCGAGCTCAGCTTGGCTTGTAGCCCAATTAGCTTCTTCACGGTCAAACACGTACTCATCTTCTTTATCAAACTTCATTTCCTTTTCTAGGAGCGATAAAGAATAGTCATAACGTTCAAAGCGACGTTTTAGGCTCAGGTTAAAAATATCAAATGCAAAACCAAGTTTGCCTGTCGACAATGCATTGTCGAACTGATCTTTATATTGCTCAAAAGAAGCAATGTCTGAGGCTAAAAAGACACTCTTATTGTAGTCAAGAGACTCAATATAACGTTCGAAAACTTTTTCAGATAAGCTATCGTTAAAACGTATTGGTTTATAGTGTGCACGAGTAAATAAGTTTGTCACCCGTTTGCTTGCTGTACTATGCTGGCTTTCTTGCTTGAGTACTGGCAAATCATCTTCAGTTAAATTATCTGCAGCGGCCAATAATGAGCCTGAAAACAGGGCAGCGACTAACGGAATGAGCGTAAACTTTTTACTCATACACAACTCCTTTCTTTTTACAGCTATTAAATGATATACAGGCTGTCTGCTTTGGTCTTAACTTGCATCCCTGTTACTAACTCAACATGAACTTCATCTTTGTTCACTTCTGTTATAACAGCATTTACAAGAGCTTGGCCAAGTTTAACTTTCACTTTGCTATTAACCTTGACCTCAGAGGCAGGTAAAGGTTCAACTTTTCCTGAACGTTTAGCTGGTGCAGCTTTTGCAGGCTTATTACCTACTCTAGCGCCTTTATCACCAGATTTGGCATTTTGAGCACCGTTCTTTTTGTAAGATTTTGTGTCTGAATCTCTACGTGGACGTTGCTGCTTTTTACGCTTAGCCATTTTGGCGCGGCTTTCTTCAAGTGCTTTTTGGGCGTGCTCAATGTGTTCTTGTTCCACTTTTTCATCTTGATTACCATCAAGATCGATGCGGAACTCAGATTTAGTCACTGCCTCTAAATAGCGCCAATTTGAGGTATACTTTCTAAGTGCTTGACGAACCTGAGTTTTACTTACTTTCTCAGAACCTTCAATGCGCTCAGCGATATCTTTAAAGATACCGACTTTAAGCGGCTGAATGCCGTCTTTTTGTTTAAAACATTGCGGAAATTCTTGATATAAGAAATCCAGTACTTCATTAATATCTTTTAGCTTGTTTGTGGTTTCCATGTTAGAACCTTTTATTACATCTTTTCATCAAGTGATGAATCGACATAGTGTGTTACCCAGTCGGTCAACTCTTCGAATTCGGCCTCTAAAAGTGCAAGCTCCCCTCGAAGGTGTTCCCAAATACCATTTATAATTTCATCAATCGATTCACAGTCAAGGTCGTCAGGGAGACGATCCCAAGCCATGTGAATCAACTCATTGAGCCTTTCGGCTACAACTTCTTCTTCTCCTTCCCAATCACCAACATCTTGAATGGAAAAAAGGTAATCTTGCACGTTTAGCAGATCTTTCATTACAGGTTTGCCTCAAAGCATTTTACAAGTGCTTCTAGACCTGTGCGGTCGTCAACATCGAAACGTCCGATATTTGGACTATCAATATCAAGTACGGCAAAAACTTTACCATCTTTAAAAATGGGTACCACAATTTCAGAGTTAGATGCAGCGTCACAGGCTATATGACCGGCAAATGCATGAACATCTTCCACTAATTGTGTTTCTTGTGTCTTAGCAGCCGTGCCACATACTCCTTTACCTACAGGAATACGGATACAGGCCGGATTGCCTTGAAACGGACCAAGTACTAGCTCATCTGGCGAATCCATTAAATAAAAACCCGCCCAGTTAATATCCTCTAATGAGGTAAACAAAAGCGCACTAATATTTGCCATATTTGCTATAACATTTGACTCACCATTAATCAGCGATTCAGTTTGTTTAACTAATGACTGGTAAAATTTTTGCTTCGACATACCAAACTACTTCTTATTAAACATACAGTAGCTAAAGGTACTCTTTGTGGGCGACAAATGAAACCTTTTAAGGGCAAAAAAAAACATTTTGCCCTCAATTTCAGTCAGCTTGATTAAATATTCTGCTATTGATGGGGAGTTTGAACTGCCAAGCCCTGTCTCAATCCAAATAAGAATAAACCTGCAGCCAATGCAGACATAAGCGCATTCACAATAAATGCGGTACCCGCCGTTGCACTCAGCAAATAACTAAAAATAGCGCCTCCTAATAAACCCAGTGTTAAAACACCCGAGTAGTTCACTTTCGCGTACTTAAACATTAATAAGTAACCAGGCACGACAAAGGCCGCCATTGTTAAGCCAACAATATGGGCATTAGAAATGGCGCTCACTAAGAGGTTAAAGAAAATACTTAAGCCATTTCCTTCTAAGGTAAACGCATAATACAGGCCTAAGACACAACCAATGATCACAGGCGATAATAAAGATAGTCCTACACTCTTTGCTATACGATGTTTCATAAATTCCCTACTTTAACAAAGATAATACGAGAAGTAATAAGCATGGACTAACTAGAAAAAATCCGAAATATCGACAATAGTCGTACTAGAGATGAGAAAGGATTAGACACAAAAAAGCCGCTGAACTAATCAGCGGCTCTGATGATGGTGGAGAGATAGGGATTTGAACCCTAGAGGGGCTACAAACCCCTGCCGGTTTTCAAGACCGGTGCATTCGACCACTCTGCCATCTCTCCGAATGCGAAATAACTACTCGCTTGCGCAAATAGCTTAGTAATAATGGTGGAGAGATAGGGATTTGAACCCTAGAGGGGCTACAAACCCCTGCCGGTTTTCAAGACCGGTGCATTCGACCACTCTGCCATCTCTCCGACGGCGTGCATAATAGATAAGCCAATGAGCTTTGTGAAGCTTTTTTTTCAAAAAACTGTTTAAGTGATTAAAAAACAATTAATTTGCTCAGCATTAGTACAGCAGCGTTTAGATTATGCGCAACATTGAACTTTTCAATTATTTATCGTGTCTATTGAACTACAAAGGTTTGCCCAAATATATAACTCTTGGTAGTCTTAGTTCTAGTTTAATAATTGGAACTAACGAACTAAATAGTTCATTTAAAGGAGCTCTACAATGGCGTTTAATCACTCGTACAATACCGCTAAACCGGTTATGTCGACCATTGAAACAAACAAAGTACTTAAAAATACTTATTTCTTACTGGCCATGACATTAGCATTCAGCGCAGTGACAGCCGGTATTTCAATGGCGATGAATTTACCTTACTTCATGGGTCTGGTATTCAGCCTTATTGCATTTGGTGTACTTTTTGTAGTCAACAAAAAAGCTGACTCAGCCTCTGGTGTCGCTTGGGTATTTGTATTTACAGGGCTTATGGGCGCAGGCCTTGGTCCTATTTTAAATTACTATGCAGCAATGCCAAACGGCCCATTACTCATTATGCAGGCTCTTGGTTCGACCGCGTTAATTTTCTTTGGTTTATCGGCCTATGCACTGACGACTAAAAAAGACTTCTCATTCATGGGTGGCTTTTTAACAGTTGGCCTAATCGTTGTTATCATTGCCAGTTTAGTAAACCTATTCATCGGTAGCTCTATTACTTTCATGGTTATCAATGCTGCTGTAGTTTTAATCATGTCTGGCTTAATCTTATTTGACACAAGCCGCATTATTAACGGTGGTGAAACTAACTACATTCGTGCAACTGTCGCCCTTTACTTGAATGTATATAACTTATTTACATCACTTCTACACCTACTTGGCGCAAGTGATGACTAAATAGATATTTATCTGATAAAATAGCCCCTTTCTAGGGGCTTTTTTATTGGATGCGTTTTGGCACAATTTGTACTATCTCTTCATACCGCACCGACTGATCATGATACAACACAGCGCTTAATTAAGTTTGCTGAAGCTTGTATTGCAGGCGGCCACACCATTTCAGCTATTTTCTTATACCAAGCAGGAATTTTCCATGCGAGCAATCATTTAGATCTTGCTAGCGATGAACTACCTATAAAGCAACTTTGGCAAAAGTTATCGGCAAAAGAAGTTCCTCTATTGTTATGCGTTACAGCAGCCGAAAAACGTGGTTTGGATACACAGAATACGGGTGTTTTCAAGGTTGCAGGGCTTGCTGAGTTTGCAATGCTAGCCAGTGAAGCAGATAAATGGGTGCAATTTAAATGAAAAATGTTTTAGTAATAAGTCAACATGCTCCATTTGACGACCAACACATTCGGGAATCGCTCGACATGGCACTTATCTTCGCAGCTATTGATCAGAATATCAGTTGGTTATTAAGTGCGGATGCAGTGCTAGCACTTAAAAAAAACCAACAACCTGAACTGTTAGGTATTAAAAATTATTTTAAAACGATAAAAACGCTTGAGTTATATGATGTTGAAAACATATATGTGTGCGAGAAGTCACTTATGGATTTTAAGTTAACTAAGGAAAATCTCATTATTGACGTTAAAGTTGCTAACTTTGAACAGCAGCGTGCTTTAATAGCTCAACAGCATCAAGTGGTGACTCTATGAGTACCTTACATATTTTTTCAAAACCTTTATCGCATTACTGCCTTAATACACTTGAGAATTTGATTGATAGCAACCACGCTTTACTTTTGGTTGGTGATGCTTGTTATAACATCAACCAATTTAAACAATTTTCTGCTACCCTGCACTTGTTGGAAGAAGATGCCACGGCACGCGCCATCTCACTAACCGAAAGTGATATTAACATTAGCTATGCTGAGTTTGTAGAACTCACATTATCAGCTCAAAACACGATTACTTGGTAAATCATGCTTGAATTTAATAACAAACAGATTGAAACAGACAAACAAGGCTATTTGCTTGATACAAATGATTGGAGCGAAGAACTTGCGCCTATTATTGCCGAGCAAGAAAACATTACTTTAAGTGAACAGCACTGGGAAGTTGTGCATTTTGTGCGTGATTTTTATCTTGAATACAACACCAGCCCCGCTATTCGTATGCTGGTAAAAGCAATGGCTCAAAAGCTAGGTGAAGAAAAAGGTAACAGTATGTATTTATACAAACTGTTTCCAAAAGGCCCCGCTAAGCAAGCAACTAAAATTGCAGGTTTACCTAAACCGGCTAGGTGCATTTAATGGTAAATAAACCAAAAAATAAACCGCGTCGCAGCAGTGGCCGAACATACTCTAGACCTACGCAAAAACGAGAAGTAAAAAAAGCAATTAGCCCAGAGCAACGCAAAGTGGTGCTGTTTAACAAACCATTTGATGTGCTTTGCCAATTTACTGATGACCAAAACCGTAAAACCCTAGCCGACTTTATTACTATTAAAGACGTGTATGCGGCAGGACGCCTAGACAGAGACAGCGAAGGACTCTTGCTTCTTACAAACTGCGGTAAGTTACAACACACACTTACTGAACCCAATAAAAAAACAGCTAAAACATATTGGGTGCAAGTAGAAGGTGATGTGAGTGATGAGGCACTCTTTGCCCTTAACAAAGGCGTAGAACTTAAAGATGGCATGACCAAGCCCGCTAAGGTCAGACGTATTGACGAGCCATCAATTTGGCCGCGTACACCACCCGTTCGCGAGCGGAAAAACATTCCAACCAGTTGGTTAGAAATCTCTATCACTGAAGGACGTAATCGCCAAGTTCGCCGGATGACTGCTCATGTTGGCTTCCCTACTTTGCGATTAATTCGTTACAGCATTGGTAACTATACTCTCGATGGTTTAGATAACGGCCAATTTAAAGTAGTGAACAACCCAGATGCATAAACCCAATGTCACAGTGGCCGCTATTGTCACGTGCCAAGAGAAATTTTTACTTGTTAAAGAGCGTGACAAACACACTGGTGAAATCTGTTATAACCAACCAGCCGGCCATTTGGAGGCAAATGAAACCTTAGCAGATGCTGCACATCGTGAACTTATAGAGGAAACGGGCATTAGCCTTAACCCCAGCCACCTTGTTGGCATTTATAATTTGCATGCCGCGAATGGCGTTCACTATATGCGTTTTAGCTTTGCTTTTAGTTGCGCTGAGCTATTTGTACCCTCCCCCCAAGATGATGACATTCTAGGCGCAGATTGGTTTAGCCTTGAGCAAATTAAAAGCCTGCCGCTGAGAAGCCCTCTAGTTTTAAAATGCATTGAAGATCATTTAGCTGGCAAAGCCTACCCACTGAGTTTGATTTACCAATAACGGCTGTGATTTTGGCTGGTTTGGGCGTCTAAAAGCATGCTATAATGCCAGTCTTTCCATAGCAGTTAAAAAATGACAGCGAATATTATGAGCGAAAATAGTCACATTAAAGTCATCGTGGGTATGTCCGGCGGTGTGGATTCTTCTGTATCAGCGTATTTATTAAAGCAACAAGGCTATCAAGTTGAAGGCCTGTTCATGAAAAACTGGGAAGAAGACGATAATGATGAATATTGTGCTGCAGCTGAAGACCTTAAAGACGCGCAAGCTGTGTGCGACAAACTAGGCATTGAGCTTCACACTGTAAATTTCGCAGCCGAATACTGGGACAATGTGTTTGAGTACTTTTTAGCTGAGTACAAGGCAGGCCGTACGCCAAACCCAGACATCATGTGTAATAAAGAAATCAAATTCAAAGCATTTTTAGAATTTGCAGCACAGGCTTTGGGTGCTGATTACATTGCCACAGGCCACTATGTACGCCGCGAAAAGCGTGGTGATAAATTTGTTATGTGTCGTGGTCTTGATGACAACAAAGATCAAAGTTATTTCTTATACACTTTAAGCCATGAACATATTGCGCAAACACTTTTCCCTGTTGGCGATATTGCTAAACCTGAAGTTCGCCGCATCGCTGAAGAACAAGACTTAATCACTCACGATAAAAAAGACAGTACCGGTATCTGTTTTATTGGTGAGCGTAAATTTAAAGACTTCTTACAAAAATTCTTACCAGCACAGCCAGGTAAAATTGAAGATACCGATGGCAACGAAGTGGGTGAGCACGAAGGCTTGATGTACCACACCCTTGGTCAACGTAAAGGTTTATTAATTGGTGGCATGAAAGAAGGTTCAGGTGAACCTTGGTATGTGGTTGATAAAGACGTTGACCGTAACGTATTAGTGGTTGGTCAAGGTAAAGACCACCCTCGCCTATACAGTAATGGCTTAAATGCAAATCAACTTCACTGGGTTGATCGCGAAGGCCCCAAAGGTACCACACGCTGTACTGTTAAAACCCGTTATCGCCAAGAAGACATCAGCTGTACTTTACTCGTTGGTGAAGATGGTATGGCACGCGTATTATTTGATGAGCCACAAAAAGCAGTTACACCAGGTCAATCAGCCGTATTCTATGCTGACGAAGTCTGTTTAGGTGGTGGTATTATTGATTCGGTGATCAAATAATGACAGAACACCAAGTCATGGCTTTAGCCGCCATGTGCCAAGTTGCCAAACAAGTACAAAAAGTTGCGCAATATGGCCAAGGCAGTGATCACGAATTAGAAAAATTACTAAGCTGTATTGTCGAGACATCACCTAATAGCCCTGAAGATGTATATCAGGGTAAACATAATTTACGTGACGGTTACCGTGTCTTAATCGCCCAGCTTTCAGCAGGCTCTGACAAAGACGTTGAAATCGTAAAATATGTGGGTGGCTTAATGCAGTTAGAGCGCGCATTAAGTGCAAAACAAAACAGTTTAAATGAATTAGGTCGTCGCATTGATGATGTTAAGCGTCGCCTCGACCATTTTGCTATCACAGATGATACTGTGGTCGCAGCGCTTGCCGATATTTACTCATCGGTGCTAAGCCCCCTTGGGCATCGTATTCAAGTGTACGGCAAGCCAGAGTTATTAAAGCAGCAACTCACGCAAAACAAAATCCGCGCCCTATTATTGGCCGGAATTCGTAGTGCCGTGTTATGGCGACAAATGGGCGGTAAACGCCGTCACTTTTTCTTTTCGAAGAGAAAAATCCTTGCCATTGCTAAACAGTATATTTAATTATCGTTCAAACTAGACAATTTAGGAGTCATTATGGAGCTTTCAGCGTTAACCGCTATCTCTCCGGTAGATGGTCGCTACGGCAGCAAGACCACGGAACTACGCAGCATTTTCAGCGAATTTGGTTTAATCAAATACCGTGTAACTGTTGAAGTTCGTTGGTTACAAGCTTTATCTGCAGCTAGCGCAATCAAAGAAGTACCGGCATTTAGCGACGAGGCTAATGCTTTACTTAATGCCATTGTTGATAACTTTAGCGAAGCTGATGCAGCACGCGTTAAAGAAATCGAGCGCACAACGAACCATGACGTAAAAGCGGTTGAATACCTACTTAAAGAAAAAGTAGCAGACAACGCAGAGCTTAACGCAGTAAACGAATTCATTCACTTTGCATGTACTTCAGAAGACATCAATAACCTGTCTCACGGTTTAATGCTGACAGAAGCGCGTGACAAAGTATTACTTCCATACTGTGACCAACTTCTAAATGCATTAAAAGAAAAAGCGGTTGAGTACAAATCAGTAGCGATGATGACGCGTACACATGGTCAACCAGCTACCCCTTCTACAATGGGTAAAGAGTTTGCAAACGTATACATGCGCTTAAAGCGTCAACGTGATCAAATTGCTAACGTCGAAATGTTAGGTAAAATCAACGGCGCTGTAGGTAACTACAACGCTCACCTTAGCGCGTACCCAGATTACGATTGGCACAGCCACGCTGAGCAGTTCGTAACGAGCCTAGGTTTAACATTTAACCCATTCACAACACAAATCGAGCCGCACGATTACATTGCTGAGTTATTCGATGCAGTTGCACGTTTCAACACTGTATTACTTGATTTTGACCGTGACGTTTGGGGCTACATTGCACTTAACCACTTCAAACAAAAAACAATCGCAGGTGAGATTGGTTCTTCAACTATGCCTCACAAAGTAAACCCGATTGATTTTGAAAACTCTGAAGGCAACTTAGGTATTGCTAACGCTATCTTTACTCACCTTGCACAAAAACTACCGGTATCTCGCTGGCAACGTGACTTAACTGACTCAACAGTGTTACGTAACCTGGGTGTTGGTATGGGTTACACACTTATCGCTTACCAAGCGACATTAAAAGGTGTTAGCAAGCTTGAAGTAAACGAAGAGCGTTTATTAGCAGAACTAGACCAAAACTGGGAATTACTAGCAGAGCCAATCCAAACGGTTATGCGTAAATATGGTATCGAAAAGCCATATGAAAAACTTAAAGACCTTACTCGTGGTAAGCGCGTAAACCAAGAAATCATGGCTGATTTCATCGATGGTCTCGAGTTACCTGAAGAAGCAAAAGTAGAAATGAAAAAATTAACACCGGCTAATTACATTGGTCGTGCTGTTGAGTTCATCGACAACTTAGCTTAAATTCAAATTAAGACTTAAAAAAGCGAAAGGCCTTCCTTTCGCTTTTTTTATATCAATTCGCTTAGGTCATGTTATGTATCAATTAACCATCAATTCATTAACCCAAGAGCAATTTTTAGCTGAGTATTGGCAGAAAAAACCATTACTTATTAAACAAGGCTTCAAAGATTTTGCTGATCCTATAGAGCCCGAAGAATTAGCCGGTCTAGCAATGGAAGAAAGCATTGAATCACGTATAGTGACCAATCACTCAGATGATTGGCAAGCATATCATGGCCCGTTTGAAGACTTTAGCTTACTGACAGAGCAACATTCAACACTCTTAGTGCAAGCAGTTGACCATTGGCATAACGATGCAGCGCAACTGCTAGAACCATTTCGCTTTATTCCAAACTGGCGTATCGATGACTTGATGATCAGCTACTCAACCCCAGGTGGTGGTGTAGGCCCGCATTTAGACCAGTACGATGTGTTTATTATACAGGGTGAAGGTAAACGCCACTGGCGAGTTGGTATGCCTGATGCGAATTTAAAACAATTTGCGCAAAATAAAAGTCTGTTGCAAGTTGAGCAATTCCCTGCGGTTATCGATTGTGTGTTAGAGCCTGGAGATATTCTGTATATCCCGCCTGGCTGCCCACATGAAGGTTACGCAGTTGAAAATGCACTTAATTACTCTGTTGGTTTTAGAGCGCCTAATCAGCGTGATTTATTATCACAATTTGCTGATCACCTCATTGATACTGAACTTGGCAATCAACGATACGGTGATGCAGAGCTTAAATTACGCTCATCAAAAGGTGAACTTAACCAAACTGAAGCCGAGAAAGTAAAACAATTAATGATTGCTGCGATTAATGATGACGCAGTGTTTAAGACTTGGCTAGGCAATAGTATGAGCCAGCCAAAGCATGAAATGGATTTAGCGCCTTTAGAAGAGCCCTACACATTAGATGATGTAAATGACTTACTCAATGATGAAGACGTTGTTTTTGAGCGTTTAGGCGGTACTCGTGCAATTTACCAAATAATTGATGAACAGGTTCTATTAAGCATCAATGGTGTTAACTATATGCATGATTTAGATGAACTTGAGCTAATCAAAAAGCTCACCGATCAAACTTACCTGACAGCTACCGACATAAATAGTTCAAAAAATAATCACATTTTCTTGAAAACCTTTACTACACTTTTAAATGAGGGTATTTGGTTTTGTTAGGAGCGTGTGTTTATGGGCTATCATATCGATGAAGTTGAATGGAGTATCGACAAGGAACTCTTGCAGCAAATCAGGGAGCGTGTGTTTGTATATGAATTACACATCCCTAAACACGTAGAATTTGATCATCTTGATCAAACAGCACACCATGTATTGGTTACAAAAGATGGTAAATGCCCTGTCGCTACAGGGCGTTTATGTAATGATGGGCTCATAGGCCGTATTGCTGTCTTGCCTGAGCATCGCAATCGCTCTGTCTATAAATCGCTACTAACCTATTTAGTTAAAATGGCTGAAAAACAAGGGTGCGACTGTGTGAGTATTAATTGCATTTTGAACGAAGTTGACAGGTTTAAACGAAATGGTTTTGCAGCAGATGGCTTAGTATTTATGGAGGCTGGTATTCCAAGACAACGAATGCTTTGCCCCATCAAACAATTTGATACGCGACCATTCACCTTGGTGCATTAACGATACAAAATAAAAAGCTGAATAGTTCTATTCAGCTTTTTACAGTAAACTCAGACTATGCTGGCTCGTTTTGCCACATATCATCTTTTTCAAATAACTCATACAAACCGTGTGCACGATTTATCAACAGATTTGCAAAATCAACTTTTGTTTTATCGACTGCACCTGATTGCATAAGTTGGTCTGCTTTAAGCTGCCATTGCATCGAAAAGAAGCGTAAAGCTTCACGTGCATCTTTCGCTGCGCTCGCTTCGGCGTGGTCCGTTGGTAAACGGCCCGTCACCACCCAGTAGCTTTTACCATTTTGAGCTTTGAATTTCCAAACAGCAACTAGTGGCGCAATAAAGCGGCTTTCTTTTTCAATGACAGTTTGCGGGATCACACCTTTTTCAGCTAAATGCTTTTGCGCGTTCTGGAAACATTCTCGTTGCCACATAATACTTTGTTTGTGTGCTTGTGCTTGCTCTTCTTCTGTCAGTGGCTTAGCTTGTTTTTGTTCCATATTGGTTACTCTTTTACTACATTTAGGACACTTTAAGGCTTAATATACTAGGGTGCAAGTGTTTGCGAGCATTTAAGCTTTATTCACACTTTTAGTTACCTAACACCTTTGCAGGGTCAATTCTTGTTGCCTGCCATGCTGGATAAAGTGTTGCTAGTATAGCCAAAATAAAAGTAACAAAAACTGTAACAACAATATCTTGCCAAACTAACTTACTCGGTAGAAACTCAACAAAATAAACACCTTGTAACGGGTTATCACCAGCTAGGTTGCTTAACCAAGTAAACAGCTCACTTATATTAAGTGCCACCATAACACCAATAACAGTACCTAACAGCACACCAATTAGGGCTTGAGTAAAGCCTTGCATAACAAAAGTTGCCAAGATTGTACTATCTTGTGCACCCATGGTTTTTAAGATAGCAATGTTTGCCTGTTTCTCGCGTACTTCCATCACCAAGGATGAAACAATATTAAAGCTGGCAACAGCAATAATTAAAAACACCACGATATAAACAATCGTGCGAACCATTTGAATATCCTGATACAAACTGCCTTGTGTTCTAAACCAACTAGACACATACACATAGTCGGGGATAACTTGCCCGACCCGCATCGCCGTTTGATGTGCAGCAAAAACATCATCCACTTTTAACCTAAGCCCTGTTACTTGGTTTTTAGTAAAACCCAGCACAGCTTGTGCTTTATCTAATCTTATATACGCAGCTGTTTCATCTATAGGCCCGCCCATATTAACAATGCCCACGAGCTTTACACTCACCCGCTTTGGTGAGAGTAACTTACTCGTTTGTTGATTAATCTGTGGGATCAATAACGTAACGGGGTCGCCAATTTCTAGACCAAGCTTATTGACGATTTGTTGACCTAAGATGACATCTTCTTGCTGTAGTTGGCTTACTAAACGGCCCTGAGTAAACTGATTAAGCGCAGAAACTTGGTTCTCTAAATCGGCTTCAACTCCGCGTACCTCAACCGCTTTCAGTTCATTTTTAAACTGTGCCATACCACTTACACTGATAAAAGGCGCTGCGCCAGCAACGCCATTTTGCTCACCTAGTAATTTGACTTTATTTTGCCAATCATTGATCGGTTTATTAGGGGCTACATATTCAACTTGTGGCACAACAGACAATAATCTGTGCACCAATTGCTGCTCAAAGCCATTAATAACCGATAGCGCAACAATAAGAACAGCAACACCTAATAGAATACCTATGGTCGAAGCCTTTGCTATAAAACTCACAAAACCATTTTGACCATCTTTATGACCACTGTGTGCGCGAAAACGTTTTGAAATAAAGGCACTAAGCAACATTTTGAGACTCTTTAATTGCAAGCTTACCATCATCTAAATAAGCAATTTTTCCCAGCTTATCTGCAAGCTCTAAATCATGCGTGACCACAACAAAGCTTGTTTTGAGACTGCTATTTAACTCTTTAATTAAGTCATAAATTTTTATTGCATTTTGTTTGTCTAAATTACCTGTTGGTTCGTCTGCAAGTACTAACGCAGGCTCAGTAACTAAGGCCCTTGCAATGGCAACACGTTGACGCTCACCGCCTGATAACGCTGAAGGTTTATGCTCACTGCGATGAGAAAGACCTACTTTATCAAGCATAATTAATGCTTTTTTGTTCGCTTCAATTGCACTTAAGCCTTTTATAAGCAATGGCATAGCAACATTTTCAATCGCAGTGAATTCCATTAACAAATGATGGAATTGGTAAATAAAACCAAGATTTTCGTTGCGAAAGTTAGCTTGTTGTTTGCGGTTTAGCTTTCCTACTTGCTTACCTTTAATTTCGACTGTGCCGTTTGTTGCATTATCGAGGGTTCCTAAAATGTGCAATAAAGTACTTTTACCCGATCCTGAGCTGCCAACGATGGCCAACATTTCACCCTGTTTAAGCGCCAGTTCAACCCCTTTTAATACTTCAACTTGGTTATCGCCATCTTGATAAACTTTGTTCAGCTGCTGACAATTGATGACTAGATCACTCATAACGTAATACCTCTGCTGGATTCACTTTTGCAGCTTTTCGGGCAGGATACAAAGTGGCTAAAAAGCTCATCGCAATACTCCCTGCGGCAATTAGGCTCAAACTCATAACATCAAATTTAACGGGTAAGCTCACACCTGCTAATAAATTGATGCCTAACATATTCAATAATTCATTGATATTGCTACTTAACAATACCCCAAGTAAAGCACCGATACTGGTACCGATAAGACCGTTATATAAGCCTTGTATCATAAATACATGTTGTACTTGCTTGGGCGTTAAACCCAGCGTTTGCAAAATTGCGACTTCACTTTGCTTTTCGCTCACCATCATGGTCAACGCTGAGACAATATTAAATACAGCAACTAAAACAATCAGTCCCAATAGCATTGACATGATCCTTTTCTCCATTGCTACAGCGGCAAAAAGGGTTCCTTGCGTGTCTCGCCAATCTGAATACTTAAACCCAGCTAACATCTGACTGTGTGATTGTAAAACATCCTCAACAGCAAAAGGCTCATACAAGGATACACTTAAATTAGGTGCTGCTGATGATGCTATTTTTAAAACTCGCTGTAATGAGTAACCACTGGTGAAGGCTAAAGAGGTATCTATTTCAGATTGCGTTTCATATAAAGCTGCGACCGTAAATAAGCGTTGACTCGGCACCCTACCCAAGGGGGTATACGCGCTTGCATTTGGCATAATAACTCGCACTTTATCACCAATGGAGATACCAAGCTTGCGACTTAAATAACGACTTATGGCAATATGGTACTGTTTATCCATCACCAATGACCAATCACCCACGACAATTTTATCTTTAATCTGATAAAGTGAGTTTCCATCATCATAAAGCCCTTGTAACAACACACCATGTAAGTCTTTATTTGTTTGTAAAATGGCTTCACCATGACGGTATAGGTTGACTTGTTTTACATCTTGAGAGTTTGTAAGCTGAGTTTTAAGCGTCGCCATTGCCTCTTTTGAATGGGAATCCCCTTCTACTTCAATATGAGGAATTAGCCCTAGCATATTGGTTTTTAGATTATTCTCGAAACCATTCATAACCGAGCTAACCGTAAAAAGAGCCATCAGGCCAATAGCGATGCCTGCAATAGAAAAAAATGAAATAAATGAGATAAAGGCATTACCCTTTGAAGAGCGACTATATCTCAGCCCTATAAAAAGGCTAACAGGTTGAAACATAATAATTTATGGGTAATCCAAGGGCTAAATATGCGCTCATGTTAGCATATATTTAGCCATGATGGGATGCGAGAAATTGTAAAAAATAATTATAAATCCGATACTTGAACACTCTCAACAAGATGATCAAGTAATGCTTTTACATTCGTTGCAATAAACTGTCTTGGTGGATACACCCCCCATACACCTTCAGGTGCAGGCGCAACATTCGATAACACAGCAACGAGGTTCCCCGTATTTAAGTGCTCATTTACATAATAGTCTGGCAGTTGCACAATACCTAACCCTTTAATTGCAGCATCTACCAATGCCCAACCACTGTTACATTGTAAGCGCCCTGCTACTTTTATGTGTTTATCTTGGTTTTGCTCTTTTACCCGCCAATAGCTGTTATTACCAATTAAGCAATGATGATGGTGTAACTCACTCACACTGTGTGGTTGCCCATAGTTGTTTATATATTCAGGGCTACAGCAAATAACTAGCCTGCGCTGATTAATGCGCCTTGCTTTTAAAGAAGAATCTTTTAAATGCCCTAGTCGTATTGCCAAATCATACCCTTCTTCGAGTAGATTAACTTGCTCATTACTTAAATGGCTGATCACTTCAATATCAGGGTGCTTTTGCATAAACGAATGCACCGCTGGCATAATATAACTTTCTCCATACATTACAGGAGCAGTCAGCTTTATAGTGCCTTTAGGTGTCAATTGCTGTTCTGCAAGCAGTGCCGTTGCATCATCCATTGCATGCTGAAGTTGCTTTGTTTGATGAGCAAATATTTCACCTTCTTTGGTTAGCACAACTTTGCGGGTTGTTCTGGTCAACAGCTGTGTATTTAAACGCTCCTCTAATTGACTGACATACCGACTCACATGCGCCACCGACATACCAAGCATTTTACCAGCCCTAGTAAAACTGCCAGTTTCTGCTACTGCTAAAAACTCATCGATTCCATGCCAACGATTCATTATTACCATACTGTAAAAGTGTTTTAATAAAACTGAGATTATCATTCATTGAGAAATAAATAAAATAGACTAGGTTTATTACTTACTTCCAACAACTATAAGGGAACGTTATGACTGATTTTATTAAATCAAAAGCGGCTATCGCTTGGGGTCCAAATCAACCACTATCAATCGAAGAAGTGGATGTAATGATGCCAAAAAAAGGCGAAGTGCTTGTAAAGATTGTTGCTACTGGTGTTTGCCACACAGATGCATTTACTTTATCTGGTGAAGACCCTGAAGGTATTTTCCCAGCAATCCTTGGCCATGAAGGTGGTGGTATTGTTGAAGCTGTGGGTGAAGGTGTGACACATGTAGAAGTAGGCGATCACGTAATCCCTCTTTACACTGCCGAGTGTGGTGAATGTAAGATGTGTAAATCAGGTAAAACCAACCTATGCTCTGCAGTGCGTGAAACGCAAGGTAAAGGTTTAATGCCAGATGGCACCACTCGTTTCTATAAAGATGGTCAACCGATTTATCATTATATGGGGTGCTCAACCTTCTCTGAGTACACAGTATTGCCTGAGATTTCACTTGCTAAAGTGAGCAAAGAAGCGCCACTTGAAGAGATTTGTTTACTTGGCTGTGGTGTTACCACAGGCATGGGTGCTGTAACGAAAACAGCTAAAGTACAAAAAGGCGACACTGTGGCTATTTTTGGCCTAGGTGGTATTGGTTTATCAGCGATTATTGGTGCGAAAATGGCTGGTGCAAGCCGTATTATTGGTATCGATATCAATACTAGCAAATTTGATTTGGCTACAAAACTGGGGGCAACAGACCTAGTAAACCCGAAAGATTTCGACAAACCAATTCAAGAAGTCATTGTTGAAATGACTGACGGTGGTGTTGATTTCTCATTTGAGTGTATTGGTAACGTTGATGTTATGCGTTCTGCACTTGAATGTTGTCACAAAGGCTGGGGCGAATCAGTCATCATTGGTGTAGCTGGTGCTGGCCAAGAAATCTCAACGCGTCCATTCCAACTTGTAACAGGCCGTGTATGGCGTGGTAGTGCATTTGGTGGTGTTAAAGGTCGTTCTGAGTTACCTGAAATTGTTGAGCGTTATATGAATGGTGAGTTTGCGTTAAACGACTTCATCACTCACACCATGAAACTTGAAGATATCAATGAAGCCTTTGACTTAATGCACGAAGGTAAGAGCATCCGCTCAGTCATTCATTATTAATCTATAAACCTGACGCTTGGCTGACCCCAAGCGTCTTCGTTTCAAGGATGTGGTTATGCTAGAAAACATAAGCTCAACAAAAGTCAGCGGTGGCTGGCATAAACAATACACACACCAAGCAAGCAGTACCCATTGTGCTATGCGTTTTGCAATATTTTTACCGCCTGGTGCCAGTGAAACAAACAAAGTACCCGTCATGTATTGGTTATCAGGTTTAACCTGTACTGATGAAAACTTTATGCAAAAAGCAGGTGCCTTCAAAAAAGCGGCTGAGCTAGGTATTGCAATCGTTGCACCAGACACGAGCCCTCGTGGTGATAATGTGCCTGATGATGAAAACTACGACTTTGGCCAAGGTGCAGGTTTTTATGTGAACGCTACAGAGGCCCCTTATAACGTGCATTATAATATGTACGATTATGTTGTTTCTGAGTTACCGGCACTTATTGAGGCACACTTCCCCGTCAGTGATAAAAAAGCCATTGCAGGTCACTCAATGGGTGGTCACGGCGCATTGATGATTGCCCTTAGAAACCCTGAGCAATATGTAAGTGCCAGTGCCTTTAGCCCAATCGTAAACCCTGTTAACTGCCCATGGGGTGAAAAGGCGTTTACTAACTATTTAGGTAGTAACAAAAGCAGTTGGCTTAAATACGATACGTGTGAACTAATGAAGCAGGCAGAAGCTGATAATTACCTGCCAATACGCGTTGATCAAGGCGAAGCTGATAACTTTTTAACAGAGCAGCTTAAAACAGAAAACTTATTTGCAGTAGTGAATGAAAGAGATTACCCCGCTGAGATAAACATGCACGCAGGCTATGATCACAGTTACTTTTTTATTAGTAGCTTTATCGATGAGCACTTAGTGTTTCATGAGCAATACCTTTAATTGCCATTTGATGAGTGTGGGGGATCAATTTCCTCACACTCTTTAATAGTCCTTGTTATTTGTCTGCATTTTAACTGTGGCTTTTTCTCTGCAGTATCAATAATAAAATTTATAATTGATTTATCTATTTGCTCGCCAAGTTCTCCAAAAGATTTTGCCTCTGAATCTTTGACAAACACACCTGAACCGGCCGCATTTTTAGTACTGTTTGAGCGAGAGTTGTTAGCTTGACCATCCAGTATTACCCCTGCAAGAGTGCAACCTGTGAGTTGAAAAATTAACACAATCAGAACTATGTATTTTATTCGACTAACCATTATTACGGCTCTCCCTTTTAATAGATTGAATTTTAGGTGTTACCGTTAGCTCCACACACTCTTTCACAACTCGACTTATTTTGCGACATTCAAGTTTAACTTTTTTATCTTTACTTCCTTTTTCAAGCGCTCCAATAATCGCTTTATCTATTTCATAGCCTAACATAGTCATTGTTAAACCGTAGTTCACGCGATGATTTGACCTAACCTCGGAATAAGCACTTGCCGATTGTGCTTGATTACTTCTACCTGCAATACCATCTGCAACAAAGCCGATCGCTGTACAGCCGCTAAGCACTACGAAGGCGAAAATTAATGTAATAAGTTTAGACATCCTTTTCCTCACACTCATAATAACTCATTAAGTATATTGCTCTGCTTATATTTTACTGTAAAAAAATGTTTGAATTATGCACACAAGTCACGAACAAACTCTTTCAAAAACCCTGCTAATTGCAAAATAAAAACAGCTAAAAATGGCAAAGCCCCTAAAATCGCTATACTCCGATTTAAAGGCTCATCTTGTTGTAAAAGCAGTGCAAAACTGCACATAAATAACGCCAAACACCATGCATACAGTGTGCTCTCATTTTTAAACTGATTTTGAACAAGCTGCCTTATCACTAAAATAGCGGAGTCCGCCGAGGTTGCAACAAACACTAAAAGTAATAACAAGCTACTCCATATCAAAATGGTTCCTTGCCAGCCTAACTGACTAAAAAATACAAACAACCCTTGAGTGTAGTCATGCTTAATCGCTGATAAAATACCGGCTTGGTTTAGTTTGTCCCACTCAATTGCAGCGCCAGAGAATACAGAAAACCAAATAATCGTGACACATGTAGGAATACCGACAACCGCCAAAATAAATTGCCACACTTTTCTGCCTTGACTAATGTTGGCTAGAAATACACCGACAAATGGCCCCCAAGCTAACCACCAAAAATAATAGTTATATGTCCAGTGCGTTGCCCAAATGGATGTGTTTAATTGACTATCAAACTGCCATGTTCCTGTGGCTAGTAATTGTAAATAATAACCTGTTCCATCTAGTGCAATCTTCATAATAGGTGCAACAGGCACGATAAATAATAGCCAAATCAATAATGAAAATGCTAAAAGGACATTAAAGATACTTAACGATTGCACCCCTCTTCTAAGGCCTAATTTCGCTGATAAAGTATAAATAACAAATAATACACTTACGATTACAGTGCCTATCAATAAAGGCGATGTAATACCCAGTTCAACCTCAACGCCCTTACTAATAAGTAATGTTGAGTTTGCAATTGTTCCAACAACGCCGAAGAACACAGCAAAAACTGCAAGTAGTTTAATCGTAAAGTCCACTCCTCGCTTCTTACGTAGGCTAAGTTTATTTCCAAACGCACTCATAACAGGCGCACATATATCGCCAGAGTTACCACTGTATTGCGTCAACCCTCCTAGCACTAAGCCAAAAACGGCATACAAGGCCCATGCATGAGCTCCCCAATTAACAAGGGTTAATGCAAGGCTACTTGCTAACCTATCAGGGTATAGACTTTGCTTTAAAGGAGGGTTCATAAAATGCATTGCAGGCTCTGCAACTCCCCAAAAGATCAGCCCTGACCCCATTCCGGCTGCGAATAACATAGCAAACCAGCCAAAGTTGGAATATTCAATTTTTGCATGTTCACCGCCTATTTTTCGGCTCCCCAAGGGGCTAAATGAAAGAATGATAACGGCAAATAATAAGAAGTTAACGAACAGGAAAAAGCCACTTCCTAGAAAAGAGAGGATGTATTGAACCATAGGCTGTATATGTTTCGTCATCAGTTCAGGCTGAGCCGCAGCAATGAGCGCAATAAAAATACAAATAGCCAGCGATGTTTTTTCTAGCATGGTGATTGAATGTTTCAAATTATAGCCTACATAGTGAACACTTTTAAAAAGTGCATGACGGTGTGCAAATAAACTAAGTCTGAAAATTTGACACGCTACTGGGTAAAATTCGCAAAATTATAGCAATTAAGATCTACTAAAACTCGGCTAGATGTCCTAATTACTTTATTTTTCTATAAATATTAACTAGGTATTAAACTTGCTATTTAAACAGAGTGTATATTTAAGGAATTGATAAATGGACTTTAATTTAGACTGGCATGAAGTCATTGATAATTTAATTCACCTAGGTATTGCCTATTTACTTGCCTTACCTATGGCCTTTGACCGAGAAAAGACAAGTAACGGAGCAGGCTTAAGAACTTTTCCGCTGGTTGCAGTGGCGTCCTGTGGCTATGCATTGGTTGGCATGTCAGTTTTAACAAGCTCAGAGGCTGAATCAAAAGTACTTGAAGGAATTATCACCGGTATAGGCTTTATTGGTGGTGGCGCAATTTTAAAGAATAAAAATTCAACCTATGGTACAGCGACTGCTGCAAGTATTTGGAATATGGGTTTAATTGGCATTGCCGTTGCGTTTAGTCGCTATGAAATAGCTTTTTTGATGGCGTTGATCAATTTTGTAACCTTACGATATGTAAAGCGCTTTAAATAAGAAAAAAGGCGCTATAGAAGCGCCTTGCTGTCAAGAATGTGCTTAAACATGTCTTGATCTTAAAACATATCCTGATACGGGTTCGATTTTGATAACGCAATTGATTTATCAAAACCTGGGATTGTCATTGAGTCAGCACTCATTACAATCTCATTTTCATCGATTAAACCATCCCCAAAACGGTAAATTAGCTCATAATGACCTAAATCAGCTTTTTGTTGATAGTCAGCTTGTGCTAGTGCAACTTGAGTATGACGGTCTTGATATTGTGCCATGGCCGCATCGCCATGACGCTTAGCTAACATCTTTAATGTCATTGCAGGTGAAAGCACTGTTGCTGTCGCATTATTACCACCAAACCCTTTTGAGTTAATAAATGCGACATCCATTGCATCACACTGGTAATGCTCAGTGCGGATATCTAAATGATCGCTATATACATCCTCAGCGACTTTATCGATTGTCGTGATACCTGGCATAATGTTGTGGCTAAACACGCCCAGTGCCATAGCCAACTGATCACCACTAGCTGGAGCAATCGTATGGCCAACATACGCTTTAGGCGCAGCAACTTTCCAGTTATCAATAGAAAAGGTCTCTGCTACCTTATGGTAGATAAGCGATTCTGTAACTCGGTTTTGGGGTGTACTTGAACCATGCGCCAAAATAAAGCTACGTTTTTGCACTGCTTCTTGGCCAACAATACGACTAGCCAGCGCGACGGATTTAGCCATAGTAATATAATTACCAGGTCCAGGGGCGGTGATTGATTTTTTAATACCATCTGCATTAACAAATACATCAGCAACGGAGCCTTGAATGTCTGCACCGAGTTCTAAAGCAAGGGCATCATCCATCAAAATAACAACCTGTGCTCCCTCACCAATTGTGAAGCCACAGTTCTCGCCAAATGGGCGGCTTGTACGGCGGTGATCAACCACCTCTGTATTATCTAAGCGCTTGAGTCCTTCTTCATTAGCAAGCGCACTCATATTGCCAAAACCTTCAACAATTTCAGGTGTGATTGCACACTCAACCGATGCCACAATCGCGACACGAGTACGACCCGCTTGAATATCATTTACCGCAGCACGTAGGTTATATAAAAATGTCGCACACGCACCTGATGTGGTAAACGTTGTCCCAACATTACCCGTCACATACGCATTAATGAAGTCAGTCGACATGGTATTTAAGCCAAGTGCTAATTGTTTAGTACTTACACGGTCGCCCTGCTGACGTGAGCGGATTAAACCACCTAACCCTTCGCCATCTACTTGTCCAACAACAGATGCTGAATAAGTGCCAATTTGATCAGGTTCAACGCTATTCATAACATGCTGCCAATCAAGCCCTGTTGAGCGAATTGCATCTGTTGCGGCAAAAATAGTGGCTTGAAGGCCTCTAGGTTGATAACGACTGTTGTACATATTTGCAGGTTCAAAACCTGTTGGTAACTGACCAGCTGCTTTAATAGGGTTATCACGTGTGCTGTCATGTTTAACTGCAATATCAGCACTTATAGTTACTTTTACTTTTTTATCGCTAAGGTCTTCAACTAACCAACTTTCAGGTACTGGCGTTGGTAAATCACGACGACGCGTTTCAAATATAATCTGTTGCTCATCTGATGCTGTCAGCGTCATTTTTTGTTGCCAAGGTGTGGCGTCAACATCAAAATGATTTTTTTCAATCTTACGAATAAGCGTACCAGCTAAAACCTGCTCACCGAATCGAGCTTCAATATCAGCTTCATTAACAGTGTTTCCATCTGCATCTTTTAAAACACCTTCAGTCAGCGTGACTAAATTCATGAGTGTCGCTAACCCTAAAAATGTTTCTTGGCGGGCTTTAGCGTCCAAGCTGTCTAACACGATACGACGATAACCTTGATGAAAAGAAGTGCGGCCAGCGGCATTAATACCACCCATACCAACAATAACGGGTAATGCTGTCATAATTAACCTTGAGAAAACGTGTTACGAGAATTAAACCAAGTTTAAATGGATTAACCCGCACAGTTTGTGCTTAAATAGCCAAATATCCTGCACAATGAGCCAAAACTAACTGGTCGGAGCAATTTGAGTGACGAATCTTCAACAAGCAAAAGCGATAGAAATTAGTATATTGGTTTATCCTCACTTGCTAATAACCAGTTTAACTCTGCCCATCGAAATGCTCAGAGCAGGCGAAGCTTTTACTAAAAGCCATTCGCAATCAGAAGAATTTAGGCCCTTAAACATTAACTTGGTAGCAAGTAACTTAAATGCCATCCCCAATCGTACAGGTCTTGCTATTGTGCCAGACTGCGAAGCTGACACTGCCCCCACCAGTGACTTAATTATTGTACCTGGTATTTGGCGTAACCCGCGTCCGGTAGTGAGTAAACAACAGCAATTAATACACTGGCTTAGCGATTCTTGGCAGCAAGGAAGCAATATTATTGGTGTGGGGACCGGCAACTGCTTAGTAGCTGAGGCTGGGTTGCTGGACGGTCACCCCGCAACTACTCATTGGCATTATGCAGAGCAATTTAAGCGGGATTACCCAAATGTGCAGCTTAAACCTGACTTTTTCATCACGCAATCTGAGCGCATGTATACCGTTGCTAGTTTAAATGCCCTTGCTGATGTGATTGTCCATATTATCAGCCAATATTATGGCCGAGAAGCAGCGCAACATGTTGAGCGCAACTTTTCCCATGAAATTCGTAAGCCTTATGAAGATCAACGCTACCTTGAAGGTGCTGTTGATAAACACCCTGATGAACTTATCGCGCAGATCCAGTTTTGGTTAAAAAACAATTTAGCCTCTGAGCTAACACTGCATGAGGTTGCGGCGCAATTTAGCTTGAGTTATCGCACCTTCACGCGGCGATTTCGCCAAGCCACCAGCCAAACGCCCGTTGAGTATTGGCAGCAATTACGCGTACAAGCAGCAAAAGAGCTACTAGCTTCATCAAATTTATCGATTCAAGAGGTGGCACTTGAAGTTGGCTATAATGATCAAGGTCATTTAACCCGGGTTTTTAAAAAAGTGTTATCACAAACGCCCAGTGAGTATCGTACTGTAGTAAGACGAAAGCTTTTTGGTTAAACATAGGCCACATGAATTAAATAAAGTTAAAAAATTAACATCAATATAGCTTATTCAAGTTGCTGATTTAGAAATTATTACTAAGCTTTTAAATAGTTGTATCTCACTATTTTGAGCCAATAAATGTATCAACCTGATTATAATGAGTTAGTGCAGAGTTGGAATAAAACGCTTGAAGTTTTAGCCCTGTTTGCCAATGTCCCTGTTGCGTTAGTAATGAAAGTCGAAAACAACATTATTAGCGTATTTTCGAAAAATGATTATCAAGAAAATCCCTATAAGATTGGTGACAGCGAAGAATTAGAAGATTCAGGCCTTTATTGCGAACATGTAATAAAAACCCAAAAACTGCTTAATATTCCAAATGCACTGATTGATGATGACTGGAAGGAAAACCCTGACATCAAACTTAATATGATTTCGTATTTAGGCTTGCCAATTAGTGCTGGAGATACGACCCCATTTGGCACTATTTGTATTCTCGATAGCAAACCGCATAAGTATGACGAGCCTGTAATCAAGCTTCTTGAAACAATAAAGCAAAGTTTTGAAACACAGCTCAAGTTGCTGTATCAGCAAAAGCAAGCGTTTGAACAACAGCAATTTGCAGAGCTTGCTACCTTAATCAGAGGGATTGCTCATGAAGTTAATACCCCTCTTGGTAATTGCATCACCGCAGTAGACGTAACAGAGTTGGCTGTAAAAGAGACTCAAGCTAAACTGCTACAAAAAAGATTAAGTGAACTCGCATTACAAAACACATTAAGCACAATAATAAACACCAGTGAATTGTTAAATCGAAACTTATCGACTTGTGCGTACAAAATCCGCATTTTACAAGATTTGCTTTACCCTAACCCACAATCAAACAAAACGATTATGTCCTTAGCTGAACTTGCTGAATCTCTAACGGTTCATTTAGAAGAAAAAATAAAGCATCAGAATATTAAACTTACAGTGAAATATCAGGATCCACATAGCCAATGTGAAGTAGCAGCTGATTTACTCAAACAAGTCCTGTTTATTTTACTGCAAAACTCCATTGAACATGCATTTAGCAAAACCGATAACCCAGTCATTGAGATTAATATTTATGATTTTGACGAAGTTTTAAAAGTTCATTACATAGATAATGGCATCGGCATTAACAACAACGAACAGCACTTTATTTTTACCCCATTTTACAAAGGCAAAGATAATCAATCAGGTATGGGTCTTGGCCTGAGTATCGCGAAGAAAATAGTGACCCAACAACTGCAAGGTGATATATGTGCGCTTGAGAGCTCAGCAGGCGCACACTTTTTAATAAACTTACCTAAGTAGTTTTATCTGGAAGAAATGTTTTGGAAAATAAAATTTTACTACTTTGTGGTGTGCCTTTGTCTTCATAGCCCACTATTTGATAGTCATTTTTAATAAGCATACTCAGCATTGCAGGAAAACGATTCATCGATTTTACATCAATAGCATCATAATCATGTTCTTTAATCCATGCTTCCTGCGCTTTCAATAATGCCTGTGCAATCCCCTTCCCTCGCCATTTTGGCGCCACTGCACCAAGCCAGCTATAGAAGGTATTTGCATGTAACGCATAACCCAGTTTGTAGGCCACAGGCTCATTATTTATATAGGCACCTAAAATAAGGTGCTCACAATTAGCTATCCTAGCTTGTAATTTATTGAGCGTATTTCTTCCATCAAATTCGGGAATTTGGCAATCAACCAGCAATACGTCTTGTAAACTAGCAGGCTTTATTGTGTAACAAGATGCCATTAATTTTATTTTCCGTTTAGTGTTGTTTAATAGCTAACTTTTGCTCACTTTTCTTTACGATAGTACAACTTTGAATAGCGTTTTACCCGTGCGTGCACGCCGCGCCCTAAGTTTTTAAACTTAGCCTCAAGCACATCAACACCATATAAAATAACAACGACTAACACTGAAAGCTTTATCGCAGCGAGTAAGTTATCGGTGGCAATGACAACGCCAATAGATGCCAGTACCCAAATGGTCGCCGCAGACGTAACGCCAACCACTGCGCCATCCTTCGCTAGCATAACACCTGCACCTAAAAAGCCAATTCCGGTAATTATTTGCCCAACCACACGGGAGTGATCAATCACATCACCATGCAACATAAAAGCCGTTGCTAAAAACAAATAAGTCCCTAATACAATTAATGCTGATGTGCGAATACCCACCGGCTTACCACGTAATTGACGCTCCATACCAATAATAGCACCGCAAAATGCAGCGCTGCCAATCGCTGGCCAAGAGTATGGAGCAATATCTAATAGACTACTGAACGTCACTGTACTTCCAAAATTATATTAAATAGAAAAGGCCATTGCAGTACTTAACCTTGATGAACCAAAGCTGGCCATTTTAGTAAAATCAGCTTTCGCTATAGGCACATGCTGACAATCAATTGCCAATTGCTTTTCATTTTCACAAAACGGGTCATGCACGTATAAACAATGCTCATCAATATGCGTTACACACACCCAATGCGGTGATTTTTTACCATCGAATCGATAGGTACTGATCAATAACACCACTGCTTTGCCCTGAGCCAGCCAATCTTCAATAGCTAGCAAAGTTAACTCTTGATACCGCACCGGCAGTTTTGCAGTAATCGCCTCTGCTACAAACTGATTGTGTACTGTATGTAAGATGGCTTTTTTCTTTTCGCTTCTTACGCCATCAATAAACAACGAATCACGGGTATTTAAAATAACATCGGCTTTGAAACCACGTTTCATTGCAGCAAGTGCTAACCCTAGAGGATGACAACCGCCATGCCCTGATGTCATAAAAATAGTAGTTGCTTCACGCCATATATCCAGCTCTTTTAGCTGACTCATAGGTGTTTCGTTTAATGACGACATCGCCATTAATAATGCCGCGGGACCACAGGTAAACTCAGTTGTTTGCTGATACCAAGGCGTGTGTTTATCGGCATTAAATTCGATATTACGACGAATGTTTTTTTGCATTCGATGGGCATCACTATGGTCGTCATAATAATCACTGTAATGACCAAACACCTGGTAACCCTGCTTTTCATACAAGCGAATTGCTGATTGGTTGTTTACCGCAACTTCTAAACGCATGTATAAACGGCCCCGTTTAGCCGTTTCATTTTCAAGCGCAAGCAGTAGCTGTGAGGCAATACCTTTGCCTTGCTGAGATTGCAAAACAGCCAATGAATATAACCGAGCAAGGCGGGTCCCCTTGTGGCACCACACCAAACCATAACCAACCAGTTGATTATCTACCTCGGCCACCATCAGCAAGCCGTGGCTTGCGCTGATCCAGCGCTTTAAACTACGACTACTTAATCTATCTTGGCTAAAGCTTTGCTCTTCAATGGCAACAAGGGCCGCCAAATCCGCAGCCTTAGCAAAACGGATTTGACAAACAGATGCATTCATTAACCGCGGCCCCGCGCTTCAAGGCGTTGTTTAAACTCATCCATAATGATCATATAAAGCTCATCACCTAAATAAGCATCTTCGACTTTATGGTCAATACTTGGGTTGTCATTCACTTCTAACACGTATGCCTTGCCTTGGTGTTCTTTAACATCAACACCATACAAACCTTTACCCACCGTTTTACAAGCTTTTAATGCCGCATCAAGTACCACTTTTGGTAGCTCAAATGTTGGCAAGGTTTCAAAGCCACCTGAGAAGAAACGTTTTGCATCATGGTTGTAAATTTGCCAGTGATTACGCGCCATTAAATAACGACACGCATAAATTGCACGGCCATTTAATACCCCGACACGCCAGTCGTATTCGGTGTACATGTACTCTTGTGCAAGCACAAGCGCACTGAACTCAAACAGCTCAGTTAACTTAGCAACTAACTCATCACGATTAGCAACTTTAAATACGCCTTTTGAGAAAGAGCCTTCTGGCATTTTTAATACCAGTGGGTAGCTAAAGTGTGCTTCTAAACTATCAATTGTCTCTTCACTTGTATCAGCCACAACATGAGTTTTTAAACTCGGCACTTTTTGATAATTAAAGGCATCGTGCAAATACACTTTATTACAACAGCGCAGTATCGACTCTGCATCGTCAATTACTACCAGCCCTAAGCTTTGTGCTTTACTCGCTAAACGATAGGTTGGATGGTCGATGGCCGTTGTTTGACGAATAAATAACGCATCAAACTGTGCGATGCTGGTAATTTCATCAAATGTCAGTGCTTGGGCATAAATACCATGTTTAGCAGCTGCTTTAATAAATTTAGCAATAGCATCTTTATCACTTGGCGGCACTTTTTCTTGGTGATCAACCAAAATAGCCATATCCCAACGATAACGACGTTTTTTATCGTTTATACGCCACACGGATTCTGTAAAGCTACTGAGTTGTTTCACAAACTCCGTAAAGGCGGTGTCATTTAATGAGGCAATCGTACCTTGCTTAACAACCCCTTGCTCATCACACACTAAAATAGGCGCTGGGTATTGTGTAAATAGCGCTTTAGTTGCTTTGCTTTGCTGCTCATGATCTGTGTGACCAAAAAATACTGTGCCACCAGCAAGCTCTTTATGACGCGTACTGTGCTCATCACTGCGTAGTGCATTAATTGTTTTTACACTTGGTAATACCTGATGCTTTCTTGCTTCAGCAAGTAAAGAACAATAATAACCTTTACTTAAATACTGCCCTGTATCACACAAGTTTAAAATGCGCGTTTTTGGCTCATTATGTTTTGGGTAATCACGTAAGTAGGTGTCAAAGGTAATGACATTTTCGAAATTTTGAGCAATACGTTGCTCATTGTTATCAACCACAATCAAGGTTTTAAACACGACTTTTCCTAAATTAAGCCATAGATAAAATGAAAAACACCCAACCAATTAAGTGAACGCATGAGGCTAAATTTCACTTAACTAGATGGGTGCTTGGAATACCAATACGCAATAATACATAATCATTTTGAGGGACCAAACCTGTCGCTACCTGCGTTAAAAATTTCTAATTTAGAACAACTAAATAACGAAATTTTTGCCTTGGTTTCAACGAGGTTTGATTGCCTCAAACCTGCTCACTTAATTAAGCGTATTGGTATAAGCATTATGCTTGAAGTGATTTATAGAGGTTTTTTTGCTTTGTTACCAACGAGATATTTTTTACTTGAAGATGAAATTTACTGATTAAAAATACCAATAACTAAATTAACTGATCTATGGTGTACAGCTGTTTATTGCCAGCAATAGAGAGTTCAACTTCATCATCAATTTGTTTGCCAATCAATTGCTTACCTAACGGCGCTACTCGGGTTACAACATAAATAGGCTGCTCTTTTAGGGTTACCACTAAGCCACCTGCACTTGGGCCCATAAAAAACCACTTTGCGTTATCTTGCTCATCGATAAGACACACTAATGCACCTTCACGAACCTTATTAAATTCGCTTTCTTTGAACACCGTATTGAATGCTTGAATATCACGGTAGCACTCATTAACTCGTTCAGCTTGCCCTTGCGCTAAGTATGCGGCCTCTAAACCCAAGGTATCGTATTGGGTTTCAGCAACACTTTCTTCGTGAGTTGCTGCATCATGGGCCGCTTTTGCCGCTTCTTTGGCGTTTTGCAGTTGTGCCTCAAGCGCAAAGCGTAAATGTTCAATTACGTGTGTTTTATTCATATCAAAGCAGTTAAAACAGAAAAGCCGCTATTCTATGGAAAAATAGCGGCTGATGAAAGTAAGTTATAAAACTGACTTACGGCATCTCCATATAGGCTTTGGTTTTATCATCCAGTGTTTGGGTGTAATTTTCTGAACTTAACCCCAATAGCTGCGGCAAGGTCGCGGCGATACAAATCGATGAGAAGGTGCCCACCACAATGCCCACAAATAACGCGATAGCAAAACCCGTTAATGCAGCCCCTGCAAGCAGCCAAATACAGGCTATGGTCGCAAGTGTTGTGCCTGAGGTGATCAATGTACGCGTTAGGGTAGAACCAATTGCCTCATTAATCACAACATGGGTATTAATGCGTTGATTGTCTGGCTGAATACGTAAAAGCTCTCTGACTCTGTCGCCAACAATAATTGAGTCATTTAATGAATAACCAATAATAGCCAGTAAACTCGCCAGCACGGTTAAATTAAATTCAAGCCCTAACAAGGAAAATAAACCAAGCACTAAGATTAAATCATGTAACAGTGCAACCACTGAACCTACCGCGAGTCGCCATTCAAAGCGAACGGCAAGATAAACCATAATTGCAATCAGCGCCGCAAATAAAGCTAAACAACCTTGCTCAAAAAGCTCATCACCCACTTGTGAACCTAAAAATGAGCTAGATAATACGCTATACTCTACACCTTGCTCATTCAGCTCTGCTTGCCAAGTACTGGCTTTGCTAGCCTCTGGTGCTTCTCTTAAAACAAAGTGATATTCACCCGCTTTACTAATGGTTAATTTACTCGCAACCTCAGGGCTTAACTTTGCTTTTAAATCAGCAATTGACGTCACTGACGTTGTGTTAATTTCACTGATGTAGCCACCTGTAAAATCAAGGCCAAAGTTTAGCCCTTTTACAGATAAAACAATTAAGCTCGCGATGACTAAAATACAACTTAGCAATAACCCTAAAACGCGCGCTTTACTCGCTGCAGTTAATGTTGACCAATTCATGCTTTAGCCCCCGTTAAATTAGTTAGTTTAATGTAGAGTGTTTGGCTAAGGGCTTTCGAAATATAAACGCCAGTAAAAACGCTAGTTAATAGTCCAAGCGCTAATGTGATTGCAAAGCCTTTCACAGGGCCATAACCTATAGCGTATAAAATAATTGCCGTGATCATGGTGGTCACATTGGCATCAAAAATAGTCGTAAAAGCTTGGTTATAACCTTGCTCAATCGCTTGATATGTAGGTCGACCTTTACGCTTCTCTTCTCTTATTCGCTCAAAGATAATCACATTTGTATCAACTGCCATCCCTATCGTCAGTACAAGTCCTGCAATCCCCGGTAAGGTCAGCACAACCCCCGGTAATAACGACATTAAACCAACTAAAGCCGTTAAATTAAGCAGTAAAGCAATATTGGCAATTAAACCTAAACGACGATACCAAAGCGCCATAAAGGCAAGGGTAATACCAATACCCAGCATTAACGCAGCTAAACCGTGTTCAATGTTTTCACTGCCTAAGCTTGGACCTATGGTTTGTTCTTGAACAATGGTCACTGGTGCTGTGAGCGACCCTGCGCGTAGTAAAAGCGCTAAATCGTAGGCTGCTTGCGGGCTTTTCATATTAGTAATACTAAAACGAGAACTTAAATGCTGGGCAATGTTTGCCACATTGATCACTTCGCTTTTTTTCACAACGTCGCCACTTGCATCCCGAGAGTATTCAGAATATACCGTGGCCATTGGCTTACCTATGTTGTGCTTCGAAAAAGCAGACATCGCATCACCACCTTGCGAATCTAAGCTAAGCTGAACTAAAGGCTTGCCCCATTCATCTTTGCCAACACTGGCATTATTAATGTGATCACCTGAAAAAATCGCCATCGGATTTAAATTAACAACGCCACCGCCTTGTACATTAAACGCTTTACCACCTACTTCGACGACTTGATAAAAATCGAGGGTCGCAGTTGCACCAATAATACGTTTCGCTTCTGATGGGTCTTGCACACCGGGTAACTCAATGCGAATGCGCTGCTTACCTTGTCTTTGCGTTACTGCTTCAGTGATACCAAGCTCTTCAATACGACCACGCAGGGTTGTTAAGCTTTGCGCCATAACTTGTTTATTGAATTCGTTTTGGCTTTGCTCATTAAAATGCAGTAATACCGTGGTTAGGTTATTCGTTGTTGATTTAGTTTGCATCAGGCCTTTGAATTGACTTTGTAACGTTGAGACAAGCCCTGCGAGTTGCTCCTCACCGCTTGGTAAAATTTGTAGCTCAACCCCTCCTTTTACTTCACTTGCCCGAATCCCACGAATTTTGTCTTTGCGAAGCGTCAATTTAGTTTGTTGATACACACTGTTTAAGTGCTCTTGCATTGCTTTATCTAGGTCAACATCAAGTACGAATAACACCCCACCATTTAAGTCGAGTCCCAACTTAATCGGTGAAAGGCCAAGCTGCTGAAGCCATTGTGGACTTGTCGCATGCTCAACAATTTTAGCCTCTAGCTGTGGGTATTGCGTTTTGATAAAACTCAACGCATTAGCACTTTGAGTCGGCTCAGCTAATAAAATAGCCAGTTGTGCTTGGCTATCATTGGCTTCAGTCACTTCAAAACCATGTTGATTTAGTGACGTTGTCACACTTTGCAGCGTCACAGTTTGATCTGGCAAGCTAATGTGCAACCAAGATTTGTTAGGGTAAAGGTTAGGTAGTGCGCTAACCGCTAATAAAATACACGCCGCTATCATAGCGACATAACTCATTTTTAGACGACGCCATAGCGCCGGCTTTGATTTATGTGACATACATGACTTCCTTCCGGCATTGTCAGCCGGTAAAAATTAATTCCAAAAATACAAAAGTAACGAAGGAAGTCGTTTAGTTTTGGTAGGTCGTGTTGGCTTTGTATAAAAGATTAGCGTCTTTCCAGCCACTAATGCGGGATTTACGTTGAGTGGCTAACGCAAACCATGGGATCACACACACAGCACCTGGCGGCGCTAAAAAGTGCTCTTTTCCCCAATCTTCAGCAAAGAATTCAATCAATAGCTCGTAATCAGGATCAACCTGACTATGATAAAGAAACAATGATGAATTACTGGCAGTTAAACGCGGTACAAGGGTATCAAACCCCGATGGTTCTACCGGCTTAGGATGTTCAACTGTATGAGTTTGGGAAATAACAGGGGTTTTAGTCAGCTCCACTTGGAACAATTTAGTCGCAGCAAAGTGTGAGTGCGTATCAGGCATAGCCATGCTCTGTGCACTAAAGAACACAGTAAAGAGCAAGATAATGACTGAGAAAAACCGTAACAAGAACTGACCAATAAATTAAGTGGATAACAGGGATATAATGAGGGTAAAAAAATAAAACACAAGGCATTACTTAAACAAATAGTGACAAAATAAAAGTAACTAAAATAAAGCGGGCCTAATTAGGCCCGCTTAGTCATTTAGCTTTGTTAAACGAGTTAAACTTCTAATGATGACATGTCGATAACAAAGCGTGAGGCCATATCACCTTGCTTTAATTTATCAAATGCATCATTAATCTCTTCCATTTTGATCATTTCAACTTCTGGCAAAATATTATGTAACGCACAGAAATCGAGGATTTCTTGGGTTTGTGCAATACCGCCAATTAATGAGCCAGCAACACGGCGACGCCCCATTAATAACGGCACTGAGTTAGACTCAGCAAGCTCACCTACTTGACCAACCAATACTTGCGTACCATCAATATCTAAAAGCGGAATGTACGGCGTAAAGTCGTGTTTTACCGGAATGGTATTAATGATCACATCAAATTGATTAGCATGCGCTTGCATGGCAGCTTCATCACTCGATACCAATAAATCTTTTGCGCCATAAGATAAAACCTGTTGTTTTTTCTTATCACTACGGCTGATTGCCGTAACATGTGCGCCCATTGCTGCTGCGATTTTAATTGCCATGTGGCCTAAACCACCTAGCCCAATCACACCAACACGACTACCTGGGCCGACATTCCACGTGCGTAGTGGCGAATACGTTGTGATACCGGCACATAGAATTGGCGCACATTTAGCAAGGTCTAAACCTTCTGGTACGCTCAATACAAACTCTTCTCGCACCACAATGTGTTTTGAATAACCACCTTGAGTGAGTTCACCACTGATACGGTCTTGTCCTGAGTAGGTCCCTACCATACCTTCGCGACAAAACTGTTCTTCACCATGATGACATTGGTCACAGCTTAAACAGCTATCAACCATACACCCTACTGCAACATTATCGCCCACTTTGTATTTAGTAACGCCACTGCCTACTTCAAGGACACGGCCAACAATTTCATGGCCTGGTATGACAGGATACTGAGTCCAGCCCCAATCGTTTTCTGCTGTGTGTAAGTCAGAATGGCACACACCACAATACAGAATTTCAATGGATACATCTTCATCACGAAGTGCACGGCGTTCAAAATGATACGGCTCTAATGGTTTTTCAGAATCATGTGCTGCATAACCGACAGTTTTCATGCTTACTCCTTAATTTTCTTCGTGTTTAACTCATGCATTAACTAATTTGCTAATGCGCTGGTGTATACTGCATTCAGTATAGAGGTAAATCTGCAAACTACACTTGCCTAAAACACGAAAGCTTTTGCCTATTTTTATCAAATTGACTTTAAGAGACCCCCATGCGTGGAATGAGCCGCAAAGAACAGGTGACGAGATCGCCTGATGCAATGAACCTATCACAAAGCATCAAAACACTCTGGCCCTATTTAATGAGCTTTAAAGGCCGCGTTATTTTAGCCGTCTTGGCGCTTATTGCTGCAAAAGGCGCCACATTACTGATGCCTTGGGCACTAAAAGAAATAATTGACGCGGTTGATGCAAGTACCAACCCGCTATTAAGCGTTCCTATTGCCTTACTGATCGCTTATGGTTTACTGCGCTTTGCCAGTGTATTTTTTGGTGAAGTACGCGATGCATTATTTGGTCGTGTTACAGAGCACGCTATGCGCCATATTGGCTTAAAAGTATTTAAACACTTGCATAGTTTAGAACTTGCCTTTCATCTTGATAGGCAAACCGGTGGAATTAGTCGCGATATAGAGCGTGGTACAAGTGGCCTCAGTTTTTTAATGCGCTTTTTGATGTTTAATATCGTACCAACCTTATTTGAAATAATCACAGTAGCGATTATTTTTGCAACCTTGTTTTCACCTTGGTTTGCACTTGTCACATTAATTGCAGTCGCTACTTACATTGCTTTTACTGTGATTGTAACTCAGTGGCGTAACCGATTTATTCGTGAAGCAAATGCTGCCGATAATAACTCAAACAGCCGTGCTATCGATAGCTTACTAAATTACGAAACCGTGAGCTACTTCAACAATGAACACTATGAAGCGAGCACCTTCGACGGCTTTTTAGCTAAGTGGGAACAAGCGAGGCTAAAAAATCGTTTATCATTACTGGCGCTTAATTCAGGGCAAGCGCTTATTATTGCCGCGGCTATTACAGCGCTAATGTGGCTAGGTGCCAGCTCAGTGGTCAATAAAGAGCTGACAATAGGTGAACTAGTGATGATCAATGCTTACATGATCCAGCTATTCTTGCCGCTTAACTTTTTAGGCTTTGTTTATCGTGAGATACGCCGTGCGCTGACTGATCTTGAAAATATGCTGGGGCTGTTAAATCGAAAAGCCGCTATTAGCGATGACAAAGATGCAAAACCATTAAATGCAACCAAAGCTGCTATTCGATTTGAAAGTGTGTCGTTTAGTTACGATAAACAACGGCCAATTTTAAATAACTTAAGCTTTGAGGTAACTTCAGGCAGCAAAGTGGCGATTGTGGGTGCCAGTGGCGCAGGTAAAAGCACGCTAAGCCGCCTGCTCTACCGTTTTTATGATGTTGATGAGGGTAAAATTTATATCGATGAGCAAGCAATCAACACAGTAACACTTGAGAGCTTGCGCCAAGCTATTGCCATCGTACCGCAAGATACCGTGCTATTTAATACCAGCATTCGCGAAAACATTGCCTACGGAAATCCAACAGCAAGCGAAGATGAAATTGATAAAGCCATAAGCCTTGCCCATTTAGATGGATTTATTGCAAGCCTAGATAAAGGCGATAAAACCCTTGTTGGTGAGCGCGGTTTAAAAGTGTCGGGCGGTGAAAAACAGCGCATTGCAATAGCCAGAGCCATTTTAAAAGGTTCACCGATTTTATTATTTGATGAAGCAACATCGGCGCTAGATTCGCATTCAGAGCAAGCCATTCTTAATGCGATGCGTGAAGTCGCACAAAGGCACACCAGCTTAGTGATTGCACATCGTTTATCAACAGTTACTGACGCAGACAAAATTATTGTGATGAAACAAGGACAGGTTGTTGAACAAGGTCAGCACCATCAACTGCTTGCAGCGAATGGTGAATACGCACGAATGTGGCAGTTACAGCAAAGCGAAGAATAAACACTGTTAACTAGTAGGTTAAATGATTAGAATAACCGCTTTATTTTTATCTATAACAAAAAGGCAACACGCAGATGGGCAGAGCTTATCAAAACAAAAAAGACTCAATGGCAAAAACTGCGGGTGCAAAAACCAAAGTTTATTCAAAGTACGGAAAAGAAATTTATATCTGCGCTAAGAATGGTGGTGTTGATCCCGATGGCAACTTAGCGCTTCGACGCTTAATTGAGCGTGCTAAAAAAGACCAAGTACCTACGCACGTAATCGAGCGTGCAATCGATAAAGCCAAAGGCGGTGGCGGCGAAGATTACGTAGCAACTCGCTACGAAGGTTACGGCCCAGGCAACTGTATGATCATTGTTGACTGCTTAACCGACAATAACAAACGTACCTTCGCTGACGTACGTGTTTGTTTTACAAAAGCAAATGCAAAAATTGGCGCACAAAATTCAGTATCACACTTATTTGATCACCTCGCTATTTTTGTATTTGATGGTGATGATGACGAAGCTGTTTTAGAAGCACTAATGATGGCTGATGTAGATGTAACTGATGTAGAAGTTGAAGACGGTAAAGTCACCGTATTCGCGCCACACACAGAATACAACAACACCCGCACAGCACTTGAAGAAATGGGCATTACTGATTTCCACGAAGATCTAATTGCTTTTGTGCCACAAGTAGAAGCACCAATTGAAGGTGAAGACGTTGAAGTCATGGAGCGCTTTTTAGCCATGCTAGAAGACTGTGACGACGTACAAAACGTTTATCACAACGCACAATTTTAATGTCATATTATTTAACGGCTAATAGTTTAGCCGTTAAATAACCTAGCGATTACTTTTTTTTTAAAAGGAAATAGCTGCTGCCTAAGCATGCCTTCAGGCATGTAGTCACCAACCCCCCCGTATTTATCGGGCCATTCAGCTTGGCCTTTTACAGCTGTACCTAACAAATAATCTAAAAACGAAAAGTGCGCGGCATAGTTTCTGTCGATGGCTGCTTTATCTGAAGAATGGTGCCAATGATGAAATTGTGGTGTAACAATCACATACCTTAACCAGCCAAACTTCACTCTAACGTTAGCATGGTTAAACACAGCCTGAAAACCGACAATAATCACATAAAGGCTAATCACTTCAGATGGAAAACCTAACACAAAAATCGGTGTGAGCACTAAACTTCGGGTGACTAAAATTTCTAAAATATGCTGTCGAGAGCCTGCCAACCAATCCATTTCTTTTGCACTGTGATGTACAGCATTAAAACGCCAAAGCAGTGGCACTTCATGATAAGCACGATGCACAAAATACTGCATTAAATCGGCTACTAAAATAATCAAAAACAGTTGTAAAAGAAACGGCATTTGTACAATAAAGCCTTGCACAGTCTCTGATACCGCCCAGCCAAATGCATGATGCACAAACTGGTTTGTTGCAAGCAGTACAAAACCGATAATTAAATGATTTACAAAGAAATGGTTCAAATCACCTTGCCACTCAGAGCGGAGGATCTTTTGCTCCTTACGATGCGGTAAAAGCTTTTCTATTAAGATAAAAATGAGTGTAGAGCCAAGTAAATCAAGAATAAACCAATCTAGCCCTAAATACGGCGTGTTATCTCTGAAGTCGCCCACTTCAACATTCGGCCCACCAAACGCAATTGCCACAACGATAAAAAACCAAGCCGTTGCACCGAGCCGTTTATTAGTATTACGAACAAAATTCAAGAGCCCTAAACTGCCCGAAATAATTAATGCCACAAACATTAGCTGACGTAAAAACTCAACACTGTAATTTTGTCTGAGCTCTGGCGTCGTTAAGTACTCTGGGAAATGAAAAGCTAATACCCCTAAACAGGATAAAATAGCCAAAAAGCACGCAATATAGCCACTAATATTGCCTTCACCCACTTGAAACTGATCAGCTCTAAATAGCCGATGATAAAGACGTGTCATGATATAAAAATCCATTTATCAATTTTTTGCAGCATAACACAGAAGAATTTAGGAACAAATATACGCTAAGCCATCACGAACATGTGTACACAACAAATTGATATTAAGCTAATAAAGCCCAAAACGATACTGCGTTCAGGTAGGTAATGAATAATCAACGCAGGCATTGCAATAATATGTGAAGCTTTTGGCCTATTGCACAAACTATGTTTTTCAAAGTTCATGAAAGCGTTTTTTAGCCTTAACAGATAAAGCTTTATTCCAGCCAAATGAATAAGCACAAATGTCGATGGACCTAAAAACTCAAGTAGCGCCATGAGCTCATATCCCATCATTAACTCAGGTCCAGCAATGAGAATGAGTAAAACTAGCGCAATTAACCTATATAACTTATTAGCGAATAACTGTTTAATTGTATTGAACATTCATATTCTTATGAAACAATTTAGGCTTATATAATGTATTACTGAAATGCTTTATCAAACTTATCTTGATCAAGGTATTTATCAAACGCACCTAAAGCATTACCAACACTTGGCTCAGCCATTAACTCTTGCATTGCAACTTCACCGACAATACCGAATGCGTTTTCCATTGCTCCCTGACCGCCGACTTCTGTCGCCGCCTTAGCTTGCTTTGGACAATCTTCAGTTAATAAACGCGTAACTAACGCACCAACATAGCGATTAGTGTCATCCAGATCTTTCTCTGTCACATTCGAGAAAGGTTTAATAATACTATGCGTCGACATACCTAGATAAATCCACTTAGCGAGGTTCTTTCGTTCTTTGCCATTTAGTGAATCAGTTAAACACACTGCAAGTTGCTGCGCTTCTTCTGATGCTGAAACATAACTAGGCAGTAACGACATTACAAAGAGTGAAGTAGTTAATAAGATTTTTTTCATTATTTTCCTCATAAACTGGGGTTAACCATAAAACTCTACTTCAGTTTGTACACCGAATGGTAAAATAAATTCTCTAAATTCTGGGTCGCCTTTTTGTGCCTTTGGATATTTAAGCTGGTACATATTCTTTTTAAACATATTTAAGAATTGCTTGTTTTGTAATTTGTTATCCAACACACTGACTTTCACAACATGACCCGCTTGATTAACCATCATCATGAATAAAATTTTATTATCTGAGCGTCTAAATTCGTCTTTTGCTTGTGATATCACGTCTTTGGGAATAGTAAAGCCTGGTAAGTTACTCTGTTCTGTTGATGAGCAGGCCACTAAAAATAAGCATACGAGTATTAAAAATTTATTCATTATCTGTCCCTAAAAAATTTAAGAGACAAGATACTGTGAATAAATGCTTTTATCCAGTAAAAACCAAAAAAGCCACGATAAACGTGGCTTTGTTGGATAAAGCTTAAACTTTTACTGATCTATTATAAGAACCTAATCTTATAAGAACTGACCTAGCGCTTTAACTTGGTCTAACATGCGGTTTGAGAAACCCCACTCGTTATCGTACCAAGCCATTACTTTAACTAGCTTACCATCTACTTTAGTTTGTGTAGAATCGAAGATTGAAGACGCTGGGTTGTGGTTAAAGTCGATAGAAACAAGCGGTAGTTCGTTGTATTCAAGAATACCTTGCATTGCACCTTCTGATGCAGCTTTTACTACTTCGTTGATTTCTGCTGCGGTTGTTTCACGCTTAGCAACGAACGTTAAGTCTACTAAAGAAACGTTGATTGTTGGTACACGTACTGCCATGCCGTCAAGTTTACCCGCAAGTTCAGGAAGCACTAGGCCAACCGCTTTAGCAGCACCTGTTTTCGTTGGGATCATTGACTGAGTTGCGCTACGTGCACGGTATAAGTCTGGGTGATAAACGTCAGATAAGTTTTGATCGTTTGTATAAGCATGAATTGTCGTCATGCTACCTTGCTCAATACCTACTGTGTCGTTGATTGCTTTTGCAATCGGCGCTAAACAGTTTGTTGTACACGATGCGTTTGAAATGATGTTGCTGTCAGCGTTTAATACGTCGCTGTTAACACCATGAACAACGGTTGCATCCATGTCAGTACCAGGCGCAGAAACGATTACTTTTTTAGCACCTGCTTCAATGTGTTTAGCCGCTGCGTCACGTGAAGTGAATAAACCTGTACATTCTAAAACGATATCTACGTTTAATGCTTTCCAAGGCAGGTTTGCAGGATCACGCTCTTGCGTAAGGGTAATTTCATCATTACCAATTAGCATGGTGTTTTCAGCAAGTGTTACTTTTTGAGAAAATTGACCGTGTACTGAGTCAAATTGAGTTAAATGCGCGTTAACATTTGCTGGTGCTAAATCGTTGATTGCAACGATTTTGATTTCGTTGTTTTGAGCTGACTCGTAAAGAGCACGTAATACGTTACGACCGATACGTCCATAGCCATTAATTGCAACATTAATCATTCTAATATCTCCCGTTAATTATTTTACTTCACTTGCTTGGCGAGCAAGCGCTTCAATGGCTTGCCAGTCTTTGTTTTCAATAAGTTGTTTATCTAACATCCAAGTACCACCTACGCAGATAACGTTTTTAAGTGCGAGGTAGTTAGGCGCTGTTTCAAGGCTAATGCCACCCGTAGGGCAAAAAGTTACTTGTGGTAAAGGACCACCAATTGATTTAAGCATTGCAGTGCCACCCGCCGCTTCTGCAGGGAAGAACTTTAAGAACTTAAAGCCATAGCTTGCTAATTTCATTACTTCACTTGGTGTTGCTGCACCTGGTAAAAATGGAATATCAGTCTCTTTAGCCAGTGCTAATAATTCGTCGTTTACACCTGGGCTAACCATGAAGTCAGCACCGGCTTCAACAGATGCATTAAATGTCGCTTTATCAACAACGGTACCTGTGCCAACGTATGCTTCTGGTACGGCTTCTTTCATTAGCTTTACAGCTTCTGCCGCAATCGGCGTACGTAAAGTAATTTCTAGTGCTTTTAAGCCACCGTTATAAAGCGCACGTGCAAGGGGTGCTGCATCTTCAAGTTTTTCGATAACAACAACCGGTACCACAGGTGCCGATGATAAAATTTTCTCAATGCTCATTGTATGTTCCTCATAGCCCAGTAACGGCGTATTATTATTCTAAACCAAAGGCACTTGCGCCAAGGTCTGCACTACTTACTATATTTCTGAAACCTGCAAATAACTCTCGGCCTGTACCGTATGTTTGGCTTGGCTGGCTAAGTTGTAATTCACGTTTTGCTAATTCTTCATCGCTTACATGTACTTTCAATACACCCGCTGGTGCATCAAGGGTCACTAAATCACCTTCGTGAATTTTTGCGATTACACCACCTTCAACCGCTTCTGGTGCTAAGTGAATAGCAGCAGGAACTTTACCTGATGCACCCGACATACGACCGTCTGTAACAATCGCCACTTTGTAGCCTTGGTCTTGCAGCGTTGCCATTACTGGCGTTAACTTGTGAAGCTCAGGCATACCTTTCGCTTTTGGACCTTGCTCTTTAATTACAGCAATAAAGTCTGTGTTTAATTCACCGCGGCTATACGCTTCTTGTAACTCACCTTGTGAGCTAAATACTTTAGCTGGTGCAGATACAATTTGATGTGACTCAGCCACCGCAGAAACCTTAATAACGGCTTTGCCAAGGTTACCTGTTAGAAGCTGTAAACCACCCTGCTTGCTAAACGGGTTATCAATCGGACGTAACACTTCTTCGTCATGTGATTTTTCAGGGCACGCCACCCATTTAACTTTGCTTGGGCCTGTACTGTTTGTCATGATCACTGATGAGTCTTTATCTAACATTGGCTCTGTGGTGTATGCTTCTAGGCCATCACCCACAATGGTTTTCACATCGTTATGTAAATAACCTTTGCTAAGCAGTTGCTTCATTAAGAAGCCCATACCGCCGGCAGCTTGGAAATGGTTCACATCTGCTGAGCCATTCGGGTAGATACGCGTAAGAAGTGGCACAACTTCTGATAAGTCAGCCATGTCTTTCCAAGTAAGAATTACACCCGCTGCTTTCGCAATTGCTACTAAGTGGATTGCGTGGTTCGTTGAGCCGCCTGTTGATAACAAGCCAACTAAACCATTAATAATCGTTTTTTCACTCACTACATCAGCAAGACAGTTAGCGTCTTTTGTATCGATTAACTGCTTTAACATGGTTTCGACAGCATGACCTGTTAAACCATCACGTAGTTCTGTGTAAGGGTTAATGAATGAGCTACCTGGTAAATGTAGACCCATGATTTCCATTAACATTTGATTCGAGTTTGCGGTACCGTAGAAAGTACATGTACCAGCACTGTGGTAAGACGCGCTTTCAGCTTCTAATAACTCTTCACGACTTACTAAGCCTTGTGCAAATTTTTGACGAACACGGGCTTTTTCTTTATTTGGAATACCCGATTGCATTGGACCTGCAGGTAAGAAATACGTTGGTAAATGACCAAATGATAAGGCACCAATTAACAGTCCAGGGACAATCTTGTCGCATACGCCTAAACAGAAAACACCGTCGAACACGTCATGCGATAAAGAAACCGCTGTAGACATTGCAATCACATCACGTGAGAACAATGAAAGCTCCATACCGTCACGGCCTTGAGTAACACCGTCACACATTGCAGGCACGCCACCGGCAACTTGTGCTGTTGCATCGTACTTGGTAGCAATAGTTTTTATTAAATCAGGATATTCTTTGTAAGGCACATGCGCAGAAAGCATATCGTTGTAAGCATTAATAATCGCTAAATTTGGTTGCTCATCTGCTTTTAAACGAGCTTTGTCATCGCTGCTACAAGCAGCCATAACGTGTGCAATATTACCGCAACCTAAGCCGGCACGTACTCTTGTTTGTTTTTTTGCGTGCGCGATACGATCTAAATAAGCTTGGCGGGTCTCTTTACTACGTTCAATAACGCGTTCGGTGACTTCTTGGATACGAGGATGCAACATATAAATTCGACTCATCTCTATAGTTAGAGGATAAAGGCTCAGTGACAATTACAGACTCCACGAAAATAATTGCACTGAGCATCTTTGATTTACCCGTTCAAAGGTACGCTGACAGGCTGTCTCTCACAACCAACCTGACACCGGTGTCACTGTATTAACTCATGACTGTGACACCGGTGTCAACCTTATCTGTTAAATTTAGTTTAATTTTTTTAAATGACCAAATAATGAACAACACTATTTTAGCTAACTATGAGTAAAATTCATGCTCAAGTTATGTTTAAAGTTCCACTTTAACTTTGATAAACAGCAATATAGATCTTTAAATTCAGGTGGTTATATAAAAACAACCAAGGAAGGAATTTACATAAAAAAAGCCCGAGAAAGCGTCACTCAATCTCGGGCTACTGTGAAAAAAACAAATTGAATTTTATTTAATTGCAGCTGTTGACTCGCGAGTAATTAGTTTTGCTTCAAGCGTTACCTGATAAGGTGTTTCTTGTGGCTCACTAATATGACTAATTAGTTGTGTAACCGCTTGGTGGGTCATTTCTTCAACTGGTTGCGCAATAGTTGTTAGTCCAGGCCAAATATGACGTGCAATGGGTGCGTTATCAAAACCGGCAATTGAGATATCATCAGGCACTTTTAATTGCATTTGTGTTGCTAGTTTAAGTACTGCAGCCGCCATATAATCGTTTGATGCAAAGACTGCCGTTGGGCGCGGCTCTAAATCAAGAATTGTACGAGCACTATCAACACCAGAGTGATAACTAAAGTTACCCTCTTCTACTAAACGTTCATTAAATTCAATACCATTAGAAGCAAGCGCACGGCGATAACCTTTAAAGCGCTGCTCTGTCGCACTATGATCTGGATGACCTTTAATGAAAGCGATTTCTTTATGACCTAATTTAATTAAATGCTCTGTTATTTCAAACGCACCTTGCTCATCATTGCTGCGCACAGAAATAGAATCATCTTCAAGAATTGCAGATGCAACGCGCGCATAAGGGATTTTTTTCGATTTTAAAAAAGTGACAAGCTCAGGAAAATCAGAAAATGGCGGCGTTAATACAATGCCATCTAAGCGCGATGTTTGAAGAAGTTGTTCAATATTGTTAATTAGGTCTTGCCCACGAAGTTCACATGGGTGGATCAATAAATTGTAATTATGGTCATGGCATGCTGCTAGCGCACCAGTTTGTACGCGAGTGATATAGCTTTTACTTGGGTTATCATACAAGCAACCAATAATAAAACTGCGGTTTTGCGCTAAGCCACGGGCGATTGGGTTTGGTGTGTAATCTAGCTCTTTAAATACTTTTAGTACTTTTTCTCGGGTAGCATCACTCACGTTAGGCTCATTGTTGAGCACGCGAGACACTGTTTTTTTAGATACACCGGCGTAGCTTGCGACGCTATTAATGGTTACTTTTTTCATACGATAATCATCCAGTCCGCTCCAATTAAGCTCGACTACTAACGTGTAAACACGCAGCAGCACCAACTAGCGGAATATTATCTTGTGTTACCAAGGTTACAGGTATCTGTGAAGTATATTGCGACATAATGCCTTTGTCTGCAAAGCGCTCAACAAATCGGCTAGATAGTAAGCGTTGTTGCATACGAGGTAAAATACCACCGCCAATAAATACACCACCTAGAGCACCAAATGTAAGGGATAAATCACCTGCAACACTGCCAATCCAATCACAAAATTGATTAAGGGTTGCATCGCAGATATCACATTGTCCTGTCGTTGCAAGCTCACTGATTTGTGCTGCATCAAGGTTTTTTGCTGCAACGCCTTTAACGGCTGCCATCGCTTTGTATAAGTGCGCTATACCTGGGCCCGAAAAAACAGTTTCTACAGACACATGATTTAATTGCTTTTTAAGCTCGGTGATTAACTGGCGATCTAACTCTGTAACCGCTGCAAGGGTAATATGCCCCGCTTCACAACTAAGTACTGCACTGCCTTGCGAAGTACGCACCAAGCATGCAGCACCAAAGCCTGTGCCAGGCCCCATCACGGCAATATTGGCATTGTTGTCTGCTTGCCCTGCTTTAACAGCTACGTTTTGTGAATCATCTAAATATGGCGCTGCATAGGCAAATGCAGCAAAATCATTGATAACTTCTAGCTGAGTGAATGCAAATTTAGTTTTTAGGTTTTCAACGCTAAAATGCCAACCTAAATTAGTTAAATGGACTTGACCTGCTTTAATTGGGCCTGCAACGGCTAAGCACGCTCTGTTAGGCTTTGCATATGATATTTGACTGAAATAGTGCTCAATGGCACTTTCTAGGGAACCAAAATCTGCACTTGGAAATTTAAGGTTATGCTCAATGACAAATTGATTTGTATGTTCATTAAAATCAGTGATTAAAGCAAAGCGCGCATTTGTGCCGCCAATATCGGCAACAAGGATAGGATCAAAATCGGTGTTAGACTGTGTGTTCATTATGTTTTCTCTATGTGTCTAAGCTGTTTGCCGCTTATTTTTATAGTTTTCAATGGCAAAGCCACTGTTCAAGATAACCTTTGAGTTATTAACTCAAAGCAACTATCTTTAGTATTAAAAAAATGCTGCCCAAATGAATGGGCAGCCAAATACGTTTTGACAACAAAATGATAAAACATCGACATTATGACACCGGTGTCAGCATTGAATCAATAAAAATTTTAAATATTTGCCTTTGCATACGTATTTTACAACGAAGTACTTGCTTATTGAGCCCGTTTAACGTTGTGATGCTACGTCAAAAAATGACTCTGTAACTTGATCATTTACAGATAAAAATGACTTATCACAAATAGCTTGAAAAAAATATTAAATAGCCGAAAATGGCCATTACAAATCATCACTATTGCTTTGGAATTAATACCCTATGAAAGGTAAAGCGACATCTTTTGACATCGCACATTATGCAGGTGTTTCTCAGTCAACTGTGTCACGAGCACTTCGAAATAGCCCTTTGGTTAATGAAGAAACGCGCCGACGTGTTCATGAAGTCGCCAAACAACTTAATTACAAAGTAGATAAAAACGCTAGTAACCTCAGAACACAGCAAAGTAGTACCCTCGCGCTTTTGTTATTTGAAGACCCTACATCAGACGAATCACAAATAAACCCATTCTTTTTAGCAATGCTTGGTAGTATTACCCGGGCCTGTGCAAAAGAAGGCTATGATCTGCTTGTGTCTTTTCAATCAAGTAGCTCAGATTGGCAAGCTGACTACGAAGATAGCCACCGTGCAGATGGTCTGATCTTATTAGGCTATGGTGACTACTTAGATTACCAGCCTAAGTTTAGAACCCTTATTGAACAAAATACTAAGTTCGTATGCTGGGGTGCCAGTGTTGATAACCGCCCAGACTTAACTGTGAGCTGTGATAATTATGGTGGCGGTAAACTTGCCGCAGAGCATCTGCTTGCAACAGGCAGAACCGATTGTGCGTTTATCGGTGATGCCTCTGATCACAGCCCTGAATTTTTTGCTCGGTACCAAGGTTTCAAAGATGCTTTTATGAATAAAGGTATCAAACTAAACGAACGAAAAATGGCTAATGCTATTTCTACAGAAGAGTCAGGCTACCATGCTACCCGCTCACTTATAGCAAATAATATTCGCTTTAACTCACTATTTGCTGCCAGTGACCTGATTGCCATTGGTGCTATTCGCGCTTTAAAAGAAGCAAAAATTAAAGTGCCTGATGATGTTCACGTGGTTGGCTTTGACAACATTTCAATCGCAAATTTCGTCAATCCTCCGTTGACCACAATTCAGCAAGATACAACCTTAGCAGGGCAAATGTTAGTTGATAACTTGCTTAAATTAATCCGCGGAGAACAAGTGGAGAGCACCCTACTCCCACCAAGATTGATCATTCGTGGCTCAAGTGTATAAGTTATTATGTAGTGATAACTCCTCTGCATTTACACCCTAAATTGCAGCTTTTAAAAGCAATAAGCTAATAAAATTGCTTTTTTTTCGATTTACCCAAGACTATTACTTCGAAAAAGCAGATAATTGCACCTATTATGATGAAAACGCAGTGCAAAGCCGTTTACGGCTTTTGCATGCAACGCGCACAAAGGTGGAATTTTTTAATGGAAATTAAAGTTAATTTTCTCGACAACCTCAGACTTGAAGCCAAATTTGATGACTTCTCTGTCATTGCAGACCAACCTATTCGCTACAAAGGTGATGGCTCAGCGCCTAGCCCATTCGATTACTTTTTGGCGTCTTCTGCGTTGTGCGCGGCTTACTTTATTAAAGTGTATTGTAATTCACGTGATATCCCGACTGATGGTATTCGCGTTGCGCAAAATAACATTGTTGACCCTGAAGACCGCTATAACCAAATTTTTCAAATTCAGGTTGAGTTACCAGAAAGCCTATCGGAGAAAGATCGCACGGGTATTTTACGCTCTGTTGAACGTTGTACAGTAAAACGCGTTATTCAAACAGGCCCTGAGTTTAAGATCGATACCGTTGAAAGCATTGAAGCTGACGCGCAAGCGATGCTAATGGCAAAACCTGATGATGAAAACAATACCTTTATTTTAGGTAAAGATTTACCGCTTGAAGAAACCATCGCTAATATGACGGCTATCCTTGAAGAGTTAGGGATGAAAATCGAAATCTCTTCTTGGCGTAATATTGTGCCAAATGTATGGTCACTTCATATTCGTGATGCAGCCTCGCCTATGTGTTTTACCAATGGTAAAGGTGCAACCAAAGAAAGCGCGCTATGTTCGGCTTTGGGCGAATTTATTGAGCGCTTAAACTGTAACTTCTTCTATAACGATCAGTTCTTAGGCGAAGACATTGCCAATAGCGAGTTTGTTCATTACCCAAATGAAAAGTGGTTTGCTCTGACTGACGATGACTCTCTACCTGAGGGTATTTTAGATGACTATACCCGTGAAATTTATAATCCAGATGGTGAGCTTTGTGGCTCACACTTAATCGATACCAACTCTGGTAATAAAGAGCGTGGTATTTGCTCAATTCCTTATGTACGCCAGTCAGACGGTGAAACGGTTTATTTCCCTTCAAACCTTATCGAAAACTTATTCTTAAGTAATGGTATGAGCGCAGGTAACAACTTTGCCGAGGCAAAAGTACAATGTTTATCTGAAATTTTTGAGCGTGCAGTTAAGCGCCAAATTATCGAGCAAGAAATTGTTTTACCTGACGTACCTGAAGCGGTATTAAACAAGTACCCAAGCATCGTAGCCGGTATCAAAGGGCTTGAAGAACAAGGTTTCCCTGTTGTTGTAAAAGATGCCTCGCTAGGTGGTCAGTTCCCTGTGATGTGCGTAACACTCATGAACCCTAAAACAGGCGGTGTATTTGCCTCTTTTGGTGCGCACCCAAGTTTTGAAGTTGCATTAGAGCGCAGCCTAACTGAACTGTTGCAAGGCAGAAGCTTTGAAGGTTTAAACGATGTACCTAAGCCAACGTTCAATAGCATGGCGGTCTCTGAGCCTGAAAACTTTGTAGAGCACTTTATTGATTCAACTGGTGTTATCTCATGGCGCTTTTTCAGCGCTAAACACGATTATGATTTTGTTGAGTGGGATTTCTCTGGCAGCAATGAAGAAGAAACAGCGAGCTTATTCGGTATATTAGAAAGCTTAGGTAAAGAAGCTTACATTGCTGAATTCTCAGATCTTGGTACAGCGTGTCGCATTTTAGTGCCTGATTACTCAGAAGTGTACCCTGTAGAAGACTTAATCTGGGACAATACCAATAAAGCGCTAAACTTCCGCGAAGATATCTTAAATCTGCATCGCTTATCAGAAGATCAACTTGCTGATTTAGTTGAGCGTCTAGAACAAAGTGAGCTTGATAACTACATAGATATCATCACTTTAATCGGCATTGAGTTTGATGAAAACACAGTGTGGGGCCAATTAACAATCCTTGAGCTAAAACTACTTATATACCTAGCACTTGGTGATTTAGAAGCAGCGATGGAGCTAGTTGAAGCATTCTTACAGTATAACGACAATACCATTGTTGAGCGCGGCCTATTCTACCAAGCAATGCACGCAACGTTGGAAGTCGCACTTAGCGATGACCTTGAAATTGAAGATTACATTCATAGCTTCACCCGTATGTTTGGTCAAGAAACGATGGATGCAGTTGTTGGCTCAATCAACGGCGATGTGATGTTTTATGGTTTAACAGAAACCAGCATGAAGCTTGAGGGCTTAGATAGGCATCAGCGTTTAATTGATAGTTATAAAAAGCTACACGCTGCTCGCGCTAAAAAAGCGGGGCTGTAAGTAAATATCAAAGCCGCACGTTTTCGTAACCTGCGGCTTTTCTGCTTTACTTAAAAACGTTACTTAACGAAAATGCACACCTGTAATGTCGTATTCAGCGATAAAGCGGCCACCATAAGTATCCACAAACATAAACTCCATCTCTATTTTTTCTCGTCGGCCTTTATGTTCAAGCAATTCAATAATAAAGTATTTATTCGAATTAAGATCAAAAGAGCGGCCCTGGGTTTCTCGTGTAATGTTAAACTTTGTAGGGTTACCAATACTATCAAAGTACTCAAATAGCACGTTTAAACCGCGCGCATAAATTCCCGAGTCTCGCTGTGAAGAATTAGGCCGTTGTTGAGCCAACAACCAGGTTTTGTCCTTTTGATTTACAGCTTTAATAAACTCAGTCATTAATTGTTGATGTTCAACCAAAGGCGGCATTTTTACTTCTTTGAGTGCTTGTGTGAGTTTATCTCCCGCTATACCTGTTCTTGCTATGTAATTATCAAAACCTGCCTCTATCGACATATAATTGAGATAGTCAGCAAGGCCACCTTTGTACACCTGTTCAAATGTGCCATATTCTTGCGAAAGAATACGTTCAAGACGATTATAAAAAGAAAAAGCATGCGCTGAGTCTAATTTTTTTAGTTTCGACGTTTCTATCAATTGACCAAAAAGTAGTGCATTTAAGTCAATTACATTCGTTTTATCATCAAACGTAACGATTTCCTTAGCCCACTCTCTATCGGCTTTGGCAAGTTGCAAATAGTAACGTTGAAAAGGCGCACCATGCTCATCAGCGACGGTTATTTTATTTGTCGAAAAGTCATAAATTTTAGCGTTTTTTGTAGGGCCAGTTCTGATACTTACCTTAAAGCCTTTTGACAGTTCAGTAAATTTATCAGACTTCTCAATCACAACTCCCTGTGAAGCAAAAACAGTCGTCGTAAGAAGCACTAAAAAGCTGGCAATGAATATACTAACAGTTTTCATATAAATCCCTTTGAAGTTAAAATTAGGCTTACCTATTACAGGCTCAAACAGTTACCTTAAATGTATATTAAAATGGTAAGTAATTGAAGCCCAATGTAAATATTAGGGTTTAAGATTTATAACGGTTAAGGTTTATAACGATAATGGCCTGTTATTTTATAACTAAATAACATATCTTCGAGTACAGGCCCTGCCCCTATGTTATGCACAATGAGTGGCCTTTTTTTATCTCTTGATAGCTCGTCAGTCACTATTCCAATATGAGGTAAGTTGCCAGGCAGCATCCAAGTGACAATATCTCCCCCCCTATAATTGCTCGCGTCTTCACTTATATTTAGACTATGCCCATGTCGTTTAAAGAAATGCTGTAAGTTAGGAACACGCCGGTGATCAATATTTGAATCAGGCTTTGTTAAACCCCATATTCTGTTTGATGGATATAAAGTAAAGTTATCACGCATGTCCTCATGAACGAGTACTTGTAAATCGGTTCCGAGTGCCCTATAACTGCGAATTATGACATCAGTACACACACCAATAGTGGCAGGTACATCACCATTTGGATAAGCAATTCTTTTATAGCTTCCGTCATAAATAACGGAGTGATTTGTTCGCTCCTTAGCGGCTTGAACAAGTTGACTATAAAAGTCATCTGCTTTGACGTTAAACACAAGTAATGTAGATAATAATGCCGTTCTAATCATTTATTTAATCCCTTAAATGTTCGAGCATAGTTAATTTTAGGAGTTAATGCGCTAAGTTGGTTATAAGTAGAATACCCATAAGTTAAGCTAGCACATAAACATCTAAATTTAGTTGTTTTATAATAAAATTAAACACTCTAAATTTAATCTTTTTCTAAATAAAAATAAAAGATGAATGCACTAGACATAAATGCAGCAAATAAGGCCATGAATATGGCATAGTAAACTATAAACCAGACTTTTAAGTGTTTAGGGACTAAATTTCTTTTATCTAACATTTTATAACGTTTAGCATGCCAGTCAGAAAAAAATATCGTTGCATAATGCAATGCTCCCCAACCTGTCATAAAGATATTTAATGAATAAAATCGAACCCCATCTTCTAATATAGCCTCGACTTCTGAAATTCGTTTACCTTTCAGAAAAAATAACATAGGGAATATCATAATGAAAATCCCACCAACCCAAAACCTTATTTATCTCCAAAGCCAAAATGCATCACAAAACAAAGTAGCACAAACGCAATAAAAACAATCATAAAAAAAATGTAATAAGCGACAAACCAGCACCGTACTTTCTTAGGCACCTTTTCTCTTTTCTCATAGAGGCCATAACGCTTTGCATGCCAGCCCCAAAAGAAGATGGTTGCATAATGTAATATTCCTACGCCAGCAGTAAAACTATTCATTAGATAAAAAGTTTTACCGTCATCGAGAATTTCCTCTACCATAGGCAACTTTTTAGATTTAATAAAAAAAAGCATTGGCAGGATGATTAAGAACATTCCCACAACGAAAATAAAGCTTAAAGAAAAAGCGAGTAAATCTAGTCCAGTCATTACCCTTGTAACCTCACGAAACCAAAAATATTTATTTTTACCTAGCTTTAGCGCCAAGTAGAATATTTCAGCCATAACATACAACAATAAAATGCTTTATGCTTCCTCTTAGAGATTAACAATGTTAAAAAACAAAAGCCACGGCGAGTGCCGTGGCTTTTGTGTTACTGCGTTAGCAAAACTACTTTAACGCATCTTCAATAACTGGGTAGTGATCCCATACTTGTTTGTCGCTCACTGAGCGAAGTAACTTGATGTATTCAGCATGAGTCCAAGCAAGCGGTGTGGCTGAGTTTGTCCCCTCACCTAATTGGTAGCCTGCTTTATTGTTACCTACACCATCCCAAACTTGTTCAGGTAACATCATCCCTTCATTAGCAAATGCTTCCATGCCTTTTACATAGGTGTCTTTAATAGCTTGTTGCTTTATCGCATCAAGGCTATTGCTTGCGTTTGCGGCGGCGATTTCATAGTGACCACGCTCACCTGTGAAAAACGGCCATACACGACCACGTTGACCAGGGGTGTTGTTACCACCTTCGGCATAGTTGTTACCTGTCACTTCATCTTCACCGTAACCATCGTTACCATAGCGGCGGTAACCAGGGAATGAACCTGAGCCATCAGCAAAATTAAAGGTGTAACGCACTTGCAGATTATCGATTAAGGTTTCGTCATCGTACTCTGGTAATGTTTTTACAATGCTTGGCGCAAGTGCATCACGAACACCATAACGTACAAGCTCTAAGAAACCACCATCAAGGATTTGTTTTTTATCAAAGCCTTCACGACCATTATTAGCGTTAAGTGTAGTTGATGAGTTTGGATCTTTGTCTTGACCAATACGAATGAAATATTCGCCATCGCTATTTTCAGACTTAAGGTTACCTTGAGTCGTAAACATCGTGCTTTCAATTTCACTGTTGTAGGTTTTAGCCGTTGCTAGGTAACGCTCTGCATTTTTGGTGTCGCCAGCTTTTTTAGCAATATCAGCAGCTGTCACTAGTCCTGCAACAACGGCTGCAGTTGTTGACGGTGAGAAGCCACTTTGTTCTTCCCAACGCTCTTGTTGTGTTGCGGGTGGTGTAATTTGTGTGTCGTTCCAAAGAATTTTCGCAAGACCACCATCAACCAAGAAATCAGCAGCTGACTTTAACATTTTGCCATACCAATCTGTCAGTTCTTGATCGCTAAGTACGCCTGCTTGATGTAGTTTCCACGCTAACATAATTGGCATTGCTGTTTGGTCAAGCTGCACACCTACCCACTCAAGCTCACCATCAACATGCGTCTTTTGTAAGAACCAACCCGTGTCACCACCATTACCTGGTGTGTTATCTGTTACTTGTACTTTTTCTAGATATTCAAACGCCGTTTTAGCGGTACGTGTATCACCCATGGCCATAAATGCCATTGCTACTTGATAGAAATCACGTACCCAAACCGCTTTATAACCGGTAGAACCTGTTTTAGCTGATACTGTTTCACCCCAAGGGTTAGAAAGTGACGCAATTAAAGCACCGGCATGAGTTTTATCTTCTTGCGCTTTTAACACCATGGCACTGGTGTAGAGCAACTTACCATTATCAGCGGTGCTATTAGATAATGTGCTCAAAGGCGCAAGGCTTGATAAGTAGTCTTGCCAACCAATTGCAGCGCCCTCACCGTTATATGCCGCAAGTACTTTTTGGTAGCCTTGGTTTAAACTTGCTTGACCTTCTTTGAAGCTTGCAGCTTCAGAGTTACCAAAGCTTAAAGCTAAATCAAAGGTGGTGTTTTTTGATACTTCGCCAAGCTCTGCAAGTAAGCTTACATTACCTGACTGATTACCGGTATTTTGGTAAGTCGCTGATAATGATTGTGATGCTTTTAACTCTTTTAAGCCATCACTTACACCCGTAAAGCCAACACTTGCTTGCTTAAATGGTTGAGCGGCTTGTAAAGATAAAAAGTTATCATCTTGCCAAGCAACCAGACCCTTGTTGGTCACTTTTGCAAAATCATCTAAGCCATTGTTATCAATATAAGGATTTACATTAACGTAGGCTTTCACACCGTCAAGATCAGTATTAAATACGCTACGAACAAACAATGTTTGGCCGTTTGGATCTGTAAAGATATGTTTTTCTAAAGTGAAACGACCTTGTTTATCTTTACTTACTACTTTGTAAGCAAGCGATAATGGGCGACCCGCGTCGTCTTTGTATAAATAATCAATGCTCACATCCAGCTCATCGCTTTCTGTTACGGTAAAGTCTTTACCGACTACAACAAACTGCATATCTTTGATTTGCGCTTGGTGAATTAAACCAAACATGGTTTCTGTGATCATGCCTTTCGCGATTGAAAACCAAACTTTTGATACTTTGCCTGTAGCAGCTGCATCGCTATAGTGGCCGTCTTGGTATTGCTCATATGATGTACCAATACCTTTTTTACCAGAGTATGCCCAAAAAGGCTCAACACCCGGCGCACCTGGCGCAGAAACCTGCTCAACTGATGTATTAACTGATTGCTCTGAACTACAAGCAGTTAAACCTAACGCTAACAAGCTTGCTGTAATAAGATTAATTTTTTTCATGGTGTGTCCTTATTATTGTTGCTTAACGCGCAGTACAGCAATTGCTGCGAGTACGAATGACACTGCACCTAGCACTAACGCATAAATCGGTTGATTATCAAAAAAGTGGCGTAAAATTAGGCCTAATACGCTTGCCGCTAAAAGCTGCGGAATAACAATAAAAAAGTTAAAGATACCCATGTACACACCCATTTTCTTACTCGGTACTGAGGTACTTAACATTGCGTACGGTAAAGATAGAATTGATGCCCAAGCGAAACCGACACCAATCATCGGCCAGATAAGTAAACTTGGATCTTTGATAATAATAAAGCTGAGCAGCCCTAATGCACCTAGCACAAGATTGATAGCATGGGCCATTTTAAGCCCCACTTTTTTTACGATGATCGGGATACACATTGCAGCAATGGCAGCAAAACCATTGTAAGCGGCAAATAATACGCCAACCCAATCCGCACCGTTATTGTAAGCAAGTGAACTTGTGTCACTACTGCCATAGTGGAAACTGGTTACCGCAGAGGTGGTATAAATCCACATTGCAAACAATGAGAACCAGCTAAAAAATTGTACCCAAGCCAATTGCTTCATTGCCTCAGGCATTGTGAATACATCATTCACAACTTGATAAAAGCCACCACTGGTTGCGTTTTTAGCTTTTAAAGCACCAGCAATAAATTGAATAACACCAAAGCTAATCAAACCACCAGCAAGCAAATAAAGCTCTTTTTCAAGAGAAAGACCCGTAACAATACCAAGCACTAAAAGACCAAGAACCGTAAAGATTACAGCGCCCTTATTAAAATTCACATTTTGTTGAACATCTTTTGAGTCATCGCTCTGCTCTTGTTCATGAAAGCTTTCAAGCTCTTGGGGTGAATATTCTTTGGTGGTAAATACCGTCCAAAAAACAGCAACGAGTAACACTACGGCACCAAAGTAAAACGAAAATTTCACAGAGTCAGGAATTTGCCCAGCAGGTGCCGTATTGGCAATATCGAACCAGTTAGTCATCATCCAAGGCAAAGCAGACGCGACAACCGCCCCAACACCAATGAAGAAGCTTTGCATTGCATAACCAGTTGCACGTTGTTTTTTTGGCAGGTTATCGCTCACAAGGGCACGGAAAGGCTCCATAGTCACGTTAATTGACGCATCCATAATCCATAACATACCCGCTGCAATCCAAAGGCTTGATGAGTTAGGCATAATGAATAACGATAACGTCGTTAAAATAGCCCCATAGAAAAAGAACGGACGACGACGACCCAACTTATTCCATGTTTTATCGCTCCAATAACCGATTATCGGTTGCACGATAAGACCTGTCAGCGGTGCAGCAACCCAGAGGATTGGAATGTCGTCTACATTCGCACCTAGAGTTTGAAAAATACGGCTTACATTACCGTTTTGTAATGCAAAGCCAAATTGGATTCCAAGGAATCCAAAACACATATTCCATATTTGCCAAAAGCTTAGCGTTGGTTTGTTATTGTTCATTGTCAGCCTTTAAGGTAAATACTGCACTGCTCAAGCCATTCAGTTGTAATTGAATTGGCGCATTCGTTGTTGCCTCAGAAATCACAATGTCGGCATGATTTTCGAGGTTATCAGTTAACGTTAAATCACTGTGGTTAAGCTTAGGTAACAACGCTTGATTAAGAGTAAGCTCAACATTTTGTGGGTTTTCTGAAAAATTACTTACCACAAGCACCAGCTGTTGACCTAGCTTGCGCGTAAAGGCAATGACTTGCTCTGAGCCAGTTAATTTAATAGCGTGCATGTCACCGCCGACAATGGCAGGAAGCGTGTTTAAGGACATTAACTTCGTGTAGTAAGCGCGAAGATTAGCTTGCTCTTTTGAAAGCGCACCGCCATCGAATTTACCATTATTCATCCATGCTTGATGCGCAGGTACACCCATATAATCGAAAATGCTGGTACGCGTTGGGTCGCCAAAACCACCATCTTCAGAACCATCTTCACCAACTGCCTGACCAAAATAGAGTAAGGTTGGCGAGCGCGACATTAAGGTAGACACCACCATAGCTGGCTTGCCTTTTTCACTGCTATCCGCGAAATCCGGGCTAGCAATGCGTTGCTCATCATGGTTTTCTAAAAAGTGCAGCATGTGCTCTTCAATATCAGCCACTTGGCTTTGAATATCGAAAATAGTATCCGCTGGTTGCTTACCTTGCATCACAGCTTTAACCGTGTCGTAAAAACCGACTTTGTCGTACAGATAATCCATCTTACCTTGCTGGATATAAGGACGGTAAAGCGTTGGGTTATAAACCTCGGCTAGAATAAAGGCATCGCTTTTTTGCATCTTGATTGATGAGTTTAAAAAGCTCCAAAACTCAACAGGCACCATTTCAGCCATATCATAACGAAAACCATCAACACCTTTATCTAACCAATATAGTGCGATGTCGCGAAACTTATACCAGCTATTTGGCAGGTCTTTATCTTGCCAAAATGCGTAGTGCGCACGGTAATCTTTATTAGCGTAATCAGCAGGTAGCGTCGGGAAATCATAACTACCATCTGGTTTCACACCGTAATTGATTTTAACTGTTTCGTACCAATCATTGATGTCAGGTTTAGCAGCACGTGCCCCATTGCCCGTCCATTTTGCTGGTGTTTCAGCAAACTGATTATCAGCAAGTGGATGCGGGTTACCACCTAACACTTGATAGCTATCACTGGTGGGAACTTGAAATGACTGCCCTGTTACGTAATAAAAATTATTATCGCGCGCATAGGTTTTTGTCGTGTCATCATCAGCGCCAAAATCTTTAACACCTTCAGGCTTTGCGACCGACTCGTAGTTACGCGCTACGTGGTTTGGCACAATATCAATAACAACTTTCATACCGTGCTCATGAGTGCGGTTAATCAGCTCAACAAACTCTTCTAAGCGACGCTCAGGGTTAATTGCTAAATCAGGATTAACATCGTAATAATCTTTCACCGCATACGGCGAGCCTGCACGCCCTTTTACAACATCAGGGTCATCTTGCGACAAACCGTATTCTGTATAGTTAGTTACTAATGCATGACGCGGCACACCTGTATACCAAACATGCGTTGTACCTAGCTCTTTAATGCCTTGTAATGCTGCATCATTAAAATCAGCGAATTTGCCTACCCCATTTTCTTCTAATGTGCCCCAGGGTTTATTGGTGGTGTTTGTATTACCAAATAATCGAGTGAATACTTGGTATACCACAGGCTTAGAGATAGCGGCTTGACTAGATTCAGATTGCGTTTTGTGTGTGTTCTGCTCTGCTGGTGCATCGTTACCACAGGCAGTTAAACCTAGTACCGATGCCACGACTAACGCGGTTATTTTATATGTTGTCATCATTACTTCATTTTTCTGTAAATATCAGTTCATACTAATGTTAAGGGCTGCATACGGACAGTAAATGCATACGTATTCAGCCTATTAGTTGCAATTATTCAAGCTCGATTAAGCGTGCTTGCATAGCTTTTAAGCGGATTGGTGTAGCAAGATCAACGCCCTTTTCGCTGATTAAATCGCGCCCTTTATTATTGCCTTTCAGCACTTCTTGCATGTAGCTTAAATCCCAATCAATGGCTTGTTGGTTTTTGTTCAGAACAACCAATACAGTTTGGCCATTATGCTCTCTCACATAGCTGTAAACGCCTTGCTTTGGCGAAAAATGCATTAAACGACCTTCGCTTAGCGCTGGCTTTTCTTGGCGCAGCTTAAGCAGTTTTTTCATGCTAGCTAACATCTCTTGCTGATCAGCTGAAAGCCCCTTACCTGTGAAAGCATTTGCTTTTTGACCTTTAAAGCCACCAGGGAAGTCAATACGAATATCACCGTGATCATTACTTGGCGTGTTATCAAGCAAAAGCTCTGTGCCGTAATAGATTTGTGGAATACCGCGAGTTGTTAACAGTAGCGTCATGGCCAGTTTCGTTTTTGCTAAGTCTTGACCAAGCTCAGTGTAAACACGACTCATATCATGGTTATCAGCAAACACTAAAATATTATTGGTATCTGCATATAAAAAGTCATTCGCAAGCGATTGATATACTTTTATCCAACCTGTATTCCAGCTTTCTTCTTCGTTAAGTGCTTGGATCAACGCCTCTTGTAATGAAAAGTCCATCACACTTGGCAAATCAGAGGTATAACCATCTTGATTGACTTTGCCGCGCTGCCAATAAGAAGCAATTGCGGGGTTGGCTGTCCACTCTTCGCCAACAATATTAAAGTTCGGATACTCGGTCATAATCGCTTTAGTCCAATCGGCTAGAAACGCTTTATCTGAGTATGAGTAGGTATCAACACGAATGCCGCTTAAATTGGCATATTCAATCCACCAGATGGCATTTTGAATCAAATAAGTAGAGAGTAGCGGCTGGCGCTGATTTAGATCAGGCATCGACTCAACAAACCAACCATCATTAAATTGACGTTTGTCGTATTGGCTCGCGTGAGGGTCTTGAATTGTTTGTCTAGCGTGAGTTGTGGCATTTTTACCGTTTTCAAACTTGCCATCAAAGTTAACCCAATCAGCTGTTGGCATATCAGTCATCCACTGATGCGATGAACCAAAGTGGTTAAGTACCATGTCCATCACTAAACCAATACCATGCTCTTTCGCTTTTGCTGATAAGGTTTTATAAAGCGCATTACTGCCCATACGCGGATCAACTTTGTAAAAGTCAGTAATAGCATAACCATGATACGAATAACTTGGCATGTCGTTTTCAAGCACTGGCGTTAACCAAAGTTGCGTCACACCGAGGTCCTCAAGATAATCTAGGCTGTTAATAATTCCTTGAATATCACCGCCATGACGGCCACCTTTAAAGCTTGGATTTGCAGCCTCCTGCATACCAGCAACGGTGTCGTTACTCGGATCACCATTTACAAAGCGATCAGGGTTGATTAAATAAAGCGTGTCTTTATTTGTAAAACCTTGTCGATCAGCACTTTGCTTATCACGGGCATTTAACGGGTAAGTAAACCTTGTGCCATCTTCAGCTTTAAAAGTCAGTTTTCCCGCCTTTGCATTATCGCTAATGGTTAAATCTAAAAACGCGTAGTTAGGGTTATTCGTTGTTGTGACCCCTTTAAACTCAATGCCTTTGTGAGGCACCATTTGCCACGTTTTGTTAGCAATATTGTTATCGTAAAGCATGACTTGCAACGAGTTATTTTGCATCCCTATCCACCAATTCTCTGGTGACGCGGTAATTGCAAAACTTGCTGTCGAGTTAAAAAGCGTTAATGCGGTGGTTAATACTAAAAATCTTTGTGTTTTTTTCATAATTAATTTTGTACTTTTTCTAAAAATTGACTGTGGCTCGGCAGTTGCTCAACTGCACTATTAATCAAGGTTTTTAAACTACTAAATAGCTCATTTAATTGCTCATCGGATAATGCATCAGCCAATGGGTGTTGATCCTCTGCTATGAGTCCTTGCCCTATCATTACTTGCTGCCATGCAACCTCGGCAAATAATTCATCGTCTTCTCTTATGAGTTTGCCGCTGGTTTTAAATAGCTCAATTTTCTTTTTAAGACCGCTTGGAATATCCATGCCTTTACAAAAACGCCAAAACGCACTGTCATCACGCTCAGTAAGCTTGTAATGAAGAATAATAAAGTCACGAATTCGCTCAAATTCTGTTTTACTTTGTTGATTAAATTCATCCACAAGGCTTTGCTTAATACCTTGATGAGGAAAAAACTTAATTAAACGAATGGCGGCACTTTGAATTAAATGAATACTGGTCGATTCTAATGGCTCTAAAAATCCGCTCGATAAGCCAACCGATACCACATTTTTATGCCACTGCTTTAAACGGCGGCCTGTCTTAAATTTAATAACACGCGGCTCTGTTAGTGGTTTAGCTGGTAAGTAATCCAAAAGCTGTTGCTTTGCCGCTTCGTCTGATAAGAAACGAGATGAATAGACAAGACCGTTCCCTACACGATGTTGTAATGGAATTTGCCACTGCCAACCTGAGTCTCTTGCAATTGAACGTGTATAAGCAATTGCATCAGCAGCTGATTCACTTTGCACGGCAATCGCACTATCACATGGTAACCAGTGTGACCAATCTTCATAGCCGGTATTAAGAGTTTGTTCTATCAATAGAGCACGTAAACCTGTGCAATCAATAAATAAGTCGCCATCAATTTGCTCGCCATTTGTAAGCTGCAAAGAGCGAATATGCCCGCTTTGGTGACATTGATTAACCGATTTAATTTTGCCTTCAATACGTTTAACGCCCCGTGATTGCGCTAATTCTTTTAAGAATTCGCCATATCGAGTGGCATCAAAATGGTAAGCATAATGTAAGCCCGCTAACTGGGTGTTAGGAATGTGTTTAAGGTGGGCAAATTTATGTGCTTTGGCAGCTTGATAGTTAAGCGAAAAATCCCAAAAGTCAGGTGCATTATTAGCGTGATGTGCTTTTAACCAAAAATGATAAAACTCACAAAACGGAAAGTCTTTACCTATCTCACCAAAGGCGTGCATGTAGCTGTGACCTTGGCTGCGCCAATTTTCAAACTCGATGCCTAGCTTAATCGTTGCACCAGTAGCCTTAATAAATTCTTTTTCAGAAATGCCTAGGGCACCATTTAGATGCAAGATGGGTGGAATGCTTGCTTCACCTACACCAACAGTACCAATTTCTGCAGACTCTACTAGCGTGATATCAAGCACTTTGCCTAACACTTTATTGAGTAATGCGGCAGTTATCCACCCTGCTGTGCCACCACCGGCGATTACGACCTTGGTTATTTTTTTTGATTCCATAGTACACCTAACACCAATTTCAATTCATTGAGTGTAGCTCACTGATATAAAAAAGCCCTTGTAAAACAAATCACAAGGGCAATTTCTATCACTGTATTAGCTTATTACAGCTTGTAGCTGAAGCCTAACAGGAATGTACGACCATAGTCTTGGTAATCACGTACTTGAAGTGAGTTATCACCTTGTAGTGATGTGAACGGCTCTTCAGTGATGTTCTGAACTTGGAAAGTGACAGATAAACCGTCAAGACTCTCTACGCCACCTTCACTAAAGTCGTAACCAATTTGTGCATCCCAAATTGTTTCGCCTTTAATATCGACTTGTGTAGTTGCAAAGCCTAAACCGTATACGTCACCTTTAAAGTCGCTACGCTTACGCATGCTAGTACGCGCTTGGAAACCGTTACGCTCAAAGTAAACTGTTAAGCTATCGATTTGGTCAGATAGGCCTGGTAGCTCATATTCATTACCGTTTTGATCTGTAATATCTTGCTCAACACCTGTATGACTTGCGATTAAACCAAAGCCATCAAGTGAATCACTAAACATAGTAAACGGTAGTGTTAACGAAAGCTCATAACCCCAAAGGTCACCAGAACCACCATTTACTTTACCAGAGCCTGTACCCGTTGAAGTTGGTGGAATCTCACCTGTTGATGGGTCAGCAACACCGCTCATATCAATTTCATAAGTACCATCAAAGATCCACTGCGTGATATCTTTATAGAAAAATGCAGCGGCAAAATAACCTTCTTCATGGAAGTAGTTTTCGTAGCTTAAGTCAAAGCCTGTTGCTTCTTTAGGCTCAAGCTCTGGGTTACCACCTGAGACACTCCAGTAGTTTCCATTTTCATCCGGTTGCTGGTTATATGATGCACTTATAGATGCATTCATTTCGTCTAGGCGGGCACGAGAAATCGTTTTCGCAGCGCCGAAACGTACAGTTTGCTCATCATCAATGGCAAATGATAAGTTCAAGCTTGGTAAGAAATGACTGTAGTCATGGCTAATATCTGTTGGTGTAACGACAACTAAGCCATCTACAGTATTGGCTGCAAAACCTTGAGAAGACTGCTCAGTTTTAACATAACGCACACCAATGTTACCTGTTACAGGGATTGAGCCAAGCTCAGCGTTAATATCAGCTTGAGCAAAGAATGCTGTTACTTCTTCTTGTACAGTCCACGATTGTGTCTTGTGCTTTGAGTCAGTTAAACTTTCTTGAAGTAAGCTGTAGTAGCCATCATTCACTAAAGCATTGGTATCATAAGCTACCATATTGCCCATACCAATGAAGTCAAGGCTCGCCGTACCTAAGCGGTATTGCTCTGGGATTGATAACATACCAGGGTTTGAAAGTGAGAAGTCTTTTAACGTCATGAAGTAACCTTCAGACAGTTTGCTCTTCTCACGGTCACGATATGACACACCGAATGACACGCGGCTGACATATGCGTTATCAAGGACTTTGCTTGCAGCAAGCTTCAATGTGCTTAGTTCATCATTGATTTCTGGCGCATTGATAAAGCCATCTTGTGCGGTATTCTCGTATGCTGTACCGGTTAAACCATATTTATCATTCAGTGCAGCACTTGCACCCCATGATAATGGACCACCTAGTTGAATTAAATCGTAATCACTGTAATCAAGGTTATGGCTGAATTGTGCCCCTGTGTTACCGCCGTCGAATACATAACCAATATCATCTGCAATGCCATTTGCATCGCCACGACCTGTACCTGAATAGCTTTCGATACTCCAAATTTGACGTTCAACTTCAGAGCGACTAGCGTCAAACTCTACTGACCAGTCATCACTGATATCGTACTTAGTGTTAAAACCAAATTGAGTTAGCTCAGCGTTACGCTCTTCGTAGTCATTACGCACTACAACGCGTTGACCTTGTGTAACAGCACTGGTGATAAAGCCTGAGTCTGCGTCAACAACAGCTGAACTAGGGTCGATTGAACCTTGACCCCATGCAAATGGAACTTCGATACCACGTAGGATTTTTTCATCCGAAAAATCAACATACAATGCATCGAATGTCATATTTAGACGGTCATTCGGTGCTGCTTCTAACACGAACATGGCTGTATCACGTTCAAGTGTAGATGAGCGAACAAACGGCTTAGCGCCACCTAAGATAGAATAGGTATTACCATCTTCGCCAGTAAATTCTGGGTAGCCCCATGAGTTCCAACGCTTCTCTTGGTTTGGAGAGCTCATCGTGTTGTAAGCAAATGCAATACCGATGGTGTCATCTGCGAACTGATCAATATAAGAAACTGTGCCACGGAACCCTTTATCGTCGCCGTCTGGGTTTAATTTATCAAAGCCTGTTTGCTCATATTGACCGTTGAACATGATAACTTGTTCACCTTTACTTAAAGGTTTTACAGTTTGCATGTCAATTACGCCAGCAATACCCTCTGCTTCAATACCTGCACTCGGTGTTTTATATACAGTTACACCGCTCATGATTTCTGATGGGTAAAGGTCAAATTCAACGCCACGGTTGTCACCAATTGACACCTGTTCGCGACCGTTAAAGGTTGTAGCACTTTCGTTTTCGCTAAAACCACGCACACTTACACGGCTTGCACGTCCGTCTAGACGCTGTGCTGTTAAACCCGGAAGACGCGCGATTGATTCTGCGATTGATGAATCAGGTAACTTACCGATATCTTCTGCTGAGATTGACTCAACGACTTCAGGTGTGAAGCGTTTCGTATTAATAGATTCTACAACACTGCCACGAAAACCTTTTACTTCGATAACCTCAACGTTATCATTTTTTGATTTTTGGTCTTCTTCTGCGGCATACGCTACAAAACTATTTAAACCTGCGGCTGTAAGAGCCAGAGTTAATATACTTGGTTTGAACATAGACATAATGTTTTCCCATTACCCAAATTGTAATGCCAACGTGATGCAGTTATCTGTTTCAGAAAAGCTGTTATTCGCTGACTGATTTTGTTGTCGAGATGAATATTAACGCTCAGCTTATTTTCTTAACAAATTTATGCATACGTATTCAGACTAGTTCATGCAATTTAAATTTAACAAATAATTTACAGTTAAAATAGTTAAGCCACTGATTAATATTTATTTATTATCAAAGCTGGGCAAGAAAGTGTGAATGAAACAAAATTGTCTTACTTTTAGCTCCCAAACTGGGGCCTGACTGTAAAAGCTAATACTTACTTGTGATCAAGAAAGGTAAAAAAACGATTACTCTTGATTCAACACAAGGAATGTTAATTGGTCATACCAAAAAACTTGTTGCACCAACTTGTGACAAGTCAGCTATTTTATGCACCACAGTGGATTTTTAGTTGTATTTTTTAGGACAGTAAAAAATTGGTAAAGAATTTCGCATTAAAAATTAATTCAACACACTCGAATAGCATTAATAAATTATGCTGAGTTAAAACGTTAATTTAACGTGCATACGTATGCAGAGTTTTTACAGCCTAACCCCCTTCACGTATGCTTTTGACATTCTGGTAACCCTTGTGAGGTTACCTCTCAGTTTACAGACACTGAATGTCACGATGGAGAAAAACATGACTCAAAAGCAGTGGTATAAAGGTGCGGTTATATACCAAGTTTACCCGCGCAGCTTTCAAGACACTAATGGCGATGGCATTGGCGATATCAAAGGTATAATTGATCGTATCGATTACATCAAGAGCCTTGGCGTAGATGCAATTTGGGTCTCACCTTTTTTTAAATCACCAATGAAAGATTTTGGTTACGACATCAGTGACTACCGTGACATAGACCCTATCTTTGGTAACCTCGATGACTTTGATGAGTTAATTGCACAAGCACACCAACGTGATATTAAGATTATTATTGATCAAGTATTAAGCCATACATCTGATCAACATCAATGGTTTCTTGATAGCCGTGAAGATAAGACTAACGACAAATCTGATTGGTATGTTTGGGCAGATGCAAAGCCTGATGGTACGCAACCAAATAACTGGTTATCAATCTTTGGTGGTCCTGCATGGCAGTGGGAGCCTCGCCGTGGCCAATATTACTTACATAACTTTTTTGCTGAGCAGCCAGATTTAAACTTCCATAATCCTGAAGTACGTAAAGCGGTATTAGACAATGTTGAGTTTTGGTTGAAAAAAGGCGTTGATGGCTTCCGCTTAGATGCTATTAACTTCTGTTATCACGACGCACAATTACGTGATAACCCTGCTAAGCCCCCTGAAAAACGTCAAGGTCGTGGCTTTAGCGAAGACAACCCGTATGCGTTCCAGTATCACTATTACAACAACACGCAACCCGAAAACCTGAGCTTTATGCAAGACATTCGTGCCCTTTTGAATAAATACCCAGGTACTGTTGCATTAGGTGAGATCTCATCAGAAGACTCATTAGCGACGATGGCTGAATACACATCAGGCGGTGACAAGCTGCATATGGGCTATAGTTTTGAGCTACTAACCAATGACTACAGCGCAGAATATATTCGCACAACCGTCAACACGTTAGAGCAACGCATGACAGAAGGCTGGCCTTGTTGGGCATTTAGCAACCACGACGTAGAGCGTGTAGCTAGCCGCTGGAGTCAAGGTGAAAAAATTGAGCCACAGCAATGTAAAATGTTAACCGCCCTACTTGCTTCATTACGCGGTAGCGTATGTATGTATCAAGGTGAAGAGCTAGGTTTGGGTGAAGCCGAAGTCGCATTTGAAGATTTACAAGACCCATATGGCATTACATTCTGGCCAAATTTTAAAGGCCGTGACGGCTGTCGTACTCCTATGCCATGGGATGCAAGTGATGCAGATCAAGCAGGCTTTTCTACAGTCAAACCTTGGTTACCAGTGGGTGATGCTCACAAGATTGCTGCGGTAAATACGCAAGATCAAGATAAAGATTCAATTTTAAATGCCTATCGTGAGTTTATGGCATGGCGTAAAGATAAAAACGTACTGTTAGAAGGCGATATTGAATTTATAGATACGCAAGAGCCAGTGCTTGCTTTTTACAGAACGCTTAACGAGACTAAAATGCTTTGTGTATTCAACTTAGGTGCACAAAGTAGCGAACTGACAATCTCTGATACTGTATCTTTACAGCATACTGAGATCTCACATCACACAGCTGAATTAAACAATAATACAGTCACTCTGCCCGGGTTCGGTTGCTTTTATGCAACCCTGAATTAAAAATCAGTTGTTAAAGCCAAGCCCTGCAATTGCAGGGCTTTTTTATGATTGTAGCGCTATCAATGATTCATCGTTTTACTGTTAATGTAATCCGTTAAAGCAAATAACACCCCAGAGACCACAAATGTGACATGAATTATTACTTTCCAAAGTAGTTCATCTGTGGAGTGATTATTCGAGCTAATAAACACCTTTAAGAGCTCAACAGCGGAGATGGCTACAATTGCACTAATCAATTTCATTTTCAGGCCTGAGAAACCTACTTTGCCCATCCACACTGGCCTGTCTTCATGGTTTTCTATATTCAACTTTGAGACAAAGTTTTCATAACCACTGAAGATGATAATAAGTAGCAATCCTGCTAATAAGGCAGTGTCTACTAAGGTTAAAATACCAACTAGCAACTCTTGATTTGATGCGGTAAACGTATTTAAGGCCATGCTGTACAAATATTTAAAGAACTTTAGTAGTAACAAAACAACAGCGACTAATAAGCCAATAAAGAACGGCGCTAATAACCAACGCGACCGAAAAATAAAACTCTCAACAACTTGCTCTACCTTGGTCGGCACTTTCTTTACTTTTGAATTTGTCACTTGCTCAGACATAACTAGATTCACTTTCCTTTTAAAATTAACGAGATAATACGTGCAACTACCGGCATATTTCCAGCATTGTAGATAAAAATATTGGTCATTTTTTGCTTATCTTTACGATAAAAAAATTTCGTTATCTTTTTTAGAGATTTAGTTTATAAATTCACTCAAGCAAAGTGAGTTACACATTGCGCACCATTACTGTGTGATAAGCCAGTAATAATTAATTATGTTGATTAGGAATAATTAGATGAAAAAAGCATTGCTAGCACTGATTTTGGCGCCGGTATTAACTATGTCTGCATCAAATGCAATCGCTAACGAAGCACCTGAAGCATCAGCTGAAATGATCAAAGAATACACTGAAATGTGTTTAAACTGGGCTAAAGATGATGACATCAGCAATGACGAGCTTAAACCTTACGTTTTAAAGTGCGTGAATGATGAGCTTGAGGCAGAAGGCTACAAAAAAGTAAACGACGTACAAATCTAGCATTAAAAATTCAGATAAAAAAACCGGAGTTGACACAAAGAGGTGCACTCCGGTTTTTTATTTCGCTAATATTAATTCACTTAATTAAGCGAATTAATATAACAAGAAACGTTACTTTTTAGCTTTGCTGGCCGCTTTTTTCTTAGCGGGAGCTTTCTTTTTACTCTCTTCTACCCATTTGCCATTTTGGTAGTGGGCTGTCCAGCCTGTTGCTTTACCGTCGACTTCACTCATAACATACTGTTCTTTGTTTTTACGACTGTAACGTACTACAGCAAGGTTACCATCAGGGTCTTGCGTCGGTGCTTCAGCTAAATAATAAAACTTCTCTGAAATACGATCTTTAAAACGCTTAAGCTCTTCAACTTTTGGCGCTCGCGTTTCACGTGATTTAGGAAAAGTATTTGCAGCTAAGAAAATACCGGATGCGCCGTCCCTTAGGACAAAATAAGCTTCTGACTTTTCACACTCGAGCTCAGGTAAATGAACCGGATCTTCTTTTGGTGGCGCGGCTTCGCCATTTTTAAGTAACTTACGCGTATTCTTACACTCTTCGTTACTACAGCCGAAATATTTACCAAAACGACCTGACTTTAACTGCATGTCTGAACCACATTTATCACATTCGATAATTGGGCCGTCGTAACCTTTAATTTTAAAGGTGCCTTGCTCAACAATATATCCCTTACACGCAGGGTTGTTACCACACACATGCAACTTGCGTGTTTCATCAATTAAGTATGAATCCATCGCCGTTTCACAAATAGGACAACGCTTCATTTGCATTAATGTTTCTGTTTCAACATCTTCTACATCAGCAGCAATCGCTTCATCGCCTGGCACCAAATTCATGGTTGTTGTACAACGTTCTTTCGGTGGTAAGTTATACCCCGTACAACCTAAGAACACACCCGTTGAGGCGGTACGAATACCCATTTTACGGCCACAGGTTGGACAGTCGATATCTGTTTCAACCATCTGGTTTTGGCGCATTCCGCCTTGCTCTTCATCTCCAGAGGCTATTTCTAACTGCTTAGAAAAGTCTGCGTAGAATTTATCAAGCACCTGTGTCCAAACACGTTCACCTTCAGCAATATCATCTAATCGACCTTCCATTTTAGCGGTGAAGTCGAAATTCATGAGATCTTCAAAGTTTTCTACTAAGCGGTCAGTAACAATCTCTCCCATTTTCTCAGCAAAGAAACGACGATTCTCAACACGTACATAGCCACGGTCTTGAATCGTTGAGATAATGGATGCGTATGTCGATGGGCGACCAATACCACGCTTTTCAAGTTCTTTAACTAAACTAGCTTCGCTAAAGCGAGCTGGTGGTTTAGTGAAATGCTGTTTAGGATCAAGCTCAACAAGAGTGAGAACTTCACCCTCTTTCACCGCAGGTAATGATTGATCTTCTTCATTTTTCTTGCGCACAGCAGGCTGAACTTTTGTCCAACCGTCAAAGCGAAGTACACGACCTTTCGCTTTCAATTGATAATCACCAGCAGCCACTGTCAGAGTTGTTAAATCGTACTCTGCAGGCACCATTTGGCATGCCACAAATTGACGCCAGATTAACTCGTACAGCTTTTTAGCGTCTGCTTCAACACCATCTAAATGTCCAGACAGCACCGTTACACTTGAAGGACGAATTGCTTCGTGCGCTTCTTGTGCATTGCCCTTTGAGCTATAGCTGATAGGTGCCTTTGGTAAGTATTTATCACCAAATTGCTCTGAAACGTAATCACGACACATTTCAACCGCATCTTTTGACAAGTTAGTTGAATCGGTACGCATATAGGTAATATGACCCGCTTCATACAGACGCTGTGCCAACATCATGGTTTTCTTAACACCATAACCTAAGCGGGTACTTGCAGCTTGTTGCATCGTTGAGGTAATAAACGGTGCGCTTGGTCTACTCTTACTTGGCTTTTCTTCAACACTGATAACTTTGTATTCAGCATTTTCAAGCTCATTAACCGCAGACATTGCCTGTGTTTCATTAACGGGCTTAAATGCTTTATCAGCGTGTTTGGTAACTTCTAATCGTAATGCTGATTCGGTATTTTTAACATCAGCGTGAATATCCCAAAACTCTTCAGGTATGAAGGCTTTGATTTCACGCTCACGTTCAACCAGTAAGCGAACTGCAACAGACTGTACGCGGCCGGCTGATAACCCTCGAGCTACTTTCGCCCAAAGTAGTGGCGAAACCATGAAACCAACAACACGGTCTAAGAAACGGCGAGCTTGTTGTGCATACACCATGTCAGTGTTCAGTTCACCCGGTGTTTCGAAAGCTTGTTGAATTGCATTCTTGGTAATTTCGTTAAAAACAACACGCTTATATTTTTCTGGCTCACCACCAATAATTTGCTCGAGGTGCCATGCAATAGCTTCCCCCTCTCTATCCAAATCGGTTGCGAGATAAACTTGATCAGCATTCTCTGCCAGTTTTTTTAATTCCTGAACGACCTTTTCTTTACCTGGTAGCACTTCGTAGTGTGGTTCCCACCCTTTTTCAGGGTCGATTCCCATACGGGCAACCAAGTTTTTATAATCGCGTTGCTTTTTATAGGCAGCTTTGTCTTCGGGTGACATTTTGCGAACTTCAGCAGGTGTTTTTGTTGCTGCCGTTTTTGCTTTGCCTGAACCTGAAGTCGGTAGATCACGTACATGCCCAACACTGGACTTAACGATAAAATCATTACCTAAGTATTTATTAATTGTTTTAGCCTTTGCTGGAGACTCTACAATTACAAGTGATTTTCCCATAGCTGCCTATTTCTGACCAAGAATTTTAAAGTTTTTTGCTCCTATAAATGTATATCCATCACATTATCTAAATAAGTATGATTTATTAACATTAGAGCACGAATATTTATAGGTATATCTACAAACACCAATTGTTACAAGCTTTTAATCGAAACTTTTCGATATTGACTGAATAATTAAACAATTTTTGTTGCTATTTTAGACAAATTAGCATTTTGCGGTATTTTTATGGGGAATATATAGAACAGCAACAAAAATGCCAACCTTATGGCTGGCATTTTTTAAAAATTATCTTAAAACGAAAGATTATCTGTCATCAAAAATTGCAATTGATTTACTGACAGTTTTGCTTCCACCAAGCTGGTTTTCAAACTCAAACGTTATCGTTAGTACGCCATCTTGATCTTGGTTACCATCCGTTTCTCGCGCAATTCTGACATCCGAATACATAGTTGTATCGCGATTTGTGCTAGGAATCGACTCTTGGTGCTGAATAATAGAAAAGTCACCATTATTAGCAGAAATCGACACGCGTGTACCTGCAGGTAACGGATTGCCAAATTCATCACTGTAATAAATACGAATATTTATACCAGCTAAACCAACATCGAGTGTTTCAGGGTCAGTTTCATCAGGGTCGTTCGCATCAAAGTCTGGATTTGGACGCGCAGCAACAGATAAATCAAGTTCTGCAACATCACACCACTGTGGTGCATCAGAGACCTCAAACTGACCAGCCAAAGAATTTGAACAATCAGCAGGGACTAAAACTTCAAAAGGCGGTGACACGACATCATCTGATTTTAAAACAGCAAAACGTACGTACGGTTCATCACCTGACATGACAAGTTCGATTTGTCGGCGAACCTCTATTAACTCGCGCGTACATTGCCCTGCGTTAAATGCAGCTTCGCTACATAGCAAGCCATTGTATTTACCGTCAGCATCGTCATAAACACCATTGTTGTTAAGATCGCGCCATGTTTCGTTATGACCACCACGCGAGTTTTTCTCTGAACATGGGTCTGAATCAGCGTCATAGTCTTCACGATTAGCATCGCTACAATTGGCCTTATCGAAGCTGTTGTTTTCGTTATGGTCGTTGAAAGCTTCTGGTAAATCATATAAAGCGTAATATTCACCAATATCAAACAAACCATTACGACGAGTTACATCAGCTGTCGTTTCTTCATCCTCAAAGTTTTCTTGTCCTTTTGCAACAGCAAGAATACTTGTTCGGCCTCCGCGCACAACCCCTTCAGGATCATTTTTAGCACGCAATAAAGTACCTATACATGGTGCTGCATTACCAAAGTAAGGGTCACAGTTAACGCGCTCTGTTATTGGGTTTACCCCTTCAGTAGTTGCAGGGTTACCGTCAATTTCACCAATGCGATTGCCCCATTTATAATCATAAAAAGGTCTTTCACCTTGCGAGCGCCATGTAATTTCACACAAAGCATTATTAGTGCGACAAACAGATTCACGATTTTGCGGACCGATAACACCTGATTCTGTTAGTACCGTTGCTTCAACTCCGTCACTATTAAACTGATTAAATTGATCACCAAAATACACGGTTAATGGAATTGTTATACCATTATAGTTAAGTGCGTTAGGGTTAAATTCAGTCGGGCTCAGGTCAAAGCTATTTTGGTCAGTCACCCCTGAGTACAGTGCTAGTTGTGATGAAACAGCATTAATTTGTTCAGCCAGTGGAACTAAATGAAGCGTTCCATCTGGGCAAATTTCGTTGTTGGGCTCTGCGCTACAAAGTTCTACTTCATCAGTCCAACAAGATAAATCATCACCTTCTGGTAAAGCGGCAACATCCTCTTTTGATACAAAACATGCTTTAACAACAAGCGGCCCTGGCACAATACCCGATGTAACCGTAGTTTGTACTACACCATTATTATCTGTGTTAGCACTGCGCTGTGTAAGCTTAGCCAAGCCAACTGAATCAGTTAATTTAAAATCAATACGCTGTTGCGGTGAAACAATGCCATCAGCATCAAGTAGACGAAAACGTACGACTGATTGAGTTGGTAAACCGCCTTCACCTGGAGGGAGTGCAATAACTGGTTCTGATACATCAATAAATTGGATAGATTGAACAGCAGACACTTCAACAGGAATCGTCGTTGAGGCCGTAAAGTTTTTACCGCCTGTTTCAACAGTAATATTTACCACATCATCAATTGAACAACCATTTGCCCTATAAGTAGAACTGGCAATACCCCCAGATGATTTGACAGATGCGTCAATCGTTGAGTCGTTGCTCGCAACGCATGTAGAACTAAATTCCACATCTGTTGGTGTAGTGTATAAGTTTCCTTCTTCATCACGAAGAGTTACTTCTATAACAGTACTCCCCCCTGCTTTTAACGGGATTACGTTACCATTGCCATCAAAATTTAAGCCGTTATCTACATCTAAAGTAAGATCAGCAATACCAACAGCAAAGTTGATATTTGCTGATTCATCCAAAGACGAAACTGAAATAGTTCCAGCGCCGCCGGTATTACCCGGTTGCAATTTAAGCAGTGCAATACCAAAGTTATCAGTTAATGCTCTGCCAGATGAAGGAAGAACGGAACCGAGATCAGTCGTTACATCGACAAGTGCGTTCGCAACGCCATCACCACTTTGCTCGTCTGTGACTGCAACGAATAAATCACCTAGCTCTGCAGAAGAAATAGAATTAGAGACAGTACAACCAGATGCTTGTGAAGTTGGGTCTAACCTAACGTTATTTCTATTTTCATCCCATGAAGAGTTACAGCCAGTTAGCAATGAAACCGAGACTGAATACTGAGCCAATTCAGTTGATGCATCATCACCATTTGATATAAAACCAGCAACTTGCGTGATTGTTTCACCATTGTCATTCATATAGCTGGCAAGCACTTGTCCAGCCCCTTTTGAATCACCACTGCTCAATGTAACAGAGGCTTCACCACTACTGTTTGTTAGAGCCGTACCGAGAACAGGCGTTATTCTGCCTGTAAAATTTGTTGTAAATGAAATTAGCTGACCATTTAGAGGCGTCCCTGCGTCAAGCAAGGTTGCCGTTACAGTTCCTTTGTTATCTTTACTAACAGGGTTGTCGACTGTGAACTGCGAGCCATTTACATCACGGATTGATAAGCTCAAGGTTACGTTTTCTACAACCTCAGGGTCTACCGTTTCTGAACCATCTAAAGACCCACCGTCTTTTTCTAATGAACCACCACCGCCACAAGCGGCTAATAATGAGCTAAAAGCTATAATACTCAGCCATCGCAATAAAGGCATCGACTTCTCCCTAGTTAGCTATTTCTATGCTTAATTTGTTGTTTACCTAATATTAACCTAAAACCTGAACGAATATCATAATTTTTTCATTCAATTCAGGACGAAATAATTTCAATATTTAGCGATTTTTTCTGTATAAAAATTTACATGCTGGTAGGCTATGGCAAAATTTATAAAAATATAGATTAGGTGTATGTCAAAAGTCCGTTCATTGAGTCTCACATCTCGCATCATGATTGGTATGGTGTTGGGTGTAGTAGTAGGTTTTATTTTTCAGGCAATTTTAGCGGGTGAAGACGATTTCCTTATCCCATTAGGGTTATTCTCTTTGCCTATTAAAGCATTTTTTGTCGATGGTATTTTTCACGTTGGTGGGCAAATATTCATTGCTAGTTTAAAGATGCTCGTTGTGCCTTTAGTATTTGTCTCACTTGTATGTGGTACATGTAGCTTAAGTGACCCTAAAAAGCTTGGCCGCTTAGGCGGAAAATCAATCTTACTGTATTTATTTACCACTGCTATCGCTATTACCGTCGCAATTACACTCGCATTGATATTTAACCCAGGTGAAGGTATTAACTTACCATCTGATGCTAATTACAGTGCAAAAGAAGCGCCGACACTGGCTCAAGTGATCATCGGCATGTTCCCGACTAACCCTATTGATGCGATGGCCAGTGGCAATATGCTTCAAGTTATTGTATTTGCATTGTTATTTGGCATTGCAATGGCACTTAGTGGGAAAGCTGGAAAACGTGTCGCGAGCGTATTTGAAGACTTAAATACCGTTATCTTAAAACTAGTGACTTTATTAATGAATATTGCACCGTACGGTGTTTTCTTCTTAATGGCGAAACTATTTACCACTATTGATTTGAAACTAATTAAAAGCCTCGCTCTTTACTTTAGTATTGTTGTGTTGGCCTTATTTATCCATGGCTTAGTTAACTACAGTATTCTTCTCAAAGTATTAACGGGCCTAAACCCAGTAACCTTCTTGAAGAAAATGAAAAATGCATGTTTATTTGCCTTCAGTACCTCAAGTTCAAGTGCGACAATGCCTATCACTTTAGAGACGGCGAACAAAAAACTAGGTGCACATAACTCAGTTGCTTCTTTCACGGTTCCATTAGGTGCAACCATCAACATGGATGGTACGGCTATCATGCAAGGTGTTGCGACTGTGTTCATCTCTCAAGTTTTTGCAGTCGACTTATCTATTTCTGATTACTTAATGGTTATTCTAACGGCAACACTTGCGTCAGTGGGCACAGCAGGCGTACCAGGTGTTGGTTTGATTATGTTAGCCATGGTTTTAAACCAAGTTGGTCTTCCTGTTGAAGGGATTGCAATCATTATTGGTGTGGACCGTTTACTTGATATGACACGCACTGCGGTTAACGTGACAGGTGACTGTATGGTGACATGTGTTGTTGCAAAGTCTGAAGGGCAATTAGACGAAGATGTTTTTAACGACCCTGATGCAGCAAAAGACTTAGAAGATTATCATAAGTCTATAAACTAGATTCACCATTAAAAAACCCGCATATTAATGCGGGTTTTTTATCGCTTTTCGTTAAGGGTTCATTCCTTTAAAGCGGGAGACTAAATTAATTCCAGCCTTACTAATACTTGTACTCAAACCGATTGCCAGTTTATCGCTTAAGTTCTTTTTGATTTTGTATTTCACTTTGTAAATCTGACGATCACTCGCCTGACTTAAGAGGATATCATCACTGGTATCTATTCTATCAACAAGCCCTTTATCAAAGGCTTGAGTAGCAAACCAATGTTCGCCTGTTGCAACTGAATCTATATCAAGTGAAGGTCGTTGCTCGCTAACAAAAGCTTTGAATAAACCATGAGTTTGCTCTATTTCCTCTTTAAACTTTTCGCGCCCTTTATCTGTGTTTTCGCCAAATAATGTTAGTGTGCGCTTGTATTCACCCGCAGTAATTTGTTCGTATTCAACATCATTCTTTTTCAGTATTTTGTTAAAGTTAGGAATTTGAGCTATCACTCCAATAGAGCCAACAATAGCGAAAGGAGCTGCAACTATTTCATTCGCCACACATGCCATCATATAACCACCACTGGCAGCAACTTTATCAATGGTAATCGTTAGGTGAATTCCTGCATTACGAAGGCGTTGTAATTGTGAAGCAGCCAAACCATAACCATGAACAACCCCACCACCGCTTTCTAAGCGAACGAGTACTTTATCTTTTTCTTTATCAGCAATAGTAAGAATTGCTGTAATTTCTTCACGTAAACTGTCTACTTCATGGGCATCTACGCTACCATTGAAGTCGATGACATACAGACGAGCTTTTTTCTCATCACTTGAGGCTTTTTTGCTCTTAGCCTTTTGCTGTTTTAAATGCGCTTTGAGCTCTTTTTTTGAAAGGGTGTTCTCAATAAAGCTTTGTTTTAGATCCTCCAGCTGCTCACTTAAGTCATCTATTTGTATTTCGCCCTTTTTCGATTTTGGCTTTGCTGCTGCACCAACCGCAATTGCGACAATGATTGCTATGGCAATAACAAAGGTGATGGTTTTGGCGAAAAACAGCCCATATTCGTATAAAAATTCCAAACAAATTCTCCACTTAATGTTAGTTCGCCACAATTTAACATGCTTTTTCATAAAAAAAAGCCACATGATGTGGCTTTTTACTTAATTGGTTAATTTAGTTTTTAGTCAGTGACTACATCAGTATTAGTGACTTGCAAGTACTGACCACGGCTCGCTAAGAAAGTGGCTATTTGCAATTGCATTTCAGACGTTGCAGCTGCACTTTCCTGTGCAGTAGCGCCTGAATCAGGCGTAGCAACAGGCGTTAATACCGAACTGTGATGACCCTTAGTAAATTTCACAACATAGCTCATAGGCTCCGCTGTTGGCCCCTGAGATTGAGCCACTGTTGCTAAGCCCATCAAGTTAGCGAGCGGTAAACTGCCTGCAATAGGGTTAGAAGCTACCATAGGTGGAATAACCTGGTCAGGCTTATTGTTAGCGCCATCACCAACAACGACACTCATATATGTTGGCGTGCCAAGTGCCGCAACTGATGCTGCGTAATTAGTAGGATCACCACTATCAAGGGCTGTCTGTGCCGCAAAAGCAAATTGTGTTACTACCCCTTGAATATTTGCTAGTTTTGCTGTTTCACCCGCCATTGTTAATGAACCAATGTACTCTTTGTAACCACAGCTAACATAAGCGGTTTGATCTGCTGCTAGCGTGCCACAGTTAGACACAGCTTCGTTTTGTAGGTACGAGCTAAATTCTGCAGACTCACTAATGCCAGCAGCAAGTAACACCGAGCCTTGAACGAATGGACCAAACGTTGCCGAATCAATTAGGAAGCTTGCAATACCGCCACCGCCACTGGCAAGTGCAACACTCTTAACATTGAAAAGTGGATCAACCTGAGGATCAAGAGGATTATTCGTCACTGCAACAAAAGCAGGCGCAACAACTGAACCAAGTGAATGTCCCACGAATGACACATCTTGAGTATTTAAATCAGTCGCACCAGAAAAGTTTAAACCTAAGCGTAAACCCAATAAATCAGCAACTGATTGACGTAAACTGTCTCGTGCTACAAGTAGAGACTGTAAATTCATGTAACTTAGCACTGAGCCCGTTGATGCGTTGAAGTCATCGACACCATCTCCATTTACATCAACACCACGCTCACCATGCATTGGGTGGTCGATAGCAGCCGTTGCAAAACCTTGGATAGAAAGTTGAGCAGTTATTGCTAACATATCTTCTTTCTTAGACGTAATACCGTGCTGAAGAATCACTACCGGCCAGCCACCTTCAGGCATTGCTAAAGCATCTAGACCGATTTGGCTTCGAACAAAGTTGATCACGGGTAAAATAGGCTTAGTAATTTGAACCGGTACATTCGCAATGCTTTGCGTTTTAGGGATTGTATTGTATTTGGTTAAGTGCTTAGTTTGGTCAAGGCCTAAGTCGCGTAACTTGCCACCACTAAGTGCCATACATAAAGCATCATTCTCACTAATTGGATCTGTTGGGAACGATGCACCTGCTGAAGAGGCGTAACCAAGTACCGCTACACCGCTGTCACACATACCTTGCCAGTATGTCGCAGCTAAATCACTTACCTCAGTGCCTGTTGGTGTTGCAAGGTACATAGGTAGCATTACACTGCCTTTTTGATACTGAACCCCAGCAAAAGCAGGTGACAAACCTGTTACCCCTTGTGACGCAAATACTTGTTCGACAGTAATTACCGGTTGCTCAGGAATTTGTACCGTCGGTCTTGGTAAAGCCGCTTGCGTTAAACTTGCTGCAAGTAATTGTTTGACTGTGCCAAGTACTTGACCTGCCGACTGCATGGTCATAGCCGCACTAAAAATGATTTCATCTTTAGAAATTGCACCACCTGATGTTACAGCGTTTTCATAACTATTGATAACCGCTTGTAACGATTTTTGTGCGTCTGTAATAAGGGTTGTTTCTTCACTAACCAACGCATAAGTAGATGATGGCTCAATTGAGCGACCTTCTGAGTCCATTAGCGAGGTTGTTAAAACATTGATGTAGCTACTACCTGCTTTAAACGGTTTCAATGGTATAACAGCAACAGCATCACCAGAGCCTTGGGTAATAAAATCGACACCAAATGTGAGCTCTGACACTAATTTACAGGCAATACCTGCAGGTACTTGTGAGCATGCTTCATCCGTTTGGCTGGCTCCCATAACGACTTCAAAAATACGCACTGCGCCTGGTGAGGCAGCAGATGTAGCATCTAAGCTAACACCCGCAGGAAAAGTAAGATCGATTTTAAACGGAGTTTGTGTAGACCAACCATCTAGTGCACCTAATGCTAACTGCGGATCGGCATAGGCAGCACGCTCTACGCTCACATTATTCTCATCAAGTTCACCAGGAATATTAAGCGTGCCATCAAGTGTGCCACTCATGAGTAAATCGTTGGGTACAGAGATAACACCATTAGCAGGATCAAACTTAACTGTCGCGGTTGGCACAATGGGGGGATTGTCATTTTTTACATCTTCTAATGTTTCTCCTCCACCGCAACCTGTAATGGCTGTTGCAACGGCCAGTGAAAGTAGCATTTTTTTCATAATATCGCTCCGCGAAAATCTTATTGTTATTGTGTGTTCATATTTAAAAGTAGCTAAAAAGATACCTTTAGTTAAGTTAATTTAATGTAATTAGGTTATTAATAAGACATTAGACCAGTTAAAGTTAACGTAAAGTTTTAATTTTCGCCACCTTAATTTGCAATAAATTCGATAACTTGGCTTTTTGCTATGGTAAAATACGAAAAAATTTAACCGATGGTACTTTTATGCACAATTACAAAGCCGCAGAAAACGCGCTAAAAGACAAAGTTATTTTAATTACTGGTGCTGGTGATGGCATTGGTCGCGTAGCAGCCTTAACCTATGCAAAACATGGTGCTACGATCATTTTACTTGGTAAAACAACCAGCAAACTAGAAGCTGTTTACGATGAAATCGTTAATGCAGGTGGCCCTCAGCCAGCGATTGTTCCTATGGATCTTAAAGGTGCAACGAAGCAAAACTATCGTGACCTTGCTGCGACAATCGAACAGCAATTCGGCAAACTTGATGGCTTAGTAAACAATGCAGGTATTTTAGGTTCGCTTGGCCCGCTTGAGCACTTCTGTGTGTCAACATTTGAAAACATCATGAAGGTTAATGTTACTGCACAGGCACTTATCACTAAGTACATGTTCCCTATTTTAAGAAAATCGCCTAGCGCATCGGTTATTTTTACCTCTTCAGGTGTAGGTCGCCAAGGTCGCGAGTTTTGGGGTGCGTATGCTATTTCAAAGTTTGCAGTAGAAGGCATGATGCAGACGTGGGCTTGTGAAGTAGAAAAAACAAACATTCGCATTAACTGCATCAACCCAGGTGCAACACGTACATCTATGCGTGCATCAGCCTATCCAGGAGAGGATAAAGATAAGTTAGCAACCCCTGAGGATCTTATGCCTACCTACCTTTACCTAATGAGTGATGATTCAAAAGATATCAATGGTCAATCTTTAGATGCGCAACAAAAATAAGTTCAGTGCTGTTGATGTATGATTTACCAATAAAAAACCTTACTCGCGAGTAAGGTTTTTTATTCGCGAGTATTTAACGACGCTTAGGCTGCTTAACGCGTTGATTATGCTTTTTAACCGCTTTACGTATTTGGTTTATCTTGGCTCGTTTTTCTTTACGCTTTTCAGGTATAACTGATAACTTTGTTTGCGTTTCACGACCCAATTGAACAGTTTTACGTAAATAGTTAACTGTATCCAGATCAAGCTCTGCCCAACCACCTTGAGGCAAGCGTTTATCAAGCTCTAACTTACCGTAACGAATACGAATAAGACGAGATACTTCCACATCTTGTGATTGCCACAAACGGCGAACTTCGCGGTTACGCCCCTCGGTTAAGGTCACATTGAACCAACGATTTATTCCTTCACCACCTAATGGTTTAATATTTAAAAATTTTGCAGGTCCATCATCCAGTTCAACGCCTTTGGTTAAGTTACGTAAAGTCTCATTCGTTACTTCACCAAATACCCGTGCAGAATATTCTCGCTCAACTTCATAGCTTGGATGCATAAGGCGATTAGCAAGCTCACCATCATTGGTAAACAGCATTAATCCAGCGGTATTAATATCCAGTCGACCTACTGCAATCCAACGCTCACCGTCTACTTTAGGAAGACGATCGAACACAGTACGACGACCTTCAGGATCTTTACGAGTACATAACTCGCCTTCAGGCTTGTTATACATAAGCACACGACAAATCCGATCAGCTTTATCTTCAACTTTTACTACGTGTCCATCAACACGAATTACATCAGTTGCTTCAACACGATCGCCCAAACGGGCCACTTTGCCATTTACACTTACTCGATTTGCATCGATGTATTTTTCCATCTCACGGCGTGAGCCCACGCCAGCACGGGCCAATACTTTTTGTAACTTTTCAGTTTCTACATTACTCATTCAGATAGTTCTCTCACAGAAGGATCACTCAAAAGCTGGTTAATTTTACTTTCCTGTAGTTCAGGTAACGGTGGTAATTCATCTAAACCAGCTAATGAAAAATAGTCTAAGAAAGCGGATGTTGTAGCATACAAAGCCGGACGTCCTGGCACTTCTTTGTGGCCTACAACCCTTATCCACTCTCTTTCTAATAAGGTTTTAATAATCCCTGAGCCAACAGTAACACCTCGTACTTGTTCAATTTCACCACGCGTAATGGGCTGTCTGTAGGCAATAAGGGATAATGTTTCTAATAGTGCTCTTGAGTATTTAGGTGCGCGCTCTTGCCAAAGATTTGCAAGCCACGGAGCTAAGCTTGCGCAGGCTTGAAATCGATAACCACTGCCAACTTCAACTAATTTTATGCCGCGTGTTTGATAATGAATTTGAATATCTTCAATTGCATTATTAATGCGTGGCATAGAAACGCTTAAATCAGCCAATACTGTCTCTTTCAAATGACGTTTAGATAAAGGTTTACCTGCTACAAAAATCGCGGCTTCTATGATTTCGACTAACTGTTCATCACTAATACGTTTTGTGGCCATCGTTACTATAGGTCATTTAAATCACTAACGCTCTATTATGACAGAAGTCTTGCTAGGTTGGAAAAATTATTACAAAAAAAGCCAGTGTAATACACTGGCTACAAACAATGTTTATATTTGAGCTAAGTTACGAGCTCTTTTTAACCATGTCTAATGCGTCATCCTCAGCAACGTCACTACCATGCTCAGTGATATAGTTGATAAATTCATTACGGCTTACGCGCTTATCTTTATCACTGTCCATATAACCAAAGTGGTTGGCAATATCGTCATCGTCGGCTTCTTCAATCGAAATATAACCATTTTTATCGTTATCTAACGATTTAAAATCATTTTCGATCGGGTCAAATTTAGCGATTTCAGCTTTAAACGCCGACTCAGAAACCTCACTATCCTCAGCAACCTTACCGGTATTAAGCTGCATATAAGCATTAAACTCAGTTGGACTGATTTGTTCATCCATGTTGGTATCGATATTTGAAAAATGCGCCCAAATTGCATCATCATCGGCCTCTGTTTTAGAAATGTAACCATCGTTATCATTATCTAAACTGCCAAAATCGCTGTCTATTTTTGCTAAAGAGTTGCTTGCAGAGCATGCTGATAGACTTAGAGCTGCTAAAATTGTTGATGCTAAAGTTAACTTGTTCATAAGACATTTCCTTGTAGTCGATTAGATTCACTTTGACTAATACAAGTTGGATGCCAAAACATCTTGCCAGCTAAAATCAAGCACTTAGAGAGCAGTTAAGTTAAGGTTAAGCCTATGATTCAGCAAGCTTTTCATGGGGTACTGTAATTTTTTCATAAAAAAAGCGCTCCAAAGAGCGCTTTTTACAACTTATTTAATATAGCTATTAGATAGCCGCGTTTTGGTAACGCTTAACGAACTCTGTTACTGCTTCGCCATTACATTTTAAGGTATTTAAGTTACCAATCTTTTCACGTACAGGTGTTAAACCTTGTTTAAGTGCTGTAATACAAAGCTGAGTTTCTTTTTGCTGATTCTTAGCAAACACTTCAACTGACACTATAGAAGCCGCCTTTTGTGATTGTGCTTTTTTAGCAATGTCGCGAATGTCGACACCATTACACTCAATACTTTTAGAAAAGCGCGACATCGCAATACCATGCTTTGTCGCTTCTTTACGTGCAGCGGTAAACCCTTCGTTCGCACTCAAACTGCATAACTTCGATTCAATACGATTATCAGCTGAGAAATACTGTGGATTGCTTGCCAATGAGCCAAATGAGATACATGCAAGAGAAAGCATCACTAATTGTTTTTTCATGGTTTACCTTTTAAGTGTACATAATTTGAACGGTTTAATTTGCGCGCATTATATAAACAAAAAAGAACAAATCAATTAAATATATTATTTAATATTTTAATTAATATCGAGTTAACAATGCGTTTAACTAAACCCCCCAATTGATCAACATTTAAACAGTGCATTTTTCTTTCTTTGCTCATGAATAGCACCACATTTGATGGTAGAATTACGTTACTTCCTTTAAAGAAAAATAAACTAAGGTGCATGATGAAGGTTATCTCGTTCAACATTAATGGACTTCGCGCTCGCTTACATCAACTACAAGCGGTGATAGATAAACATCAACCAGATATCATTGGCTTACAAGAAATCAAAGTTCATGATGAAGCTTTCCCACTCGAAGATGTGCAAAAAATGGGTTATCACGTTTATTTTCACGGTCAAAAAGCCCATTACGGCGTGGCAATGTTATGTAAACAAGAACCTAAATCGGTAGTGAAAGGCTTTGCAACTGATACTGACGAGTCACAACGTCGTATGATCAGCGTGACTGTAACCCAACAGAATGGCCGTGACTTAACTGTTATGAACGGTTACTTCCCACAGGGCGATAATATTGCTCACGAAATTAAATTCCCTTATAAACGTCAGTTCTATAAAGATTTAATGACTCACTTAGAAGTCAATCACACCCCTGAAGAAGATGTTATTGTAATGGGCGATATTAATATTTCACCAACTGATCTCGACATTGGTATTGGTGAGCCAAACCGTAAACGCTGGTTAAAAACAGGTAAGTGTTCTTTCCAACCAGAAGAGCGTGAATGGTTAAGTACATTATTAAACTGGGGCTTTAAAGATACCTTCCGTGAACTTTACCCTGAAAAAGTTGAACAATACTCGTGGTTTGATTACCGCTCAAAAGGTTTTGATGACAACCGAGGCCTACGTATCGATGTAATTTTAGCAACTCCAGCCCTTGCTGAGCGTTGTGTTGAGTCTGGTATCGATTACGAATTACGTGGTATCGAAAAACCTTCTGATCATGCGCCAATTTGGTCAACATTTAACGCATGATAGACACACTGCAATGGCAGCTCCCTTTGTGGAGCTGTGTGGCTCTAATACTTTGGCTCAGCTTTGATAAACAAAGCGCATCACAATTATTGGCAACGCCAATAAGACAAGTTGGTGTGCTCGCATGTGCTTTAGTACTTGCGGTACTGTGGCGCATTAAAGCGGGGATATTGCCAGGCCTTGAATTGCATATTTTAGGGGTTACTGCTGTGACCCTGATTTTAGGTTGGCGATTGGCCATTTTTGCAAGTGCCCTTGCAAGTTTACTGTTGGTATTAGTTGCTCAGTTGCCTATGGCTTTATTGCCGGTGCATTTATTGTTTACTGCTTTTTTACCAATTACGTTGAGCTATTTGTGTTTTGTGCTTTGTTATACCTACTTACCAAGACATTTTTTTATCTATATCTTTTTATGCGCGTTTTTAACCGCCGCTGTTATCGCCTGTATTAAAATACTTACCAGCGGTGTGTTTTATTACTTGCTGGGTGATTACAGTTTTATTGAGATTTCAGAAAACTACCTCATTCTATGCGCGATAATTTGGTTTCCTGAAGCAATGCTCAATGGTATGGCTATTACCTTAATGATCACCTATCGCCCTCACTGGGTTAAAACCTTTTATGATAAGGACTATTTAGACTCATGAGTCTTCACTATCACTGCCCGCTTTGCAAACTTGAGCTTACACTCACGGATAAAACATACCGTTGTGACAATAACCACAGCTTTGATATCGCCAAAGAGGGTTATGTCAATTTACTTCCCGTGCAAAATAAAAAGTCGAAACAACCGGGCGATAACCTTGAAATGGTGCAAGCGCGACGCGAGTTTTTAAATGCGGGGCATTATGGTTTTTTACAGCAAGCTTTAGCTGAACTCGTGGCATCACTGACACCAAATTCAGTGATTGATTTAGGCTGTGGTGAAGGCTTCTATACCCAAGCCATTGCAGCGCAATCGAGTGCCGAAGTGCATGGTGTTGATATTTCGAAACCTGCGGTAAAATACGCCGCTAAGCGGTATGAAAATGCGCATTTTAGTGTCGCGTCAATTAGCCAAGCCCCTTTTGCAGATGCGCAGGCTGATGTGCTTGTTAGTGTGTTTGCCCCTTTATTTGCACAAGAACTTGCCCGCCTTGCAAAACCTCATGCGAGCTTAATTGTTGCAAGCCCTGGCCCTTGGCACCTTAAAGAATTAAAAGCATTTATTTATGCTGATGTAAAACCGCATACAGAAATAGAACCACCAGCTGGCTTCAGCAAAGAATCGACAACATTATTAGAGAAACAGGTGCTGTTGTCTGTCGAAGAGATTAAACATCTAATTATGATGACACCGTTTGCCTGGAAGTTTCGCCCAGAGCATTGGCAGCAAATAGAGCAACAAGGCCCACAAAAAGTAACGTTATCGTTTTATGTGAGCCAGTTTATTCGCGATTAGAAATGTTCTTTTGTGAAGGCTTTATCCATTTTTTCGAACATATCTTTTAATAGTTGAGCTAAATCTGAATAGCGTGGTTTTTCAGTCGTTAATTGTGACTGATAACCATGTGCTTTCATTTTACTGTGCAGCTCGGTGTACCAACTTAGCATCGCTGGCTCTAATCGGGTTTCTGCACGGCGGCCTAACCACAATAAACCTTGAAACGGTAGTGACAAAAAGAATAGCGCGATAGTAATTGCTTGCGGGAAATAATCACTACCTAAATAGTTAACTTGCATAAAAACAGTCAGCATAGCCAAAATTGGCATCACTGTAATTGCCAGATCTGTGGCTTTGATCACTCTAAATTCAGCAAACATGGGGGCGAGCTCTTGTCGCATTGGCCATTTTTTAGCGTATTGACGACCTGTTTGCACTTGTGACATGACACTCTTTTGCATCATCACTCCTAGGGTTTTCATCTTGTTTCACAACCGAGTGTAACACACTCCCGGATACAATCCCTGCAAAACCTGTCCTAGTTTTAATACCAAATTAATGTTAATCGGACTAACGTTTAAAGTCTAAATGAGATAAAATGTTATCGGCTTAAGTCAACCAGACTTTAGTATAATTACAGCCTAGCTTTGTTAAGTGTAGCAACAAAATACTTATTTACTATACTGGCAAAGAATTCTAATTATCAAGCCTTAATATACACTGACTGATATCGTACTTTTAGGACCTAGCTATGCCCAAGCCCCTTTGCTCACCACAACATGTTTTAGTACTGAACTGTGGTAGTTCAAGTTTAAAATTTGCCATTTTAGATGCCGCTACTTCTGACGAAGTTATTTCAGGTTTAGCTGAGCGCCTTGGCTCAGACACACCTTCAATTAAATATAAATATAATGGCGAAAAAAAGCTGATTGAACTTGCAAAAGGTCAAGCCCATGATGCAGCAATTGCAGAACTCGTGAAGCTTGTGAATGACTTGGGCCTTGCAGATAATTTAATTGCTGTCGGTCACCGAGTTGTGCACGGTGGTGAGCATTTCACTGAATCTGTTCTTATTGACGATGATGTACTTACAGCTATCGAAAAAACAGCTGCACTTGCACCACTTCATAACCCAGCCAACTTATTGGGCATTCGCACTGCGCAGCAAGCGTTCTCAACGTTGCCGCAAATTGCTGTATTTGATACGGCGTTTCACCAAAGCATGCCAAATATTGCGTACTTATACGCCTTACCTTACTCGCTTTATAAAGAGCATGGCGTAAGACGTTATGGTTTCCATGGTACAAGCCATTATTATGTTGCTGGTGAAGCTGCGAAATTATTGGGTAAAGAGCGCGAGCAAACCAATGTGATCAGTGCGCATTTAGGTAATGGTTGTTCGGTATGTGCGATTAAAGATGGTAAGAGCGTTGATACCAGTATGGGCCTTACACCGCTTGAAGGCTTAGTGATGGGTACCCGCAGTGGTAGCATCGACCCGGGTTTATTTACCTTCTTAACTCAGCAACTTAATTATTCAGTGCAAGAAATTGATGACTTACTTAATAAGCAAAGTGGCCTGTTAGGCATTAGTGAATTATCAAATGACTGTCGCACTATCGAAGAAGCCGCTGTTGAAGGTCACCCGCAAGCAAACCTTGCTCTCGATATTTTCTGCTACCGCTTAGCAAAACAAATTGCTGCATTCTTAGTGCCTCTACAACGCCTTGATGCGCTTATTTTTACCGGTGGCATCGGTGAAAACTCAGATATCATTCGTAACAAAGTAATCACCCAATTAGGCTTTTTAGGCCTTGAGTGTGATGAAGCTGCAAACTTAGCTGCGCGCTTTGGTAAAGAAGGCTTAATCTCAAAAGACCAAGCGCATGCTAAAGCGTTTGTGATCCCGACCAACGAAGAATGGGTTATTGCTAACGATGCAGCCCGCATTGCAAAGGAGGGTTAAGTAAATGGCACGTAGAATTATGTTGATCCCTATTTCGACAGGGGTTGGTTTAACATCTGTTTCTGTTGGTTTAGTGCGTGCGCTTGAGCAAAAAGCGCTTAAAGTTAACTTTTTCAAACCTATTGCGCAGCCGCGCTCTGGCGATACAGGCCCCGAGAAATCAACGCAAATTGTTACCCATGGCTCGCCAATTAATCCACCTACGCCATTCGATCTTGGCTATGCTGAACAAATGATTGGTGACGGTAAAGGCGACGACTTACTTGAAGAAATCGTAGAGCGCTTTGAAAACACCATCAAAGAAGACGAAATTGCTATTATCGAAGGTATGGTGCCAACACGTCGTCAGCCTTATGCAGGCCGTGTAAACCGTGAGATCGCGCAAACACTGGGTGCTGATATTGTTTTTGTTCTAACACCAAGTAACGATAGCAATGACCAAATTGAAGACCGTTTAGAAATTGCTGCTGGTAACTATGGCGGTGTTAATCATCCTCGCGTGTTAGGCTGTATTTTCAATAAAGTTAATGCACCTCTAGATGACGAAGGTCGTGCCCGTGCTGATCTTGTTGAGGCCCATGAGCCTGAACAACTTGAAAACGAATTAAACCGTTTAGCATCACTGCCAATTTTCAGAAAGCACCCATTTAAGTTATTAGGGTCAATCCCATGGGATTTCGACCTCGTTGCACCGCGTGTGCGTGATTTATGTGAATACTTAAAGGCCGAAGTTATTAACGAAGGCGACATGGCTCACCGTCGTTTGCGCCGCGTGACTTTCTGTGCCCGTACCGTGTCGAATATTTTAAGCCACTTTACTCCTGGTGCATTACTGGTAACTCCGGGCGATCGCTCTGATGTATTAGTTGCCGCTTGTTTATCTGCTATGAATGGTACAAAAATTGGGGCTATTTTATTAACCGGTGGGTTTAAGCCTGAAGATCGCATCATGAAATTATGTGAACAAGCTATGGATACGGGCCTGCCAATTCTTGCAACAAAAGAAGATACGTGGCGCACGTCATTATTACTGCATAATTTCAATATGGAAGTACCCTGTGATGATGATCAACGTATCGATAAAGTAAAAGATCACAACGCCAGTCACATTGATTCAGACTGGTTAGACAGCCTTGCGCAAAGTGTTGGTCGTACTCGTAAAATGTCTCCGCCAGCGTTCCGTTATTTATTAACCGATAAAGCCCGTCAAGCAAATAAAACAGTTGTTTTACCAGAAGGTAATGAGCCGCGCACGATTAAAGCTGCGGCAATTTGTGGTCAACGTGGTATTGCAAAAACAATTTTACTTGGTGACAAAGAAGAAATTTTACGTATTGCTGAGCAGCAAGGTGTTGAGCTTAACGATAACGTAACTATTGTTGAGCCAGCTGATGTTATCAACGATTACGTTGCACCTATGGTCGAAATCCGTAAAAACAAAGGCTTAACTGAAGTGGTTGCCCAAGAACAACTGCTTGATAACGTTGTACTCGGCACCATGATGCTAGAACAAGGTAAAGTAGATGGCTTGGTGTCAGGTGCTGTTAACACCACAGCGAATACGATTCGCCCACCGCTACAGTTAATTAAAACAGCACCGGGCTCGTCGTTAGTATCATCAGTGTTCTTTATGCTGTTACCTGACCAGGTTTTAGTTTACGGTGACTGTGCTATCAACCCTGATCCAACGGCAGAGCAACTGGCCGATATCGCGATCCAGTCAGCTGATTCAGCGGCTGCGTTTGGTATTGAACCTCGTGTTGCAATGATCAGCTACAGTACGGGTACTTCGGGTTCAGGTGCAGATGTAGAAAAAGTGCGCGAAGCCACTAAACTTGCCCAGCAAAAACGCCCTGACTTAGTAATTGACGGCCCACTTCAATACGACGCCGCTATTATGGAAAACGTAGCAATCAAAAAAGCACCTGACAGCCCAGTTGCAGGTAAAGCAACAGTGTTTGTATTCCCTGATTTAAATACCGGTAATACAACCTATAAAGCTGTTCAACGTAGTGCCGATTTAATTAGTATTGGCCCAATGCTGCAAGGTATGCGTAAGCCGGTAAATGACTTGAGCCGTGGTGCATTAGTAGACGATATCGTTTACACCATTGCCCTTACAGCGATTCAAGCTAAGCAAGTTGAAAGCATAGAAAACTAACCCATCAAAAATTAGGCTAATTTATAAAATCGTTATAAATTAGCCTATTACCTTCTTTATACTGACCTATTCCCATATTTATCCACAGATTCTGTGGACAAGATTAATGAAAAACTAAATGGCGTGATCCCATGGTTTCTAATTGCATTTAATCTCTTGTTGATAGCTCGTATTTTTAAGTGATTTGGGTATACTATTAATTATCGGCTTCATAGATAGGATCACAGATGTCAAAGCAAACGCTGCAACTTCATAGTACAGAGCTCACAATTCATAGCCTTGATGTCGATGCCACTATCCCTCCTGCATTGCTCAAAGAAAGCATATTTTTTATTGCAAAGACCGCTGATGAATTATCTATCGTCTGCCCTAGCAGCTTTACTATTGATAGCCTAGATGCTGAAACCGACTGGCAAGCACTGGAAGTCATTGGCCCGCTAGGCTTTTCACTAACAGGTATAATGGCTAATATTTCTGGTGTACTTGCTAAAGCATCTATCTCTATTTTCGCGCTTTCAACTTATGATACAGATTATGTTTTAGTTAAAAAACACAGCATTGAAAAAGCAATTTCGGCACTGAAAAAAGATGGTTATCATGTGTTAGGAAGTACTAAATAGTCTTATGAATAAAGAAGTAACCTATCAGAGTCAACGCTCCTTGCGTAAAAACCAAGTGATGGCTATAAAAAGCCCATTCACAGGCCGAGTTAAACCTATAAGCGAACACCCTGAGGCTTTTTTTAGATTTTCGACTCTTGGGCCAAGTATCAGCGTTGAATTAACCAGCCATAATATAGTCGCTCCCTTTGATGGCACCCTACTGCAAGTAAAAAATGCCGGAAAAGAATATATATTACAGGCAAAAAATGGGCTGAAAATATTAATCAATTTACATTTTTCATCCTTGAGCGAACATATCAACCACACAAGAATTGCCAAGCTAAATGACAGCAAGATAAGCCAAGGCGAACGGCTCGCTTATTTCGATTTACGTGAGCTTTCATCACCTATGATTGCCACATTATGCGTCCTTAACAGCCAGCAGCTTGGTCCTTTATATTACTCTCTATCTCAGGTTAGTGCTGGGATAGATACATTACTCACTGTGACAAAAAAGTAGATTTTATGACTATCATGTACGGTATCAGCAATTGCGATACAATTAAAAAAGCGAAAAAATTTTTATCTGATAACAATCAAGCGTTCACTTTCCATGACTACCGTAAAGACGGTATCACTGCTGAGCTTATTAATGAATTTGCACAGCACATTGATTGGCAAGATTTAGTAAATAAACGCGGCACAACATACCGTCAGTTATCTGATGAACAAAAACAAAATTTAGATAAAGAATCTGCATTAGCATTACTTGTGGAACAACCTGCGATGATCAAGCGGCCTGTACTAGTCCATAACGGCAAGTATCATTTAGGTTTTAAAGCAGCTCAATACGATGAGATTTTTGCCTAATGACTCACCCTGTTATTGAACTTGCTCAAGCGCTTATCCAGCGTGAATCAGTGACGCCTGAAGATGCCGGTTGCCAAGCGTTAATGAACGAGCGCCTTGAAAAGCTGGGCTTTAATATTGAGTCGCTGTTTTTCACTGACACATTAAATACTTGGGCACGTAAAGGTAAAGAATCACCACACTTTTGTTTTGCAGGTCACACAGATGTTGTACCCACAGGCCCAGCAAAAAATTGGCAGCACCCGCCTTTTTCGGCACTGGTAAAAGACGGCATGCTACATGGTCGCGGCGCAGCCGATATGAAAGGCTCTTTAGCCGCTATGGTTATTGCCACTGAACGATTTGTGGCTAAGCACCCAGACCATAAAGGCTCGATTTCATTTTTAATTACGTCTGATGAAGAAGGCCCCTTTATTAACGGCACGACGCGTGTAATCGACACCCTTGAAGCACGTGGAGAAAAAATTGATTTGTGCCTTGTAGGAGAACCCTCTTCACGAGATGTGCTTGGCGATGTGGTAAAAAATGGTCGTCGCGGTTCATTAACTGGCTTTTTAACCGTTAAAGGTGTACAAGGCCATGTTGCTTACCCGCACCTAGCGCAAAACCCGATTCACTTAGCAGCTCCTGCGTTAACTGAGCTGAGTCAAACCGAGTGGGATCAGGGGAATGAGTTTTTTCCTGCAACGAGCTTTCAGGTTTCAAATATTAATGGCGGAACAGGTGCTGGTAATGTGATCCCTGGTGAGCTTGAAATTCAATTTAACTTCCGCTTTAGCACTGAAGTTACTCATCAGCAACTTCAGCAACGAGTGATTGATATTGTTGAAAAGCATAACCTTAATTACGAACTCAATTGGATAGTGAATGGACTCCCGTTTTTAACCGATCACGGTCCACTGGTTGATGCAACAGTAAGCGCTATTAAACAGGTAACTGGGCGCGACACAGCGCTTGAAACCACAGGTGGAACATCTGACGGCCGCTTTATTGCGCAAACGGGCGCCAAAGTCATTGAGCTTGGCCCGCGTAACGAAACGATTCATAAAGTGGATGAATGTGTCAGTACAGATGATTTAATTCAACTTGCAGATATCTACGAAGCAATTTTAGAGCAACTACTAACATGAACCAGGCTGAATTAGCACTTTGTGCAACAGGATCAAGTAGTTCACATTTAGTCGAGCTACAAAAACATCGTTTGCATGTTGATATTGTTGATGATTTTTTAGCGCTACAACAGGCAGCTAAAAAAGTAGGTATTGAACTTACGATTGCCTCAAGCTTTCGCGATTTTCAGCGTCAAAGTGCTATTTGGAATGCGAAATTTCAGGGTTTGCGTCCTGTTTATACTCTTGATCAAAAAGCCTTGGACTTACAGAGTCTTAGTGATACACAAAAGTGCCATGCAATCATGCTTTATTCAGCTCTACCTGGAGCAAGCAGACACCATTTTGGCACTGATCTCGATATTTACGACGCAAATGCGATTAATGATGACTACCAACTTCAGCTTACACCTGATGAATACGCGTGTGATGGCCCATTTGCTGAGCTTAACGACTGGCTTGATCAGAATCTCGAGCACTATGGTTTTTATCGCCCTTATCAAGAATATAAAGGAGGTGTTGCACCAGAACCTTGGCATATTAGTCACATTACACAATCCCAAGTGATGATGCAGTACTTATCCTTAAACATATTAAAAGAAAGAATTACAAACAGCGAAATTACAGGTAAACATGCGGTGCTAGAAAACCTCAGCAACCTGTATGAGCGCTTCGTAACAAATATTAACCAACCTAAACGTGTTTCTTAGTAAGTAAAAACACCAATACAGCGCCTAGAATAAGGGCGCTTGCTACCACTAATTGCAATGTAATTTGTTCGTTTAAAAAAAACATTCCTGCAACAATGGCAAGTACAGGCACAGTCAATTGCACAACAGCAGCTTGACTACTTTTTAGCTTTGGTAGGGCTAAATACCAAATACTATAACCCACACCAGACGCAAGGGCTCCAGACGCAACTGCAAGCGCGATACCGCTGAAAGAGATAGAGGGCCATTGAAAAAAAGCAGCAAAAATAAGCGCGGGTACAAAAATAAGGCTTCTTAAGAAGTTAAACGTTGTGGCTTGTAAAGGAGCGCGACATTGTTTACCACGAATACTATATACTCCCCATGCCACACCACTTAATGTCATAAGGATAGCAGGTAATAAAGAAGGGACCGCTGCTGAGGGTAACATTAAGTAAATGAATCCAGCGAATGCAACAATTAAAGCAAACCACTGCAATAATGATAAGCGCTCTTTATTGAAAATACTGTAGCCTATCATCGTCAGCTGTACTGCCGAAAACAAAATAAGCGCCCCTGTTCCTGTATTAAGTTCAACATAAGCAACTGAAAAGCAAACGGCATAGATAAATAAGCTCATTGCACTTAAGTTATTTCCTTTATCGACAGGCTCGTCGCTTGTCACTCTTTTTACTTGCCAACTAAAAAGTAAGAGTAGCATGATGGCACCACTAAATAGCCTAATTGCTGTAAAGCTCCAAGGGTCAATGTCCCCGCTATGCAATGCCATTCGACACAATAATGAGTTTGCAGCAAAGGCACTAAGTGCTAAAAATGTATATAAGATAGTGGCAAACAAAATTCAGTTATCCTTATTATTTTTATCCGTATAACAGACCTGCTTTATCGTCTATAACTTACGATTTTTTACATAATTTATCATAAAAGGTTAAGGCGCATATGCTAATCTGATTACAGTGTTTAAAAGGAGTGCTCAGTGCGTCGATGTTTGTTTATAGGAGCTGTAAGCTTTTTATCAGGTTGCAGCACCATAGGTATTACTGATCTATTCCAAGATTATGCAACGCAGCTCAAGCCTGTACGACAAGCTGTGAGGCAAAATAATATTAGTAATGCTAAGCAATTATTACCTAGTACGAGTTCATCGCACAGCAATTACTTACTGAATCAGTTAGAAAGTGCGCGACTGGATTTTTTAGCCCAACAAAATGAAACATCGAATGAAACATTCGAGACAATTTACAAACGCGTAGAAGATAAGCGTCAAGCAGCTAAATTACAGATTAGCGCAGGGTTAGAGCAAAGTAACTCACTTTTGACAAATGATACCGTTATAAACTATCAGCCCGCAGCCTATGAGATGACTATGCTGCACAGCTATAAAGCGCTCAGCTATGTGTTTAATTCGCAACTGGAATCGGCACTTGTAGAAGTAAGACGAGCAAATAAAGTACAAGAGGACGCACTAAAGGAAAACCAAGCCATTGTTGATGAACAAGCAAAAAAAGCTGCGCAGGGTTATCCGAGTATGGATGCATTAATTGGTAATGTAAAAAATGGCTTTCAAAATGCCTTTACTTTCTACTTATCAGCAGTGCTTTATGAGGCAAATAAGCAATTTGATGATGCTTATATTGATTACAAAAAGGCATTAGAAATAAATCCCGATAATCAGTATCTTCAACAAGATGTTTTGCGACTGGCTAAACAACAAGGGTTTGCTCAAGAGTATGAGCGTTTCAGCCAACAATATGGTGAGCTAAGTGTTACAGATAAGAACCACGGACAGGTCGTTATTATTGCAGAGCAAGGCCTCATTGCCCAAAAACATGCTTTCAATTTAAGGCTGCCTATTTACACCTCACGAGGTGATGCGCGATTTTATAGTTTAGCACTGCCTATTTATGCAGATATGCCCTTCTCGGTAACTGAAAACACAGTGCAGCTAGAAAACAAAAGCTTGGAGCTGAAACCGATAGTTCGTCTTGAAGCGTTAGCAGCTAAAACACTTGAAGATCAAAGCGCTGGTCGTATATCGCGTCAAGTATTACGACTAATTGCGAAAGAAAAAATGCGCGCTGAACTTGCAAGAAGTGGCGGAGATGTCGGCAATATTTTAGCAAATATTTACAACCTTGCCTCCGAGCAAGCTGATACCCGCAGTTGGTCAACTCTTCCAAGTCAACTAAGTATCGCTCGAACACGTTTAGCTTCAGGTTCACATACTTTGAAAATCAAAGGGCATAACGACCTTGATTTTACTGTTAGTAAGCAAGGGTTAACCTTCGTCTTTCTAACGTCTATTAATAACTATTTAGACTCTCATGTAGTCCAACTCTAGGAGCAATGATGAAACACTTACTGCCACTTTTAATGATTTTGCTTGTTGCGGCATGCTCCCCACGCCCAACCACATCTGGTATCGGTGTTGAGCAAACAGGCCAACAGTATAATCAGCAATTAATCGTCGATAACCCTGAATTAGGAAAGAAACTTGCTATAACAGACGTTAAAACCAGACAAACAAATGGCCTAACTGATGTTGTGGTAACACTGGCTAGTCAGTACAAAAAGTCACAATATCTACAATACCAATTTACTTGGTACGACGCTGATGGGTTTATAATTAAAGGTAACCACTCGCCATGGCAAGCCATAAAACTATTTGGTTTTGCTAAAACACAATTACCGGGCTTAGCCCCGACAGCAAATGCTGTCACCTTCTCGCTTGCCGTGCGTGAAGTGTCAACAGAAGCACAAGAATTTGAAGATTAAGGATACTACTATGAAATTAATTTCAGTTAAGTCGGCTGCAGCCGTTGCAATAACAAGCGCTTTGTTGCTTTCTGGTTGCGCTAATAAAGCGGTCGTTAGCTATGGCGACGCACAAGCGGTTGAAACAGTTGATGTCAATTTTGGTTCAACAGACTTACAAAAAGTGGCGAGCCAAATGACTGATTCATTGCTTGCCTCGCCTGTGGTTGGCACGCTTACAGCAAATAGCCGCCCTATCGTCTTTGTTGAACGTATTAAAAACAAAACCAGTGAACATATTGATACAGAATCCATTACCGATTCCATCTCTACACAATTACTACGCAGTGGTAAGTTTCGTTTTGTTGATATGACCCGCGTTGAAGCTGTTCGTGAACAACTCAACTTCCAGAACGTTGACCCATTAGTCAACCCAAATACTGCAATCGCGTTTGGCCAGCAAGTGGGCGCACAATACATGCTATATGGCAACCTATCGAGCATCGTAAAGTCAAATGCAGATAAGTCTGATGTTTATTACAAATTCACAATGCGCTTAATGGATTTAAAAAGCGGTTTAATTGAATGGGCAGATGAAACTGAAATTCGTAAAACCCGAGAGAAATCGACTTTTGGCTGGTAGCCAGGAGGATATATGAAATACCTTATTAGTTTACTAACTGCGTGCTTATTACTAAGCGCGCCAAGTTACGCCGACTATCAACGCAACAAAGCGGTTCCTGTGCAGCAAGTGTTATTTGGTTCTGTTCAGTCAGTGCGTAATATCACCGAGCAAGAGCTAGTGAATGATAAAACCAATGGCTGGAAAACATTTGGCGGAGCACTTATCGGTGGAGTGGTCGGCAATCAATTTGGCGGCGGTAGTGGCCGTACAGTAGCGACTATTTTGGGCTCAATGATTGGTGGCTCTATCGCTCACAATCAACAGCAATCGAGTCGTTATGTTCAATACCAACTGGTTGAATTGATGATCCAAGTAGAAAATGGTGAACAATTTATGGTTGTACAAGATAAAGACAGCAGAATGCTCTTTGATAGAGGAGATAAGGTCCGCTTAGTCTACCTATCTGACAATACGGTGCGTGTTGATAAAGCATATTGATTGGTAAAGAAATCAAAAAGCGAGCCGAAGCTCGCTTTTTTAACTTTGCCTGTAGTCTGCAAAAAAACGCTGCATTTTACTCATTGCTTGTGTTAAATCATCTTTGTTAGGTAAAAACACCAATCTAAAATGATCAGGATCTGGCCAATTAAAAGCGCGGCCATGCACTAATAAGATTTTCTCAGCTTTGAGTAAATCTAAAATCATGCGTTCATCGTTTTTGATATTAAAGTGTGCCGTATCCACTTTCGCGAATGCATAGAGCGCCCCTTTTGGCTTTTTACAGCTAATACCATCAATAGCATTTAAACCACGCCATGCTATATCACGTTGCACATATAATCGTCCACCTGGGTTTATCAGGTTATCAATTGATTGTACCCCACCTAAGGCTTGTTGAATTGCATATTGTGCAGGCACATTGGCACATAAGCGCATAGATGCCAACATATCAAGACCACGGCTCAAATCTTCCATCATACTGGTGCGGCCGCTTAATACCATCCAACCCATACGAAGCCCCGCAGCACGGTATGTTTTAGCCAAACCATTAAATGTAATGATGGGAACATCATCACACAGCGCTCCAATAGAGCTATGGGTAACACCATCGTACAAAATTTTCTCGTAAATTTCGTCGCTCAATAACAGTAGCTTATGCTCACGAGCGATATTGATAAGCTCCAGTAAAAGATCGTCGCTGTATACGGCCCCTGTTGGGTTATTTGGATTAATTAACACCAATGCCTTTGTTTTTGACGTAATCTTACTTTTTATATCCGCAATATCAGGAAACCAATCTTGCTCTTCATCACAAAGATAATGCACAGGGTTGCCCCCTGCTAACTTAACTGATGCCGTCCATAGCGGATAATCCGGTGCCGGAATAAGCACTTCGTCGTCATTATCAAGTAATGCTTGCGTGGTCATTTGAATCAATTCGCTGACCCCATTGCCGATATAAATATTATCGACATCAAGATTAAACAAACCGCGTTGCTGATAGTGTTGATAAACAGCCACACGGGCTGAGTAGAGGCCTTTAGAGTCACAGTAGCCTTGGGCCGAATACAAATTACGGATGATGTCTTTATGCATATCCTCAGGCATATCAAAGCCAAAGGCAGCAGGGTTGCCAATGTTAAGCTTTAATACTTTTTGCCCTTCTTCTTCCATTTTTCGAGCTTGTGCAAGCACAGGCCCACGTATGTCATAACAGACACCGTTTAGTTTGTGACTCTTTTTTATTTGTGACATGGTTACCTCTACTAATTAATCTTTAGACTAACCTAGTAAAGGGCAACCATGCTAGTGGATTTTTGAGGTTATAACTGAAATAAATTCAAGTTTTTAGCGAGCAGCAAACCAAGCTTGTAATTTTTCTTGTGAGCCTTCAACTTGCGCTTGTAAGTTTTGTGAATTTGCTTTTGCTTTGCTCACTTGCCCCTCATTGAGATCATGCTCTATTTCACGGGCAAGTTCTGATAAACTCATAGCGCCAAATTGAGCAGCATTAGATTTTAAGCTATGTGCATGACGTGCCGCTGATTCGTTATCAACATCAATACAAGCGAGTGCCTCATTGCTCAGCCTCTGAAACTCACTGCAGCAAAAGGTCAAGGTGTCGGCAAATTGATCACCTAAAAGCGATTCCATACCTTCAAGTGCACTTTCGTCTATTGTGATCGTCGTCATCTTTTTCCCTTAATTAAAAACATAATCCTCTCTAGTCGCAACTTTAGTTGCTTACATCAAAAAAGCAAACTACTTCTTACTGATGTATACTAGGCAAAATTAGTAATTTACCTAAGTTTATATGGCTAGAGAACTCTGCCCACATTGTGGCTTTTCGATAAGAACATGTCTATGCGATGCGATAAACATAATTAATAATAAACTAAAAATCATTATATTACGTCATCCAAGTGAAGAAAAAGTCACTAAAAACACAGCGAGACTTTTGCTACTAGGGCTGAATAACTGTGAAATTATCCAAGGTGAGTCTGAGAATGATTTCTCTATACTGGCCAGTCTCCCTAAAACAACAACAGCCGTTTTATACCCAAGTGATGACTCTTTAAAGCTTGATGATTCAAGTCAAGCAATGCACGACTTTAAAAGCTCATTGACTCATTTAATCGTGATTGACGGGACATGGAAAAAAGCATTTAAAATATTAAAACTCACCCCAACCCTAGAGACATTTAAAGCTGTCAGCTTCAACCGCTTACCTGCTAATAAGTACACAATACGTAAGGCACCTCGCGCTGATAGCTTATCAACTTTAGAAGCCGTAGCACACAGCTTGGCTTTAATTGAAAACTGTGATGTATCACCTTTATATCAACTACTTAACACACTTATAGATAAACAAACTCAACATATGCCAGAACATGTAAAGGCACGTTACTTGTAATGCGAGTGTCTAAACGATTGAGTGCGGGCTTTTCCCGTCATGGCCCTAATTATCGATTTGATGATCAAGTCGACTTTGATGAAATTCGTGATACCTTTGGTTTTCGAACCATGGTTGTGGGTAACTGGGTTAACAAACAAGAGCGATTGTTAGCAGCTAACCTCATCTATGACGCACTTGCAGACCTTGCGCAAATTCTGCAATTACCGCCAGAAGCGATTGGACTGCGCAAAAAACTAAATTTTGCATTTGGTCATGGTGGTCAAAAAGGCGTACAAGCTCACTATAATGCTCATAGTCAAACTCTCGCTCTTGCTAAAAATGCAGGTGGTGGAGCACTCGCCCATGAGTGGTTTCATGCATTTGACCACCATATTTGTCAGCACATGTTTCCACAACGGCAAAGCATGCAGTTTTGCTCTGCTCTATGGTTGCAACAAACACCAGACTTATCTCATCAGTTAAATCGCTACTTAGATCAATTTTTCCATCATATTTTTTTAGATATTGATGGAAAAAATCCAAATGACTATGTAAACCAATCCATCAAGTTTGATAAAGCGATGCAGCAAATGTATATGAGCATGCCTGAAGAGCTAGCAGCACGTTGTTTTGAAAAATGTATTTCAACACATTCTAGGATAACTAACACCTTCTTAGTCAGTGGCTTGAATGATAGTGGTTTAATATACCCAAGTGATACGCATACAATACAATGTACTGAGATGATGCAGTTGTACTTTAATCAACTAGGTGCGCTTTTACATCGAGGCTGATATCGATTGATTTGAAATTTTGGATCCAACTCACATAGTCATCTGCAGACATTGGCTTTGCAAAATAATATCCCTGACCAACTTGGCAGCCATAACTTTTTAAAATAGCCAAACTCTGTTCATCCTCAATCCCTTCAGCAACCACCTCCGCACCAAGTGTCGTTGCAATATCGCACGTTGCTTTACAGATACTTTTATCGTTATTAGAAAACTGCAAATTAAGTACAAACTGCTTATCTATTTTCACTTCATCAAAGCCTAGTTGGCTTAAATATGCCAAAGAAGAATAACCAGTACCAAAATCATCAATAGCCAATTTAACACCGATGAGTCTGTAGTCATTAAGTAATACTTTAATTTTTTTACTTTCTTCCAAAGTGGCAGATTCAGTCAGCTCGAGCATCACACTGCTTGGCTCAACACCTTGCTCATTCAACTTAGTGATAAATAACACTGGTAAATCTTTATTGAGCAGGTCCTTCGCTGATATATTAATAGAGATAACATGATTTGGGATGTGCTTAGTAAATATTGCTTGCCATTCAATTCCTCGTGTTACCACCCACTCAGTTAACTGATTAATAACCCCAGATGATTCAGCAATAGGAATAAACACTTCTGGACTAATCGCTCCTAAAGCGGGATGCTGCCAACGCAGTAACGCTTCACAACCAACAACATTCCCCGTTTTTAAGCAAACTTGTGGTTGAAAATGCAGTGCAAGTTGGTCTTCCTCAATAGCACTCTTTAATGAGGCTGCAATGAGCAAACGCTGCTCAGACAAACGCGCACTCTCTAAGTCGAACATTCGCCAACGCTCCCCCCGCACCTGCTTTTCACTCATAGCTTGAATAGCACATTGCAGGATTTGTTTGGCGGTATTGCCATGCATTGGATAGTACGCAACACCAATATCAACCGAATCAACTAACTTAATATTATTATGCGAAATCCCCTCTTCAAACACCCCATGTATAACACAAGCAAACTGTTCAATGTGGCTGAGCTCAAGCTCCCCTAAAATGACACACGCGAAAATACTGTCATCGATCCGCGCAATCCACACACCTTCTTCCGAGCGCGTTTCTAATTTTAGGGCGTTAATTGACTGAAGCTGTTGAGTGAGGGCATTAAGCGTCGTATTTATACACTGGTTAGCATGGTCGTAACCAAATGTTGCTCGTGCATTGGTTAACACATGTGGTCTAAACAACATGATTGCAAAATGCTGCTTTTGTGAAACTTTTTTAACCATTTCATCGAGTAACAGTTGCTTGTTAGGTAATTGAGTATCAGCATCATGGGTGAGACTATAGTTAAATGACGCTATGCGATGTCTGTCTTTAAGCAATAAAACCGTACAAATTGACAGTGAACTGATCAACAACACAACATCTTGTATTATATGTTTTCCAACACCAAAGCCATTCCAAATAAGTAAGCTCACAACCTGACATGAAAGTATTATCAGCATACATTGACGCAGCAAGCTCGGATGGTTTTTCTGCTTGTGTAATATAACTGCCGTCGCAACCGACAACACAATAAAGCAGCTACAGCTGACAATATAAACCCAGCTTAAATTAAATGCAGGTAAAAATGATGTCATCAATGCAATAGCAAAAAACATAGCTATTGCCACTAACCATGTCTGATTCAGACCATTGCGGCTGTTTTTTATACTCAAAAATTCGTATAAAAAATAACTTACAAAGCCAAGGGAAAACTCATGAAAAGGCCACTTAGCAGACCAATCAAGACCTGCAACAAGATAGCCGCTTAAGCCGTTATCAATTAAAAAACTAATACTAACTAAAGTAAAATACATCCCTAGAAATAAGTACTTCACCCGTTTAGATACAACATAGTAGACAAGACAAACAAATATACTAATAAGTAGTACACCAATAATTGCACCGTAACTCAGTATTGTTTTATGTAAGTTAATTTCAAACCGTTCGGAATTTACGACCCCTAATTGTAAGTTCATGTCCCTATCGTGTTGAAAGTTTACCAATGCCCAACGGTTTTCAGGCCTATGCTCAATAAGCCAGTGGGGCCTTATATTTGATAAACTTGGTAAGGGGATTAACCGCGCATCATTTTTCGCTGTTGAGGCACTGTCTAAAATATAAAACTTCTTCCACATTAAATTAGGTTCAGCTAGATACGCAACATAAGTTTGCGCATGTGGTAGTTGATGTAAATCGATTACCATCCAATATGATTGGTTGGCTTTAATACGAAGAGTATCGGTATTGTTCGCGGGTAATTTTCTTTGTGTAATCAGCTTTTCATCAAGTTTATCTGCCAAAACACTCAGTGGCTGATTTGACTGAAACAACCACACAGGCAGTTGAGAGGAAAAACTTGAGAAGGATAAAACACACAGCAAGATAGCACATATCGCACAAGCTAGTTGTTTATAAAACCTGACTACGCGCATGTTATATGAATGCATCTTAGCTCCGTGCCACCAAACATAGATAAAAGTATGGGATCTAAGCGCTTAAATTGCCAATTTTATAGGAACTAATTATACAAATGAGGAGGGATTTGCGGCGGTCAAATAAACCACCGCATTAGACTTTACTTGCTATCGTCACTAATACGACTTGCTACAGCTGAGTTTTGATCTTTATATTTTGCATCTTTACGCGTGTTATATGGGTTCTCAGAAGGACTCGTCATTGTTTCAAAACTCATCGCCCCTATCTTCATCATTGGACGCAGTGCAAGTGGTAATTTACCAGAATTATAAAACTCGAGCACAATATTGCCAGACCAACCAGGATCAATACGGTGTGCTGTCACGTGCACCATCAAGCCAAGTCGCGCCAAAGATGAACGCCCATCAAGCCAACCAACAATATCAGCAGGTAGAGTCACTTTTTCGTAAGTAATTGCGAGTGCTAGTTCACCTGGGTGTAGGAAAAAAGCTTCATCCTCATTCAACACGATCTCATCACTCATTATTGATTCCATCGCTTTATTTAGCTGATCTTTTGGTCCACTCAAGTCGACATAGGCAGCGGTGTGATCCTGAAAAACACGAAACTTATTACCCAAGCGTAAATCGACTGTGACTCCTGAAATCATTTCCTTACTTGGCGAGGGCTCAATAACAATACGGCCATCATTAATGTATTGTTGAATATGGGTATCTGATAATCTCATTTATTAATCATCCGTTATAACAATCTCAACAGCGCTTTTCGCCTGCTGGTAATATAAACTGCTCGCGAGAACGCGTGCCGCTGTTTTGTATGTTTCGCTAATAGTTTCTGCGTTATTTTGCGCAATCAAGTGACCTTGCTCAGAGCTTTCACGAATTTCTGTCGCTAATGGAATTGTCGCAAGTACAGGCACCCCATGACGATGAGCTAAAGTAACTGCACCATCTTTACCAAACACATGGTTCGGCTGTCCACAGTGACCACACAAAAAGTAACTCATATTTTCGATGAGACCCAATACAGGCACATTTACTTTATTAAACATTGCGATACCTTTTTGTGCATCTGCTAATGCTAAATCTTGAGGTGTTGTGATGATCACAGTGCCGCTGGCTGGCACTTTTTGGCTCATAGTCAATTGAATATCGCCAGTGCCCGGGGGCATATCGACAATTAAATAATCTAGCTCTCCCCAATCGGTTTCATTTAACAACTGGTTAAGCGCCCCCGAAGCCATGGGGCCACGCCATACGGTCGCATCATCACTCGGAACTAAAAAACCTATTGATTGAGCTTTGAGGTTATGTGCTTCAAAAGGCAGTAGATGTTTATTGTCTGCTGTTTTTGGCTCAGCGCCCTGCAAACCAAGTAACAGTGGAATAGATGGGCCATATATATCAGCATCCAATATCCCCACATTAGCGCCTTCTTGCTGAAGTGCCGCTGCTAAATTGACCGCAGTCGTCGATTTACCAACTCCACCTTTACCGGAAGCTACGAGTATAATATGTTTAATCTGCTTAAACTTACTCGCTTCTGAGAGTTTAACTTGGGCTTCAATAGTTACCTCACAAGCCAACTTTTGGTTAATGAATGATTCAATATCATGAATTTCACCCAGCCCTGCAAAAGGTAAAACAAGCTTAACATGCCAACTTTTGTCATCATTTTGCTGGATATCTTTCACCCAGCTTTGTTCTATACCTATCGCAAAAGCACTACTTCGATAAGCAGCTAATGCCTCAAGCATAGGTGCTTTTTCAGTCGATTTTCCAGAGAATATTTTTGACAGTCCAAACATAGCAATAAAATAGCGTTTCTTTGATGAAAAGTGCCACGGAATTATGTAACATTCAAAGCATTAAAACCAGACAATTAATAAATATCATCTGCGTGTTAGGCCTTAGCTGACAAATAGGTGGTTAAAATATGATAATCGCGTATTTTAAAGGCGGTTATCCTCAATTCGGAATGATTATGGCACAGCGAAAGATCCTCATAACTAGCGCATTACCTTATGCCAATGGCCCGACTCACTTAGGTCATTTATTAGAATATATACAAACTGATATTTGGGCACGTTTTCAGAAACAACAAGGTCATGAGACCTACTATGTTTGTGCAGACGATGCTCACGGCACTCCAATTATGCTTAATGCGCAAAAGCAAGGGATCACGCCTGAAGAGATGGTTAAAAATGTCAGCATTGAACGTCAACGCGACTTTGCTGATTTTAATATCGAATTTGATAATTATCACAGTACCCACAGTGACGAGAATAAAGCGCTTAGTGAACTTATCTATAACCGCTTAAATGACGCAGGTCACATCAAAAAGCACACTATTTCACAGCTTTTTGACCCGGAGAAAGGTATTTTCTTACCTGACCGATTTGTAACAGGTACATGCCCTACATGTAAATCTGAAGACCAAAATGGCGACAGCTGTGATGCATGTGGCGCAACCTATAGCCCTACAGAGCTTATTAATCCGCGTTCGGTAATGTCGGGCGCAGAGCCAGTATTAAAAGACTCTGAACACTACTTCTTTGACCTACCAGCATTTGAGGGCATGTTAAAAGAATGGTTGCATTCTGGTTCTATCCAACAAGAAATGGCCAATAAATTGGACGAATGGTTTGCTGATGGCCTGCAACAATGGGACATTAGCCGTGATGCGCCTTACTTTGGTTTTGAAATTCCAGGTGCGCCAGGCAAGTATTTCTATGTTTGGTTAGATGCACCAATTGGTTACATGGCGAGTTTCAAAAACTTATGTGATAAAAAAGGTATCGATTTTGATGCATTTTGGGCTGAAGATTCAGATGCTGAGCTTTACCACTTTATTGGCAAAGATATCATTTATTTCCATAGCTTGTTCTGGCCTGCAATGCTTGATGGCGCAAAATTTAGAAAACCAACAAACGTTTTCGCTCATGGTTTTGTGACTGTAAATGGCGCGAAAATGTCAAAATCTAAAGGCACTTTTGTTAAAGCTCGCACTTACCTTGATAACCTAGATCCAGAGTACTTACGTTACTACTATGCTGCAAAACTTAACGGTGGCATTACTGATCTTGATTTAAATCTTGAAGACTTCGCACTGCGTGTAAACTCAGATTTAGTAGGTAAAGTTGTTAATATCGCGAGCCGTTGTGCCAGCTTTATCACCAAAAAGTTTGACGGTAAATTAAGCGACACGGTTATGGACGAAGCATTACTAGGCGAATTCCAAAATGCCGCTGACAGTATCGCTAATCACTACGAAAATCGTGAATACAGCCGTGCTATTCGTGAAATTATGGCGCTTGCAGATAAAGCCAATCAGTTTATTGATGCTAAAGCTCCATGGGTGTTAATTAAAGACGAAACTAAACAACAAGAAGCGCATGATGTGTGCTCACTTGGTTTAAATATGTTCCGTGTACTTATCACTTACTTAAAACCTGTTCTGCCAGGTATGGCTGCTAATGTTGAAGCCTTCTTAAATGACGATTTAGCATGGCAAGGCGCTAAAACGGCACTTAAAGGTCACGCAATCAATAAATTCAAACCGTTAATGCAACGTGTAGAAATGGATAAAGTAAACAAAATGATTGAAGAATCTAAAGAAAGCCTTGTGGCTGAAAAAGATAAAATCGACCCAAACAGCCCATTGGCAAAAGAGCCAATTAGCCCAGAGATTGAGTTTGATGACTTTGCGAAAGTTGATTTACGCGTAGCGAAAATTGCCAAAGCAGAACATGTTGAAGGCGCAGATAAGTTATTAAAACTGACTTTAGATTTAGGTGGCGAAACTCGCCAAGTATTCGCAGGTATTAAATCTGCGTATGCACCAGAAGACATTGAAGGAAAGCTCACGGTAATGGTAGCAAACCTTAAGCCTCGTAAGATGCGCTTTGGTATGTCTGAGGGCATGGTATTAGCAGCAGGCCCTGGCGGTAAAGAAATTTATATTCTTAACCCTGATGAAGGCTCAGAGCCTGGCATGCGCGTAATGTAATCTTATCGCTCTTAATAAAACCGTTGTGTTTTTAGACACAACGGTTTTATTTTGTCTAAAAACTTTTACTGAAACTAAGGCGCTGAGTACAAATCCTTTAAAACACGTTCTTTGCGTGGTAAATAATTATTATCATAATCAAGTGATACTATGACTTTATTGGCTTTACCAAGTAGCTCATCTCGAGGTACAAAACCTATTACTCTGGAATCTGCACTGTTGTCACGGTTATCGCCCATTACTAAATACATATCCTTAGGAATAGTTACTTTAGAAAAATGCTGTAGCAAAGAAGGCGTTTTTGAGACCTGAATAACATGTGCCGCGCTAGGCAAGTTCTCTATTAAAGTTTGCTCAATATCATTCTCTTTTAACTTTGTGTAGTTGATTGCTTGGTCGTTAATGATCAGCTCATTATTAATCATACTGACGGTATCACCTGGTAAACCAATTACTCGCTTAATTAGGCGATTATTAGCTGCTTTAGAGTCAAAAACAATGATATCTCCCACTTCAGGTTCAGCTGTTCTGATTAAGGAAGTGTGAGTAAATGGAAGCCGCAAATCATAAGCCATTTTATCCGTTAGAATTCGATCGCCTTCAACAATTGTTGGATTCATTGAAGCGGTAGGTACTTCATACCAATCAGCCACAGCACTTCTAAATACGCTCATTAAACAAATAAAGATAATGAGCGAGCGGTTATTTTTCCAAAGTTTATATAATCTTTTCATCTTCCCTTTCCTAGAACCCGTTAATTTAAATTTGATTCGTCAATTAAGACGCCGCTGGCTAACTGCAAGTTCAGTGTAAAATGTAACAAAATAATAAGTATTAAAATCAAAAATTAATTTCACCATTTTGTAGTAGTGATTTTATGTTCCGAATAACAGATACTAAAGAAAATAATAATCACAAAATACCCGTAAATGGATGTTACAAAAGAAAAAACAACACCTCAGTTAGCAAACAAGTCACCCTTTTTCTTAGACCTATTGCCTGGCAAGCTAATTGATTTACAGTTTAGTAACCCTATTTCTATTCGATTTAAGTTAACACTTGTTGGCTATGAAACCGGAAAGTACTTAATTTTAAAGTGCCCTGCACAAGTTGGTAAAAATGATTTCAAAGATGTGTTAGTTGAAGGCAATGGTGCTATTGTGCGCTACATCGTTGAAGATCAACGCGGTGAGTGTGTCGCTTTCACAACCAATATCATTGCATTAACCGTTCGCCCTGAACGTTTGATGTATTTAGCTTACCCAAAAAATATTGAAAGTCGCCAACTACGTGAAGCAAGCAGGTTACAAACTCATATCCCTGCAAAAATTAGCGTAACCGAAAACCCATCAGATGATGATAAAACATTGTTGCATGGACTGATTATTGATATTTCACCGACAGGTTGTCGCTTTGCTATCCATGTCAAAACAGGCTTTTTAGCTCTAAAACGTCGCCAAGTCTTTGTACATATCCTTTCCCCGCAAGATAGCTCAACGCAAGTTATTAGGGCATACATTAGAAACAATCAAATGAAAGGCGATCGATTAAATGTTGGTATTGAGTTTGCTGAAGATGAGCAATATAAATTGCACAAGCTATTAGAAGCTTATGCAATTGATATAGATTAAACTAATCTATTGATTTTTAAACTGTTGTTTAGCCTGCTCAACTTGCTCAGCATTAATACCGAGTGACTCAGCTGCATCTTTAATTAGATTCGGCTGTGTCATTACCAGCGCCATTAACTGCTGTAGTTTCTCTGGTGGGATACCAAGTTGTTGTATTTGCGCCATCGCCAACATTGGGTTCTCTAAGAAAGCACTGAACAACGCATGCACTTGTTCGTCACTTACATTATGTTCTTTTAGAGTTTCTATAATCGGGTTCATACTAACCTTTGCTTAGACTTCGAATGTAAAGGAATTATATGGGCGTTTTGGTGTTATTCAACTAATAACACTACTTTGCCTGCGTTTTCGTTGTTATCCAAAATTCGATGCGCTTCACTTGCCTGTGCCCAATTGAGCGTTTTATAGATATTATAATCAAAGCCACCAGCAGCTAATGTGTCATAAAAACGTGAAATAAACTGGTCGCGCAAGGTACGCTTAAATTCATTGCTGCGATTCCTCAGCGTAGAAGCATGAAAAGAAATTCGTTTACTAAGCAATCGAGCGAAATCAACCTCTGCAAAGCGGTTATCTAAAAATGCCAGCATAACTATTTGGCAATCCATGGCTGCAACATGGGCGTTTTTGTTTAAGTAGCTACCAGAGACTGGATCAACAATGGTATTCGCTGTGAGCTCATTGTTTTTCATATACTCGACAAAATCGGTTGTTTTATAATTGATAGCATGATCAGCACCCATTGCTTTTGCATGATGACACTTCTCTTCACTTCCTGCTGTCACCACAACATTCGCACCGATGCTTTTCGCCATTTGAATTGCTGCACCGCCTACCCCACTGGCTCCTGCATGAATAAGTGCAGTGTGTCCTTCTTTAAGACCGCCAAATTGAAACAAGGCAGAATAAGCCGTCAAATAGACCTCACTTATCGCAGCCCCTTGTGCCATGGTCATTGAATCAGCTAAGGGCATTAATTGAGCCGCATCTACCGCTACATATTCGCTATAAGCACCACCTGCACACAAAGTAAAAACCCGTTGATTTAACCAATCTTTAGTCACTTTGTGACCCTGCTCAACAACCACCCCAGCACATTCAAGCCCAAGTATAGAGCTATCTCCAGCAGGTGCTGGATATTTCCCTTGTCGCTGCATACAGTCAGCACGATTAACACCAACAGCGGCGACCTTAACTAACACTTCGTGTGGTTTTATCTCTGGTGGGTTAATGTGTGCAAAATGTAAATTTGAATCTTCGTGCTTAATGTAGCGCATAGCAGCCCCTATTTTGTAATGCGTCGCCATGTTTCGGCTTCAATCAATTTACCATTTTCGTACAAAGTATGGTGCCAAACATCGCCTTCAACTTTGTAATCAAATGCCATCGTTTTTCCTAATAATGAAGGTACATTACCATACGAAAATGTTTCGATAAATTGTTGCTCTTTAAGAATATATTCACCACCACCAGCATAGTGAAACTTGCCATTTTTTTGTGTTATGTAACTAAAATGAGAGTCAGTGATTAATTTTACCGAGTTCAATTCGGGGGCTTTCGCTGTGACATAGCCATCTTCAACAGCGTATTTTCCTTCAATAAACTGCCAGCTGCCAAGTAATGGATTGGCATTCACATTGATACTAAGTAGCAAACTTGCAATAAGCGTTATTTTTTTCATTATCTCTATCCTTGTTTTATGAACTGCTTAGCTTACGCTAGTTCTTTGTTCCGATTAAGGATTTAAGGTTGAGATTTTCTCATCTGCGAGAAACGCCAAGACTGTTTATAAGGATATACATCAAATAGTTGACCATTATTTATTGCTCTTTGAATATCTTGCCACATGGTTGCGGTAAAAATATCATTGTGATGATGCTTAAAGAATGAAAATGCGGCTTCATTAGCACTAAAGAATACATTGAATTGACTAGGAAAAATGTCATTATCAGCAATATCAAAATAACTATCACTACTGAGCTCGTCTAACGCATCATCTGTTTGCGGTAATTCTCTAAAGTTACAATCAGTTAATGGGCAAATTTCGTCATAATCATAAAATACCACTCTCCCCCATCGCGTCACACCAAAGTTCTTCATCAACATATCTCCAGGGAAGATATTCGCCCCAGCAAGCTCCTTAATTGCTTTCCCGTAATCGTTCATCACCTGTTCGAGCTTTCGCTCATCGCATTGTTTAATATACAAATTTAGCGGTGTCATTTTGCGCTCTACGTAAACATGACGAAGGATGAGTGCATTGCCTGATATGACTAAACTATCACCGATTTGCTGCTGCATTGTTTGTAATAGTTCATCACTAAAACGGCTTAAATCAAAAGCAAGGTAACGAAATTCATGTGTATCAACCAGGCGGCCCACACGATCAGCTTGTTTTACATAATCGTATTTCGCCATGACCTGCTTTTTAGTGGCTGTTTTTGGTGCATTAAACTTATCTTTTATTACTTTATAAACGTAATCTGAACGTGGTGTTGTAAACACTAACATCACCATCCCAGGTGTGCCTGGGGCAATAACATATTTATCATCACTAGGACTGCTGCGAGTCGTATCCACTTTGTAACGATAGAACTCTGTTTTTGCATGTTTAATAAATCCTATCGCATTGAACAGTTCAAAACGTTGCTTATGAGGCATTAACACACTTAAGTAATCAACGTAACGAGCTGGCTGGTCCGTATCCACCATAAAATAAGTGCGTGCAAAACCAAAAAGTAAGCTCAGTTGGTCAGCTCCCATCATCACAGCATCAATCTCGAGGCCTCGCTCTGTATTCAATAAAGCAATAGCAAATGGCATGTTATCGCCATTTTTTGCAATGCATCGCCCTATTATGTAGCAGGCTTTGTTTCTAAAAAATAAGGAGTTGGCATATTCAATGTAACCATCGTTAAGAGTGAGTAATTGATATACTTGTGGGCATTGATGTTTGGCGCCTGCAATCAATGTGCGCTGCAAAAGCGCTACATCATCGTCAAAGTTTGCATAGCCAACTCGAAATACATGGCGCTTAATTAATGACGAAACAGCCTCATCGAAACCATCTTTGAGTGAGATGCGACTCACTAAAGAATCAAATGGTCTAGGCCCTAATCGATAACGAGCCTTTAAAACAAATAAATGAACATTACGGATCTTTCGAGAGTCCCAAATAGCGCCAAATGTCGAATTAAAAAATGTATGAGCTATAGGTTGATTTTCATGGTTTTGTACCATCTCACCATAAATCTGTTTCGCTAAAAGCCAAAGTGCAGGGTCATCCACTTCACTGTATGCAATGATTTTTACCGCGTTGCTGACTTTACTCACTTGCCCTTCGTAGACTTGTAAGCGTAACTTCATCATCTGTTGAACTTGCTGCCATTGGCACTGCTCAAAACGACTTTGTGCACCTAAAGTAATATTTAAAAACTCCGCAAACATAGCTTCAAAGCCAGCGAAGACTGCACGTGCAAGCTTAGTGGCTATAACCTGTGTTAATTGCTCTGATTGCGTTTTTTGTTGTATAACTTCATTTGGCATTATTAATGTCGCTTATACTGATTATTTTAATGGTGCTGTTTACACACCATAGCAAGCACGCTTTAATTTAGATAATTAATAGCAAGAATAAATAAGATTGATCAGATGAATATTAGGCATGTTGACCTCAACCTTTTGGTGTACCTAAATGTGCTCATCGACGAGCAAAGTGTGTCTAAGGCAGCAAATAAACTTGCCTTAACACAACCAGCGATGAGTAATGCACTTAAACGACTGCGTGATTTATTTGATGACCCACTATTAGTGCGAGCTGCAGGTACAATGACGCCAACAGCAAAAGCCCTAAGTCTTAAGCCTGAAATAGAGTCCTTGCTAAAAATGGCAGAAGAAATTACTCAACCAAGTGAACAGTTTGATCCAAGTAGCGCCACTATAACCTTTCGTATTATGGCCAATGATTATCTAGAATCAACATTAATAGCCCCATTTATTACAAACCAATTAGCGCAGAATCCGGGGCTTAATTTCGATATTTTGAGCCCCAGTGACGTAACCCTACAAGACATGGAAAAAGGCACTATCGATTTAGCGATTAACCGCTTTAACGGCCTTCCTCGCTCTTTTCATCAAGCCAGTGTTTGGCGCGATAATTACTGCTGCTTGAGCCATCCCGAAAACCCTTATTTACTCACACAGTCACTTGAGAGCTACCTAAAACAAGAGCATATATGGGTAAACCGTGCAGGCTGGGGCGCAGAAACGGCAGTAACAAATAAATCTGGCAGTCAAAAACTAGGTTGGGTTGATGAAGCGTTATGGCAATTAGAACAAACTCGTAATATTCGTGTATTTACCCGCCATTACATGGTTGCAAGTTTATTGTGCCAATCAAAAAACCTCATCGCGACCCTGCCACGTCGACAAGCCATGTTATTAACAAAACATACTGATTTAGTAATAAGCCCTGTGCCATTTCAAATCGTACCAATTGAAGTGAAAATGCTGTGGAGCCCGCTACTACACCATTCAAACCCACATCAATGGCTGCGCAGAGAGCTTATTGCTTTTGCAAGCACAGTGGCAGATCGATAAAACCACCGCAATATTGATAAAATCAATATCAGTTATTGAAAACAACAATTTCATAAATAATGATTGAGCCGCTAGAGTGAAGTTAAGCACATAAACAAAGAGAAGATGATTATGGAAACTTCAGCGCAATTCACTCAACAGGACGGCCTTTACATTAATGGTCAATTACACGCATTCATCGAGCAGCAGCTTTGTAAGAAAAGTGACCTAGCTTGTGAAGATATATATCAAACACTTGCCACTATGGTTGATGAGTTTGGTTGTCAATGTCGTAAAACTAAACATCAAGAAGATGATGCTTTACAAGCAGACACATTATTAAAAGCGTATAGCACAGTACATACACACCCACACTGCCATGTTGATGCACAAACAACGACGGCGGTTCTTGACGAATATTGCTGCCAAGTGCCTGCTATTTTAGTTGTTGCTTTAATGGACACACTAACAGGTATAACAAGCAATGAGCCAGGTGCTGAGCGTATTTATCAACGTGCAGCTGAACTCACAGGAAAACCCTGTGTCTATGCAGTTAAAAGCGCCAATGCCGCTTAATATGTTTATTTATTTGAATTACTTATTCGAGCGATGATGCTTTTTGCAAAGTCACTGCAACTAAGCATCGTCGCACCGGCCGAATGAGTCGCCAAATCAAAAGTCATTTCATTCGCAGCCAAAGTAGACTCTAATGCCAGCTCTATTTTATCTGCCGCTTCATGCCATTTCATAAACCGTAACATCATCACTGCACTCAAAATGCTGCTTGTCGGATTTGCACTATTCTCGCCAGCAATACGATTAAAGGTACCATGGGTAGGTTCAAAAAATGCCACATCGTTGTTTAAGTTTGCCGCAGGCATAATACCAACTCCGCCTACTTGTGCAGTTAACATATCTGCTAAGTAATCGCCGTTTTGATTCGTTGTAACAACCACATCAAATTGCTCTGGGGTCAGTAAGGCTTGTTGCAACATATTATCAGCAATTACTTCTTTAATAATTAAATCATTTGAGCCATCGCGTTTGATAACTAACCAACGACCATTTTCGTGAGGAAGCGCGTTAAATTCTTGCTCAGCAAGGCCAAACGCCCATCGTTTAAAGGCACCATCGGTAAATTTAAGCACATTTCCTTTATGCACCACCGTCAATGAATCGCTTTTTTGTTGGAGTGCATAATTAACGGCATAACGCATCAAACGCTCAGCCCCGTCTTTTGAACTATTCTTGATACCAATGCCACACTGTGTGTCAAATCTCAGTCGGGTTACTCCCATTTCTTGACACAAAAAATCAAGCATGCGTTCGTTATCAACGCTTCCTGCCTGCCATTCAATTCCAGAATACACATCTTCAGAACTATCACGGATGACTGTTATGTTGGTTTTCTCAGGCTCTTTTAAGGGCGAAGGAAGACGTGAATAGCTGCGAATTGGCCGCATATTAACGAACAAATCCATTTCATGGCGAAGGGCCACATTCAAAGAGCGAAAACCTCCGCCAAGAGGCGTTGTTAAAGGGCCTTTAATCGCTATTTTGTATTGTCTAACGGCGTGTAAGGTTTCTTGGGGAAACCAATCGCCATCATACAGTGCAGCCGCTTTTTCACCATTAAACACTTCCATCCAATGGATTTTCTTTTCATTGTGATAAGCATGAGAAACCGCAGAATCGACAACACTGCGCATCACAGGAGTAATATCCTGCCCGACTCCATCACCTTCTATATAAGCAACAATAGGATCTGAAGGGATATGCCATACGCCAGATGAGTCAATCGTAATTTGCTCTCCCTGCTCGGGGATGGAAATGTGTTGATACGACATATTCGCTTTCTTATTGATTATTATTTAAGGGTATTAATAGCAACGATTTACCTCACTGTCTGCGCCTGTGCGCGAATAGTCAATATTCAAGGCATTAATAATTCACTTTAGTGATTTCATCTTGCATGGCGCAAAACAAAGAGGTAAAGAGCTGCGCATCTAAAGTCACCGTGTCATTTTTAAGCGCCGTATCCACCGCCACGGCTTTCACATATAGTTGCTCACATTCAAACATATTAGCAGCGCCTTTTAACATGTGAACATTTTTACTCAAGCCATCAATATCCATAACTTTGTACTGCTCACGCATTTCTCGATACTGATCCTCAAGCCCTTTTATATAATCATCTTTTAAAACTTGAAACTCTTTATCTGGTAATTTGATATCGCTTAATTCGTCGCAGTCCAAATAGCTGGAAATTTGATGGCTAAAAGCATTTCGATCTATTGGCTTTGCGATTAAATCGACAAAACCTTGCTTCATATAACGCTCAATTTCATGCTTCATCGTATTTGCAGTCAGTGCAATAATAGGTGCTGTCACCCCTGTTGCTTGCATCATTTGTAATGCTTCTTGACCGTCCATTATTGGCATTTGTATATCCAATAAAATTAAATCAAAGGTATTTTCTAACGTTTGTTGGACAGCATCTTTACCATTTTCTACCGTGGTTACTGTCAAGCCCATCCGCTCTAGAATTCGTGCAATTAAACGCCTATTATCTGGATGATCTTCAGCGAGAAGTACATGACCTTTTAAATTTTCTGGTTCATCTAATTTACAAAATGGCGATGTTTCTACCAGTCTGACTTCACTAATATTATTTAGCCAACGTGTTTTTTCTGTTTTGTAGACTGCCATTGACAATATAAATTCACTGCCTGAGCCAACATGACTCTTAACACTAATGTCGCCATCGAGTTTTGCAGCTAAACTTTTCGAAATATTTAAACCTAGCCCTGTTCCACCATACTGACGTGAGATAGACGAGTCAGCTTGGTAAAACGCACTAAATAGTGATTCTTGCTCTGCATCAGTCATACCAATACCTGTGTCTTTAACACTGATTGCAAGAATATCGTTATCACAACTTACCGACAGCGTAATACGCCCCACTTGCGTAAATTTGAGCGCATTAGTTGTTAGGTTTAACAAGATCTGTCTTAACCGGCTTGGATCAGTGACAATGTAATCAGGTAAGGGAAATTGATAATCAACGCTAAATTTAAGACCTTTATCACGAATTTGTTTACCTATAAGGGATTCAATATTAGCAATTGTGGCAAATAAGTCCGTTTCTATCAGTTCAATCTCAAGTTTGTTAGCCTCAATTTTCGACATATCTAAAATATCATTAATTAAACCAAGCACATGCCGACTATTTTGTAAAATAACCCCAATACCATGGTTACGTTCATGGGGCTTTATATCACCGAGCATTATGCCGTCGGCATAACCAATAATAGAGGTCATGGGCGTACGAATTTCGTGGCTAATATTAGCGAGAAAACGGCTTTTCGCTTGGTTAGCATCGCGCAATTCATCAGCAAGTTGTTCAAGCTCTAATGTTCGAGAGTGCACTTTTTCTTCTAAGTTTTTGGTCAGTTCAACATTATCATCGTGCAGTAGCCTAAATTTATCAGCAACAGCAAAAGCCAGTAACATAGCATCCATCGCCGTGCCAATTAGGCCGAGCAAATATAAGTTAACTGTTGTAGCAGGCAACAAGCCAAGGTTAGTTAAATTACCAACCATATTTGGTAGCATCATCGCAAGATAGGCCAACACAAAGTAACGTGCGGGTTTAAATCCTTTAAGCATACAGCGCACACCAATGTATAAACCCAAACACAGTGCAATACCCGTGACCACCGTAGACCAGTAGAAACCAAAGCTTGGCCATAAAATACAAAAAGGAATACCGAGTGTCGCAATAACACCCACAGTCATTGATAGCTGTGCAAGCTTTGGAAAAGTCTCTTTTAATTTCAGTAGGTTATTATAAAACAATATATTTGTGAGTGGAGTTAGTGCGAAACCGAGCCAATGCAAATGAGGGTTGTAATAGCCAAATAATTGGTCAGATATATGAAAAAAATGACTCCACGCGAACACCCACGAAGTAGTAAAGAGCGCATAATAAAGGTGAGTGATATCTCTGGAAACAAGGTAAATTAATAAATTATATAAGCCAAGCGCAATGCCCACTCCAAAGCACAGCATCATCACCATATTCTCTACAGTGATAGTATCAAAATAACTCTGGTACGGTGTTAACACAAGTTTTGCAGGCGTATAAAAATAATCACTTTCAAAGTAAGTAATCAATACATACTGCTTTCCCTTTTCTAGGGTTAGCCGATTACCATAATGGAATGCAAACTCATTTCTCTCGACACCTCCTGTAAGATAGTGCTGAACAGGTTTACTAGGATCCGTTAGGTCATAGACACGACTTTCAATTTTCGACACAAGCGTATTGTAAGGATAGAGCACCAAATCTTCTCGATTACTTTGGTTATCTATCTTAACGATTAGCCAATAACTTCCCCCCACCGAACTGATGCGAGATTGAGGTGTTTTACTTGCCTGCCATTCGTTAATGTTAGCCGCTGACTGAGGAAACATATTATCGTTTGCCATGAGCACTTGCCCAACATCATGCAAATTCTGCTCAGCTGAGTCATCTGTATAAACATACGTTTGTGCAGCATTGGCCGAAAACATCATGCAAAGAAGAAAAAGCAGACTACCTACATAGAACTTAAATCTCATTCATCTATCTCTATTAAGCAAGAACAACTAGATTAAAAATGATAGGCAACATCGAAACCATAACGACGCCCCTCACCTTTGAAATCTTCTAACATGCCCAAGAACGAGCTTAAATCGAACTTCAGTTGGCTATGCTCAGTATCAAATAGGTTTTTCCCCCACAAGATAAATGACCAATTATCAACACCATATTTCAAGTTAGCATTTACGATACTAAAACCTTCTTGGTGCGCATAAGGATTCATATTCTGATCAAAGTAAAAGTCAGACTGATAATCGTAACTTAAAGAAGCCGTAAGTGGGTTGTTGGCTATATAAGTATCATATTGCAGGCTTGCGGCAACATTCCATTTAGATGTAAAAGGCAAGCGGTTATCAGTAATACTATTTCCGAGTGGATCAACATACTCTTCAAATTCAGCATGCGGAATATAGCCTATCGTTAAAACCAAGGCTAAATCATTGTGCGGCTGGTAATAAACTTCGCTTTCAAGACCATAAATTATTGAATTACCAACGTTTTCAAGCAATTGCACGGGTGGCATTTGCGGTGTTTCTGACGGTTGATTCATAAATACTTGCTGATCATTGTAATCATAATAAAAACCAGCCCAGTTCATTCTCAAGTTCTGCTTCGGCCACCATGATTTTAAACCCACTTCATGGGCATTCAGTCGCTCTTTGCCATAATTAGCTAAAATAGCTTGCTCTTCTGACGATAAAAACCCGCCATTATAGCCACCACTTTTACTCCCATTGGCAAACCGATAATACATATTAGTTGCATCGCTGAGCGCATAGTTGATTGTAAGTTGCCCTGTTACACCGTTGTCAGATTGAGAGTCAGCAACCTCATAAAAAGGCACATTAACTCCCTCTAGATTGGTAGGGTCTATCACAGTATTTAAGGTTGCCACGGAGTTATAATCGAGTGATTCGTAGTCGTACCTCAGTCCTGCACTTATTATCCAGCGTGTAGCAAACGGTACTTCTATCTGGCTAAAAAGCGCAAGGTTTTGCATACTAATTTCATTGTCGTAGATAAACGTTGCCGTTAAGTTGCTAGGTAAAATGCCGCGCAGATCGCGTAAAATATCGTTAAGATTGTCCTGTTCTATGTTTTCATCTGCAAAATAGACACCACTGGTGAGCGTGTAGTTTTCAAATTCATTTAGTAGCCTAAACTCTTGGCTAAATAGCTGAGTATCTAAACCTAACACCCCTTCGCATAAACGAGCTGGTGAGCCGTCACAGTTAAATGCATGGCTGCGTTCTAAATCGTTAAAACTAGACAGTGAAGTAAACGTACTTTGCTCACTAAGATGCCAATTCACTTCCCCAATAAAGCCATAACCATCCGAGCTGTGTGGTGAATCGTTATTTACACTCACAGTAAAAAAGTCGTCACTGCCATCATTAAAACCAAAACTATCAAAACAACGCGTTGAGCCTGCATCGCTAGGGGAACATAATTCACCAGTGAGTGGGTTAGCTACAATGCCAATATTACCAACAGGTTGTACAATTCCATCCCAATCTTCTATGTGTGCTTGTAAGTACACATCAACATTGTCCCATTGCGTTAAAAATGACACACGGGCATTTTTTTGCTCCATTCCCGCTTCGGGTGAATCACTGAAAATATTTTCTGTGGAATAGTCATAATCTTGATAATTAACAGTAAAGCGTAGCGCACTTGTATCACTAACTTGCTGATTCCAAATACCATCAATACTGGTCGCATTATTATTGGCTATGCCAAGCGTTAGTGCGCCGTAGCTATCAAACTCTGGGCGATTAGTACGGATCAGAATTGCCCCACCGGTGGAGTTACGTCCAAATAGCGTACCTTGTGGACCTCGAAGTATATCGAGCTGGTCTATGTCATATAGATTAATGATTTGGTTATTGGCAGACCCAACTGCTACGCCATCTAAATACATGCCCACAGGTGAGGTGTTGGCGGTATTATAATCAAGCAAACCCACCCCACGTATACTAACAGCCGGTGGCGTACCCTCAGCAGCGTTTTGAGTAATTTTTACATTGGGCGCAAATAAAGCGATTTCAGTCGAATCTTTAAAATGTTGATTCTTTAATTTTTGGCCACTCACTTGGCTAACAGCAACGCCCACATCTTCAATTGCTTGAGGACGCTTTTGCGCATAAACACTGATAACTTCCATGTCTTTTTCAGTCTCTGACCCAAAAGCAACTACATTAGTTGCTCCACTACCTAGCAATAAAACGAGTAATTTAGGGCCAATAAGATAACGACGCTTCATATTGGTCAGACCTTAAAAGAGGGAAACTTGTTAAATTCTTGTAATTAACGTAAGTATAGATCATATAAAAGACTAAAGTCGCATAATTCACACATAATTTGTGAAATATCAAACTATTTAGCCCTCATTTAATGCTCTTATCTGTTTTTTCAAATGCATACTCACCACTAATAGTTTCTGGATAACCGCATAACGACCTTGAGGTTTGCATTCCGGCCATCACAGCCGCTTCAACACAGCCCGCATTAACACCTGTTTTAATCCAGTCTCCTGTAATTCTTAAATTATTAAACACAGTGCCATCAGTGGCTAAGCGGTATTGGCTAGACCCTGTCACCGACAAAACATAACGCTCACTCGGGTCAATATTTGCCCGCCAGTACTGTTGCTCGAATACAGGTAAAATACTGCTTGGGTCATTAAAAAAGACTTGCCAATCAAACTGATTATTACTGTCGTATGCTTTTGGCCATAATGCTGACATATCAAGGTTGAATAAATTTTTCATATTCGCTTTAACAGCTTCTTTCATTTTTATTGGAAACTGATAATTTGTTGCTGCTGGGTAGCTGTGGCAGCTCAGTGCACTACAAAAGTAAGCGATATTTACAGGGGCGTTATTCTCTGGCCAGTCTTCTTTATCGATTAAATTAGCCATCGCTGCCCATGTATCGAAAGGCTCAACAAAACCACTAAGAATCGGATTCTCTTTACTCGGTACGGTGTAATCAAACCCTAGCTGCTGGTCAGTTTTATTTAACCATACCTGACAAGCTTGTGTGGCGACACTTTTTACCTGCTGCGATTGCTTTGCTAAATTGCTATCTAACTCAATTAACTCACTTGCAATATGCTCAAGTGACGCAACTGACACGCCTAAAATAAGTGTATCGAAATCAAGCCCATGAGTTAATTTAATACTAGGGAGAGGTTTCTTAAACTGCTCTTCATACACCTCAGGCCAAGGAGTCCAAAAAGACTCTAAGTTTATTTGGTATTCCTGAAGCAAATGGGCCTGAGTTGACTCTATTTGTGAAAAAATAGGTTCACTTGGCCAGCATGGTAAACCTTTAACGTCAACTAAAGGTTCATATTCTTCTACTGATAGCTTAACTTGTTGGCATAACTCAACCTTTGAAACAACCGCCTTTCCCTGTGTGTCCTGACCAGCTTCAAGATTGGTGAGTTGGTGAAAAAATTTAAATTTCACACCTCGTTCTTTCAATAGCTCGTACACTGGTGCAAAAATCACATCCCCCATACCAGCTTGCATCTTCCACATTACTCCGCCTTTATAACAAAGACCTATCCGCAACATGGCAAGTGCAGCCACACCAGCTTCAACATTGGGTTTATTAAAATCACCTTCTGGATAAGCAAAAACCAAATCGTAAAAGCCTCTAATTGGTGCTGAGTTCACACTATAGGTTTTATTGGCGCCATTTTTCTCAAGCCATTGTCGGAAGTCGTAACAATTAATAACGGCGAAGCCATCACGATAAACTTTGTCTTTTATAAGCCCTGTTAGCATTGCAATCGCTAAATCTGCACTTATAAAAAGTCGACGTAGTTCTGGGCTGTCATCCAATAAATCAATCACTTGGGCTTTAAACCAACGTTTCAGTTTTCGTACGATATACCAGATAACTAAACGATCGGCTTGTTTGTCGGTGTGTGTTGTTTGTTGCGAAGAAAATTGCAGTAAATGAGTCAATAGCGAACGAGGACTTGAGATAATCTCGCCAGCACCTGACTCAATATCATTAACAAACTGCTCAGCACTACTTAGCGTATGGTCAATATTGGTTTTAATTTCCTGATACATGTATTTAAGTAATGATTGATCCCGCGATTTTTTTGTCACCAATCTTGTTTCAGCGTGATGTTGTTCGCATATCTCTTCAATGTCTTCAGTCCACTTTTTTAACCAAGCCAAAGTCATGGTTACAAAATCCCACACAGTGATGTCTAAACTTCCATCCGCAGGGTTGCCTGCAACTGTCGGAAAATCAATTGGCCACGTTTGCCACTCGTTATCAATGTACTCTTGTAAGGCAATAAAGCTATGGGGTTTAAATGCTTCTTGCCATGTAGCAAGTGGACGTGTAGCAGGCCTGTTTAATGAGTTGTACACTCCTTGCAAAGTACGAAAACTATTTACATATGCACCAAACCAAACATGCAATCCATGCTCTTCAATACGCTCTGCAAAATGGCTATTGCGCCCACTTGCGCCCTTGCCACCTAATCGCCAACCTTGTTGATAAACTGTAATTTCACGCTTTTGTTGCCAATCAGCCTGCTCAGTTAGGTAAACTGCAGCTGTCATTGCAGCTACTCCTCCACCCACTATGGTAATTTTTTCTTTTTGCATACTCTTCCCTTACGCAGATAAAATTTCAGTTGCGCCAAGTTGATCAAAGTCCATGCTGACGTAAAACGGTAGGTGTACGGCTTGTTTACCAAGAGCAATACCAAACATATCGTTTAGTGGAAAGCTCGCTAAAAAATTAACATCGAGGCTGTAATCATTTTTTAAAAGCGTTAGCTGATGAATTTTTTTTATCACTGAAGGTGAGTGGACAACGGCTTTATAAACAGAATTTTCACCCTCACCATCAGGAAATTGTTTGTATAAAATTTGGTCCATTTGAGGGTGGATGAAACCATCAAGTAATTGCTTTAACAGAGATAAATCAATCCCTTTATAGTCATCACTTAAAACCGAGGCGACACGCTCTGCAAATTGCTCCACATTATCTAACAAACTCTCGGGCTTTTGCTTTATCACTCGCGTGATAGTGAGCAACTCATGCTGAGCTAACATGGAGTCAGGCGAAAACTTCTCAAAACACTGCAAGGAAACCGAGAATCGCCCGCTATCATCAATGTTACTGGGCATTTCATAGTCACACAGATATTTATTGTATCCCCACGTTTCACGACCATTGATCAGCGCATAAACATTATTCACACTAATAAATGCAGGGTACCAATACAGGTAGCTAATATCGCCATCTAATATTTTAGCGACAGGCAACCAAATGATAATATCCGTTTCTTGCATCCAGCCATGTTCAGAAAACGGTGCTGCAAGTGACGATATTTTTTCTATATCGGTGAATGTGAGTAAGCAGGTTTCCCCTAAAACATTAAACGTTGTCGCGTCATTGGCAAGTGTATTAAGCGTGGCATCGACATACTGCTGCATTTTTTGCTCAGAAGCGGAAACAAAAAAGCCATACATGCTCGCATTGAGCATTCTGCATGGAGGTTTAGCTACAGGGTTAGATAAAAAGTGGCTGTATGTTTGATTTGTAGACATAGTAATTACTTTAATTATTATTTAGTAATGACTATAGACCAGATTTTCTAATTAGGTATTGATTGCGCTGAGCTTGTCTCAATTGCTAGCAAGTGCGAGGTAAAATACTTATAAGCATTTAAATCAAAATTTTCAGATAAAGCATTCATAAAACCATGAGCATATTGACTTACATTACACTCTACCCTGTCCTTTTCATTTAAAGCTGCAACCACTGGCGCAATATCAAAATGTGCTTCGCTATGAGGAAAAATAAATCGACAAGGTATATTCGCATTCAGTGAAAGGTGATGCCTCACTTGCGATGGATAAAAAGCAATAAGCTGTTTTATAAAAGGGTTGTCTAATTCAGCTTGTGCTCGCCAGGCTGCTGATGCCCCTGCACTAAAAGCTATAATCGTTGTAGGACGTTTTATTGTTGTTAGTGTGAAATGGACACGCTCAAAATAGGTATCATGCCCACACTCATTCAAAAAGTGCTGATATTGTGCTGATTCATTTGTTGGCAACTGTATTTGCCCCATGTATGGGTCGCACATTCTAACTCGATTTTTAAGCTGCAAGGCAAGCTGTGTTAGGTGAGCAGTTTTACCAAAAATGTCTGTTACCAAGAGGTAATTCATGAATCTACTTCTTTCTTAAAACTATTATTTTTATTGTCCCGATTAGAATACGCCTGTTTCAAAAAAACATCCAGCTATATTAAACCTGAGCAAGCTATCCCCTTCAAATTGATATGGATTAACTTGAAAGACTGTAGAGACCTTTGCTGACTACTGCATAAAACTAATTAATAAATAAAGATAATCCTGTTGCTTTTGACATATTGAACAATTACTCTAACTACCGATTTGTACCCAATAAATATAGTTTAAACACTTACAAGGAAGTTAAATATGAAATACTTACTTTTACTCTCTACATTAGCACTGGCTGCGTGCAGTTCATCGCCATCACGTATAGATACCAGTAATACAATGGACGTGATTGCTTTAAGTGAAGCGAGTGCGCCAGACAGTGTTAAAGGCATATTTAAATTTCATATTAAAGCAGCCGGAAAACACAGAGGTGACGTTTTTTTAAATACTGAAGAAGATTACCGTGATAGAAGATCAATTACAGTTGCCTTAAACTACAAGGTTGTACCTGAGTTCACTAAAAAATTTGGTGAATCCCCTGAGACATTTTTTATTGATAAAGAGATAGAAGTTACGGGCGAAGCAAAGCGCGTCATAATAGACTTCATCTCACAAGGACGAGCTACAAATAAATACTATTACCAAACTCATGTAGACGTATCTTCAGTTGAGCAAATTAAAATACTTAACTAACAGCAAATACTTAAAAGACAAGTAAATACATCTATTTGCTTGTCTTTTATAGCTTGAGTAAACGAGCACTTCCCCTTAAAAATAACTCGGTTATAGCACTAGATTAAAAGCCAATATTTAAAGTAGATTTTTTTAAAAAATAAAACTTGCATAAAAAACATTCGTGAAGTAGTCTATCTGTCTGGTTTTTAGAAACCTCGCGGTTAACCCCTTACCTTGATCCAGTAATTCCCGCATATTCGTATAAATACTTGCGATGTCGTGTTACCGAATGACAATTTGATGAATTTCAAAATTATCACCAAACTGTCACAAACTTAGTCAACACTGTACGCAAGACAACAAATGTCAGACTGTATTTTTAACTGCCTTTAAAGCTCTACAGAATCTGACAAACAGAAAGAGTGAGTTTTATTATGTCATATAAATACAATGGGTCTCTGATCCAAATTGCACACCCAGTGCAGTCAATATCGGTTAACAAACAGCGTGTAATTTTTAGTGACACGCAAGGCTTGAAAAACGCCATTTTCCAAAAGGCCAGTGATGCCCGTCAATTTGTGAAATGGCTAAAAGCCAACTAAACCGAAAAACGCCAGCTCTGCTGGCGTTTTAGTTTATACTTCTCTGCATTGAGCTAAAACCCTGCTACACTTATATTTTTAACTATTAACAGGTAGTAAGATGCGCCGTGCTAGTGTTCTTTTACTATTCTTTTTTTGCGCAGCCTCATTTGCCGAAAAACAAACCAAAACTATTCAATGGGTAGTCGTTGATTTTGCGCCTTATTACATCATGAATGACCGCTATGAAGGTACGGGGCGTGATGAAAGTGTCATGAAAATGATTGAAAAAGCGTTACCAGGTTATCGATTCACACATACTCTTTATCCGTCAAGTAGAGCAATACACGAACTTTCTAATCCGCAAAATAATTATTGCATGTTATCGTTATATCAGAATGAGCACCGTAAACAGCACATTGCTTTTAGCTCTCACACATCAACAATTGGATTATCTCCATCAATAGCCATAAGAAAAGAGCTAATTAAAGCGCTCGATTTAGACCCTAGTAAAGCAATTTCTTTAAAAGCTCTGTTAAATGAGAAGCACCTTGCACTTGGGGTATCTATGAGCCGCTCGTTTGGTAAAAGTATTGATGACGTTATAAACACCAATCATGATGCAAATATAATATTTCGCCCAGGCAGTGATACTTTAGCAAGCCTGACTTACATGTTAAGCAAAAAACGTATCGATATTCTATTGGGTTATCCCAGTGAGCACTATTATCTGGCTCACTCAATGGGCTTTGAGGACAAACTAACCCAGCTCACTCTGACAGAGGCACCTAAACTAAGTGAAGGGTTTATTGGTTGCACTAATAATGAACAAGGTCGCCAGATAATTAGTGAACTCGATATTGCGTTAGAAAAAATCGCACATACGCAAGATTATCACGACATTTTAGTGCGCTGGTTACCTGATAATTTAAAGCCAATTTTAGAGAAAAGGCTCAAGGATAGAAATGAAAGTGCCGCCCATTAAGCGGCACTTTTAAAATAATGTTACTTACGAACACCTTCAATAAATAAACCAATATCCACATGTGTAGATGCAGGTCCAAGGTTGTAATCAATACCGTAGTCAGCAAGTTTTAGGCTTGTTTCACCTTCAAAACCAACACGGTAACCACCCCATGGATCTTTACCTTCACCTATTTTATCAATTTCAAAGGTAATCGTTTTAGTGACGCCATTTAAAGTGAATTCACCCGTTACATCAGCTTCATCACCCTCTTCATCAAATTTAATTGAAGTACTTTTAAACGTCGCTGTTGGGTGCTTATCTACATTTAAAAAGTCTTTACCACGTAGATGCTTATCACGTTCAGCGTGGTTAGAATCAATACTCTTTGTTTCAATCGTTACATTGATTTTAGAGGCATCAGGTTTTTTATCATCGTAGCTAAAATCACCTGAAAAAGTGTTAAAGCGGCCATGCAGCCAGCTATAGCCTAAGTGTTTAATTTTAAAAGTAACGAATGCATGGGCACCGTCTGTATCAATCACATAGTCTGCTGCATTCGCATTTGCAGTAGAAAATAACGCCGCACTTAATGCCGTGCTTAAAAGTAACTTTTTCATATTAATCATCCTTTAGTGGTTTGATCATTCTAGTTAAGGTTTTATCTTTGTCGATAAAATGATGTTTTAGTGCCCCTAATGCATGTAAAACAACAACACCTATTAGCCCGTATGTGGCATAAAAGTGAATTTCACCTGCAATATCTTCTTGATTAGCAATTGAACCTGGCAATGCGGGTACAGCAAATAAATTAAATACGTCAATGGCACGTCCATCTGCTGTCGAGATTAAATAACCGGTTATAACAATGACGATAAGTAATAAATAAATTATTTTATGTACTGAGTGAGCAATAAAGTTCATGGTTTTAGTATTAGATATCGGCTCAGGTTGTGTACCGAGTAACCGCCAACCAAAACGAAAAAGTAAAACAGCTGCCAAGGTAATCCCTACACTTTTATGTAAATCAAGGGAGCCTTTATACCAAGCATCATAATAAGTTAGCTCAACCATATAGACACCCAAGCCAAACAGGCCAAACACCCCAAGAGCCATTAACCAATGAAGTGTAATTGCTACCCATCCGTAGCTGGTTTTAGTGTTGCTTAACATACTCTTTTCCGAAAATCGCTATTCCTACCGATAGAATAGCCTAGCTTATTTGCAATTAAAATAGCGTTAAACAAACATCATCTGTGCATTTACGCACATATTTACACAGCGATATAACTTCCCTTGCATAGAAAGTGTTAATGGTTTTTGTACCAAAGCGTTTTGTCTCTGCATTTACTACATTCACCAACTAAGTGATTTTTGAGTACATGCAACGACACCTTATTACATTTGCCACAGCTTAACTGCGCTTCAACCCATGCTCTTGTTCCTGGGTCAAATCTTAAACGTGCTATTGTTGCAGAATACACAGACACAAAAAATGGTACACAAAAGGTCAGTGCTAGTTTGAGCCAATGAACATCGGCTAATTTCATACTTAGAATGAGATCGCCTTGATTAATTATGTTTAAGAAAATACCCACAATAAGGGCAGTCTTAAAACCAGTAACTAAGGTTCTTTTGTTAAATGCGACCTTTAAAAATAGAATTGATTTGATCACGATATGCTCTTGTGAGTTTAAAGACTCATTAAATGACCTTTAAAACACAAAAACTATTCCTAGTGATTTATTAGAAAAGACTGACAGTGCTTATCTTTACACTATTATTAAAATTTTATTCGTATTTCAGTGTTATCTTTTTGCCATTGGGTGGTCGGGATTCAACTGAAGAAGGTCCCATAGGTTTCCATACAGATCTTCAAAAACAGCTACGGTTCCATAGTCCTGTTCAATTGGTTCTCGGACAAATTTAATGCCAATTGATTTCATGCGCTTAAAATCTCGCCAAAAATCGTCTGTATTTAAAAATAAAAATACTCTTCCTCCACTCTGGTTGCCAATAAAGTCATGCTGTTCAGGCTTCGACGCTTTGGCAAGTAACAAGGTCACACCATGAGAATTTGGCGGAGCAACAACCACCCAACGTTTGTCTTGTTCTGGTTGATAGGTATCCTCCAGAAGCTCAAACTTGAGTTTATTTACATAAAAATCGATAGCTTCATCATAATCTTTCACGACCAAAGCAATATGAACAATATTCTGTTTCATTGTATTACCTACTAAAGGGCTTAGCTATTCGCTTTCTTCCACCAAACCAACATAAATCTGGCTATTGGCATCTACCTGAAAGCAGCTGATTAGGTTTTCTTTCACCAGCTCTAACATAGCGATAAAGCTAACGACAACACCACTTCTGCCTTCATCAATAGTAAAAAGAGTACTAAAAGGCAGCTGTGATTGGGCTTCTGAGAGTTTATCTAAGATTAAGCTCATGCGCTCACGGGTTGATAAAGCTTCTGCGGTAATATGATGGTGTTCAAATGTTTTGGCCCTAGCCATAACGTCGCTTAGTGCGACTAACAAGTCTTTCATGTCAACGTCAGGTAACAGCACCTCACGCTCATTAAATTCTGGCACCAGCGCTTCGGCAACAAAGATATCGCGGCCTTCGCGAGGGATCTCATCAAGATTTTCGGCGGCTTTTTTAAATTGTTCGTATTCTTGTAAACGTCTTACAAGCTCAGCTCGAGGGTCTTCTTCCTCTTCAAGCTCTTCATGTTTTGGTAGTAATAATCGTGATTTAATTTGTGCTAGTAGTGCCGCCATCACAAGGTATTCGCCAGCCAGTTCAAGCTGAAACTCGCTCATCATTTCAACATAACTAACGTATTGCTCAGTAATACTAAAAATAGAGAGCTCTAGCACATCGAGTTTATGTTTTTTGATTAAATACAGAAGTAAATCGAGTGGCCCTTCAAAGGTTTCTAAAATGATCTCTAGCGCATCAGGGGGAATGTATAAATCTTCAGGTTTATCGACCACCGCTTTGCCATGCAAAAAAGCCAGTGGCAGCTTTTGCTGTACTGGCTCTTGTAAATTATCTGGCGCGTCAAGCTCTGGGCTAGTCAATGAAATCTCTACTCAAATGGTTTAGTATCACCACAACCGACACGTAAGATTTCGATGCTATCATCTGATAAGTCAATTACAGTGGTTGCCTGTTCAGGAAGATAACCACCATGAATAATTAAATCAACTTGCTTTTCAATGCGATCGCGAATTTCATCAGGATCAGCTTCGGTATATTGCTCACCTGGTAAAATTAAAGAACACGACATTAAGGGTTCACCTAATTCAGCCAATAAAGCACAGGTGATTGGGTGTTCGATAACACGAATACCAATGGTTTTTTTCTTTTCGTTTAATAAACGCTTTGGTACTTCTTTAGTGCCTTTAAAGATGAACGTATAAGGCCCTGGGGTGTTATTTTTAATTAATCTGAATAGCTGGTTATCAACGCGAGCATAAGTTGATAGCTCCGATAAGTCGCGGCAAACTAAGGTAAAGTTATGGTGTTTTTCAATGCCACGAATACGTTCGATGCGCTCTTTTGCTTGTTTATTACCAATGTTGCAGCCAAGTGCATAACCCGAATCGGTTGGGTATACAATAACACCGCCTTGCTTAATAATATCAACCGCTTGGCTGATTAAGCGTGGTTGCGGATTATCTGGATGAATATGAAAAAACTGACTCATTACACGCTCCTATTGCCCTTCCCATGCTTGCCAAACCCCTTGGCAATCTTTTGGTAAGTATAAATTTTTACCTAACTCCAACCAACTGGTCGGAAAATGAAAATCTGACCCTTGTGACGCAAGTAAGCCATATTCACGACTCAGTTCACCTAAGAACTGGCGCTCACTCGGAGCCTGCTGTGGCTGTGCAACTTCCATCGCATCGCCACCTGCGTCTTTAAATTCGATAATTAACTTACGCAGCCACTTATTCGACATTTGATAACGCCCAGGATGTGCAAGAACGGCAACCCCACCGGCTTGGTGAATGGCCGCAATTGCCGTTTGCATATCACACCAACTACTTGGTACATAGCCTGTTTTTCCTCGCCCTAAGTACTTTTTAAATACCCCTGGGAAGTTTTTAGCTACTCCACGTTCAATCAGTGCACGGGCAAAATGCGCGCGTGTGATCTGGGCGTTTTCGGCAAATGTTTTTGCTTGCTCGTAAATGCCTTGAAAACCGTTTTTAGCAAGGCGACGACCTATCTCTAAAGCGCGCTCTTCACGCTTGCTTTGTTGCGCTTGTAATAATGACAACAGTGCGTCATTTTCATCATCAACATTTAAGCCAACAATATGAATTTCAAAGCTTTCCCATTTTGTTGATACTTCAACACCAGAAATTAATTTAAGCGGTAAATTATCATCTGCAATGACTTGGCGTGCTGGTTTTATAGCACTCAACGTGTCGTGATCGGTAATTGCAAACACATCTATGTTTTTCTCAACCGCGCGGTGTAACAATTGCTCGACTGATAGCTGACCATCTGAGTATGTGGTGTGGCTATGTAAATCGTATTTTATCAAAGGGAAAGACTGCTTTACGTAAGTTCTTGAATCAATGATGTGAGTATAACAAAATTTTTATAGTAATTGTGGTAAATTAATACTTGACAGTATCGGCATAGGTACGCTTTACTGTATGCACTTTCAGGCACGTTAAATAAGCAATAACAATGAACAAAACAATTCAAATCACAATTTGGTGGTGGCACTCGTAACTAGCGGGTGACGAATTGTCGTGTCTAACGATTTCAAAACCCGCTCAAGTAGCGGGTTTTTTTATATCTAAATTTTAAGGTTTTATAATGAATTACATAGCAACTCTTACACATCATTGGTGGTGGCGCCTGGCTTAGCGGGACGGTAAGGGTCTATCTAATTTATAGGCATCTTTATACGAACCCCGCCAAGCATCGCTTCGCGGGGTTTTGTTTTTTAAAGAGTTTTTGGGAATGAGGGAGAATGAGGTTTGATTTTTAGTCATATAACAACGACACCGGGTGAAGTAACCAGTATCACTCAAGTGCGCGACTACATCAGTAGCCCACTTGCGTTATACAGTTTACTCGATAAGCCTAATTCACTGCTGTTAGAGTCTGCTGAAATTGATTCTAAAGACAGTGTAAAAAGTCTAATTTTGGTTGACTCAGCGCTACGTATTGTTTGCCAAGGCAAACAGGTAACACTCACCGCACAGTCAAATAACGGCAAGCAATTACTGCCTTATTTACAAACTCATGTGCAAAACTGCTCTTCTGAGCTTGTAGAAGACACATTAACGTTAACCTACAACGAGGTCGCAAGCGATATTGATGAAGCCAGTAAATTAGTAGCAGATAACGCATTTAGTGCGCTACGTAGCTGCATCAACAGTATTAAAAGCACCACTGACAACCCATTTTCTGTGTTCTTAGGCGGTGTGTTTGCCTACGACATGGTTGCTAATTTCGAAACCCTTTCTGATGTACCTGACGGCGAAAACAGCTGCCCTGATTATGTTTTCTACCTCGCCGAAACGTTAGTTGTCATCGACCATCAAGCAAAAACAACCGAGCTAATTGGCAATGTATTTAACGGCCCTGAAGTTCATGCTAATTGTTTTGAGGTTGGTCAACAGTTAGAGCGTTTAAATGCCGTATGTGACAATGCACAAAGCTATCAAGGGCAAAAGCAAGCAGGCTCAAACCCAATTTCTGTTGATGTTAGCGACGAGCAATACTGCGAACATGTCATCAAGTTAAAAAAGAACATCGTTGATGGCGATATTTTCCAAGTTGTACCATCTCGTACTTTTTCTCTCGCCTGCCCTGACTCACTTCATGCTTACAGCCAATTAAAACAACAAAACCCAAGCCCATATATGTTTTATATGCGCGATGCAGAGTTTGTGTTATTCGGCGCATCGCCCGAGTCAGCCCTCAAATATTGCGCTGAGAGTAAGCAAGTTGAGGTATACCCGATTGCCGGCACTCGCCCTCGTGGCAAGTTTGCTAACGGGCAAATTAATCCAGACCTAGACAGCCGCATTGAGCTTGAACTTCGCAACGACCAAAAAGAGCGTGCCGAGCACCTGATGTTAGTTGATTTAGCGCGAAATGATGTTGCCCGTATTAGCGTACCAGGCACACGTCACGCGAAAGAATTATTAAAAGTAGACCGCTACTCACAAGTGATGCATTTAGTTTCACGCGTTGTGGGTACTTTAAAACCTGAACTCGATGCGCTACATGCTTACCAAGCTTGTATGAACATGGGCACCTTAGTGGGTGCACCTAAAGTACGCGCTGCTGAGTTAGTTCGTCAAACCGAACAAAAACGCCGCGGCAGCTATGGTGGTGCTGTGGGTTATTTAACAGGTGATGGTGCCATGGATAGCTGTATTGTTATTCGCTCTGCCTTTGTTAAAAACGGCACAGCCTATGTGCAAGCAGGTGCAGGTGTGGTGTTTGATTCAGACCCACAATCAGAAGCCAATGAAACCCGCGCTAAAGCACAAGCTGTGATCACTGCGATTCAATCGACTTACGAGGCACAATAATGACGACAACATCAGCCTATAAAATCTACTTTTTAGATAACTTTGATTCATTTAGTTATAACTTAGTCGATGAACTTTCTATGTTAGGGTGCCAGTTAGTGGTATACCGTAATAACATCAGTGCACAAAGCATCTTCGACAAAATGTGCCAAGAGACAGTACCTGTATTATTAGTGCTTTCACCTGGTCCTGGCGCCCCCTCTGATGCGGGTTGTTTAATGGAGCTCATTGAACTGTGTAAAGGCCGCTTCCCGATGCTGGGTATCTGTTTAGGGCAGCAAGCACTAACACAAAGCTACGGTGGGGTTATTGGTCATGCAGGCGAAACTGTGCACGGCAAGTCATCAATTATTACGTTGACTGAGCACCCAGTATTCGCGGGTATGGGCGATAAAATGCCGGTTGCTCGTTATCATTCATTAATGGCAACTAAAGTCCCTGATGACGTTGAAGTAATTGCTTGTTATGAAAATATTCCAATGGCAATTTACCACCAACAAGATAGTGCCCTTGGCTATCAGTTTCACCCTGAGTCAATTTTAACGCCAAATGGCGCATTGCTATTACAGCAAAGCATTGAATTTTTAACCACACGCGTGCAGTAGAGGAATAACATGGAAGCAACAACTCAAACCCAGTTAAACCAATTGTTAGCAAAGCAAGATTTATCATTTTCGCAAGCAACTGCATTGTTTGACGCCATCATGAATGGCCAGCTTAATGATATTGAATTAACTGCTGCACTTATCGCCCTAAAACTAAAAGGCGAAACAAGTGATGAAATCGCCGGTGCGGCGGCATCAATGCGCGCCAACGCAGTGCCATTTCAAACCAGCAAAACCTTACTTGCTGATAGCTGTGGTACCGGTGGCGATGGCTCAAACACAATTAATATTAGTACCACAGCTGCTATTGTTGCCGCCGCTGCGGGCATCAATATGGTCAAACATGGTAATCGCAGTGTGTCGAGTAATTCGGGCTCAGCGGATTTACTTAAAGCCTTGGGTATCAATATCGATATGAGCCCTGAGCAAGCAGCGCATTGTTTAGACAATACTGGGTTTACATTTTTATTTGCACCGCATTATCACAGTGGTGTACGCCATGCGATGGGCGTGCGTACGGCTCTTAAAAGCCGCACAATTTTTAATATCTTAGGGCCACTGGCCAATCCTGCTGCCCCTGAGGTGCAATTGCTTGGTGTTTATGACCCTTCACTGTGCTTACCAATGGCCGAAACCTTAAAAACCCTTGGCACAAAACGCGCTATGGTGGTTCACGGTGCAGGCACTGACGAAATTGCCTTACACGGGACAACCAAAGTGGTTGAGCTTAATAACGGTGAACTGAGCGAGTACACGCTAACAGCGAGCGATTTTGGTCTTGCAAACTATTCACTTGAACAACTAGCAGGCCAAGGCCCAGAATATAACGCAAAAGCAAGCTTAGCGATTTTACAAGGTCAAGGTGAAATGGCGCATAACGCTGCCATTATAGCCAACGTTGCCGCCCTTCTTTATTTAACCGATAAAGCAGGTGATTTAAAAGCAGCCGCAGATCAAGTAAGCGAATTATTAGCATCAGGCAAAGCGATGGACACATTGAACGCAATTATTGAGGTAAGTCATGGCTAACGTGTTAGACAAAATTGTTGCTGACAAACGCATTGAATTAGAACAAAGAAAAGCACAGCGCCCGCTTGAATCGTTCATTAGCGATGTTGTGCCAACCAAGCGAAACTTTGAAGCGGCATTAGCAGCAACCGGTACACAGTTTATTTTAGAATGTAAAAAAGCCTCGCCGTCAAAAGGGCTTATTCGCGAACCATTCAATTTAGACGAAATTACATCGGTTTATAAAAAGTACGCAACCTGTATGAGCGTATTAACTGACGAAAAATATTTTCAAGGTAGCTATCAGTACCTCGAACACGTGCGCAGCCAAGTTGAACAGCCGCTTATTTGTAAAGATTTCTTTATTGATGAGTACCAAGTTTATTTAGCACGCTTATCGGGTGGTGATGCGATTCTATTAATGCTCTCAGTCCTTGATGACGAGCAATATTTAGCGCTTCATAAAGTGGCTGATTCTTTAAATATGTCGGTACTCACTGAAGTTAGTAATGAACAAGAGGTAAGTCGTGCACTTGCACTTAATGCCAGCCTAATTGGTATTAATAACCGCGACCTTCGTGATTTAAGTACTGATCTTGCAACAACTGAGCGTTTACGTCAGCTTATCCCAAATGACAAAGTGGTGATTTCAGAATCGGGCATTTATACCCATAAAGATGTTAAACGCCTTGCGCCATTGTGTGATGGCTTTTTAATTGGCAGCTCACTGATGGCTGAGCGCGACTTAGAAGCCGCGTGTCGTAAAGTGATTTTAGGTGAGAACAAAGTGTGCGGTTTAACCCGTTCACAAGATGCGATGGCAGCCTACGCCAGTGGTGCTGTGTATGGTGGCTTAATTTTTTATCCTAAGTCGCCGCGCTATGTCGATATCGACTGTGCCAAGCAAGTAACGCAAAGTGCCCCACTTGCGTATGTGGGTGTGTTTGTCAATGCACCTCTTGAACAAGTGGTCGATTATGCACAAAGCTTAAAATTAGCTGCCGTGCAATTACATGGCGATGAGAATAGCGAGTATATTCAAAGCCTCAGAAAGCAACTACCGCTTGGCTGTGAAATTTGGAAAGCCCAAGCTGTTAAAGGCGAATTACCTAAACCACTTGAAGGGGTTGATCGCCATTTATACGACACTTACAGCAAAAGCCAAAAAGGCGGCACAGGCGAAGCATTTGATTGGTCAGTGCTAGAGACGGCAACCGTGCCGTTTATGTTAGCCGGGGGTTTAAACCCAGAAAATATTCACGCAGCGCTTTATCGCGGTGCCAATGGCCTTGACCTAAATTCTGGCATTGAAGCGTCAGCGGGTAAAAAGTGCCAAACAAAATTACAAAATGCGTTTTCGCATATCAGAAATTATTGAGGTTAGAATGCAAAATCCAGCTTATTTCGGTGAATTCGGTGGTATGTTTGTACCACAGCTGCTTGTGCCAGCACTCAAGCAACTAGAAGCAGAGTTTAATAAATCACAAAAAGATCCAGCTTTTCAGGCTGAGTTTGAAAAACTGTTAAATGAATACGCAGGTCGCCCTACGCCATTAACTCTGACACGTAACTTAGTTAAAAATCCTAAGGTAAAACTTTATTTAAAGCGTGAAGATTTACTCCACGGCGGTGCGCACAAAACCAACCAAGTACTTGGTCAAGCACTTCTGACCAAACGCATGGGTAAAAAAGAAGTGATTGCAGAAACAGGTGCCGGCCAACACGGTGTTGCAACGGCCCTAGCCTGTGCCCTACTTGGCTTAAAATGCCGTATTTACATGGGCGCAAAAGACGTTGAACGTCAGCAACCAAATGTATTTCGTATGAAACTAATGGGCGCAGAGGTTATTCCTGTCACAGCAGGCTCTGGTACCTTAAAAGATGCCGTAAACGAAGCACTGCGTGACTGGTCAGCAAATTACAAAGATGCTCACTATTTACTAGGCACTGCAGCAGGCCCTCACCCATTCCCAACCATGGTACGTGAGTTCCAAAAAATGATTGGTGAAGAAGCAAAACAACAAGTGCTTAAAGCTGAGGGTCGCCTACCAGATGCTGTGCTTGCTTGCGTGGGCGGTGGCTCTAACGCCATTGGTATGTTCACAGACTTTATTGATGAGCCAAGCGTAAAACTAATTGGTGTAGAGCCTGCTGGTAAAGGCTTAGATACCCACCAGCATGGTGCAACCTTATGTAAAGGCACAAAAGGCATTTTACACGGTACCTATACCTACATTATGCAAGATGATGATGGTCAAATTGAAGAGTCTTACTCTGTGTCAGCAGGTCTTGACTACCCTGCTGTTGGGCCACAGCATGCGCACTTGCATGAAACTGGCCGTGCTGAGTACGTAGGTATTACTGATACTGAAGCGCTTGAAGCATTCCAACTACTGGCTAAGAACGAAGGGATTATTCCAGCGCTTGAATCAAGCCATGCCCTCGCATATGCCCTTAAATATGCTGAGCAACAAACCGAAGACACTATTTTAGTGGTTAATCTAAGCGGCCGAGGCGATAAAGATTTGGCTCACGTACACAGTGTTTTATCAGAAGGAGGCGCACTATGAGCCAGACTAACCGTTACGGACAACTGTTCGCCACATTAAATGAAACAAACCAAGGTGCCTTTGTACCCTTTGTTACTATTGGCGACCCTAATAAAGCACTGAGTGTAGAAATCATCAAAAGCTTAATTGATGGCGGCGCTGATGCCCTTGAGCTAGGTATTCCATTTTCAGATCCGATTGCAGATGGCCCAGTGATCCAAGCTGCCAACATTCGTGCACTTGATGAAAACATCAATACCCAAGATTGCTTTGATATCATTAAACAAGTGCGTCAGTACAATGCCGATATTCCAATTGGCTTATTATTGTATTCAAACCTGGTGTTTAAGCGTGGCATCGAAAAATTTTATCAAGATGCTAAAGAAGCCGGTGTTGATTCAATTTTAGTGGCTGACGTGCCACTACATGAGTCAAAGCTATTTCGCCAAACAGCAATGAAAAATGGCATCGACCCAATTTTTATTGCAACGCCTAATGCTGATGATGACACCTTACGGGAGTGTGCGTCATATGGTCGTGGTTACACATACCTTCTTTCACGCGCAGGTGTGACAGGCACAGAAACCAAGGCACAAATGCCAGCAGATTCATTAGTTAAAAAACTAAAAGATTATCATGCTGCACCGGCTCTACTTGGCTTTGGTGTATCAACACCTGAAGATGTTAAATCAGCACTTGAGTCAGGAGCCGCTGGTGCCATTTCAGGCTCTGCGGTTGTTAAAATCATCGAGGCAAACCTTGATGACCAAGCAGCAATGCTCACTGGTTTAAAAGAGTTTGTAGCCAGTATGAAAGCTGCTACTAAGTAAGTTGTTTTATTACATAAAAAAGGGCCTTGAAGGCCCTTTTTTATGTCTAACTAATTATGATCAATGATGGCGGTGCACGCCTTCTTTAATCTCTTCGATAAACTTACGATTAAAAGCCTCTAAATCAGCAGGGCTTCGGCTTGTGACTATGCCCTCATCAACACACACCTCTTGATCAACCCAATTAGCACCAGCATTGATCAAATCAGTTTTAATACTTGGGTATGATGTCACCTTACGGTCGCGTAGTTTGTTAATTTCGGCTAATAACCATGGGCCATGGCAAATCGCGGCGATAGGTTTGTTTTTACCTGCACTAAAAAAACCATCAACAAAGGCTTTTGCTTCGCTATCTTGACGTAAAGTATCTGGGTTGAATAAACCACCAGGAAGCAGTAACGCGTCATACTCTGCAGAGTCTGCTTCGCTGACTACGCGGTCAACAGTGACTCGCTCACCCCATTGGTTTTCATCCCATGCGGTGATATCGCCACGCTCAAGTGACACAACTTCAACAAGTGCACCAGCTTCTAATAATGCGCTTCGTGGTGACAATAGCTCGCTTTGCTCAAAGCCGTTGGTTGCAAGAATGGCAATCTTTTTACCATTAAGTTGGCTATTTAAATCTGACATGTTATCTCCTTATTTGGGCAAACCTAAATCATTAGAAGCAGACAACATGCCAAGACTTAATACATTGAAAATATTAAATTAATTTTTAAGTCACCAATTTTTACTCTGTAAATACTACAGCCGCTGTGCAAATCCTGCTTATAAAACGTCTTTGAGTGCTTTAGCAGGTTTGAAAACTGGCTTATTAGCGCCTTCAATCTCAATTTCTTCACCGGTTTGCGGGTTGCGCCCTTTACGGGCTGGATAATAACTTAAGGCAAATGTACCAAAGCCATTTATTTGCACTTGGTCGCCCTCAGATAATGATTTTTCGATAGCATTTAACATGCTCGTTAAGGCTGCTTGTGTGTCTTTTTTTGTTAATTCACTGTGGGCAGCCATTTGCGATACTAACGCGGCTTTATTCATAATATGCTCCAAAATACGCCGCTTAATCATCTGAGGTTAAGCGGAAAAAGATAAGGTAAAACATCCTAAACATTGGTTTAGGCCAGATTGGCTCGGGAGGCTAAGCTTTCAGGGCAACTAAGTCAACCTTGTATCTTGAGCTATAACTTGATACAACCCAGTATCTTTTTAAATTAGAGCATTTATAAATCTATGCGCGCAATTATTGAATACACTCCGCTGATTTTGTTTTTTGCGGTTTTCAAATTAGTTGATATTTATTGGGCAACAGCCTTGCTGATGCTAACTACCTTAATTCAGGTTGCTTATTGTTATTTTAAAGATGGCAAAGTACCAGCCCGCCACTGGGTGTTTTTTGCAATCGCAGTCGTGCTAGGAACACTTACCTTAGTCTTCCACGATGAACAGTTTGTGAAATGGAAGGCCACCATTGTCTATGCCATCTTAAGTGCTACCTTGTTAGTCAGCCGCTATGTGCTTGGCAAAAACCTAGTTAAAAAAGCACTTAGCTCTATTTTAGAAAATGCCTCTGAGAGTAAACAAGAAATCAAGGTACCGGAAACACTGTGGAACAAACTTAATCTCTTTTGGGTTGCAGTAACCGGTGGTATATCAGCGCTGAACATCTACATTGCCTATAATTTCTCACTCGATTTTTGGGTTAACTTTAAAGTATTTGGTTTAATGGGCATTACCTTTGTATGCGTGCTAGCCACTATCATTACTTTATTTAAATACTTACCTGAGGATGACGAAGAGAAAGATTCAAAGCAATCTTAATGTCATAAATCTGTCGTCTTAGCTTGTTAGCGTATACAAAAAACACGCTGAGACGACATTGAACGCTAACCAATACCGCTGGTTTGAATTTACCCTCATATTTGTTTCTTTGCCGCTATTAGGCTTCTTGCTACGCGCCCACCTCGCTAACTGGCTTATACCTGCCCTTATTATTTTAATGGCCGTGTGCAGCATGTTGCTTTTGTCTGACCCTCATTTCAAACGCTTTAGGCTAACCAGCTTAGGTGAATTTAGTGCAGTCAAACGTCGCTTGTTTAGCTTCTTCTTTTTAGGGGCGCTATTCTCAGGCATGTTTTACGGCATCATGAATCAAGAAAACTGGTTTTCGATGCCCAGAAATTCTTTTTATGATTGGCTGATGTTGTTATTGCTCTATCCCATTTTATCGGTGATGCCGCAAGAGCTTATTTTTAGAACCTATTTTTTCCATCGTTATAAACACATTATGCCAAGTAAAACCGTGCGTATTATTGTCAGCGCATCGGTGTTTGCGTTGGCGCACATTGTCTATGCGAATGTACTCGCCGTACTGCTGGCATTTTTAGGTGGGCTGCTTTTTTCTTACACCTATGCGCAAAGCCGCTCGACCTTTGTGTGTGTTATTGAACACAGTTTATGGGGACTTTGGATGTTTACTTTGGGGCTAGGTGATGTTTTAGATGCAGGGGCTATTTAGCGAATATAAAAAAGCCGCGCAAAAGTGCGCGGCTAAATATTGAGTTGGCTTTTAAAATCCGAAAATACTAAATGCAAAAAACTTCGTTGCGACCGTATTTACAAAAATAAGTAATAAAATGGCAGGGATAAACGTTGATAGCGAAAAGTTCACATACTTCTCTGTAAAGCTGCCGATATAGCCGTCACAGCCTTGGCTTAGCTCTGCTGATAAGTTTGCTTTTTTCCAGCGGTACATAACGAATAAACACACCATTAAACCATTAAGCGGTAAAATTGTGTCGTAAAACACATCATAAACAATATCAAACAAGCTCTTATCTGCGCCGCCATAATTAACAAACTGAGTAAGTGAGTCAACCATACCAAACGACATGGTACACAACACAGTTAATACGCCTGTTGATAAAGTTAGGATAGCCAATGCTTTTTTACGGCTGATACCCTTACGATCACTTAATGTTGCTGTTGGTACTTCTACAATCGATACAAGTGACGTAATTGCCGCAAAAAAGACTAATAAGAAGAATACAAACGCAACAATTGATGCACCCACGTAGCCAATATCAGCTTGTAATGCTAATAAAATTTTTGGTAGATATACAAAAATCATCGACACCGATGAGTCAGATAAAGTACTTGGATCAGTATCTGGGTTAAAACTAAAAATAGCTGGAAGCACCATAAGACCGGCAATAAACGCAACTAGCGAATCAGTTACCGCAACCATTTTAGCACTGCCAACGATATCATCTTTCTTAGAAATATATGATGCATAGGTCATTAAAATACCCATACCTAACGACAGTGAAAAGAACGCTTGAGCTAGCGCACCATTAAGTACACTCGCACTCATTTTACTGAAATCAGGTACGATGTAATACTTTACACCCGCCATCGCGTTATCAAGTGTTAATACATAAACCACCAGCGCGGTAAGTAACACAAATAAAGCCGGCATCATAAACTTAGCTGCTTTTTCAATACCTTCTTTTACACCACCAACCAAGATCAAGTTAACGATGATTGCAACTACAGCCATATAACCAAACACGGTATAGCTATTGATAAAGGTACCAAAGTTATCAGGCTGAGCTAAAGCATCTAAATTACCAAATGCGGTTTGCGATAAATAACCAAAAATCCACACAGTGATCACCATATAAAAAACAGCAATCATAAATGGCGTTAGTACCGCTAAAAAGCCCGCAAAGTTCCATTTTGGATCATTGCTCGCTAATAATTTGTAAGAACCAAGAGGATCTTTTTGCGCTTTACGACCCATTGCCATTTCGGCCATCATTACAGGCAAACAGATAAAAATGACAAACAATGCATAGACTAAAAGGAAAGCACCACCACCATTTTTTGTAGCGGAAACAGGAAAACCCACTAAGTTTCCGATACCTACAGCAGAACCGGCTGCCGCTAAAATAAAACCGAGGCGGGAGCTAAAATGCTCGCGTTTTTCGCTCATTTAAAAACCTTATTATTATTTTCTCAATCAAGCGACTCTACCAGTGTTATACCGCGTATTTCAAGCTTTATAAGTTAAAGTTATATGGGTTTGTGTAAAGATTATTACGCAAATAATCTCTCGTCTACTCAGCAGAATATGCTACTATTTTTTCAAAATAACATTGAGAACACATTATGCTGTATATGATTTATTCAACAGACGTTGAGAATAGTTTGGACGCACGTAAATCTGCTCGCCCTGCTCACTTAGCTCGCCTTCAGGAATTAGACGATCAAAATCGTTTATTTACAGCAGGCCCGCTACCAGCCGTTGATAGTGAAGACCCTGCTGAAGCCGGTTTTACAGGCTCATTAGTGGTTGCTGAATTTGATTCATTAGAAGCAGCAAGGGAATGGGCAGCAAACGACCCTTATATTGCTGCTGGCGTTTACGATAACTCAGTTGTAAAGCCATTTAAAAAAGTCTTTGGTTAATTTTTAATTAGAGTGAACTTTCCTGCTGCAATAATTCAGTGTTTGTTCACTGCTTGTTAACTAAGATCATCTCGTTAAATCACATAATTTAACGTTTTTACTTGAGTTTTAGTTACTTGGTTAATTAAACTAAATGGGTCTGGTTTAGGAGTTTCCCGTCATGCGCGTATTATTAGCCTTCAGTTTTAGCCTACTATTTGCACTTTCAAGCTTTCAAGCGGCTGCAAGTAACAAGCAAGCTGATGAGGTCAGTAAAAAGCAAGCAGTGTTGATTGCAAAAAAAGCGGAAGACGGTAGAACCCTCAAAATCACAGAGCAAGAAAAAGTATATACCGTTAGAATATTAAAAACGAACGGACACGTGGTCGATATCCATGTGAACAAAAAGACTGGCGAAGTGAAAAAGGATTAAAAATGCGAATTTTAGTAATTGAAGATGATTTACACTTGGCAGACAATTTACGTAATGCCCTTGAGAAAGAGCGCTACAGTGTAGATCTTTGTCACGATGGCGAAGCTGGTTTATTTCATATTACAGAATACCCTCTTGATATGGCAGTAGTCGATTTAGGCTTACCAAAAGTAGATGGTATAGAACTGATCACAAAAGCACGTGCACAAGGTATTACTATTCCTATCTTAATTTTAACGGCACGTGACCGTTGGCAAGATAAAGTAGAAGGTTTAGATGCAGGCGCTGATGATTACCTTACTAAACCGTTTCATGTTGAAGAGTTAATTGCGCGCTGTAACGCACTTATTCGCCGTAGTGCGGGTAAAGCAAACCCTGAAATGACAGCAGGTCCAATCAAAATTCATACTCGCTCTCAGCAAGTATGGGTAGATGACAGAGAGCTTAGCCTGACAGCATATGAATACAAAGTACTTGAGTACTTAATGGTTAACCCACAAAAAGTGATCTCTAAGTCAGAGCTAACTGAGCATATTTACGACCAAGACTTTGATCTTGACTCAAACGTAATTGAAGTATTCGTGCTTCGTTTACGTAAAAAGCTAGACCCTGACGGTACACTAAACCCTGTAGAAACGTTACGTGGCCGTGGTTACAGGCTTAAAAGTCAGTGGTAGCATCGCAAATACCGCTTAAAGTAAGGCAAGGATTTATCCTTGTCTTTGTTTTATTAGTTGCTTTACCAATTTTGTTTTTCTCAATTGGTAAGGCTTACTACGCCTCCTTGGTCGAAGCGACCGAAAAAACGCTCGAAGCCCACTTATACTCTCTTATCTCTGAAGTTGACTTTACTGAACGTGGCATTGTGATGCCAAGCACCATTCTCACCCCCGAACTAAACAGACTAAACTCAGACACCTACGCTATGATTTATCGTGACGATCTACCTGTTTGGTACTCTGAGTCAGCAACGAATATAAATTTTATTCCTGACGAATTCGAAGCCCCTGCTGGTTCAGCCGATTTCCGTCGTGTTGAATATAATAATGTGGTTTATTGGCAGCTTACCCTTACCGTTATCCTAGAAAATATAGATCAATCCGAGCATGCACGGTTTATTTTGTTAAAACGTAATGATGCTCTACTCAGGTTGATGGATGGCTTTAAACAAACCTTAGTAAATTGGATGTATGTTATGGGTGTTGCAATCGCCGCATTGATGGCGATTGGTTTTGTTTGGAGCGCAAGACCCCTACAACGTTTAGACAAAGAAATAAAATCCATTGAGTCTGGCGATAATCAACAAATTAAGGGTCTTTACCCTGTTGAGCTACAAACAATTAAGGCAGATTTAAACTTATTACTTGAATCACAGCAGCGCCAAAAAGAGCGTTATCGGGCGTCATTAAGCGATTTAGCGCACGCATTGAAAACCCCATTAGCTGTACTTAAGTCAAGCCCTTTAGCCAATGATGCAGATGCACAAGAGCAGTTAGACCGTATTAATGTGATGATCGAGCATCAATTAAAGCGAGCCGCCACTGGTGCGTCTGATACATGGAAAAAACAAACGCTTGTTAAACCTGTTATTGATTCAATTTTAAGTGCCATGACGAAGGTTTATCGTGACAAAGATATTATCTTTACTTGTGAAGTAACAGAGAAAGATTACTTCTTAGGTGATAAAACCGACTTAATGGAATTGTTAGGTAATCTAATAGACAATGCTTGTAAAGCTTGCCGCTCGCAAGTTGACATTAACGTTAAGCAAGGCAAATCATTAACAATTAATATCTGTGATGATGGACCTGGCGTGCCCGTTGACAAGCGTGAATCATTATTAACAAGAGGCACCCGATTGGACACTTATGAAAGTGGTCATGGTGTTGGTATGGCTATCGTGTCGGACTTAGTAAACTCTTATAATGGCCACTTAACAATTGGTGACTCCGAAAAACTTGGTGGCGCTGAGTTTATTTTAGAGTTTAACTATCGTGATAAAAAATAATATGAAACACCCGATATTTACAGTTTTTTTAGGATTTATATCATTTCAAGCATTCTCTATCGATGCTCAACAGCAATGCACATTAAACGGCAATACACCTGCTGAAACAAAGCAATATATTCGCTGCTTAGATAAAGTCATTGCAGATTTGGAACGCGAACAAAAAATGTGGGTGAATAAACTGACTCTAGATCTGGAAAAGATAAAAGAAGATACGGGGAACAGCCAACTATTACCTATATTTTTACGCAGTGTAAAAAACCAAGCCAGCTATCAAGAGGACAGTTGTCGTTGGCGATATTTGCAAAAAATGCCAAATGCAACCAAGGCAGCTATTACCTACAAGCAATGTGAAATTGCTATACTCAATCAGCACCTGAGTGTGTTAAAGCAACCATTAAAGTAAAAAGGCGCATCAGCGCCTTTTAATCATCTAATTTAAGCTCTTCGCCGTTTCCCAGCAAAGTTGCGAGCCAACGCCCTTCTTGGCTTGTTTCAAGGGCTATTTTAACTATCATAGTTAATGGTACGGATAACAGCATTCCGACTGTTCCCATCAACCAACCCCAAAAGATTAAAGATAAGAATACAACTAACGTTGATAAACCCAAACCTTTACCCATAAATTTAGGCTCAACTATGTTACCCATCACCGTATTTATTACTAGGTAACCACCCGCAATAACCCCAGCAACAAGCGGGCCTTGTGTAATTAAAGCTAATAATACCGCCGGTACGGCCGCAATAATCGACCCAATATTAGGGATATAATTGAGCATGAATGCCACAACCCCCCACAGCACAAAGTAATCAACACCAAGTGCCCATAGCATAGAACCTGCAAGCAGGCCGGTGCCCAAACTTACTAACGTTTTTATCGCAAGATAAGAGTTAATAGAGTCTAAAAAGCGGTCAATTTGCTTCATTTTCATTTCGGGGTCATCTAATGCCATATGTACTTTTTTGCTTAGCATTGGCCCTTCAAACAGCATAAATACTACCGTTAAAATAATAAGAAACATATTTGCCATTACGCCGCCAAGGCCTGTAAGCATATTTGTAGCCACATCAATCATTTTTCCTGGGTCAAATAAAGAAATAATCTGTTCTTTATCAATCAAGATGTTATAACTAGCAGCAACATTAACAACCCACACAAACTCTTCTTGTAGTTGCGCTTTGTACTCTGGTAGTTTTTCAGAGAAATCGGTCATAGATTGCCCTACCAGACCGGCAAGGCTTACCCCTACACCAACTATCATCATCATGACAAAAACCACTGCAATTGCTTTGGGAATTCCATATTTAGCAAAAAAGCGGATCAGGGGATTACATATAATGGCAATAAAAGCTGCCAAAACAAAAGGGATCACAATTACACTTGCAGCTTTAATACCTGCTAAAACAATAACTAAAGCGGCAAAGATAACTAAACTTTTATTTACACCAGTCAAACTCGACAAAATAAAATCCTTGTGAATTATTTTCTCCAGTGTAAGTCAAATAAACACTAAAAGAAATCTCTGTGCAACTGGCACAGTTAATGCCTGTTTTGTACACATTATTTGAACAAACTATGACCTTAAGTTACTATTACCCAGTCGTACTTAAAAGGAGCTAGGGATGACACATTTATCAGAGCAAGAGTTGTCTTTTTTTAATAGCTTATTTGAGGCTGAACAAAGTGTTGATGACCCTATCAACACTAAAATGTCATTAAATCTCAACCTACCAGACAAGCTAAGTGGATTACTCAAGAATGCAAAATTAACGCTATTGGCAGAAGTGGGTATCTATCAGTTGTGGTTTCCATTAGAGTTCACCACAGATGAAAGCGGTCAATTAACGCCGGTTCTTAGTGCGCCTGAAGTAATCGACACCAAAGGAATTGAAAGAAGTTGGCGAACACCCGATCTTGACCTACAAACAGAAAAATACGTTATTTTATCACTCTCGAGTACTGGAATACTCCTACAACCAAAACATGCCGAAGCCGTTTTAGAGCAAGAAATTACGCTTGCTTTTAAGTTACCCAACCAAGAGCATGTGATGATCAGAGCCAAACCTGTCAGAGCGACAAGTAAAGGTATTGCTGCAAAAATAATTAAGGTCTGTGAAGGCGAAGATGCAATGCGCCAATACTTATTCGACATTCACAAACATCATCACGCAAAGTTATATGAACAAGGAAACATAACGACTGAACTTATCTAGTTGCATGACATGCTACGCTTCGATAAGCTCGCTTTTTTGCAGCAAATCCAAATAAGGTATTTTATGAGTTATCCTATCGGAACCCCTGGTAAACCTTGGAATGATGAAGACAAAAAAGCATGGCTTGCGCTTCAATCAGTAAAGCGTAGCTACTCAGATGACGTCGTATCACAGCTTGATTCGTTATCAGAAAAGTTCGATGTTGAACGCTATGGTACGCTTGACTATGACAATAACAGCTACCCGCTTTTCATTTTAAAAAGCAAAAATTGGCAAAATAATAAACCATGCGTGTTAGTAACAGGTGGTGTACACGGTTATGAAACGAGTGGTGTGCACGGCGCATTAGCCTTTGCCAAAAAATCAGCTACCGATTACCTTTCACACTTTAATATTTTGATTGCACCCTGTATTAGCCCTTGGGGTTACGAAACCATAAACCGTTGGAATCCAACTGCAACTGATCCAAACCGCTCCTTTTATCAAAATAGTCCTGCGCAAGAATCGGCAGCAATCATGCAGTACCTAGCTGATAATTCAATTGCACCGTACGCACATATTGATCTCCATGAAACAACCGACACTGATAATAGCGAGTTTCGTCCAGCGCTTGCAGCGCGCGATGCCAAAACACACGATAATTGGAATATACCAGATGGATTTTATCTTGTAGCTGACAGCGAACGTCCTGAACATGAATTCCAAACCGCAATTATAAAATCAGTTGAAAAAGTTACCCACATCGCCCCAAGTGATGAAAATAACCAGTTGATTGGTGTGCCGCAAACTCAGTTTGGAGTAATTAATTACGAAGCGAAAAAGCTCGGTTTATGTATGGGCTTAACAGATGCAGAATTTGTAACAACAACAGAGGTCTACCCTGATAGCCCACAAGCAAGTGACGAAATTTGTATTCACGCTCAAGTAGCGGCAATTACAGGCGCTCTTGACTATATTGTTAATAAATAGTTATCTAAACTTTAAATGCCAGATGAATAAGCTATCTGCACAACACCCATAAAAGCAATTAAAAACCAATAAAAAGCATAAATTTAGAATATTTATGCTTTTTTATAATTGTACAATAAATAGCTAGACACGCTCTGTGAATTGTATAAAATTCGCGCTCTTTTTAATTCGAAAGGGAAGCAAATTGGAATTTAAGAATCACTATGGCAGTGTCAGTATCATCACTGAGGGTCCAATTATTATTGGACAATTTTCTGGTAATATTAACGCACGATTAGTCAACGACTTCGCGACTGGTTTAAAAAAGCATATCAGTGCTTTGGCTGGGCGCCCGTGGGCTTATATTAGTCATTCTACTCACCTACTTGCAACGACTCCTGATGCAGAACGAGGTTTTGCTAATTTATTCCGTGCTTTACAAGGCACAAACTGTATTGCCACAGCATATATGTTCAGCTCTTCAATCGTGCTTAATCAAATGAAACGTATCATCGCAGAAGCTGAGTCTCCGATTCAAATTCTTGATTGTTTATTTGATGATTTGCAAAGCGCCAAAGCTTATGTTTTAAAACAACTTGAATTTGCTGAAATGGCTTGTTAACAAGCCATTTCAATACCAAGCGTTATTAGTTTTTATAAAACTTTGTTTCTTTCGTTATCGCTATATCTGCATCTTCAAGCGCTTGAATATGGAAACTTATTGGCGTTACTTTTGATTTTAATTCATAACCATCAGCAACCACGGTAACAGGCACCCTCTTCATTTGGCCTGCATCAATCGTTATTGTTTCTGGCACCTGTAGATTAGCTTCTTCGATACCAGTTATACCAATTGAATAGCTCAAACTATGCTGAGTTTTATTGATAATTGATAAAGTGTATGGGTTTTCAACCAGCCCTTCAAAGTTAACACGATACAAAGCATTACGGTCACGAATAACTGATGCTTCTATTGGCGTACGCATAGCTACCCAAACGACCATAGCAACCACAAATAAGACCGTTAAACCGCCATACCCAAGCAGTTTTAACCTAAATGGGTTTGTTGTTTTTCCTTCCATTTGCTTTTCTGAGGCATATTTTATTAGTCCCTTTGGATAATTAAATTTTTCCATGGTATCGTCACACGCATCGATACATAAGCCGCAGTTTATGCATTCATATTGCAAGCCATTTCGTATATCAATACCTGCAGGGCATACTTCAACACACAGGTTACAATCTACACAGTCACCTAAACCTAACTCTTTAGGATCGGCTTTACGCTTACGCGCACCACGAGATTCCCCTCGCTCTTGATCGTAGGTGACGACTAACGTGTCTTTATCAAACATTACTGATTGAAAACGTGAATATGGACACGCAACAGTACACATTTTTTCACGTAAAAACCCCGCATTACCATACGTGCAAAATGCGAACAAGAAAACCCAAAAGCTAACAAGCCCTGACATTTCAAGTGTGAATAAGCTCATGTATAAAGACTTAGCAGGTATAAAATAAGCCATAAATGACATTGATGTGAGTAAAGAGATGACAAGCCAAACTGCATGTTTGGTTATTTTCTTTTGCCACTTACTTGCTGACCAAGGAGATTTATCAAGTTTGATTCGTTGGTTACGGTTCCCTTCGACTTTATGTTCAACCCAAGTGAACATAAGCATCCAAATTGTTTGCGGGCAGGTATAACCACACCAAACTCGCCCTAACCAGTTCGTCACAAAAAACAATGCAAAAGCACCTGTCATAAATAACATGGCTAAAATCATAAAATCTTGAGGCAACAGTGTTAACCCAAACAAGCTAAATTTTTGTGTTGCTACGTCGAGTAAGACGGCTTGACGACCATCATACTGAATCCACGGAATGGCGATAAACGTCAACATCAGTACCCAGCCTAAGTAACGGCGGATACGTTGGAAGTGCCCCTTTTGCTCTCGGATATAAATCGGCCCATCTTGGTTGTAGGGCTTGATGATTAAGTCTTGCTCTTTAATATCAAATTTCATTTTGCTACTTACTTCTGTGTCGGTAATAACCTTACAGAGCAACTATCAGGCCAACTCAAAATAAAATTAAATAATTGATATTAATGACTATTTTTTCACTTAAAACAACCAAAACCGCGAAATAACGCGAACAGCCACGCTATTTCGCGAAATTACGTTTTATAGCCAGCTTTTTCATTTTTGATCTAAGAGTACTTTCGGGTAAACCAAGCAAGGTAGCAGCGCCATTTTCACCTGATATTTGGCCGTTACACCGTTTTAGTACCTCGCAAATATGCTGCTTTTGTACAGCAGCAAGCGAGACAACTTGCTCATTTGTTTGCTCGTTATTCAAAGGTGCAGAGAGTTGTAGCAAAGCTTGTTTTGATAAAATAGCTTCACGCTCAAGAATATTTTGTAGCTCGCGAATATTGCCTGGCCAATCATAATTAGACAACTTAGTGAGCGTTGCTTTGCTAAGCCCCTTTAGCTGTTTACCTAACCGCTTGTTAAGCTGAGTGATTATGTTTGCCGCGAGAAGTGGAATATCTTCTTTGCGCTCACGCAGCGCAGGAACACGAATGGGAAACACGTTTAAGCGATAATATAAGTCCATTCGAAAGCTGCCCTGCTCAACCATTTGCCATAAGTTTCGATTAGTTGCGGCTAATACTCGAATATCGACTTTTAAGGTTTGGCTACCTCCTACGCGCTCAAACTCTTGCTCTTGTAGCACGCGCAGTAACTTACTTTGCGCTTCTAATGGTAACTCTGCCACTTCATCTAAAAATAGAGTGCCTTTATCAGCCAGTTCAAAACGCCCTTTTCTGCGCTCATTAGCGCCGGTAAACGCTCCTTTTTCATGACCGAATAACTCTGATTCTATTAAATTTGCAGAAAATGCCGCGCAATTTACTTTAATGAATGGTTGCTCAGCGCGGCTACTTAAACGGTGTAAGTTTCTCGCCACCAGCTCTTTACCTGTGCCATTTTCACCTAAAATCAAAACGGTACTGTTCGTTTGACTCACTAGAGTTATTTGCTCAAGCATACTTTGAAACGAATGACTTTGCCCGACTAAACCCGACCCCTGCCAGTCTTCATTTAACTCAGAAATAAGATAGGCGTTCTCAGCTTGTAACTGCTCAGACAAGTGCTGAACTTGAGCCAGAGCATCGCGCAATGCAACTTCAGTTTGCTGTTGCTTTGAGACATCGCGAAAAATCGCGACTGCACCAATCAAGGCGCCATTTTTGTAAATGGGTGTTGAGGTATACTCAACCGCAAAATAACTACCATCTTTACGCCAGAATACCTCATCATTTACGTGACGATGTTTACCATCGAACATAGTGCAATATATTTGGCATTCATCTGCAGGATATGGTGAGCCATCTTTTCGAGTATGGTGATGATATTGGTGAATTTTTTTACCTAGAAGTTCTTCTGCTTTCCAGCCAGTCATACGCTCAGCTGCTGGGTTGACGAATACAGCATTACCCGATAAATCAAAGCCGTATATCCCTTCTCCTACAGCATTTAATAAAAGTGTTGGATCATTTAAAAATTCTTTAATCATAGCAAAATGTCTATTCGCGAAATATCACGACATATTATCGCAACGAATAATCATTAAAACAAGCGATGAAAAAAGCCAAAGAGCACTATAAAAGTGCTCTTACTAGTTAAAAAGTTACATGGCAGGAACTAAGCGGATTTCACCTTGTGCTACTTGCAGATCGAGTGGCAACTTACTAAGTAAAGCTATTTTCGGGTCGCTTGTATTAAGTTTGTAAACTGGATTGACCGCTAAAAACCCATTAATTACTTGCATAGCTTGATCATCAAGTAAACTTAAGTTCCCTTTAAAGCCAGCGGTATCTACCTGCGTATCTAACAATTTTACATTACGTAAGAACACGGCTTTTTTCTCACTGTCATAAAAAGGGCTACCTTCTATTTCAAGCTTTAGTCGTACAGGGTATTTAAGTGCAAAAGCGTTTACAACAGCGCTTGAATCAGCACCTAACACGATAACATCACGTTTTTCTGGACCGACATTAACACTCAAATCGTTAACTGCAAATTCTACAGGTAACCCCATTAATTTTATTTGTTCTTTAAATTTGGGTAGTTGATTTGATAAAGCCGCTTCAATTTCTGAATTCGTGAATGAATAAACCGAAATGCCTTGCTCTGTGCTTTTACATGCGCCTAACAGTAAGCAAGTTAATAATAGTAAAATTCTCATGGTCTTCCTCGAAAAAAGCCGCTAATTAAGCGGCTTCATAAATAGTCGTTATTGTGCAAATATTGCTTTAAGCCTTGCTAGTGTGTCAGGTGAAACTGAACCTTCACTGACCGCTAGAAGCTGTTTCAAGTAGTAATAAACATCGGCTTGCTCTCCACGGTGCTTATCATCAAGCATCGCAACTTGCTCAGTCATACGTAATTGACTATCGGCAGATTCTACACCAGCTAAAATTTCAATACGTGTTAGTAATTGCTGCGCGTTTAATACGGTTGTCAATGGCGTTTGGAACTGAGCAGGAATATCAGTATTACTCTCAAGCGCTGTAAATAAAGCATTGAGCTTAGAGAGCTCTGCTTGCTTACTAATTTGCGCTGTTTTTGCAGTAATCGCCGCTTCTAACTGAGTAACCCGAGTTGATAACGCTTTCGAATACTCAAGCTCTGCAAGCTTCGCAGCTAAGTCTTTGAGCTGAGCAAGATGAACCACTGTTTCTAGTGCAGATTCAAGCTCAGTTAACTGCTCTGCTATAACTTCGTCATTTTGCTGTTGTGCTTGTTTTTGCTGTTCAAACTCGGCACTTCGCTTGGCAAATGTCTCATCATTAACACGTCTAAATTGCTGCCATAAAGTGTTCTCTGCTTTCATCCCTGCAAAGCCTATTGTTTGCCAAGTTTGTTGCAATTCTTTCAGCTCTTGGCATGCCACCGCTAAATCATCAATTTGTGATAGCTGTGTAGCTTGTTCTACCAGCGCTGCTTTTTGCTCAGCGTTTGCTTTATGGAATGCAATAAGTTGAGCTTGCACTTGCGACTGCGCAGCTTTAAATTGTGCTTGCAACTCACGATACGTTTTAGGGTCAACATTACCAGCAGAACGCCATGCTTTAGAAATCCGATTAAATTTACTTTCAAACTGCTTCCAATCAAACTCATCAGACTGAGTATCCAATTCATTTAGCTGTTGCATTTGTGAGATAACATCAACACGCTGTGATTTAGCTTGCTCACGCTGTTGCTCTTGCTCAGCAAAGTACTCACGGCACGGCGCAAACAGTAACTCTACTTGCTGATCAAATTGCTCACCTTGGCGTTTCTCTTGTTCTGTATCAAGACGCCCTAATTCATTCCAACGTCGACGCAATTGTTTAACTTGCTCTGCACGTTGTTTAGGGTCAGTACATTCTGCTGTCGCTAATTCACTCACTTCTTTAAGTAGTGCTTCACGCTTTGGTGCAGATGCGTACTTTTGCCAATCTTTTGCTTCCGCTAATTGCGACTCAAGGTCAGATTTAAGTGAATCAAGTGGTTGCTTATAAGACTCTGTTAGCGTGTTATATAGTTCTTCAAATCCTTTAAAAACACCAAATGCAATATTAAAACGACCTTGCTCAATCAATCGTTTAACATCTCGTGCTTTTCGCTTAGCGGCTTGCTGATTTTTAGTCAATTTTGTCGTAAGTGGCGCCATTGCTTCTTGCCACATGTTAACACGCGCTGTTAAGGCTGCTTTTAAACTACCTTGTAATCGCGAAGGGATCTTAGATAATTTTTGACGAGCATTTTTTTGCTGTGTTTTAAACTCTCGCTGACGCTCATCAAACAGTGCTTCATCATCACTTGGTTCAATCGCAGATAACGTTTCAAACGCTTGTTTGTATTCAGCTATCGAGGTAACAAGTGTTGGTAATTGCTCTACCTGCTCAAACAAACTCTCTAAGCGCTTTTTAACATCACGAACAGTTTGATTATCAGTTAGTTTTGTTTCAGTAAGTGCTTCTTTTGCTTGTGCTACTTTCGCTTCTAACCAATCTTGTTGGATTTGCTCAGGCGCTTCCATCCCAAGCTGTAGAGCATTCTCAATCTCTTCTGATAACGCTTCAAGTGTTGCCAGTGCGAGTACTTGGCGCTGTTGCTCCAATAATAATTGTTGAGCAATTTCATATTCATTACGAAGCGAAGCAAGGTGAACATCTAACTTTTGAGTGATCGCTATGTATTTTTTATCAAGCGCTTTAACTTGTTCTTCATTCAACCACTTAAGTTCAATCGCCTGCCATTGCTGTAACAAATCAGCATGTTGTTGAGATACCAGTTGAAAATCAGTTTTATCACGTAATGCATTTAATTTGGCCAACACAACGCGTGTATCTGCCTCAACTTTAGCTGGCATTTCAATAGCTAAACGTTCGTTTTCAAGGTGAGTGGCTAGCTGCTGTTGAGCTTTCCCTTTGGCATGCTTTAATAATGATTTTGCTAACTGGTGATTGATAACCAACTCAACAAGCTGAGCTTGTAGTTCTTCACTGCCTTCTTTAAATGCTTTATCAATCAAGTTAGCATTGGCTAAACGCTTTAATAATTTAACGCGAACTTGCACTTCTTTTTCTGCAAATGCTAACTTCTCTAGTGTTTTAACAGGCGCATAACGCTCGATAAATTCATTTTTAATGTTTACATCTAATTGACTGTCAGTGTTTAAAACAGCTTGATTGATGTGCTGCTCGGCAAGCTCTTTCAGCGCTTGATCTTGCTTATACACCTGCCACCACAAAACGATATCATTCACTTTATTCAAGGCTTTTTTACGGATCTCTGCAGAACTGTCTTCCAGTGCAATACTATTTAAGATGCTGAGATCGCGCTCGGTATCAAGTCGTTCAACGGCGGCCAAACGAACTTGGTTTTTAGGGTGCTTCCATTTCGGAGTAAACAGGTGTTTAAAGATCATTTTCACTAAACCTAGCTATTTCATTTTCTGATGCGAATTCTTTTTGCAATTGAGCTTTGCTCTTTTGCACCATTTCACCATTTTCACCAATGGTAAATTGCTCATTGGTTTGCGAAACTTTAGCTTGGTAAAGCATCACGAGCTGAACGGTTTGTTGTTTTTGCTCTTCAGTTAATGGTGTGCCATCAGGCCATTTACCTGTTGAAGCGCCGTACTGAAGACGCTCAAATACGTCTGGGGTGATATTTTTAACTATGTGATCAATATTCATGTTACTTTTTCTTTTTCAAAACTACTAAATAGATGCGGCTAACGAGATACCAAACAAAACCTACAGCCATTGCCGCTGAATAGGCATACCACTCAAGAGACTTTGCTTCGGGGTGCATAAAGTAATAACAGAAAAAGCCCCCTAAAAATAAAATCAGTGCGAGGAAAGAGTGATTCATAAACTTTTGTTGTTTACGAATGCGCGTTTCTTTTTGCATTTGTTGCATTTGTTCATTGCTAAGATCGGTGACTTGGCATTCACAATGCGGACACTGCTTATGTTTATCAGATATTGATTTTGCACATTGCGGGCAACTAATAATCGCCATATCTTTCTCCATACTACGCATAAAAAAGGCGCCTTAAGGCGCCCTTTATTGTACTCGTTTTATGAGTCGATGTCTTATTTGAATTTCATTCAATTGTGAAGATTCGAAAACTGCAATCATCAAACTCATCTTGGAAATACGATTTATTCTTTTTCTTTAGCCTTATCTACTAAACGCTTTTCCCAGAAGATCGCATTTTTGATGCCTAACTTAACTGGATCAAAGGTAATTTCACCACCCGCTTTCTTTTGATCTTCATAATCACGTAAACAGTTGAGTGCTGGTTTTGCGACAAAGAAAATGGCTAAGATACCGACAATATTAATCCAAGCCATTAAGCCAACACCAATATCACCAATTGCCCAAATATAGCCAGAATTATTCACCATACCGTAAGCAACCATGAACATGATAACCACTTTAACGACAACTAATGGAATGCTACCTTTAAAATAACGGTTTAAGTAAGCAACGTTAGTTTCTGCAATATAGTAATAAGCAAGGATTGTAGTAAATGCGAAGAAGAACAACGCAATACCAACAAATGCTTCACCAAAACCACCAAATACACTAAATAGTGCCATTTGGGTAAAGGCTGCAGAGCCTACTTCCGTAGCTGCATCAACATTTTGCACAATAAATTGACCCGCAGGTAACTCACCAACAATATTATATTGCTTAGTGATAAGGATCATTAACGCTGTTGCAGTACACACAAAGATTGTATCCACGTAAACAGAAAATGCTTGTACTAAGCCTTGTTGGGCTGGATGATCAACTTCTGCCGCAGATGCTGCGTGAGGGCCCGTACCTTGACCTGCTTCGTTTGAATAGATACCACGTTTAACACCCCAGCCAATTGCAGCACCAAAACCTGCTTGAGCTGTGAATGCATCAGATAAAATCATTGAGAAGATACCAGGCACTTTATCCAGATTTAAAAATACCACGATTAAAGCAAGTACGATGTAACCTAATGCCATAAATGGCACCACGATTTGTGTGAAGTTTGCGATACGTTTAATACCGCCAAAAATAATAAACGCAAGCACGATTAAAATGATAGCCAGTGCAACTAACTTAAAACTACCTACTTCACCAAAACTTGTGTTAACCAGTGTGCCTTCACCAAACACTTGCGTAAATGCATTACCTACCGCATTTGCTTGTACGCCAGGTAAGAATACGCCACAGGCAACAATAGCTGATACGGCAAATAATACAGCTAACCACTTTTGCTGTAAGCAACGGTCAAAGTAATACGCTGGACCACCGCGATACTGACCGTCTTCTTCAGATTTATAAATTTGGCCGAGGGTAGACTCTGCATAGGCTGTACTCGCGCCTAAAAACGCCACAACCCACATCCAGAAAATAGCACCAGGCCCACCGAAGCCAATTGCCGCAGCAACCCCAGCAATATTACCCACACCAACACGGCCAGATAATGAAACAGCTAGCGCTTGGAATGATGAAATACCAGTATCTGAGTTATTAGAACTTAGCAATAACTTACACATTTCTTTGAAATGTCTAACTTGAGCAAAACGGGTTAAAACGGAATAAAATAGACCTGCACCTAGACATAAGTAAATGAGTGCATTACTCCAGATTATGTCATTGACGGCGCTTACAAGAGCTTCCATGGATATCCTCTATGATGATATTTTTTATTGTTAGTTACGATACTCTGCGTGAGCTTGTGAGAATACGCGACATATAAGTGTGAGAAATATTAATAAAATTTAATAACGTCTCAGCGAAACGTATTGAATATTAACTTAAACACCCCATCTTTGTTAACAGTTAATTTTCAAAATGACGTGTACGTGACTTTAATTAACATTCATTGTGCTATTCGTAAGCACCGCTGAAACTTTTATCAGTAGATACAATTACGGGCATCAGTTTTGCTGATGCCCGTAATGTGCGTTATCTTAGTTTATCGACCACGTTCACGATGGCCGCTAACGTATCTTGACCAAATTGATACGAGCGACGATCTGACCAACCGTAATCAGGATCTGGTAAATCATCGTTATCTTTAAATGGCATTTCTACCGTATACGCTAATGCATTAAACTCATGGGCAACAGCCGAAGAACCTACCGTTAAGTTAGCCTGACCCGGCTCATCTTTTGGATAACCATGCTCGTCTTGGAATTCTGGCGTCACTGTTAAAAGCGCAGCTTTAAAGCTATCTTCTAAATCTTTTAAACGGTCATCGTAACCTGGAATACCTTCACTACCTGCGACAAAGTTATAAGGAATTGCTTCGTCACCATGAATATCTAAGTGCATATCAAGGCCAGTTTCACGCATTTTATTTAGCACTAAGAATACTTCAGGGCTATTTTCCATGCTTGGCGTTTGCCATTCACGATTTAAGTTCACGCCTTTAGCATTGGTACGCAGATGACCACGAACGCTACCATCTGGGTTCATGTTTGGCACAATGTAGAACACCGCTTTAGATAAGAGTGCAGCGGCATGTGGGTCTTCATCATCAAGTAGTTTATGAAGTAAACCTTCAACATACCACTCAGCCATCGTTTCACCTGGGTGTTGGCGTGCAGTGACCCAAATGGTCTTTTTATCCTCACTTGGGATACCTACACGCAATACACTCATGTCGCGACCATCAAGTGTTTCACCTAATGTTTCTAGTTCACATGCATGTTGGCTTTGTGCCCATGCAAGTAAATCTAAGTGACGGTCATAGCTATATGGTGCAAAGTAAGCAAAATATATGCTGCCACACTCAGGTTCAACTTCAAAAGATAGCGTGCCATCGACGTACTCAGAAGGAACACGAAACCACGTTTGACGGTCGTATGATGCAACAGCGTGATAACCTTCCCAGCCGTCTGGATACGCTGAGTTTTCTAGGTTATTAATATGTAATTTATGGTTTTGAAACGGCGTTGTTTCAAGACGAAAGTGAAACCACTGGAAAAAATCAGACTGATTGTCTTTATTAATTTCTAATTGAATATTCAGCGGATCAACGGCTTCAATAACCTTGATATTACCACTGTCAAAATTGCTGGTGATTTTCATTCTATAAACCTATTGGTTAAAAATAATTCTTAGCTACTCGCTTGTTAGTTAAGAATTAAGTCAACGCTCTTGTGTAGAACGTTTTGTTAGTAATATGGTGTAGACGTAGCACAGCCTATCACATGCAGAAAATTTGCAAACACTTTCACGACTAAAAAAGCCAGCATAATGCTGGCTTCTAGATTCTTTATTATGTAGCTATTAGCGAGGTAAGCTTGGGAAAGTTACTTCAGCCATGTCACGCATACAACGTACAACCTGACAGCTATAACCAAACTCATTATCGTACCAAACGTAAAGCACAACACGGTTGTCATCTACGATTGTTGCTTGTGAGTCAACAACACCTGCGTAACGGCTACCCACTAAGTCTGTAGATACGATTTCAGTTGACGCTGTGTAATCGATTTGGTCACGAAGATCTGAGTAAAGTGCTGTTTCACGTAAGAACGCATTTAGTTCTTCAACAGTTGTACCTGTTTCAAGGTTTAAGTTCAAGATAGCCATCGATACGTTTGGTGTAGGAACACGGATAGCATTACCAGTTAGTTTACCTTCAAGCTCAGGTAACGCTTTAGAAACCGCTTTTGCAGCACCCGTTGATGTGATAACCATGTTAAGTGCAGCAGCACGACCACGACGCTCAGCTTTATGGTAGTTATCAATTAAGTTTTGGTCATTTGTGTATGAGTGAACAGTTTCAACGTGACCATTCTTGATACCAAACTTATCGTTAAGCGCTTTTAATGTAGGCGTAATAGCATTGGTTGTACAGCTTGCTGCACACACAATTTTATCTTCAGGTTTGATATCTTGGTTGTTTACACCGTATACGATGTTTTTAATATTGCCTTTAGCAGGTGCAGTTAATAATACTTTTGCAGCGCCTTTCGCTTCTAAATGCTGGCCAAGACCGGCTTCGTCTTTCCAGATACCTGTGTTATCGACAACAAGTGCATTCTCGATGCCGTAAGCTGTGTAATCAACTTCGCTTGGTGAGTTAGCGTAGATAACTTGGATGTAACTACCGTTAGCTTTAATTGCATTACGCTCTTTATCAATTGTAATAGAGCCATTGAATGGACCGTGAATAGAGTCACGACGCAGTAAGCTTGCGCGCTTTTCTAAGTCGCCGTCTTTACCGCCACGTACGACGATTGCACGTAAACGTAAATCAGCATAAGGGCCTGACTTCTCAATTAATAGACGCGCTAATAAACGACCGATACGACCGAAGCCATATAACACAACATCACGCGGCTCTTTTCGCTCTGCATTAGCGATTTCCGCCAGTTCGTCAGTTAGGTACTCTTCAACTGAACGACCTTTAGCTGCATCATTAAATAAATAACCATACGCTAGTTTACCAATATCGATACGTGCTGAGTTTAAATCCATTTTGCTAATCGCTTCAAGAAATGGGAAGCTTTCACGTAAACGTAGTTTTGTACCTTCAAACTGAGCAACTGTTTTGTGTGCTTTGATGATATCGATTGTACTGGCATTAACGAGAGGACGGCCATATACAGCAATTTCGATACCACGACTACGGTAAAGCTTACCAATAATTGGTTGCATGCTTTCTGCGTAGTCTTGACGTTCTTGCCAGCTGTTTGTGTATTCTAACTCGTGAGATGAGGTCATTTTTTTTACCTAATTAAACAATTTTGAACGGATAGCCATAAAAATGTACTGTGATTTGAGAGCAGCACATCTCTGGCACGGGTATTCTAATTTAAACTCAAATGATTCTCCACTGTTACAGATCAATTCATTGCGCTAGAATAAAGTAGTATTTATTAACTTGAGGTTAAGGAATGTTATTAAGAGCAAGCCTGCTGCTTGGTTTACTGGCATTAACTGGGTGCGAAGATCCGCTGACACTAGCCAAAGTGTGTGAAGAAACCCCTGGCTTTTGTAATGACCTAAATAAAGATAGCCACTGTAAAGAGCAACGCAAAGACGTCATCATGCAACGTTATATTGAATATAAGTCGCCTACCGATGAAAATAAGTATCAGCTTTTAAAAGGCTTTGAAAAGTATGACCAATGCGTGTCGTTAGCAGCAAAAATTGAGCATATAAAACTAAAAGAAAAAACAACCTCACGAGTTGAAGGCCACTTGACGAGCATTAAGGAAATGACCCGTATCTTTCAAGATACTAAAGACACCAAACACCCAGGCCTTCTTTACTATCACTGGTCACGCAATAATGACCAATCTGCGTTAACTAAGTTACTTGCTCTAGAAAATGATAAAAGTGTCACTGAAAATGCTGAAATGCAATTTTTCCTTGCCAGTTATTATGTAAAGTTTGATGATGAAAAAACAATCGACTTGCTTTACAAAACATTAGAACTCAATAAGGCAGATGAAACCCCAAATCCTGAGATCTACCCAACTTTAGTCAGCTTGTTTTATAAACATGAAAAATACAAGCACGCATATACTTTCGCACGGGTTGCGCAGTTATCTGGCTACGAAAATGTTGATATTTTACCAATCGAACATAAGTTAACAGCCTCAGGTAAGAGCCTAGAAAGCTTAGATGATTTAGCACAACAAACCTACGACAGTATCCAAGCAGGTAAGTTTGTGTCCCCTCGTGATTTTTAAACAGCAAAAAGAAATAAAAAAGGCAGCTAACGCTGCCTTTTTTTATTTTGATTTGCTTGTGCCAACTTCAACGCGAGTTTTTAACTTCTGACCGGGTCTAAAAGTTACCACTCGGCGTGCCGAAATAGGGATATCTTCGCCTGTTTTCGGATTACGGCCTGGACGTTCTTTCTTATCTCGAAGATCAAAGTTACCAAATCCAGAGAGCTTAACCTGCTCACCTTTTTCTAGCGCTGAGCGGATTTCTTCAAAAAACGCTTCAACTAAATCTTTGGCATCTTTCTTATTAATCCCGAGTTTTTCAAATAGGTGTTCAGCTATGTCGGCTTTAGTAAGCGCCATATCTAGTCCCTCAACGATGCGTTAAATTGTTCGGCCAGTGCGGCCACCACATTATCAACTACCTGATTGATATCTTTCTCTTCGAGCGTTCTATCAACCGCTTGTAGTGTTAGAGCAATCGCCAAACTCTTATAATTTGGCTCAATACCTTTGCCCTTATACACATCGAATAAGTTTAGGTCAACCAATTGATTTCCGCCAACTTTTTCTATCACGTTTAAAATATCGCCAGATTTCACCTGATCTTCCACTAAAATCGCGATATCACGGCGGTTTGACGGGAATTTCGACACAGCCACAGCTTCTGGTAATTTTCTTTTTTCTAGTGCAGACATTTCGATTTCAAACACAAATGCTGTGTTATTGATATCTAGTGACTTTTGCACTTGTGGATGCACTGCACCAAAGAAACCTACTTTCTTGCCATCAGAATAAATTACTGCCGATTGACCAGGGTGTAGGCCATCAGACTGCTCTGCTTTTATCTCAAAACGTGCTGTATCATTGCTAATTGCTAAAAGTGCTTCAACATCACCTTTTAAGTCATAGAAATCAACGCTACGCTTTTCTTGAACCCAATGTTCACCGTGTGCAAGACCAGAGATAACACCACCAATGACAGCAACTTGGTTTACGCCGTTTTCAGCATTTTCGTCACGTAAGAATTTTAAGCCGTGCTCAAATAAACGGACACGTGGTTGCTGACGGTTTTGGTTATACACTAATGATGCTAATAGACCCGGCATTAAGCTCACGCGCATTGCTGACATTTCAACTGAAATTGGGTGTGGCAATACAAGTGCATCACTTTGCGGGTGTAAAATTGCTTGTGCTTTTGGATCAACGAAACTGTAGGTTATTGCTTCTTGGTAACCACGCGTTACAAGCGTATTACGGAATTTAGTGACCGCAACATGCGACTCATCATGGTTAGTCATTTTTAATTTAGCAGTTGGTGCAACGTTTGGAATGCTGTTATAGCCGTAAACACGCGCAACTTCTTCAATTAAATCTTCTTCGATACGAATATCAAAGCGATAGCTAGGTACGTCAGCACTCCATACGCCATCAACGATTTTCACGTCTAAACCTAAACGCGTTAGGATGTCAGTCACTTTTGCATCATCAATGTGGTGACCAATTACGCGGTCTAAACGCTCACGACGTAAACGCACTTCTGTTACTTTTGGTAGTTTGTCTGTTGCTACGGCTTCAACAACAGGGCCTGCTTCACCGCCAACAATCTCAAGTAATAATGCTGTCGCACGTTCCATCGCATCTTTTTGCAGTGCAAAATCAACACCACGCTCGTAACGGTGTGACGCATCCGTGTGTAAGCCGTAGCTACGTGCTTGACCAGCAATCGCTACCGGGTTAAAGAAGGCGCTTTCTAATAAGATGTCTGAAGTTGCTTCAGTTACACCAGACTTTTCACCACCAAAAATACCTGCAATAGCAAGCGCTTTGTTGTGATCAGCAATAACAAGCGTAGACTCGTCTAGTTTAGCTGTGTTGCCATCTAACAGAACTAACTCTTCACCCGCGTTTGCGCTACGTACTTTAATACCACCTTCAATCGCATTTAAATCAAATGCGTGCATTGGGTGACCTAGCTCTAATAACACGTAGTTTGTTACATCAACAACAGGGTCAATTGAGCGAATACCGCTGCGACGCAGCTTTTCTACCATCCAAAGTGGTGTTTCTGCATCAAGGTTAATACCTTTGATTACACGGCCTAAATAACGAGGACACGCTTCATCATTTACAAGCTCAATCGATACTTTGTCTTCAATCGTTGCAGCAACTGGTGTAATTTCAAGTGTATTTACATCAACACTATTCAATACGCCCACTTCACGCGCTAGACCTTTAATACCTAAACAATCACCACGGTTTGGTGTTAAGTCAACATCAATAATGTTGTCATCAAGGCTTAAGTATTCACGTAAGTCAGTACCGATTGGCGCATCACTTGGTAATTCCATGATGCCATCGCCTTCTTCGCTGATACCTAATTCAACGAATGCGCACAGCATGCCGTGTGAAGGTTGACCACGAAGTTTGGCTTTTTTGATTTTGAAGTCGCCAGGTAATACAGCGCCAACAGTCGCAACAGCGACTTTCAAACCTTGGCGGCAGTTAGGTGCACCACACACGATATCAAGTAGCTCATCACCGCCTACGTTTACTTTAGTCACTCGTAATTTATCAGCATCAGGGTGTTGACCACACTCAACCACTTCACCAACAACAACGCCTGTGAACTCTGCTGCTGCAGGCTCAACACCGTCAACTTCAAGACCAGCCATTGATAACTGTTCCGAAAGAGCCTGTGTGTCGATTGCTGGGTTAACCCACTCTCTTAACCACTTTTCACTAAATTTCATTTTATATCTTCACTCTTAACGGAACTGGTTTAGGAATTTTAAATCGTTTTCGAAAAATGCACGTAAGTCATTCACGCCGTAACGCAACATGGTTAAACGCTCAACACCCATACCGAATGCGAAGCCTGTGTATTTTTCTGGATCAATACCCACGGATTTAAGAACGTTAGGGTGAACCATGCCACAACCTAATACCTCTAACCACTTGCCGTTTTTACCCATAACATCAACCTCAGCTGATGGCTCAGTAAATGGGAAGTAAGAAGGACGGAAACGAATTTCCATATCTTCTTCGAAGAAGTTACGTAAAAAGTCGTGCAGAATACCTTTTAACTCAGTGAAGCTTACATCTGTATCAACCATTAAGCCTTCCACTTGGTGGAACATAGGCGTGTGTGTTTGGTCATAATCGTTACGATAAACACGACCTGGAGAGATGATACGCAGTGGTGGCTGCTCAGTTTCCATCGTACGGATTTGTACACCACTGGTTTGTGTACGTAACACAAGCTTAGGGTTGAAATAGAAAGTATCGTGATCAGCGCGCGCTGGGTGGTGCTCAGGAATATTTAGCGCATCGAAGTTATGAAAATCATCTTCAACTTCAGGACCTGATTTAACCGCAAAACCTAACTCACCAAAAAAGCTTTCAATACGTTCAATAGTACGAGTTACTGGGTGTAAGCCACCTGTTGGCATAACACGACCTGGTAAAGTTACGTCGATTGTTTCTGCCGCTAGTTTCTCTTCAAGAGCCTTACTTGCTAGTAACTCACGCTTTTCGTTAATGGCTGTTTGTACTTCTTGTTTTGCTTGGTTAATCACTTGACCCGCTTCTTTACGCTCTTCAGGAGCAATCTTGCCTAGCGTTTTAAGTAAGTTGGTGATTTCACCTTTTTTACCAAGGTAATTAACCCTGATATCTTCTAATTGCGCGATTTCATTCGCACTGGCTACAGCCTCGAGTGCTTGCGCTAAAATATTTTCTAAGTTCATTGAGTACCTGGTCTTTCACAGAAGGATTTTGTAATAGCTAATGATAACTGAAAGCAAGGACTAGATTCTAGCCCTACTAAAGCTTTAACGTTGATTTTATAAAAGGAATTGTTAATTTTCTTTGTGCAGCCATAGAGGCATGGTCAAGTTTATCTAAAACATCGAGTAGTGCGCGCATATCACGGCTTAATCGCGTTAATAAAAAGCGCGCGCATTCATCGGTCAGTTCAAGGCCGCGCATGTGGGCACGGCGAACGAGTGCCTCAGCCTTGTCATCGTCACTCATTGAGCGTATTTGCAATGTCGTGCCCCATTTCAAACGCGATACAAGATCAGGTAAATTGATATGCAGCATATCAGGTAATAGATCGGCAGTGACAACCAAGTATTTCCCTGGCTCATTAAAGCGATTGAAGAAGTTAAATAACCCTTTTTCCCATGCATCATTGCCAGCCACTAAATGAACGTCATCGATACATAAAACATCAAGAGTCTCCAAGCCATCCAGAACGACAGGCCCGTAGTCAATCACCTCTCTCATAGACAGTAACATCGTTGATAAACCACGCTCCTGGGCGTCAATACAGGTTGCGTACAACAAGTGAGACTTACCAGAATCACCTAGACCACATAAGTAAGTATATTGGAATTTACTACTTAGTTTTGTAAATGCATCTTTAAGATGACTAACCTCAAGAGAATTCTCGCCACCAAAATAAGACGTAAACGTTTCATCATCAGGCAACGTAACCGGCAGTGCCATTTGCATAGGTTCTTGCACTAGAATTAAAGCCCCTGCCACTGATATTCAAGTTCGTCTTGATTAATAACTTGATAAAAATCTCGAGGGTCCTCATAGGCTTTAAAGGCACTATCAAGTTCTAGCGCTTTTCTAAAATCATTCATACTACCAGTGTGATTAACATTGAATTGCACCATATCTGGTGTACGTAGCAAAATTTCTACACGTGTAACAACACTCAAGGTTGCTAATCGGCGTTTTGCAAGTTCAATATCAACAAAGTTATTAATACCTTTTAAATAAAATGTTGCTGATGCAAGTTGGCCAATCGTAGTCGGATCTATCGCATACTCGAATGCCAAGCCTGTGGCTAAACTATCAACCATATCGGCAACAATCTGTTGCTTGTCACCTACCAGCCGATTCGTTTCAAAAAGGTCATCATTAGTAAAACGCCAATCAAGGATCCACGTTTCTGAGTCTTGTTGTTGATACATTCTTGCAGTGATACTGCGCTCTGCACTATAACGACTCGACGCACGCTCTACAGGCTCAGAAAAATTACCCCATACCTCTGGGATACCTACAATTGAGCGGTCTTGTAAATCAAGCAAAGGAACAACGACAGGTAAACCACGCTCACCTGCTTTATCATAAATTAACTGTTCAAGCTGCGGATATGATTCCTGAGTAACCAGTTCACGGCGCCAGTTATCTTCAATGCCTAACCAGATAGCCACTAAAGGACGGCGTGTACCCCATAATGGCAGACCGAGATCTTTGATCAGTGCATTAATCTTATTCGCTTCAAACTTAACGACCAGATTTAAACTACCGTCTGCTTTTTCGTCATATTCAAACTTAAGCATGTAATCTGAAATATCGCGGGTGCGCTGTTTAGCAAGAGGGTTTTGATCCGCACTTGTATCACCGCTGACCTTAACCAGCACATTAAGCAGTGCTTCACGACTTGCTGCCAAACGAGCATCGCGTGATTTGTCTGCAACTTTAAGGGTATCTTGATATAGATTAGTCACCTCAACAGCAAAAGTTGAAGCACTCGAAAAAAATAATAATAAACAAATAAGTAATCTAGACACAGGCCATTAGTTCTTGCTTTTAAACTGTTTTGATCCTAAATCAAAGCCATACACAAAGCAAAGTTAATTTAATGAATGGTAGCTGACAATGAGGATAGAGCGCGTATAAAATCGCGATGACAAACGCAAAAAACCCGTTGCATTGCTGCAACGGGTTTCTTTAATTAGGAGCC